>NZ_JBIRUZ010000018.1:0-178808 GCF_044386545.1 Streptomyces sp. NPDC020489
GGGGCCGGCGCGGGCGTTGATTGGATTGTGCGTATGTCCCCCGGCCCCCCCCCCCCCGCGGGGGCCCCCCCCCCCCCCCGGGGGGGGCCCCGGGGGGGGGGGGGGGACCGGGCCCCCGGGCCCCCCCCCCGCCCCACAGCTCACCAGTACACGACGACCTTGTCGCCGTCGCGGACCTCCTGGAAGAGCTCCGCGATCACCGCCTCGTCCCGTACGTTCACGCAGCCGTGCGAGGCGCCCCCGTAGCCCCGGGCCGCGAAGTCGGCCGAGTAGTGCACCGCCTGGCCGCCGCTGAAGAACATCGCGTACGGCATGGGGGAGTCGTAGAGCGTCGAGACGTGGTGGCGGGACTTCCAGTAGACGCGGAACACGCCTTCCCGGGTCGGGGTGTACTCCGAGCCGAACCGCACGGCCGCCGTGGTGACGGTCCGGCCGTCCACCATCCAGCGCAGGGTCCGGCTCGACTTGCTGATGCACAGCACCCGGCCGGTCAGACAGCGCGGGTCCGGGGCGGCGGCGGGCTGGCCGCCCATCAGGTACAGCTCCCACCGGCCCGGTTCGTGCGTCATCCGCAGCAGCCGCCGCCAGGTGACGGTGTCGGTCTCGCCGGTCCTCGGCAGCCCGCGCTTGCCCTGGAACCCCTTGACGGCCTCCTCGGTCGCCTCGTCGTAGGTCCCGGTCGGCCCCTCGAAGATCCAGGCGACCTGACGCAGCCGGGCCTGTAGCTCCCGTACGTCACGGCCGCGGTCGCCGGGGGCGAGGAGGACCTCGGGCGCGGCCTTCGTCGGCGCGGCGCCCGGCTTGCCGTCGTCGGCGCGGGGGGAGGCGGACAGGGCGGAGGAGTCCTCCGGCAGCTCGATCCGCACCGGGCCCTTCCCGTCGCCCTGCGGCGCCTGCACGGTGCAGCCGCCCACGGCCACCGCCGCCACCAGCGCCGCCATCGCTGTCCGCATGCCCTCTGTACGCATCCGCCGCCCCGCCCTCTCACCGCCGGTGTGCACCGGTGTCACCACAGATGGTTTCCCGCGGATGACTGGTCGCGAACGGCGCGGCATGGTGGTGGGGAACCGGCGAGCACTGACCCAGCGGGAGGCGGCCCATCATGACGCGCGAGTCGGAGTCCGGACTGCCCATCGAACCCGTCTACGGTCCCGGGGACCTGGCGGGCTGGGACCCGGGACAGCAGCTGGGCGAACCGGGCGCGTATCCCTTCACCCGCGGGGCGTACCCGTCGATGTACACCGGCCGCCCCTGGACCATGCGCCAGTACGCGGGCTTCGGCACCGCGGCGGAGTCCAACGCCCGCTACCGGCAGCTGATCGCGCACGGCACGACGGGGCTGTCGGTCGCCTTCGACCTGCCGACCCAGATGGGCCACGACAGCGACGCCCCGATCGCGCACGGCGAGGTCGGCAAGGTGGGGGTGGCGATCGACTCGATCGAGGACATGCGGGTGCTGTTCGACGGGATCCCGCTGGACCAGGTCTCGACGTCGATGACGATCAACGCGCCCGCGGCCCTGTTGCTGCTGCTCTACCAGCTGGTGGCGGAGGAGCAGGGCGTCCCGGGCGGGAAGCTGACCGGCACGATCCAGAACGACGTGCTGAAGGAGTACATCGCGCGGGGCACGTACATCTTCCCGCCGAAGCCCTCGCTGCGGCTCACCGCCGACATCTTCCGCTACTGCCGTACCGAGATGCCGCGGTGGAACACGATCTCCATCTCCGGCTACCACATGGCGGAGGCGGGCGCCTCGCCCGCGCAGGAGATCGCGTTCACGCTGGCGGACGGCATCGAGTACGTCCGCACGGCCCTCGCGGCCGGCATGGACGTCGACGACTTCGCGCCCCGGCTCTCCTTCTTCTTCGTGGCCCGTACGACGATCCTGGAGGAGGTCGCCAAGTTCCGTGCCGCGCGCCGGATCTGGGCGCGGGTGATGCGGGAGGAGTTCGGCGCGCGGAACCCCAGGTCGCAGATGCTGCGTTTCCACACCCAGACGGCCGGCGTGCAGCTGACGGCCCAGCAGCCGGAGGTGAACCTGGTCCGGGTCGCGGTCCAGGGGCTCGCGGCGGTGCTCGGCGGTACGCAGTCCCTGCACACGAACTCCTTCGACGAGGCGATCGCGCTGCCCACGGACAAGTCGGCGCGGCTGGCGCTGCGCACCCAGCAGGTCCTGGCGTACGAGACCGATGTGACGGCGACGGTCGACCCCTTCGCCGGGTCCTATGTGGTCGAGCGGATGACGGACGACGTGGAGAGCGCGGCGCTCGACCTGATGCGGCGGGTGGAGGACCTCGGTGGCGCGGTCGTGGCCATCGAGCACGGCTTCCAGAAGGACGAGATCGAACGCAACGCCTACCGCATCGCGCAGGAGACGGACTCCGGCGAGCGGGTCGTGGTGGGGGTGAACCGCTTCCGGCTCGACGAGGAGGAGCCGTACGAGCCCCTGCGGGTGGACCCGGCGATCGAGGCCCGGCAGGCGCGGCGGCTGGCCCGACTGCGCGCCGAGCGCGACGCGTCGGCGGTGACCGCGGCCCTGGCCGCCCTGAAGAAGGCCGCCGGGGGCGAGGACAACGTCCTGTACCCGATGAAGGAGGCGCTACGGGCCCGGGCGACGGTCGGCGAGGTGTGCGACGCGCTGCGGGAGGTGTGGGGAAAACACGTTCCCTCGGACGCGTTCTAGCGTGCGACACTCCTGCACATGTTCGGTGTCATCGACCTCCCCACCTATCTCGCGGGCCTCGTCCTGATCGTGCTGCTGCCCGGTCCCAACTCGCTGTACGTGCTGTCCGTCGCCGCCCGGCGCGGGGTGCGGGCGGGGTACACCGCCGCGGCCGGGGTGTGGTGCGGGGACGCCGTGCTGATGACGTTGTCGGCGGCCGGGGTGGCCTCGCTGCTCCAGGCCAACGCCGTCCTGTTCGGGATCGTGAAGTACGCCGGTGCCGGGTATCTGACGTGGCTGGCGGTGGGGATGCTGCGGGCCGCGTGGGGGATGTGGCGGACCCGTCGGGAGGCGGTGCGGGAGGCCGCGGAGCCGGTCGCGGCCGACGAGCGTCCCCTGCGGCGGGCGTTCGTCATCAGCCTGTTCAACCCCAAGGCGATCCTGTTCTTCGTCGCCTTCTTCGTGCAGTTCGTCGACCCCGGGTACGCCTATCCCGCGCTGTCCTTCGTCGTGCTCGGGACGCTCGCCCAGATCGCGAGCTTCCTGTACCTCAGCGCGCTGATATTCGGCGGGACGAGGCTCGCGGCCGCCTTCCGGCGCCGCAGGCTGCTGTCGGCGGGGGCGACGTCGGCCGCCGGGGCGCTGTTCCTCGGGTTCGCGGTGAAGCTGTCAGTCGCGAGCGCGTGACGGGAGAAGGCCGATGCGCGTGACGTACTCCGTCAGCCCCCGGGCCGTGTCGCCCGCCCAGCCCACGTAACCGTCCGGTCGCACCAGGAACAGCCCCGTGCCGTACGAGGTCTGCGTCCCGCCCTGGACGACCCGCACCCCCTTCGGCGGCTCCGGCGCCTCGGTGCCCACCGCCAGCAGCGTCCAGTGCGGGCCCCGGAAGGCGTCGAAGAGGCGTACGCCGCCCAGGGTGCCGTCGGGTGCGCGGTCGCCCGCCCGTACCCGGGTCGCCGTCGGCCGGGTCTCCTCGGTGAGGGACGACTCCCGGTACCCCAGCCCCAGCTGACGCGTCGCGTCCCCCCGCCGGGCCTCGCCCCGGTGGATGCTGGTCGACAGGCCGAGCATCTCGGCGGCGACCGGGCGGCGCTCCTCCTCGTAGGTGTCCAGCAGCGCGGCGGGCGCCTCGTCCCGCAGCACCGCGCCCAGCTTCCAGCCCAGGTTGTAGGCGTCCTGGACGCTGGTGTTCAGGCCCTGGCCGCCCGCCGGGGAGTGGAGGTGGGCCGCGTCGCCGGCGAGGAGGACCCGGCCGGCGCGGAAGCGGTCCGCGAGGGCCGTGCGGGGGCGGAAGTCGGAGGCCCAGCGGACCTCGGTGACGTCCGAGGGGGCGAGGTGGGAGCGGGCGGCGACCACCTTGCGGACGCCGTCCGGTGAGACGTCCACCGTGCTGCCCTCGGGGAACTGGGCCGTCATCTGGAAGTCCTCGGTGCCCGCGAGGGGGCAGATCGCCAGGAAGCCCTCGCCCTCGCCGCGCGGCGGGAAGATGTGCCAGTTCTCGCGGTCCAGGCCCCGCACGCGGATGTCGGCCACCAGCATCGGCCGCGGGTCCACCGTGTCGCCGGTCATGCCGATGCCGAGCGCGCGCCGCACCGTCGAGCGGCCGCCGTCCGCCGCCACCAGGTACCGGGCCCGCAGGTCCCCGCCGGTCGCGAAGTGCGCGGTCACGCCGTCCGCGTCCTGGGTGAGGCCGGTCAGCTCACGGCCGAGGGCGACCTGGCCGCCCAGCTCCGCCAGCCGGGCCCGCAGGATCTCCTGGGTGCGCCACTGGGGCACCATCCACGGCTTGTCGTAGGGAGAGCCCTCGGTCGGCTCGGCCGGTTCGAACATCTGGTGCTCGCCCACCCGCTCGCCGTCCTGCCAGATCATCCCCACCGGGTAGCCGCCCCCGGCCTCGTGGATCGCGTCCAGGACGCCGAGGTCGTCGAAGACCTCCATCGTGCGCGGCTGGAGGCCCTTGCCGCGCGAGCCGGGGAAGAGCCCGTCGGCCTTCTCCACGACCAGCGCCGCGACGCCGCGCCGGGCCAGGTCGACACCGAGGGCGAGGCCGGTCGGTCCGGCGCCCACGATCAGTACGTCGGTGTGCGGATCGGTACGCATGCGACGACTCTCCTTAACGTTGTTAAGTGATGACGTCCCCGAGCGTGCCCTTAACGGCGTTAAGCTGTCAAGCGTGAACTCGGAACGACGTGTGCCCCTGGACCGCCGACGGGTGGCGGACACCGCCCTCAGGCTCCTCGACGAGGTGGGCCTGGACGGCCTGACCCTGCGTGCCATCGCCAAGGAACTCGACGTCAAGGCGCCCGCCCTGTACTGGCACTTCAAGGACAAGCAGGCGCTGCTCGACGAGATGGCGACGCAGATGTACCGCCGGATGGCCGAGGGGACCCCGCTCGGCGCCGACGACACCTGGCAGGAACGGCTGCTGAAGAGCAACCGGGGACTGCGCACGGCGCTGCGCGGCTACCGCGACGGCGCCAAGGTCTTCAGCGGCTCACGGTTCACCGGCCCGGTGCACGCGCAGCAGATGGAGGACAACCTCCGCCTGTTCACCGGCGCCGGCTTCACCCTCGCCGAGGCGGTCCGGGCGATCTCGACGACGTACCTCTACACCCTCGGTTTCGTCACCGAGGAACAGGGCGTCGAGCCGCTGCCCGGGGAGCGCCGCGAGGGCTTCGACGTGACCGAACGCGCCCGCCTGATGGCCGACTTCCCGCTGTCGGCGGCGGCGGGTGCGGAGCTCTTCGAGGACTACGACCGGCACTTCGAGGAGGGGCTGGCGATGATCATCGCCGGGATCGAGGCACGGTACGGGCCCGGCGCGAGGCCGACCGCGAGGTGACCGTGCGGCACCGGCCGGTCCGGGCCGTCTGCCTCACCGAGGCCGTCTGTCTCACCGAGGCTTGGCCAGGGCCGATCGCAGCCTCGGGGTCAGCGGTTTCTCGACGTACCGGTGCAGCAGCCAGGCCAGCGCCAGCATCGCCACGACGGTCAGCGCGAAGGTCGGCGCCGACGGCACCCCGAGCCCGATGTGCAGCCCGTGGATCACCACCCAGCCGAGGTGCTCGTGGACCAGGTAGAAGGGGTACGTCAGCGCCCCGGCCACCGTCAGCCAGCGCCAGTTCGCCCAGTGCAGCCAGCCCAGCGCGATCGCGCCGACGGCGAGGAAGCCCAGGGCGACGACGGCCACGATCCCCACCGTGGTGCGGTGCGCGAACGCGTCGGGATCGGCGGCGTTCCACAGGCTCCGCACCGCGTAGTGCTGCCCGATCAGGAAGCTCACGCCGACGATGCCCCACGCGTACACGTCCCGCCGGTCGCGGTGGACGAGGTAGAGGCCGACGCCGCCGATGAAGAAGGGGGCGTACTCGGGCATCAGCACGACCTCGAGCAGCGGCTGGTGCGCGGCCTCGGTGATCGCCGCCGCCAGGGTCCAGCCCGCGCAGAACAGGATCACCCGCCGCCGGGAGGCGCCCGGCAGGACCACGCACAGGGCGAACAGCGCGTAGAAGCGGACCTCCGCCCACAGCGTCCAGCACACGCCGAGCACCCGGTCCACGCCCAACGGCTGCTGAAGCATCGTCAGGTTGACCAGGGCGTCGCTCGGGGAGACCGCCCGGTAGGCGACCACCGGCAGCGCGAACACCGCCGTGACGAGCAGGACCGCCGCCCAGTACGCGGGCAGCAACCGGGAGGCGCGGGAGGCGAAGAACGACGTCAGCGGCCTGCCCCAGCCGCTCATGCAGATCACGAATCCGCTGATCACGAAAAACACCTGCACACCGAGACAGCCGTACGCGAAATACCCGGACAGCGTCGGGAACTGGTCTTTCGCGGACGTTCCCCAGGCCTCGGTGACCTCGCCGCCCCGGCCGCCGTAGTGGTACGCGGCGACCATCAGCGCGGCCACCAGACGCAGTCCGTCGAGAGCGCGCAGTCTGGGCTCACGGGGCGCCGCCGGGCCCGGCCGCGGGGGTTTCTGCGTCACCTCGCGGACGGTCATCGTGGTCACGGACATCCCCTCGACAGCTGTTCCTGCGGATACACACAGGGACATTAGTCCGAATCACAAGGATGTCTCGGCCGCCCACCCAACGATTGGCCGCCCGGTCCCGGTCAGTTCACCTGGATGTCGTTTTGGCTTCCTAAATTCCCCCCGAATCCCCCCACGCAAGATGCAAAGCACAAGAACTCGCCTCGACTTTGGTAAGAAGACGAAACAGGAGTGCCATGACGACGGTCCAGAAGAGACGTGCACGGGCGCGTGGCGGGGAGCTGGACGACTGCCTGCGCGCCTGCGCGGTACACAGCGGGAAGGTCGTCGGCAGCATCGACCGGCGTCGCGTCGAACTCGCCGAGAGCCTGCGGAAGTTGCTCGTGGTGTGGGGCACCACGGCCACCACCGCCCCCGCGCCCGCCCCGGCAGGCGGCGCCACCGCCCTGCTCAAGCGGGCCGTCAAGGGCGCGACCACCCCGTCGAACAGCATCCCGGGCGACCTGCTCGACGCCCTGCTCGCCGTCGCCAACAAGGCCCTCGAGTGCGGCTACGACGACGAGTTGAACCTCGCGCTCGTCATCAGCGACACCGTCCTCGCCCAGCGCAGGAACTCCCGCGCCGGCTGGCGGCTGCGCGCCCGGCTCCTGGAGGCCCTCGGCGAGGAGACCGAGGCCGTCGAGGCGTACGAGAAGTACCTCTCCCTCACCGACGAGGACGGGTTCGGCGTCCGCGCCAAGATCGCCGGGCTGCGGCGCGCGGGCGAGCAGGAGCGCGAACTGCTCGCCCTGCTGAAGCGCCAGAACCCGCGCGCCGCGGAGTTCGCCGGGCGCGCCGCCACCGACGTCTGGGCCGAGGGCCTCGCCTCCCACGCGGTGGGGGACTGGACCGAGGCCGAGCCGCGTCTGGTGGCCGCGCTCCTCGCGCTGGCCGCCGAGGAGGCCCCGGTCGCCGACCGGCAGGAACTCCTCAGCCAGTACCTCGACCTGCGCACCACCGAGTCGACGGACCTCGCCTCCCTCACCGAGGCCCTCGCCCTCTACGCCGAGCAGCGCCGCAACCGGATGCGGGGCCCCGTCGCCGACCCCACCATCGGCGAGGTCCACTGGATCAGCCTCGGCGAGTTCCGTAACCAGATCGCCGGCAAGTCGATCTGCCTGGTCGCCAACTCCGGCCGCGTGGGCGCCAGTTCGCTGGGCGCCGAGATCGACGCGTACGACCTGGTGGTCCGCTTCAACTCGTACCGGATCGACCCGCGGCACACCGGCAGCCGTACCGACATCCACGCCACCATCCACAAGCACGGCTTCAACTGGGACCAACAGGTCACCACCCGGCTGGTGTTCGGCGGCATCTCCGGCGACTGGAAGTACTCGCTGCGCAACCGGCTCGTCCCCGGCGCCCAGACCTTCCTCGGCGACGAGTCGCTGCGCTGGCCCGTGCGCAACATCGGCAGGCTCGGCACCGACGTCTGGTCCGGCATCCCCACCACCGGCTTCAACATGCTGTACCTGCTGGACTTCCTGGACGTCAGCCCCACCCTGGACCTGATCGGCTTCGACTTCTACGAGAGCGGCGCCTACCGCGTCCAGGAGGCGATGAAGCTCGCGATCACCTCCGTGCACGAGTACACCAGCGAGAAGGCTTGGGTCATGCAGCGGGCCCAGAGCGTGACCGACATGAGGATCTCCCTGCGATGACCACCGCCCCGCCTGCCACCCAGGCTCCCGTCACCGACGCCCACGCCCTCACCGGCAAGCGCCGTATCGCCTTCGCGTCCTACGTCGACGAGAACTACCTGCCCGGCTTCCTCACCCTCCTCAGGAGCCTCGCCCTGACCAACCCGGGCGTGTGCGAGGACTTCGTCGTCCTCTACGACGACCTGCGCCCCGGCTCCATAGCCCGGATCCGCGCCCTGCACCCGCGGATCGTGCTCAAGCGGGTCGACGACGCGCACTACGACGCGTACAAGAAGGGCGACCAGGACAACTACCTGGTTCGCAAGGCGTACTTCATCCTCGACGTGTTCAGGATCCGCGAGTACGACACGATCATCACGCTCGACACCGACATGGTCGTCCTCGGCGACCTGGGCGAACTCCTGCGGCTGCGCGAGGGGCTGGCCGCCGTACCGCAGTTCTTCTACGGCCAGCACAAGCTCAACTCCGGTCTGCTCGTCATCCAGCGCGAGTACCTCACCGACGAGTTCTGCGCGCGGCTCGACCGGTGCGGCCGCACCGGCGACTACGAGCTCGACAAGCACGACCAGGGCATCCTCAACGCCGTCCTGGACGGCGACTTCGTGCGCCTGGACCCGCGCTACAACTTCGTCAAGCGGCGCCTGTCCGGCGACCTCCCGGTCCCCGAGGACACCGCGATCCTGCACTTCACCGGCCGGCACAAGCCCTGGCAGGGCGGCGAGGCCGGGTACAGCCAGGCGGAGGAGCGCTGGCGCGAGTTCGAGCTGTCGGACGCCGAGTTCCAGGCGGCCTACCTCGCGTCGAGCGGCGGCCTCCACCACGACCTGGTCGTCCACTTCGGCACCCCGTACGTCCGGCGCACCGGGAACGTCGAGGTGGCCCGCAAGGTCGCCGCCGCGCACATCGCCTCCGGCGACTACCAGGACGCCGTCGACGTCCTGTCCGGGGTGCGGATCCCGCTCGACGAGGCCTGGCCGCACGAGGTGCTCGGGCACGCCCTGATGAGCGTCTCCCGCTACGAGGAGGCCAAGGCCCAGCTGCTGCTCGCCACCGCCGCGCCCAACCGGGCCGCCACCGCCTACGCCCGGCTCGCCCAGATGGCGTGGGTGCGGGGCGACGACACCGAGGCCCTGCGGTACGCCACCGCCGGGATCACCGTCGACCCGACGCACCGCTCCAGCCGGCTGTGGGCGCAGCGCGCGGCCGCCGTGCCCGCGCAGGAGCGGGGCAGCGCCGACGACCAACTCGCTCACGTGGCCTTCTACATGGACCGCCAGGGCAACGCGGGCGACAAGCTCCTGCCGGAGACGGTCCGCCTGGCCTTCGGCCCCGACACGACGTCCCGGCGCTGGCACCCCGTCCACGCCCACCGGCTCTTCGACGAGGCCGCCCTGGAGCGCGTCAACGCCCGCCGGGGCCTGGTCATCGGCGGCGGCGGGCTGTTCATCCCGGACACCATGCCCAACGGCAACAGCGCCTGGCAGTGGAACGTCCCCGACGAACTGCTGAACCGCATCGACGTGCCGATCGCGGTCTTCGCCGTGGGCTTCAACGCCTTCGACGGCCAGTCCTACCGTGCGAACCGCTTCCGTGAGTCACTGCTCCACCTCGTCGAGCGGTCCGCCTTCTTCGGGCTGCGCAACCACGGCTCGATCGAGAAGGTCCGCGCGATGCTGCCCGCGCGGCTGCACGACAAGGTGCGCTTCCAGCCCTGTCCCACCACGGTCATGCGCCAGCTGGTGGACGGCTGGCAGGACCCGGCGCGACGCGAGGACACCATCCTCCTCAACGCGGCGTACGACCGGGCGGGCCTGCGCTTCGGGCACGACTACGGCTACTTCCTCGCCCAGATGGCCCAGGCCGTCCGGGACCTGGGGGAGCTGGCCGAGGTGCGGTGCGTGGCGCACTCGCTCGACGACGAGAAGATCGTCTTCGACCTGCGGCGCGAGCACGGCATCTCGCTGCCGGTCATCCCGATGTACGACTTCGACAACGACCGGATCCGCGACCTGTACGCCCGCACCAAGCTGGTGATCGGCATGCGCGGCCACGCCGGGATGATCCCGTTCGGCGTCGGCACGCCCATCATCAGCCTGATCTCGCACCCGAAGATGGCGTACTTCCTGCGGGACATCGAACGCCCGGAATGGGGCGTCTCGGTCCACGACCGCCACCTCGCGGCCCGTCTGGTCGAGCGCGCGAGCGACCTGCTCGCCGACCACGTCAAAACGGTCACCGACGTCCACGGCCGCCAGCAGGAACTGTGGAAGATCACCGAGGCGAACACGGCCGACCTGCGGGTGATCCTGGGGAGTTGAGGACACGGGCGGGCCCCCACGGCCGACGGTCGTGGGGGCCCGCCGCTGCCTATCGGCCGACGGCCCGGTGCAGCAGCCGGGTGAGCCTCGAACCGGTCGGCCGCTGGTTCTCGTACGCCGTCCTCAGCTGCTCGAAGTGGTCGGCGCGGGTGCGGCTCAGGTACTCGTCGGAGGTCAGCGGCTTGGCGATCGACCAGGCGCGCCGGTGCTGGCCGTCGTAGTGGGCGACGTACGCCTTCGACAGTTCCAGGACGGCCCTGAAGGGGATGCCGCCGGTGTGGTCGCGGTCGATCCTCTCCTGGACGGCGGAGATCAGGGCGAGCTTTTCGTCGACCGTGTAGTCGTCCTCGGTGACGCGTGTGAGGACGTCCGCGGGGATCGGCCTCGTCACCTCGAAGGCGAGGGTGGAGCGGATCGGCGGGCCCGCGATCTCGATGTACGGCAGCAGCGCGCCCGTGCTGTGGTGCAGCCACGGCAGCCGGGGCCCGGCGAAGTCCTGGTGCAGGACGACCGTGCCGGGCCGCATCCGGGTCAGGAACCGCTCCGAGACACAGCGGAACACCCGGGCCGTCTTGGCGATGTCGATGTGCAGGAACTCCACGGGACTGGTGTCCTCGGGGTCCGAGGTCTGCCAGAGGTCGCCGGCGTGGATCTCCAGGAACGGCAGGAACGGCTCCAACCGCCCCTTGAAGTCCTCCAGGAACGAGTTGTCGTCCTGCGGCCGGTGCCCGGGGTCGAAGAACTTCTCCGAGGCGAAGGTGCCCTTGCCGACCCGGAAGAAGTCGTACGCGTGCAGCCGCCCCCGCGCCCGGTCGAACACCGGGCTCTCGCTCAGCCCCAGCGCGAGGGCGTACGTCGATCCGCCGCCCCCGGAGCCCAGTTCGACGATCCGGTCCCGGCCCGTGAGGTGGTGGCGCCCCACCAGGTACAGGAACTGCAGTTCCCAGGTGCTGCACTGGGTGTAGGGCAGCTTCTCCGGCAGGGTGACGGTGTCGAGGAGGGAGTAGAGCCGGCCGAGCTTCGTCATGAGTGCCTCACGGATTCGGATAGGCGGTGTCCGTGATCCTAGGGACACAGACACCGCTCCACCATTGAATCAACGGAGTAACTCGATGATCGGTCGCTATTTCCACGGCCTTTCCGGGGAGTTCATCCGTTCTTCGCTCAGCGCCGCACGGCCTTGCGGATCGCCCTGGCCCGCCGTACCACCCGGCGCGCCGTGGCGTTGCGCGGTAGGAACGCCAGCCGTTCCGGGATGCCGCCCGGCAGGCCCAGGGAGGTGAGGCGCTTCTTCTTGAAGTAGCGCTGGGTGCGTGGGCGCAGGTGCCTGGCGAGGTACTTCTCCGCCGTCGCGCGTCGGCCCGGGTAGATGCGGTCCTGCATGGTGAACCCGACCGCGGTGACCAGATCCGTCAACTCCTCGGCGGGCAGCGGGTCTTCGCCCGCGCGCCGCTCCAGGTCCGGCAGCACCGCGTCGGCCAGCACCGCCGGGACGCGGTTGCTGTTCTGGTACGGGGTCAGGCGGTCCAGGAGCGGCTCGGTGCCGATCCGGGCGACGGGCAGGTCGTAGAACGCGGACGCCGTGAACAGGGCCGTGGAGAAGCAGCCGACGACCAGGGCGGGCCGGACCTTGTCGAACAGCACCTCGGCGAGGACGGGGGAGTCCAGGACGGTGAGGTCCACGCCCAGCCTGTCGGCCTCGGTCTCCAGGACGCGGCTGTAGCGGGCCGGGGCGGTGGGGTGCGGTTTGAAGACGATCGAGCGGTGCCCGCGGGCGACCGCGCCGCGCATCATCCGCACGTGCAGATCCTCCTCCTCCGCGGCGGAGAGGATGTTCAGCGCGGACAGGTACTGGCCCAGCAGGAGCGCCGAGCCGTCCGGCAGCACCGGCAGGTCCTCGACGGACTCGGCGAGCTCGCTCAGCACCTTCAGGAACGCGCCCGTCGGCACGACCTGTGCGGGCACGCCGAACTCGGTCAGCAGCAGCGGCGTCAGACCCGGCACCAGGTCCAGGTGGAGCAGCCGGCGCACCCGCGTGCCGACCAGCGGGTCGAGCTTGTTGCGGGTGGGGCCGTAGCTCATCAGGCCGTCCGCGTAGACGTGCACGGGGGCGCCGGTGAACAGCTGGGCCACCGTGAGCGCCGGGGTGACCTGGATGGACTCCAGCACCAGCTCCACCCGGTCGTCCCCGAGGTCCCACAGCAGACGCAGATAGCGCTCCAGGAGCGGGATGTCGTCCGTGCGCGGGGTCCAGGCGCCGGGGTGGAAGGGGTGGATGGCCGCGTTCCAGGACAGCACCGCGTCGAAACGGTCCCGCAGCGGCGCGAACCCCGGCATCTCGTCGAGGGCGGGCGTGGTCTCCGGGGTCGCCGAGTTGTTGAACACCAGCAGCACCCGGCGCTCGGCGCCGTCGAAGAGGTCGGAGTCGAGCGCGGCGGCCAGGGTGGCCACTCCGTACAGCGTCGAGGCGCAGAAGATCTGCGTCGTACGAGAGGGGGACATCAGGCGGCCGCCTTCGCTGTGGTGACCCGGCGCCGCAGCCGCCGCAGCTTGGCGGAGCGACGCAGGTCCATGGTGTCGAGTACGTCGCCGAGGGCGTCCTGCGGCATCCGCCTGATGGCCGCCGCGCTCAGCGCCTGGAGCCGCTTGGCCACCCCCGGCTCCCACTTGGCCTCGTCGGAGAGGTGGTGGGCGATGATCGCGCAGTAGGTGCGTACCGCCTTCGGCAGCAGCCGGGCGGCGTCCCGGTCCGCCGCCGTCTCCTCGATCACCTGGTCGAAGGCGCGGATGAAGTCCAGCTGGCGGGCGTCGCCGATCTGGGTCAGCGAGGAGGCCACCCCGCGCCGGTAGAACACCCCCAGCAGGCTCACCACGGCGAACGACTCCGCCTCGCGGTGCAGCTTCCAGATCCACGGCCGGTCCTCGGCCGTCCGCAGCCCGTCCGTGAAGTGCAGCAGCCCCCGGTCGAGCAGCCGCCGGTGATAGGCACCGGCCCACGCGTACGCGTAGTCCACGGAGGTGGTGCGGTCGGCGGGCAGGATGGCCTCGCGCGGGTTCAGCACCTCGCCGCGCAGCCCCACCGGGGCCCGGTGCACCGAGCGGGCGCGGGCGGTCGCCTGGACGTGGTCGGTACGGACGAAGTCGCAGCCCAGCCCCTCGATCGCCGCCACCAGCTCGGCGAGATACCCCGGCGCGAGCCAGTCGTCGCCGTCCAGGAAGGTGAGGTACTCGCCGGTCGCCGCGTCGAGACCGGTGTTGCGCGCGGTGGCGAGACCCCCGTTCTCCTCATGGCGGACATATCTGACCTGCGCGACCTTGGAAAGCGATTCGGCGGCCCGCTCCAGAATGGCCGGTGTCTCGTCCTTGGATTTGTCGTCGACCAGAATGAACTCGAAGTCGCTCCGGGCGTTGAGCCGCAGACTCCTGAGGGTGTCCGGGGCGTATTGCTGCACGTTGTAGAACGGCACGATCACGGAAAGCTTTGGCACCCGGGAAACGCTAGAAGGCCGCCCGGCAGGGGAACTGGACGGTGACCGTACAGCGGGTGAACTCGATGTGTCGGAATGGTGCATCCCCTGTACTTTCCCGGCTTCCACGGGCCAGTTCGGCTCGCGGTGGGCTGTTGTTAACTTTTCGTTGATTCCCGGTTGGGCCATTCCTGGGAATTGCTTCCTAGCGTCGTGGACGTGCCAGCAGTTACGCCAGCAACACCAACGACGCCGATGCGCATCGCGGTCCTAGCGGACTCCGACACCCGCTGGAAATGGGGTGCGCTGACCTCCCATCGCATCGCCCCCCGCGAGGGCGCGCAAGGGGCTCCCGCCCTGAGCGGCTTCCTGCTGCGCGGCCGCGCCACCCCGACCCCGCGCCAGCTCGCGGAGGTCGGTGTGCGGGCCGACTCGATGCGGGAGGTCACCGCCGTCGAGTTCCTGCGGGCGATGGCCGAGGAGTCGTACGACATCGTCGTGCTCGCCCTCGTCGGCGGCGGCGTGCAGGCCATGCTGCACGGCCTCAAGCGGGTGTGGGAGGGCCGCGAGAAGCGTCCCGTGGTCGTCACCGGCTATGTCGGCGTCGTCTACGAGAAGCTCGCCGACGGCCTGCTGCTGCGGCACGGCGCCGACCTGGTCCTCGCCAACTCCCGCCAGGACGCGGACCGTTTCCGGGCCGTGTACGAGGGAGTGGGCGCGGACGCCTCGTCGGTGACGGAGGTGGCGCTGCCGTTCCTCGGCGGCGCGGCCTACGAGGGCGCCGCAGCGTCCGGGGGAGCCCCGGCCGAACACCGCCCGTACACCGTGGTGTTCGCCGTGCAGCCCTCCGTCCCGGACAGCCGCAGGGACCGTACGTACCTGCTGAACCGGCTGATCCGGCACGCCCGGCTGCACCCCGAGCGCGAGGTGCTGCTGAAGCTGCGCTCCAAGCCCGGCGAGCACACCACGCACATCGAGGAGCAGCCCTACCAGAAGCTGGTCCAGCGGCTCGATCCGCCGGCCAACTTCCGCCTGGTGTACGGGAACATGGGCGAGGTCCTGGACCGCACCGACCTGCTGGTCACCATCAGCTCGACGGCCGCCCTGGAGTCCCTGCACCGCCGGATCCCCACGGTCGTCCTGACCGACCTCGGTGTCCGCGAGGTGCTCGGCAACCACCACTTCGTCGGCTCCGGCTGCCTCGCCTCCTGGGACCAGCTGGACGAGGGGCACCGGCCGGTGCCGGACCCGGAGTGGGTGGCCCGGCAGGGGGTCGTGGCGGACGGGGCGTACGAGACCGCGTTCGACGCGGCGCGGGAACGTCTGGCGAAGCTGCTCGACGCGCCGGCGCTGCCCCCGCTGACCCCGTACTACACACCCGCCACGGCTCCCGGTTACCTGCCCGGCATCCTGGCCCGCCATCACCTCGGACCCGACGGCAGCCCGCTGCCGGGGGCGCCCGCGGCGGACCGGGAGCCCGGGCCCGTGCGGCAGATCGTGCGGCGGGCCGCGCGGGGTGCCTACCGGCACGGGGTGCAGCGGGTGGCGCCGGTCATCCGGCGGATGGGGGAGTTGTGAGCGCCTCCCATGGTGCCTCTTCGGGTCGTCTGGCGGCTGCGGCGCCGTGGGGGCTTGTCGCGCCCCGCGGCGGAGCCGCATATCGATACAGCCCCGCGCCCCTAAGGGGCGGCTTCGCCGGCCCCCAGCCCCGGGTCGCGCCCCGCGGCGGAGCCGCACGTCGGTACAGCCCGCCATCTACCTCTGTGAACCCTGCGCTAGGAGTGCAACCCATGTCCGACTCCCCGGCGGTACGCCGTGTGCTCGCGGTGATTCCCGCGCGCGGTGGCTCCAAGGGTGTGCCCGCGAAGAACCTCGCCTCTGTCGGTGGCGTGCCCCTCGTGGCGCGGGCCGTGCGGGAGTGCCGGGCCACCCGGCTGGTGACGGACGTCGTCGTGTCCACCGACGATCAGGCCATCGCCGCCGCGGCCCGGGAGGCCGGGGCCGAGGTGGTGCTGCGGCCCGCCGCGATCGCCGGGGACACGGCGACCTCCGAGGCCGCGGTGCTGCACGCGATGGACACCCACGAGGCGCTGCACGGCGCGGCGGTCGACGTGGTGGTGTTCGTGCAGTGCACCAGCCCGTTCCTGGTCCGGGAGGACATCGACGCGGTGGCGGGCGCGGTCGTCGAGGCCGGTGCCGACACGGCGGTGACCGTGGCCCCCTTCCACGGGTTCATCTGGCGCGACGCGGCCGACGAGGCCACCGGCGGCTACGGCGTCAACCACGACAAGGCCTACCGCCCCCGCCGCCAGGACCGCCCCCAGGACCTCCTGGAGACCGGCGCCGCCTACGCGATGGACGCGGCCGGCTTCCGCGAGCACCAGCACCGCTTCTTCGGCCGTACGGAACTCGTCCGCACCGACCCCGCGCGGGTGCTGGAGATCGACGACCCGCACGACCTCGCCAGGGCCCGGGCGCTCGCGCCCCTCTTCGACGCCGACCGCCCCGGCGCCCTGCCCCGCCACGACGACATCGACGCCGTGGTCCTCGACTTCGACGGCACCCAGACCGACGACCGGGTGCTGATCGACGCCGATGGAAAGGAGTTCGTCTCCGTGCACCGCGGAGACGGCCTCGGCATCGCCGCCCTGCGCAGGAGCGGGCTGAAGATGCTGATCCTCTCCACGGAGCAGAACCCGGTCGTCGCCGCCCGGGCCCGGAAGCTCAAGCTCCCGGTGCTGCACGGCATCGACCGGAAGGACCTCGCACTCAAGCAGTGGTGCGAGGAGCAGGGCATCGCGCCCGAGCGCGTGCTCTACGTCGGCAACGACGTCAACGACCTCCCGTGCTTCGCCCTCGTGGGCTGGCCCGTGGCGGTCGCGAGCGCCCACGACGTGGTACGCGGCGCCGCCCGTGCGGTCACCACCCTCCCCGGCGGTGACGGCGCGATCCGAGAGATCGCCAGCTGGATCCTCGGCCCCTCTCTCGACTCCCTCACCAGTTAAGGAACTTGCCTGCCATGAGCACCAACTCCCGCCTCCGCTCCTTCGGTCCCGAGCGCCTCGCCGGTCCCGGCCAGCCCGTCTACATCTGCGGCGAGATCGGCATCAACCACAACGGCGAGCTGGACAACGCCTTCAAGCTCATCGACGTGGCCGCCGAAGCCGGCTGCGACGCCGTGAAGTTCCAGAAGCGCACCCCCGAGATCTGCACCCCGCGCGACCAGTGGGACATCGAGCGCGACACCCCCTGGGGCCGGATGACCTACATCGACTACCGCCACCGTGTGGAGTTCGGCGAGGACGAGTACCGCCAGATCGACGAGTACTGCAAGGAGAAGGGGATCGCGTGGTTCGCCTCCCCGTGGGACACCGAGGCCGTCGCCTTCCTGGAGAAGTTCGACGTCCCCGCCCACAAGGTGGCCTCCGCCTCCCTCACCGACGACGAACTGCTGCGCGAACTGCGCGCCACCGGCCGTACGGTCATCCTGTCCTCCGGCATGTCGACGCCGAAGCAGATCCGCCACGCGGTCGAGGTCCTCGGCAGTGACAACATCCTGCTCTGCCACGCCACCTCGACCTACCCGGCGAAGGCCGAGGAGCTCAACCTGCGGGTGATCAACACCCTCCAGGAGGAGTACCCGAACGTCCCGATCGGCTACTCCGGCCACGAGACGGGTCTTCAGACCACCCTCGCCGCGGTCGCCCTCGGCGCCACCTTCGTCGAGCGCCACATCACCCTCGACCGCGCGATGTGGGGCTCCGACCAGGCCGCCTCCGTCGAGCCCCAGGGCCTTCAGCGCCTGGTCCGCGACATCCGCACCATCGAGGCCTCCCTCGGCGACGGCGTCAAGAAGGTCTACGACTCCGAGCTCGGTCCGATGAAGAAGCTCCGCCGCGTCGCCGGTGTGGTCGCCGAGGCGGAGATCGCCGCGGCGGCCGGCGAGCCGGTCTCGGTCTGAGCTCCACACCACCCACCTGGGGTCTGACCTACTTAGGGGACGGTCGTACGTCGATGAGCCGCCGCGCCGGATCAGCCGGCAGCAACTCCACTCTCGCGTTCGTCGAGAGCCCGGTACAGCTCCTGAACGTGCTGGAGTGGGCGCACGCCCACGCACCCGGCGCGGGGCTCACCCTCGTCGTGCTGTCCCCGACCGACCCCATGACCCGCGGCCAGCTGCGCCGCATGGCCGAGCTGGCCCGTGAGGAGGGCCACGAGGTCCGCTGGGAGGAGGCCCGGGGCGGCCCCGGGGCCCCCTTCCAGACCATCGGCGGCCTCGCGGGCCCGCTCCGCAGGGCGGACCGGGTCGTCCTGGGCGACCCGTTCTCCCGCTACGTACAACTGCTGCTGACCATCACCCGGGCCGCCGACCTCGTGGTCGTCGACGACGGCACGGCCACCATGGAGTTCGTGACCCAGCTCGCCCGCGGCGAACGCCTGGTGCGCTGGCACCGCAAGGGCGGCCGCCCCGGACCCCGCGACCTGGTCTTCGCGCCGGTGTCCTCGTCGGCCCGCCGCCGCCTGACCCCGAGCGAGGGCCGCCGCGTGCAGATCTTCTCCTCGATGCCGATGGAGGAGACCCCGGCCGGGGTGACGGTCTCGCCCCACACCTTCGCCTGGACCCGCGCCCGCTTCGGCCCGCCCCGCATCACCAAGGGCGCCGACATGGTCGGCACGTCCCTGGTGGAGACCGGCGTCGTCGACGGCGACCGCTATCTGGAGGCGGTGCGCACCCTCGCCAAGGCCCACGGCACCACCCGCTACTTCGCCCACCGCCGCGAGAGCACCGACAAACTCCACCGCCTCGCGGTCGAGACCGGCCTGGAGATCGTCCGCCCCGACCTCCCGCTGGAACTGATCGCCCGCAGGGGACCGATCGGCCGTACGATCCTGAGCTTCCCCTCGACGGTCGTGCACACCCTGCCCCTGGCCCTGGTGGGCACCGAGGTCCGGGTCGCGGTCTGCGACATCGACCCCGACTGGCTCACCGAGACCGCCTCGCCACGCGCCCAGGGCTTCCTGTCCGGGGTGACGGGCAAGGCGAGGGACGTACACCGCCTGTCGGCGGTCACCGCGGTCTGACCCGGGCGGGCCCGGCCGGGTCAGTCGCCCTTGCGCGCGAGCAGGAAGGCGCGCGGACGTGCCTCGTCCCGCTCCGCCTCGCGCAGCACCCGGGTGTGCAGCCGGAAGCCCGCCGCCACCAGCCGCTCGGCCACGGTGTCGGGGTCCCGCCAGTAGTAGTCGAGCGCGATCGCGTGCCCGAACCGCTCGTCGAGCCGCAGCCGCTCCGCCTCGCCGGCCTGGAAGGCGAGGAGCAGGTGCCCACCGGGCTCCAGGACCCGGTGGAACTCGGCGAACGTCGCCGGCAGGTGCTCGTCGGGGACGTGGATGATCGAGTACAGGGCGGTGATCCCGCCCAGCGTCGCGTCCGGCAGGTCCAGGGAGGTCATCGAGCCCACGTGGAACCGCAGGCCGGGGTGGCTCCGGCGGGCCAGCTCCACCATGCGGGGCGAGAGGTCGACCCCGAAGACGGGCAGGCCCAGGCCGTGCAGCAGGGCGGTGACATGCCCGGGGCCGCAGCCGAGGTCGGCGACGGGGGCGCGGGTGCCCGTCGCCCGTACCAGCTCGGCGAAGGCGCCGAACAGCGCGCGCTCCAGGACGAGCCCGGCGAGCCCGTCCGCGGGGAACCGCTGGTCGTAGGCGTCGGCGATGGCGTCGTACGAGGTCCGGGTGTCCCGTATGAAATCCGGGTGCTGGGCGGTCACGGAGGGCACCCTAGCGAGGCTCGCCGTCCCTCGGGCGTTCCTCGGCCGTCCAGGTGAAACCACTCAGGAAGCCGGGCGGGGGGTCGGCCGGGCGGCCGGGCTCCGGCTCGGGCGGTGTGACCTCGGCGGGCCGCCGCGGGCGTCGGCGGCGGCCGATCAGCCACACCGCCGTCGCGAGCAGCCAGCCCGTCAGGATCATGATCACCACAGTTGCCAGGATCAGACCCGCCATCCCGGGGAACCCGACCCTCGCCAGCAGCCCCGGGATCTGCTCCTCGCCGCAACCGCACGCCCGCCAGTCCCGTGCCGCGTGGATCGTCATGGGGGAAGCCTGCCCCGCGGCGCCCCGGCCGTCGCTCCGCGTGGCGGAAACGTCGCGCGGCGGTGATGATTCCGGGACCGGAACAAGCGTCTCCATGGAGGGAGGGTGGATTCCCGGTGGCGTGGCGGTCCCGACAGGTGAACAGAGCCGACGGGGCGGCACCGGGCGTGGTATCCGTGGAGGGAGGAGTGGATGAGTGACGGGTGTGGCCGGAAGCCCGCGGCCGCGTGCTCTCCGGGGATCTCAAGATCCACTCGCCCGGAAAGTCGGGCGAGTTTACCCATCCCAGTCGATACGTATGCGTCGAGCGGCCAGATTTTCTTCCCCTAACGGGTTGAACTTTTGTTGATCGAGGGTCAGTTGGCCACCCCGACGTCCTACCCTTCAGAGGGTGAAGCAATTGATGTCACTGGAGTCCGAGGCCGATGTTCCCGCGGAAGCACTGCTTCCCGGCACGCTGCCGGAGCCGCTGCGTGCCGAACTCGTCGCGTTCCGGCGCGACTTGCACATGCACCCGGAACTCGGCAACCAGGAGTTCCGCACCACCGCCGCCATCAAGGCACGGCTCGAGAAGGCCGGCCTCAGGCCGCGGGTGCTCGCGGTGGGCACCGGGCTCGTCTGTGACATCGGCGACTGGGGGAGCGGGCGCCCCGCCCTCGCCCTGCGGGCCGACATCGACGCCCTGCCGATCCCGGACACCAAGAGCGACTGCTCGTACCGCTCGACCGTCCCGGACCGCGCCCACGCCTGCGGGCACGACGTGCACACCACCGTCGTCCTCGGCGCCGGACTGGTGCTGGCCGATCTGCATCGCCAGGGTCGGCTGACCCGGCCCGTACGGCTGGTCTTCCAGCCCGCCGAGGAGGTGCTGCCCGGCGGCGCCGCCGACGCCATCGACTGCGGGGCGCTGGAGGGCGTAGGGCAGATCATCGCCGTGCACTGCGACCCCCGGGTCGACGCCGGGCGGATCGGGCTGCGCGCCGGCCCCATCACCTCCGCCTGCGACCGGCTGGAGATCGCCCTCGACGGACCCGGCGGGCACACCGCGCGCCCCCACCTGACGACCGACCTGGTCACGGCCGCCGCCCGGGTCGTCGTCGACGTGCCCGCGCTCGTCGCCCGGCGCATCGACACCCGCGCCGGTCTCGCCATCACCTGGGGGCGGATCGAGTCCGGCCACGCGCCCAACGTGATCCCGCAGCACGCCGAACTCTCCGGCACCGTCCGCTGCCTGGACATCGAGGCCTGGCGGCAGGCGCCCGACGTCGTGGTCGCCGCGATCGACGAGGTGGCCAACCTGCACCGCGCCAAGTCCGAGATCAACTACGTGCGCGGCGTGCCGCCCGTGGTCAACGACCCGGTGGTGACCGAGCTGTTGAGGGACGCCATGGCCGCCCGCCGCGGTGCCGCCTCCGTCGACGGCACCGAGCAGAGCCTGGGCGGCGAGGACTTCTCCTGGTACCTGGAGCACGTGCCGGGCGCCATGGCCCGCCTCGGTGTCCGCCCGCCCGGCGAGCGGGCCGTACGCGACCTGCACCAGGGCGACTTCGACGCCGACGAGCACGCGATCACGGTCGGCGTGGAGATGTTCACGGCCGCCGCGCTGCTCGGTGGCACCTCCTGACGGACCGGCGGATCGTGCGAGGGGGCGGCCCGTTCGGCGCCCCTTCGTCCCCTTGTGTCACCCGCCCGTAACCGGGTTCTCGCGCCCGTAACCCGGTGGCGGCACGGTTCGATAACGGCCAGGATCAATCCCGTTCCCCTCCCCTTCTACGCGCGTTACTGTGCGCCGAACAGCCACCAGCGGCGGCGCGTCGGGGAAGCGGGCCGCTCGGCGGACCGTGGCATGAAGGGGTGCTTGCTGTGCGTTCCATATCTCGGAGGACCAGGTTCTCCCAAGCAGTGGTGGCCGTCTCGGTCATCGCGCTCGCGGCCGTCGGCTGTGGCGAGTCCAGCACGAAGGCCGGCAGCGACGACTCCTCGTCGTCCGCCTCCGGAAAGTACTCGGGCAAGGGCATCGGCCTGGCGTACGACATCGGCGGCCGGGGCGACCAGTCGTTCAACGACGCGGCCTACGCCGGCTTCGAGCAGGCCGACAAGGAATTCAAGATGGGCGGCCGGGACGTCCAGCCGAGCGACGGCGAGTCCGACGCGGACAAGGTCCAGCGGCTGACCGAGCTCGCCAAGGCCGGCTACAACCCGGTGATCGGCGTCGGCTACATCTACGCGCCGGCCGTCAAGGAGGTCGCCGCCAAGTTCCCGAGGACCACCTTCGGCGTCATCGACGACGAGCAGGTCAAGGCCGCCAACGTGGCCGACATGGTGTTCTCCGAGGAGCAGGCCTCCTACCTCGCGGGCGTCGCCGCCGCCAAGGCCTCCAAGGCCAAGCACGTCGGCTTCATCGGCGGTGTGGACATCCCGCTGATCCACAAGTTCGGCGCGGGCTTCGAGCAGGGCGTCAAGTCCGTCGACCCGAGCATCAAGATCGAGTCGCAGTACCTGACCGAGACGCCCGCCGAGGGCGGCTTCTCCAGCCCGGACAAGGGCAAGGAGGCGGCCAGCGGCCAGATCGAGAAGGGCGCCGACGTCATCTACCACGCCGCCGGGCTCTCCGGCCAGGGCGTGATCTCCGAGGCCGCCGCCAACAAGGTGTGGGCCATCGGCGTCGACTCCGACCAGTACAACCAGGACGCGCTGAAGGACTACAAGGACTACATCCTCGGCTCGGCCCTGAAGAACGTCGGCGGCGCGGTCTACAACCTCGCCAAGTCCGTCTACGAGGGCAAGCCCCTCACCGGTGTCGTCCGCGGTGACCTGAAGTCCGGCGGCGTGGGCTTCGCCGACTCCAACCCGAAGTACAAGGCGATGACCGAGGTCGTGGCCGCGGTCGACAAGGCCAAGCAGGACATCATCGACGGCAAGGTCACGGTGAAGACCTCATAACGCCGCGAGGCCGCTCCGAGTGAGCCGAAAGGCCCCTTCCGTACGCCCTCCCGGGCGCCGTTCCAGGTCGTACGCCCCTTGCCTCCCGCAAGGGGCGTACTGCTGTCCGTAGTCTGTCCACCAACTGTGGCCACAGCTCGGTAACGGACCGGACAGAAGGGGTTTTCCGTCTGGTCTACGCGCGTTACGCTGCGGCGGAACCAGCGCCTGGTTTGGGCGCTTGCACAAAGGAGTCTCGTTCCATGCGCCGGGTGTCCCGTATCACGGTTGCAGGCGTTGCAACCGCAGCCCTTGCCCTGACCGCGTCCGCCTGCGGCAGCTCGTCCTCCGAGTCGTCCAGCAGCGACAGCAAGAACCTGGGCCTGGCCCTGGCGTACGACGTCGGTGGCAAGGGCGACCAGTCCTTCAACGACGCCGCGACCGCCGGCCTGGAGAAGGCCGACAAGGAGTTCGGCTACAAGTCCACCGCGATCGAGCCGCAGGACGGCGAGTCAGACGCGGACAAGGTGCAGCGCCTGGAGAACCTGGCCAAGCAGGGCTACAACCCGGTCATCGGCGTCGGCTTCGCCTACGCGCCCGCCGTCAAGGAGGCCGCGGCCAAGTTCCCGAAGACCACCTTCGGCATCGTCGACGACGAGCAGACCAAGGCCGACAACGTCGCCGACCTCGTCTTCCACGAGGAGCAGGCCTCCTACCTGGCCGGCGTCGCCGCCGCGCTGTCCACCAAGTCCAACGTGGTGGGCTTCGTCGGCGGTGTGGACGTGCCGCTGATCCACAAGTTCGCGGCCGGCTACAAGCAGGGCGTCGAGGACACCAAGAAGGGCGTCACGGTCAAGGTCCAGTACCTGACCGAGACCGCCGCCGAGGGTGGCTTCTCCAGCCCCGACAAGGGTGAGAGCGCCGCCGAGGGCATGATCGACGACAAGGCGGACGTGGTCTACGCCGCCGCCGGCCTCTCCGGCCAGGGCGTCATCAAGGCCGCCGCCGCCAACAAGGTCTGGGCGATCGGCGTCGACTCCGACCAGTACAAGCAGGACGCGCTCAAGGCGTACAAGAACTCGATCCTGACCTCGGCCATGAAGAACGTCGAGGGCGCGGTCTTCGAGCTCGCCAAGTCCGTCCACGACGGCAAGCCGGCGACCGGCGTCGTCCGCGGCTCGCTCTCCAACGGTGGCGTGAGCGTCTCCAACTCCAACCCGGAGTTCGCGAACAACACCAAGATCCAGGACGCGATCAAGAAGGCGTCCGAGGGCATCAAGAACGGCACCATCAAGGTGAAGACCTCCTGACCCCACCCGGTCACAGGCCTTGGCCACACAAGCGCTGTAATGGCAGCGTTACGGCCACGGAACGGGGCGCGGAGAGGATGACCCTTCGTGCCCCGTTCGCGCGGCAGAATGCTCGGAACGGATCGTGCACCGCTCGTGGGCCACAACGAGAACGATCAGGTCCGGGCACTATTTAAAGCAGGGGCGCTACGCGCGTAGAGTGGCCCCTTTCCCAAGGAGAGTGCGCCATCGAAGCGACCAGCAGCCCGCCTCCGCCGCACGTCGCCCATTCGCCGATCGCGGTAGAGCTGGCGGGGATCACCAAACGATTCCCGGGTGTCGTCGCCAACCACGACATCCACCTGACCGTCCGCAAGGGCACCGTGCACGCCCTCGTCGGCGAGAACGGCGCCGGCAAGTCGACCCTGATGAAGATCCTCTACGGCATGCAGAAGCCGGACGAGGGCACCATCGCGGTCGGCACCGAGCAGGTGACCTTCTCCAGCCCCGCCGACGCCATCTCCCGCGGTATCGGCATGGTCCACCAGCACTTCATGCTCGCGGACAACCTCACGGTCCTGGAGAACGTGGTGCTGGGCAGCGAGAAGCTGCACGGCATCGGCGGCGCCGCCCGTAAGAAGATCAAGGAGATCTCCGACCGCTACGGCCTCGGCGTCCGCCCCGACGCCCTGGTCGAGGACCTCGGTGTCGCCGAGCGGCAGCGCGTGGAGATCCTCAAGGTCCTCTTCCGCGGCGCCTCCACCCTGATCCTCGACGAGCCCACCGCCGTCCTCGTCCCGCAGGAGGTCGACGCGCTCTTCGACAACCTGCGCGAGCTCAAGTCCGAGGGCCTGGCGGTCATCTTCATCTCGCACAAGCTGGGCGAGGTCCTCTCCGTCGCCGACGAGATCACCGTCATCCGCCGCGGCACCACCGTCGGCACCGCCGTCCCGTCCGAGACCACCCCGCGCCAGCTCGCCGAGATGATGGTCGGCAGCGAGCTCCCCACCCCCGAGACCGCCGAGTCGACCGTCACCGACACGGCCGTCATCGAGGTCAAGGACCTCACCGTGTACTCGTCGGGGGCCACGCCCCTCGGTGAGTCGTCCGCCTCCCTGCTGATGGACGACGTCCAGCGCGCCGAGGTCAAGAAGGTCCTGGACGACGTCTCCTTCACCATCCACGCCGGTGAGGTCATGGGCATCGCCGGTGTCGAGGGCAACGGCCAGACCGAGCTCATCGACGCCCTGATCGGCACCCGGAACGCCGACTCCGGTGCCATCCTCTTCCAGGGCGAGGACATCACCCCCTGGGCCACCCGCAAGCGCCGCGAGTCCGGCGTCGGCTACATCCCCGAGGACCGCCACCGCCAGGGCCTGCTCCTGGAGGCCCCGCTCTGGGAGAACCGCATCCTCGGCCATGTCACCGAGGAGCCCAACGCCAAGGGCTTCTGGCTCAAGCCCAAGGCGGCCCAGGCCGACACCCGCCGGATCGTCGAGGAGTACGACGTCCGCACCCCCGGCATCGACGTCACCGCGGCCTCCCTGTCCGGCGGCAACCAGCAGAAGCTGATCGTCGGCCGCGAGATGAGCCACCACCCCAAGTTCCTGATCGCCGCCCACCCCACCCGCGGTGTGGACGTCGGCGCGCAGGCCCAGATCTGGGACCGCATCCGCGAGGCCCGCCGCGAGGGTCTGGCGGTGCTGCTGATCTCCGCCGACCTGGACGAGCTCATCGGCCTGTCGGACACCCTGCGGGTGATCTACAACGGCAGGCTGGTCGCCGACGCCGACCCCGCGACGGTCACCCCGGAGGAGCTGGGCTCCGCCATGACGGGTGCCGCCAGCGGCCACCTTGAGCACGTCGAGGACGACAGCGCCCCGGAGGACGAGGCCCGATGAAGAAGTTCGACAAGGAGCGCCTGCTCCTCGCCGTGGCCGGCCCGGCCCTGGCGCTCGTCGCGGCGATCCTGCTGACCTCGGTCGTGCTGATCGCCTCGGGCAAGAGCCCGATCGAGCCGTACACGCTCATGCTGGAGCAGGCCGGCTTCTCCGACGTACAGGTCCTGATCATCAACCAGGCGTCGATGTACTACATCGCCGCCCTCGCGGTCGCCCTCGGCTTCCGGATGAACCTGTTCAACATCGGCGTCGACGGCCAGTACCGCCTCGGCGCCATGATGACCGCGGTGGTCGGCGCGCACGTCGCCCTGCCGTCCTTCCTCCAGGTCCCCCTGCTGCTCCTGGTCGGCGCCCTCACCGGCGCCATGTGGGCCGGCATCGCGGGCATCCTGAAGGTGACCCGGGGCGTCAGCGAGGTCGTCGCGACGATCATGCTGAACTCCATCGCCACCAGCCTCATCGGCTACCTCACCCTCACCGACAACTGGGGCGTGCCGCTCGGCGACAACGTCACCACCGGTGTGATGAAGGAGTCCGGCTGGGTCCCCGGCATCGACCTGGGCGCCGACGTCGGCGAGATCTACGGTCTGGTCTTCCTCGCCATCGCCATGGGCGTCGGCTACTGGGCCGTCCTCAACCGCACCCGCTTCGGCTTCGACCTGCGCGCCACCGGCGAGTCCGAGACCGCCGCCGCGGCCTCCGGCGTCAACGCCAAGCGCATGGTGCTCACCGCGATGCTGATCTCCGGCGCGGTCGCCGGCATCTCCGGCCTGCCGCTGCTGCTCGGCGACACCCACACCTACAGCCTCAGCTTCCCGGCCGGCCTCGGCTTCACCGCCATCGGCATCGCGCTGCTCGGCCGCAACAACCCGGGCGGCATCGCGCTCGCCGCCCTGCTGTGGGCCTTCCTCGACAAGGCGTCCCCCGCTCTCGACTACGCGACTCCCGAGCCGTACGAGAAGGAGATCGCCACGATCATGCAGGGCCTGATCGTCTTCGCGGTCGTCATCTCCTACGAGGTGGTCCGCACCTGGGGCCTGCGCCGTCAGCAGAAGCGCGTCGGTGAGGAACTCGCCGCTGCCGCCGCCCAGAACAGCAAGAAGGAGGTGGCGGTCTGATGAGCACCGCGATCATCGTCAAGGCTCTGGCGAAGCAGCCCGGCAAGGGCAGCCGCCGCATGTCGCTGCCCGTCCTCCTCCTGATCATCTCCGGCGTGCTGATCCTGACGTCGGTCGTCCGGCTGATCACGGGCGCGGACGGCATCACCTCGACCGGCCAGATGTCCACCGCCCTGCGCGCGGCCGTGCCGATCGGCCTCGCCGGTCTCGGCGGTCTGTGGGCCGAGCGCGCGGGCGTCGTCAACATCGGCCTCGAGGGCATGATGATCCTCGGCACCTGGTTCGGCGCCTGGGCCGGCTACCAGTGGGGCCCGTGGACCGGCGTCCTCGTCGGTATCGTCGGCGGTGCGCTGGGCGCCGTCCTGCACGCCATCGCCACCGTGACGTTCAACGTCAACCACATCGTCTCCGGTGTGGCCCTGAACATCCTGGCGCTGGGCACCACCCGCTACCTGTCGAAGTTCACCTTCGAGGGCGTTCCCCAGGGCTCCTCCAAGCAGTCCCCGCCGATCGAGTCGCTGGGCACCTTCGACGTCCCGGGGCTGTCCGACTGGCTCCAGACGCTCAACGGCAAGCACTGGTTCCTCGTCTCCGACATCGCCGGCCTGGTCGGCGGTCTGATCACCAACCTCTCGCCGCTGACCGTCGTCGCCGTGGCCCTGGTGCCCGCCAGCTGGTACGTCCTGTGGCGCACGTCGTTCGGACTGCGGCTGCGCTCCTGCGGTGAGAACCCGATCGCCGCCGAGTCCCTCGGCGTCAACGTCTACAAGTACAAGTACATCGCCGTGATCATCTCCGGCGGCTTCGCCGGCCTCGGCGGTGCCTTCCTGTCGATCGTGTCGTCCAACGTGTACCTCGACGGCCAGACGGCCGGCCGCGGTTACATCGGTCTCGCCGCGATGATCTTCGGCAACTGGATGCCGGGCGGACTCGCCCTCGGCGCGGGCCTGTTCGGCTACACCGACAGCCTCAAGCTGCGCGGCGGTGTCACCAACGTGCACGCGCTGATCCTGCTGCTTGCGATCCTGCTGGTGTTCGGCGTCGCGTACCTGGTCTGGAAGAAGAAGTACCTCCCCGCCGCCCTCACCGCCGCGGTCTCGGCCCTGATGTTCGTCTGGTACGCCACCACGAACGAGGTCCCCAACCAGGTCGTGACGGCCAGCCCGTACGTCATCACCCTGCTGGTGCTCGCGCTGTCCGCACAGCGCCTGCGGATGCCGAAGGCGGACGGCCTGCCGTACCGGAAGGGGCAAGGCAAGTGACGGCCCTGGCCGACGTCGACTGGGACGCCCTGCGGGAGGTGGCGCGCGAGGCGATGAGCCACGCCTACGCCCCCTACTCGGGCTACCCGGTCGGCGTCGCGGCCCTCGTCGACGACGGCCGCACGGTCTCCGGCTGCAACGTCGAGAACGCCTCCTACGGACTCGGCCTGTGCGCCGAGTGCGGGCTGGTCTCGGAGCTCCAGCGCACCGGGGGCGGCCGGCTGACGCACTTCACCTGCGTCGACGGCCGGGGCGAGGTCCTCGTCCCGTGCGGCCGCTGCCGGCAGCTGCTGTACGAGTTCGGCGGCCCCGACCTGCTGCTCGAGACACCGGCGGGTGTCCTGCCGCTGTCGGAGATGCTGCCCCAGGCCTTCGGCCCGGACCATCTCACCTCCCAGTAACTCCCGTGCGGCCCCTCTGAGGAGATCAGGGGGGCCGCGCACTTTTCTGAACGTCCGGAAGGAATGCCATGGCTGTGTTGTCGATGGATGCCATCTCTGTCATCCGCACCAAGCGGGACCGCGGTGAGCTCAGCGACGAGCAGATCGACTGGGTCATCGACGCGTACACCCGCGGCGAGGTCGCCGACTACCAGATGGCCGCGCTGAACATGGCCATCCTCCTCAACGGCATGAACCGCCGGGAGATCTCCCGCTGGACCGCCGCGATGATCGCGAGCGGCGAGCGCATGGACTTCTCCTCGCTCTCGCGCCCGACCGCGGACAAGCACTCCACGGGCGGCGTCGGCGACAAGATCACCCTCCCGCTGGCCCCTCTCGTCGCCGCCTGCGGCGCGGCCGTCCCGCAGCTCTCCGGCCGCGGCCTCGGCCACACCGGCGGCACCCTGGACAAGCTGGAGTCGATCCCGGGCTGGCGCGCGCTGCTGTCGAACGAGGAGATGCTGTCGGTGCTGGACGGCACCGGCGCGGTGATCTGCGCGGCGGGTGACGGCCTGGCCCCGGCGGACAAGAAGCTCTACGCCCTGCGGGACGTCACCGGCACGGTGGAGGCGATCCCGCTGATCGCCTCCTCGATCATGTCCAAGAAGATCGCCGAGGGCACCGGCTCCCTGGTCCTGGACGTCAAGGTCGGCTCGGGCGCCTTCATGAAGACCATCGAGGACGCGCGCGAGCTGGCCTCGACGATGGTCGGCCTCGGCACCGACCACGGCGTGAAGACGGTCGCCCTGCTGACGGACATGTCGACCCCGCTCGGCCTGACGGCGGGCAACGCCCTGGAGGTCCGCGAGTCGGTCGAGGTCCTGGCGGGCGGCGGCCCGGCGGACGTCGTCGAGCTGACGATCGCCCTGGCCCGCGAGATGCTGGACGCCGCGGGCGTACGGGACGCCGACCCGGCGAAGGCCCTGGCCGACGGTTCCGCGATGGACGTCTGGCGCCGCATGATCGCGGCCCAGGGCGGCGACCCGGACGCGGAGCTGCCGGTGGCCAAGGAGCAGCACGTGGTCAAGGCGGGCGCCTCCGGCGTGCTGACCCGCCTCGACGCCTACGACATCGGCGTCGGCGCCTGGCGCCTGGGCGCCGGACGCGCCCGCAAGGAGGACCCGGTCCAGGCGGGCGCGGGCATCGAGCTGCACGCCAAGCCCGGCGACACGGTCACCGCGGGCCAGCCCCTGCTCACCCTCCACACGGACACCCCGGAGCGCTTCGCGTACGCCCTGGAGGCGGTCGAGGGGTCCTACGACATCGCCGCACCGGGCACGGACTTCACGGCGTCGCCGGTGGTGCTGGAGCGGATCGCCTGAGCTGAGGTGAGGTGACGAGAGAGGGGGCCGATGCCTGGGGCGTCGGCCCCCTCTCTCGTGCCCGCGGCCCTTCTTTCGTGCCCGCTGTCAGCTTTCTCGTGCGCGTGGTCAGCTTTCTTGTGCCCGCGCTCAGCCCAGCAGCGCCGCGACCACCACGAGGACCGGCACCGCCAGGACCGTCGACACCAGGATCGAGTCCCGCGCGAGCCGCTCGCCCACGCCGTAACTCGACGCGTACGTATAGAGGTTCTGCGCGGCGGGCAGGGCCGAGGTCACCACCACGTCGAGCAGTGGGTGCCCGCGCAGCCCGAACACCCCCACCGCCAGCGCCCACGCGGCCACCGGCTGGCCCACCGACTTCAACGCGACCGACAGCAGGACCAGTTGGCGGTCCGGTCCCCGGCCCGGCATCGTGCTGCCGCACAGGGAGATGCCAAAGGCGAGCAGCACCGCCGGGACGGACATGTTGCCGATCAGCGTCACCGGGTCCATGACCGCCGACGGGATGTGGACGCCGCTCGCCGACACCGCGACACCGGCCAGCGAGCCCACCGCGATCGGGTTGCGCAGGGGGGTGAGCAGCCGCAGCCACAGGGGGTCCTGGCCGTCCCGGGCCGCCAGGTCCAGCACGGTCAGGGCGATCGGGGTCAGCAGCAGGAGCTGGAACAGCAGCACCGGCGCCACCAGCGAGGCATCGCCCAGGACGTACACCGCGATGGGGATGCCGAGGTTGCCGGAGTTGACGTAACTGGAGCACAGCGCGCCGATCGTCGTACGGCCCACGCCCCAGCCGCGCACGGCGCCCACCGCGACGAAGACGCCCGCCGTCGCCGCCGTGCTCAGCGCGGTGACGACCAGGCGGCTGGAGAAGACCAGCGACAGGTCGGTCCGCGCCAGCGTCGTGAAGAGCAGGGCGGGGGAGGCGACATGGAAGGCGAGCTTGGTCAGCACCTCGCGGCCGTTGTCCCCGAGGTGGCCGCGCCGTCCGATCACATAGCCGACCGCGATGACGACGGCGATGACGGCGAAGCCGGTCAGCACCCCCTGCACGGAACCTCCTCGGCCGTGAGGAGAGCGTGCGACATCCAGGGCGGTGCTGATCCGTGGGGCATACAGCCAACCCTCCGGGGAAGGCGGCGCCCAGGTCAATGTGATCCCGGTCGGTGGACGCCCTCCTGGCCCTTCGCCCTCGCGGCGGCGATGAGTTCCGTCCGTCCGCCCGGTCTACAGATCGTGGACGCCATGACACCCGCCGTGCTCGTACTGGCCGGCCCCGTCACCCGGGACGAGGTGAGGGGGCTGTGCGACGACGTGCGCGCGCTGCTGCACACGACCGGGGCCAGGGCGGTGGTCTGTGACGTGGCCGGACTGGGACCGCCGGGGCTCGGGGTCGTCGACCTGCTGGCGCGGCTGGAGCTGGCCGCGCGGCGGGCCGGGGGCCGGATCCGGCTCAGAGACCCCGACCCGGCACTACACGCTCTTCTCGACCTGGTCGGCCTCCGCTTCGAGATGGAGGGGCAGGTCGAACAGGGGGAACCAGCGCTGGGTGTCCAGGAAGAAGTGGAACCCGGTGAGCCGGCCGTCTGAGATCTCCAGGACCTGCACGGCCCACGGTGTGTAGCCGCCCTTCTCCGGGTCCGGCTTGTACTGGGCGAAGCCCGGCAGGCCGTTCACCTGCACCGGCACCAGACGCGAGCCTTCGCAGGCGGAGCCGAGTGTCGTCATGAAGCCCGAGATGTCGTCGTGGCCCGTCAGCCACAGGTCGAACGGCGGCATCGTCATGATGGCGTCCTCGTGCAGCAGGGCCGTCAGCGCCGTCATGTCGTAGCCCTCGAACGCCGCGACATAGCGGTCCAGGAGCTTTTGCTGGTCCTCGTCCAACGGGTCGGAGACGGCCGCTGTCGCGCCGTGCTGTCCCTCGCGCTCGGCGAGGGTGGCGCGGGCGCGCTGGAGGGCGCTGTTGACCGAGGCGACCGTGGTGCCGAGCAGCTCGGCGACCTCGCTCGCCCGCCAGGCCAGCACCTCGCGCAGGATGAGCACCGCCCGCTGCTTGGGCGGCAGTTGCTGAAGGGCGGCCATGAAGGCGAGCCGCACGGACTCCTTGGCGACGGCGGCCTCCGCCGGGTCCTCGACGGTGGGCAGGATGCGGGCGTCCGGCATCGGCTCCAGCCAGGTGTGGTCCGGGCGCGGGGAGAGGGCGGCCTGGGCGAGAGGCGTCGACTCGGTGAGGTCCATCGGCCGCGCGCGCTTGTTGCCGGCCGTCAGCATGTCCAGGCAGACGTTGGTCGCGATGCGGTACAGCCAGGAGCGGAGGCTGGAGCGGCCCTCGAACTTGTCGTAGCTGCGCCAGGCGCGGACCATCGTGTCCTGCACCGCGTCCTCCGCCTCGAAGGAGGAGCCGAGCATCCGGTAGCAGTAGCCGGTCAGCTCGACCCGGTGCTTCTCCAGCCTGACGTCGAGGTCCGCCGTCGTCGTGTCCGTCATGGTCCACCCACCCCTGTGACCGTCCTGCGTCGCGCCGTTGCGCCCAGTACGTTCGAAACTATCGCAGGGGTCTGACAATGGCGTGCCGAGCGAGGAAACATGCAGGCCAGGCGCTTTTTCGCCCCCGCCGCCCTTGCCCTTCCCGCCCCGGGGGCTGCGCCCCCGGACCCCCGCTTCGGCCCTGAACGGGCCTCGTCCTCAAACGCCGGACGGGCTGGTTTGTCAGCCCCTCCGGCGTTTGAGGAGCGGGGGTCCAGGGGGCGGAGCCCCCTGGGAGCGGGGTCGAAGGGGCAGCATGCCCCTGGGGACGGGACGGGAAGGGGCGGCGGGGGCGACGAAACGCGGTCCCCCTGGCCGACCGACCTCGGCCAGGGGGAGGAAAAGGGGCGTGCGGCTCAGGCCGTCAGGAGCCGCTGCCGGGCCCGGGCCGCACGCGTTCCGAGGACGGTGATCGTCACGACGCCGAGCACCGCCAGCAGGCCGACCCCGACGGTCCCGGCCCAGCCGCCCGCGTGGAAGGCGAGCGCGCCGACCGTGCTGCCCGCGCTGGAGCCGATGTAGTACGCCGACTGGTACAGCGCCGAGGCCTGGGCCCGCCCCTGGGTCGCCGTCTTGCCGACCGCCGAGGACGCCACCGCGTGCCCCGCGAAGAACCCGCCCGTGATCAGCACCAGACCCAGCAGGACCAGCACCAGGGAGTCCGCGAGCGACAGCACCAGACCCGCCGCCGTCGTCGCGCCCGCCGCGTACAGCGCACCCCGGCGGCCGAGGCGCCCCACCAGGCGGCCGGCGGTCGACGCCGAGACCGTACCGACCAGGTACACCAGGAAGATCGAGCCGACGATGCCCTGCGGGAGGTCGAAGGGCGCCTCGGTCAGCCGGTACCCGATCACCGTGTACACGCCGCCGAACACCGTCATGAACAGGGCACCGATCGCGTACAGCCGGCGCATCAGCGGGTTGGCGAGGTGGTCCCGCACCGTCCGCGCCAGCACCCGCGGCTTCAGCGACCCGGCGACGAAGTGCCTCGGCGCGGGCAGCAGCAGCCGGAAGGCCACCGCGCACCCCACCGCGACCGCCCCGATCACGCCGAGGGCCACCCGCCAGCCCCACTCCTGCGCCACCCAGCCGGTGATGACCCGGCCGCTCATGCCGCCGACGCTGTTTCCTGCGACGAACAGTCCGATCGCCGTGACCAGCGCCTTCGGCCGGACCTCCTCCGCCAGATAGGCGGTCGCGGAGGCGGGCAGACCCGCCAGCGCCGCACCCTGCAACGCGCGCAGCGCGACCAGCACCGGCAGTGAGGGAGCCAGCGGGACCAGCAGTCCGATCGTCACCGCGACCCCCAGCGAGGCCGTCATGACCGTACGGCGTCCGTACCGCTCCGACAGCGCGCTCATCGGCAGCACGAACAGGGCCAGTCCGCCGGTGGCCGCCGCCACCGTCCAGCTCGCGTCGCTCGCCGCCACCCCGAAGTCGGCGGAGATCAGCGGCAGCAGGGCCTGCGTGGAGTACAGGAGGGCGAAGGTCGCCACCCCGGCGAGGAAGAGGGCGAAGCTCATCCGGCGGTAGCCGGGGCCGCCCGGGGCCATCCGGGAGTCGGGAGCGGGAACGGCGGGTACGGCGCCCACGGCAGTGGACGCCTCGGTACTGGCAGGCATGCCTCGAAGGTACGGACACCCCGGTTCATGCGTCCAATGCATGAACTCGTCATAATCGTTCCCATGGTGCATCAACGCAGCTCACAGGCCCGACTGTCACCGTCCAGTGACACAGAAGACATGACGGAGATGTCGTTGGTGCTGGCTCCCCGCCTCGCCTACTTCGCCGGCGTCGCCCGCACCGAGCACGTCACCCGTGCCGCACAGGAGATGAACGTCCCGCAGTCCACGCTCTCCCGCGCGATGGTCCGCCTCGAACAGGACCTGGGCGTCGACCTGTTCGCCCGGATCGGCCGCACGGTCTCCCTCACCCCGGCCGGGCGGGCCTTCCTCGGCCACGTCGAACGCGCCCTGGGGGAGATCGAGCGCGCCGCCGAGGAGGTGCGCGCGGACGCCGACCCGGCCACCGGCAAGGTCGCCTTCGGCTTTCTGCACACCATGGGCTCGGAGACGGTCCCCGGTCTCATCCGCGCCTTCCGCGCCGATCATCCCCGGGTCCGCTTCAGCCTGGTCCAGAACTACGGCGAGGCCATGATCGAACGGCTGCGCGCGGGCGAGCTGGACCTCTGTCTGACCTCCCCGGTCCCGGACGCCCCGGATCTCGTCGGCCGCCGCCTGGACGAGCAGAAGCTGCGGCTGGTCGTCCCGGCGGACCACCGCCTCGCCTCCCGCAAGCGGGTCCGTCTCGCCGAGGCCGCCGACGAGACGTTCGTGACCCTGGAACCCGGCTACGGCATGCGCCGCATCACCGACGACCTCTGCCAGGAGGCGGGCTTCAAGCCGCGCATCGCCTTCGAGGGCGAGGAGGCGGAGACGCTGCGGGGCCTGGTCGCGGCCGGTCTGGGCGTCGCCCTCCTGCCGCCGCCCGCGGTGCCCCGCCCGGGGGTCGTCGAGCTGACGGTCACCGCCCCGCGCGCGGTGCGCGAGATCGCGGTCGCCTGGCTCGACGGCCACCCGGACACACCACCGGTGGCGGCCTTCAAGAAATTCCTGCTGGCCCAGCGCGGCCGTCTGCTCCCCGACTGACCGAACGGCAGCCCGCCACGCGCGCGTGAACGACGCGCGAACAGCCCGCGCCGGGGCCCGCACCCAGCCGCTCACAGCCGCACCCCACGTCAGCAGGAAGAGCCCGCCGTCTCCCCCCGGAAGGGTGAGCCGGTAGGTGCCCTCCTTGGTGAACACCCGCCGTGCGCACGCGTGTTCGCCGGCACGTCGGGGAGTCCGGCACCCCGTCCGTGCCGTGGAGCAGCGCGGCCGCCGCCCCCGTGGCCGAAGGCCGTGGCTACCGCCGCAGTGACCGCCCGAAGCCCGCCGCCAGCGGCATCCGCAGACCGAGCGGGGGAGGGGCCGCCAAAGCGTCCTCGACGGGGCGGGAGAAGCTCCGGCCGAAGAGCGAGCCCATGACGAAGTCCTCGGCCAGGGCGTGGACTTCGTCCCGGTGCTGGCGCAACGCGTGCCCGGCGGAGTGCACTTCGAACCGGCACACGTCCCGGTTCGCCTTCTTCGCCCGCGCCGCGAGCCGGAACGACAGCTCCGGGTCCGTGCGCGCGTCGTTCGTGCCGTGCACCATCAGCACCCGTCGGCCTGCGAGCTGCCGTACCGGTTCGGGGGGTGCCGCCGCATCCTCCTCGGGCAGCCAAGGGGCGATCGCGAGAACGGAGTTGACGGCGTCGTGGCCACCCGCGTGCAGGGCCGCCCGGGCGCCCATGTCGAGGCCCGCCAGACACACGGGGACGTCACCGTAACGGCGTACGACCTCCTCGGCGGCCCAGTCGGCGTCCCGGGCGAGATGCGCCGCGGTGCCGTTCCAGCCGCGGTAGCGGTAGTGGACGACATGGGTGGCCAGGCCCTCCTCCCGGCCCGCGCGGGACAGCCGGCGGCCGAGTCCGCGTACGGACGCGGTCGCCATCAGGGAGGACGGTCTGCGGTCGGAGCTCTCCTCGCCGCCGGGGAGCAGCAGCACCACCCCGCTCACCGTCGTCGGTTCCGGACCGAGCCGTCCAAGCCGGGCCGTGCGAACCGGCGTCGCTTGCTGTGCCATGACAGAACAGTGTCAGAAGCGTCGGTGTACTCCACCCGTCCGGGCGGTCACCGTTACGTATCGACGGAGATGTACAACGCGCGATCTACGCGCGTAGGAGTTAGAGTGCGAAAATGACGAGCCAGACTGACCGGACGGGAACCACCCCGAGCTCGGACCAGATCCGCCGGGCACCCAAGGTTCTGCTGCACGACCACCTCGACGGCGGGCTCCGGCCCGGCACCATCGTCGACCTCGCCCGGGACACCGGGTACGCCCAACTCCCCGAGACCGACCCGGACAAGCTCGGCGTCTGGTTCCGCGAGGCCGCCGACTCCGGTTCGCTGGAGCGGTACTTGGAGACCTTCTCGCACACCGTAGGCGTGATGCAGACCCGCGACGCGCTCGTCAGGGTCGCCGCCGAGTGCGCCGAGGACCTCGCCGCCGACGGGGTCGTCTACGCCGAGGTGCGCTACGCCCCCGAACAGCACCTCGAAGGCGGGCTCAGCCTCGAAGAGGTCGTCGAGGCGGTCAACGAGGGCTTCCGGGAAGGCGAGCGGATCGCCCGCGAGAACGGGCGGCGCATCCGCGTCGGCGCCCTGCTCACCGCCATGCGGCACGCCGCGCGCGCCCTGGAGATCGCCGAACTCGCCAACCACTACCGGGACCTCGGCGTGGTCGGCTTCGACATCGCCGGCGCCGAGGCCGGCTACCCGCCCACCCGGCACCTCGACGCCTTCGAGTACCTCAAGCGCGAGAACAACCACTTCACCATCCACGCCGGTGAGGCCTTCGGGCTCCCCTCCATCTGGCAGGCCCTGCAATGGTGCGGCGCCGACCGGCTCGGGCACGGGGTGCGGATCATCGACGACATCCAGGTCCACGAGGACGGCTCGGTCAAGCTCGGCCGGCTCGCCTCCTACGTCCGGGACAAGCGGATCCCGCTGGAGCTGTGCCCCAGCTCCAACCTCCAGACCGGGGCCGCCGACTCCTACGCCGAGCACCCCATCGGACTGCTGCGCCGGCTGCACTTCCGGGCCACGGTGAACACCGACAACCGGCTGATGTCCGGCACCAGCATGAGCCGGGAATTCGAGCACCTGGTCGGGGCATTCGGCTACACGCTCGACGACATGCAGTGGTTCTCCGTCAATGCGATGAAATCAGCGTTCATTCCTTTCGATGAACGACTGGCCATGATCAATGACGTCATCAAGCCCGGATATGCCGAGCTGAAATCCGAATGGCTGTTCCAGCAGACGGCTTCCACCAGCACTTCTGTGACCGAAGAGGGCTGACCGAGGGGCGTTTCGGAACACGGAATGCGGACGGGTATTCACCATCCGTCCGCATTTCGATGTTTGCGGCGGACGGCTGTGCGTGTTTACGGTCGGGGACCGCTCACCGTCATCCCATTTCGAGGACGCACTTTCATGAAGCAGTCTGCTGCCAAGACCCTCGGTGTCGCCGCCCTCGGTGCCGCCTTCGCCGCCGCCGGCGCGGGCGCCGCGAACGCCGCCCCGGCCGTCCCGGACGCCTCCTCGGCGCTGGACACCGTCACCAAGACGCTGCCGGCGGAGAACCTCGCCAAGGCGCTCCCGGGTGCCGGTGAGGCCCTGTCGCAGGCGCAGCCGGCCGTCGCCACGAGCCTGGCCGCGGTGACGCCGGCCGCCCAGGGTGCGCTGGCCGACGGTCCGACCAAGCCGGTCGCCGGTCTGCTCGGTGGTCTGCCGGTCGGCCAGACGGGGCTGCCCACGAAGGGCCTGCCGCTGAACGGGATCCCGCTGGGCTGAACCCCGCCGAACGCCCGATGGGACGCACCCCTGGTCGGGGTGCGTCCCATCCGCGTGTGCGCGAGATGCCTACCAGGCCGCCTGCGCCTTGTTGGCCTTGCCCTCCGAGGGGAACAGGATCCACAGGGCGATGTAGAGCAGGAACTGGGGGCCGGGCAGCAGGCAGGAGACCAGGAAGATCACCCGCATCGTGGTGGCCGAGGTGCCGAAGCGCCGTGCCAGCGCGGCACACACTCCGCCGAGCATGCGGCCGTTGGTGGGGCGGGCGAGGCGGGACATTGCGGCTCCTTCGCGAGCGTTGCGGAGGCTGTCTCTGTGACGTCCTCATCTGTGCTCAACGCTACGGAGACGAAGCGGGCAAAGCGTCGCTCTACGGTGCGATACCGACCCTGGTAAACGTCGGGGTCCGACCCTGAGGGGCGTCCTCCAGCCGGCGGCCGGCCCGTGCCCGGCGCTCGGTGCGGCGGCGGAGCCAGGCCCGGCCGACCGGGACGAGGGCGGTGTGGGCGAGGGCGACACCCACGGTGTTCAGGAGCACCGAGTCGATGTCGACGACCTGGCCGGGGACCCCTGTCTGGAGCAGTTCGATGCCCAGGGAGATCAGGGCGCCCGCGGCGACCGTGCGGACCAGGGAGCCGAGCGGGGAGGACCACAGGCGGCCGTGCAGGGCCGGGAGCAGGACGCCCAGCGGGCCCAGCAGCGCCAGGCCCTCGGCGATCCGCCGGGCCCCGACCTGCCAGCCGAGCGCCAGGTCGGCGCGGATCCCGGCGAGCGGGGTCACGTTCGGCGGGGTCATCCACGGCACGTCGAGCGGCCGCAGCGTGAGCCAGGCGACGAACGCGAGGTGTGCGACAAGGAGGACACCCCCTGCCGCACGGATGCGAGTCCCGGCGCTGCCGCCGGTGAAGCCTTCACGCTGCACGCCCCCCTAGACGCGGCGTGCGGCGGGATCGGTTCCGGGGGCCCGGGTGAGGCGTGCGCCACACGGGTGGCTCAGCCGTCCGTGACCTCCGACGACGGCGGTTCGACGCTGCTCGGCTCGGCGCGGACCTTGTCCGTGCACTCGTAGCGGTGCAGCGGGGCGCCGTCCGGGCCGCCCAGGACGACCGAGCCGTCGCCCTCGGCGGCGGCCGAGTCGGAGAACGTGCAGACGATCTGCGCGAGGGAGGACTTGGTGAGGGCGTCCGGCGGATAGCTCAGCCGGAGGGTGTCCTCGGGGTCCTCGGGGCGCGGCCCGGTCACCGTCATGCCGTCGCGCACGGTCGTCTTGTACCCGGCCTCCCGCTCACCGGCCGACGGCGCCGCGGCGAGCTCGTTCAGCAGCTCCTGCGCCACCAGGACCCGCTGCCGGGAGTCCGCCGTGCCGTCCTCGACGCTCACCGTCCGGTCGACGGCCACCAGCGAGGAGCCGCACAGCAGGAACACCTGGACCGGCAGACCGCGCGAGGACCGGGGGGAGACGTCCGGCTCGGAGACCGAGCAGTGCACCCGGGAGGGCGCCGGGCCGAAGTCCGTCGGCACCTCCGTCGCCCGGATGCCGCACCCGGTGGCCGACGCGGCCAGCACCGCCGGCACCAGCAGCCGCCGTACGGTCCCCATGGCTCGCCGCTCCCGCCCTCGCCGTACCCTCATGAGCTCTGCTTCCCCTCGCCCTCCAGGGCCAGCTCCGACGCGTCCCTGGGCAGGCGCAGCGTGAACACCGCGCCTCCCTCGGAGGAGTTCGCGGCGGTGATCTCGCCGCCGTGGATGTGGGCGTTCTCCAGGGCGATGGAGAGGCCGAGTCCGCTGCCCTCGGAGCGGGGGCGGGAGGCGCTCGCCTTGTAGAACCGGTCGAAGACGTGCGGCAGGACGTCCTCGGGGATGCCGGGCCCGTGGTCCCGGACCTCGATGACGACCGACTCGTCCGCCTGCCGCACCGCGACCCGCACCGGCGAGCCGCCGTGCTTGAGGGCGTTGCCGATGAGGTTCGCCAGGATCACGTCCAGGCGCCGCGGGTCCAGGCGGGCGTGCAGGCCGCGTTCGGCGTCCAGCTCCACCGCGTCCAGCCAGGCGCGGGCATCGATGCACGCGGTGATCTGGTCGGCGAGGTCGACGTCGTCCAGGACCAGTCGGGCCGTGCCCGCGTCGAAGCGGGTGACCTCCATGAGGTTCTCGACGAGGTCGTTCAGGCGCCGGGTCTCGCTGACCACCAGCCGCACGGCGGGCTCGATCATCGGGTCCATCGACCCGGTCTCCGCCTCCAGTTCCTCCTCCAGGATCTCCGTGACGGCGGTGATCGCGGTGAGGGGGGTGCGGAGTTCGTGGCTCATGTCCGCGACGAACCGGCGGGAGGCGTCGTCCCGCGCGGCCATGTCGTCGACCCGTTTCTCCAGGGCCTCGGCCGCGTCGTTGAACGTCCGTGACAGATCGGCGAGTTCGTCGGTCCCGGAGACGCGGAGCCGGGTGTCCAGCTTGCCCTCGCCGAGCCGGCGGGCGGCGACCCCGAGGCGGTGCACCGGCTTCAGCACGGTCGTCGCGGCGGCCTGCGCGAGCAGCGCGGAGCCGATCAGGGCGAGGCCGGTGGCGATACCGAGCGACCAGGCCAGGGAGTTGAGGTCCTTGGCCTCCGGCTCCAGGGACTTGAGCATGTAGCCGGTCGTACCGCCGTTGATCACCTTGGCGCCGGCCACGAGGTACGGCGTGCCGTCGTCGACCGTGCGCTGCCAGTACAGGTGGTACGGGTACTTGTTGGCCGAGTCGACGTCCTGCTCCTCGTCTACCGCGGCCCGCAGCGACGTGGGCACGTCCTGTAGCGAGAAGCCGTTCAGGGCGCCGGAGTTGGCGTACAGCGCCGTGCCGTCGGAGTTCTGGGCGACGAGCAGCACGCTGAAGCGCTGGCTGCTGTTGGCCATCTCCTGGGCGGTGCGCTGGAGTTCGTGCTGTTCGGGGAGTTCCGGCAGCAGGCCCGCGTGGTTCTGCATCTCCTGCTGGAAGTCGCGCAGCACCGCGTCCTGGGTGCGGGTGAGCACCGCCTCGCGGTTGAGCCAGTAGGCGATCCCGGACGCGGAGACCGCGGCGGTCAGCGCCACCAGGCCGAAGACCACGACCAGGCGCAGGCGCAGACTGGTGAACCTCAGCCGTGACAGATGTCCCTTGCGGTCCGCGGCCCAGCCGCGGACCCCCCCTTGCGCCTGGGTCACTGAGGCGTGTCCAGCCGGTAGCCGACACCACGGACCGTACGGATCAGCGTCGGGGACGACGGCACGTCCTCGACCTTGGCGCGCAGCCGCTGCACACAGGCGTCGACGAGCCGCGAGTCACCGAGGTAGTCGTGCTCCCACACCAGTCGGAGCAGCTGCTGCCGGGACAGCGCCTGCCCCGGCCGCCGGCTCAGCTCCAGCAGCAACCGCAGCTCGGTGGGCGTGAGCTGGAGGTCCTCGCCGTTCTTCGTCACGGTCATGGCCGCGCGGTCGATGACGAGCGAGCCGAAGGTCGCCGCGTCGTTGGCCTCCCGCTCCCCGCGCCGCAGCACGGCCCGGATACGGGCGTCGAGGACGCGCCCCTGCACGGGTTTGACGACATAGTCGTCGGCGCCGGACTCCAGACCGACCACGACGTCGATGTCGTCGCTGCGCGCGGTCAGCAGGATGATCGGCAGCTGGTCCGTGCGCCGGATGCGCCGGCACACCTCGAACCCGTCGATGCCGGGCAGCATCACGTCCAGCACGATCAGGTCCGGCCGCTGCTCACGCAGCAGCTTCAGGCCGTCCTCGCCGGTGGCAGCGGTGGCAACCCGGTGACCCTGGCGCGTCAGAGACAGCTCCAGGGCCGTACGGATGGCGTCGTCGTCCTCGATCAGCAACAGGGAAGGCACGGGGCTCATTCTGGCCCATGGCGGGGTGCGGTTTCGACACCTGGACAGGTACGTGCACATAGCGCTGCTCTCTGTGTTCGTCCTGTGCGATTCCCGGGACGAGCCCCTGTGACAGGTCTGTGACAGTCGGCGGACACGGCCATGAAGGTGCGGCGGCAGGATTCTCGGCACAGGCAAGGAACCACCGCCTGAGCAAGCCGAACACCGGAAGTCCACGACGGGGGGCGCGAGATGAACACGCTGCACAGCAACAGCACCAGCGCAGTGATCACGCGTCTGCACGACGTGCACGGGGGCCGGGGTTCCGAGAAGTCCGGCGCCGTGAGCGGGCGGGGGTGCGCTCGCGGCGCCGGGCGTCAGCACACCGTGTACATGACGGTGGTTGACAGTGTCACGGGGGAGCCCGCGGCGGTGGCCGCCAAGGGCACGGTCGGGGGAACCGCGTACGGGGAGGGCTCGGGGGAGCGTCGTTCGCTGTCGGAGGCGGAGTTCACCGCCTACGTCCAGGAGCGCCGCGCCTCCCTGTACGCAACCGCCTATCACCTCACCGGTGACCGCTTCGAGGCCGAGGACCTGCTGCAGAGCGCGTTGTTCTCGACGTACCGGGCGTGGGACCGGATCAGTGACAAGGCGGCGGTCGGCGGATACCTCCGCCGCACCATGACCAACCTGCACATCAGCGCGTGGCGCCGCCGCAAGCTGAACGAGTACCCGACCGAGGAACTGCCGGAGACGCCCGGCGACACGGACGCGATGCGCGGCACGGAACTGCGCGCGGTCCTGTGGCAGGCGCTGGCCCGGCTGCCCGAACTCCAGCGCACGATGCTGGTCCTCCGCTACTACGAGGGCCGCACCGACCCGGAGATCGCGGACATCCTCGACATCAGTGTCGGCACGGTGAAGTCCAGCATCTGGCGGTCGCTCCGCCGGCTGCGTGAGGACGAGGTCCTCAGCTTCGGCCGTGACGAGGAGGACGCCTTCGGGGAGCTCGTCGCCTGAAGGTTCGGGGGGAGCACCACCACGGGGGAGCGGTGACGGTGGTGCGGCAACACGGGGGAAGCACCACCGGGGGGAAACCGGGGGGAAACGGGGGAAAACGGGGGAAGCACCACCACGGGGGAAGCGCCGACGCGGGGCTGGAGGACCGGGGGGTCCGTCCAGTCCCGCTTTGGTGCGTGTGCTCAGCGGGCCGCCATGGGAGCCGCCTCGGCGGGCGTGTCCCCCACGGCGACGCTCTCGGCGGGGTCCACGCCCTTGATCGCGTACGCCCCGGTCGTATGCTCGGCGCTGCCGTTCGCCGCGCCGTCGCCGGTGTCGTCGCACTCCTCGACCGTCGCCGTGCCCAGCCGCTCGCCCACGGTGAAGACGGACTTCTCGGTGGGCAGATAGCGCCGCCCGTCATAGGTCACCGTGCCCGCGCAGGAGGCGGCCGAGCCGCTCGACTCCGCGCATCCGCCCAAAGCCAGCATTCCGGCCGTCATCCACACCGCTCCACGCCTGATCGTCATGGTCCTACGACGGTGTGGGCACCGGATTCGTTCAGGCCGCCGGTGTCGAGGCCGCCGGGTGACGGCCCGCGGCGGCCGCGGCGAGGCGGCCCAACGCCTCGTCCTTGCCGCAGGCGTGGGCGCCGAGCGCGGTCTGCCGGGAGACGATCGTGCGCTCCTGCCGCATCAGCCGCCAGCCGCGGCGCAGGAGGAACGGCACGGACTTGCGGCCCTCCTTGAGGTCCCGCAGGAAGCGCCGGCGGAACGTCCGGACGGGACCGCGGCTCAGGCACAGCGCGTCGGCGAGGACGCCGAGTTCACGGCAGCGCGTGACGATCTCGGCGGCGAAGATGCCCTCCGCGATGAACAGCGGGGTCCGCCCGATGTCGACGCGCTCCGCGCCGGTGCGGGCGCTCAGCGCGATGTCGTAGGTCGGGACGTCGGTACGGCCCGTGCGGCACAGCTCGACGATGGCCGCGACGGCGACGTCCGCGTCCCAGGACCCGGGGTGGTCCCAGTCGATGTCGGAGCTCCCCGCCACCAGCGGCAGGGTCGGGTCGTCGCCCTCCTTGTAGAAGTCGTCGAGCCTGAGCACCGGGAGACCGGAACGGGCCGCGAGGAGGGACTTGCCGGAGCCGGAGGGGCCGCAGAGCAGCACGACTCGCGTCGGTATGGACGAAGGGGAACTCACGGGACACCAGTGTGCGGCATTCACCTGCTGTTCATCGACCCCGGGGACCGGCTTTGCAGTGCGCGTCACACGGCCAGGGCCCCCTCGGCGGCCACGTCCGCGGGTCGGCGGTGGAGCGTACGCCGGACGTCAACTACCCTTCGTGTCGACCTGATTACCCTGAGCAAGTCGAAGGTGGCTCCAGCAATGCCCCGACACGCGTCTTCCTCCATCCCCACCACCCAGCGCGCGCTGGCCGCCCTCGCGACCGCGGGCGTGGCCCTGGGCGCGGGCGCGGCGACGGCCGCCGCGGACACCCAGCCGGTCATGGACGAGCTGGTGCGCACCCGCCCCACCTCGCTGGGCAAGATCGACCCGCAGTCCGGACTCCAGAGCCTGACCGCCACGGTCGGCTACGTCACCGGCCCGGTGACCAACCTCAAGCCCAACCCCCTCGCGGGCACCGGCGTCGACCCCCTCGACAACGGACTCGGCACCCAGCTCGCCGACTTCCAGCCCCTGACCTCGCAGGCCCTGACCGGCCCGGTGGCGCAGGCGCAGTCGATCGGCGGCCTCCCGGTGGTCGGACAGGCGGCGGGGCTGCTGGGCAACGGCTGAGCGGACGGCGAGGAGCCGCGCCGCCCCCGGACGGCGAAGAGCCGCGTCACCCCCGGACGGAGGGGAGACGCGGCTCTCCGGTTCTCAGGGGCTCAGTACGACGAGCCCGACGCGCCCAGCGATCCCGTCGGGTGCCAGACCGTCTTGGTCTCCAGGAACGCCGTCATGCGGTCGATGCCCGGGGTCACCGAATAATCCACAGCCTGTGGACGCAGCACGCGCTTGAGGTTGTCGGCCGCCGCGATCTCCAGCTCCTTCGCCAGTGCCTCGTCGGCGCCCGCGAGGTCGAGCGCGTTGACGTCCTGGTGCGCGGCCAGTGGTGCCGCGAGCTCCGCCGTACGGCCGGACAGGACGTTGACGACCCCGCCGGGCACGTCGGAGGTGGCCAGCACCTCGCCCAGCGACAGGGCGGGCAGCGGGGACCTCTCCGAGGCGACCACGACCGCGGTGTTGCCGGTGGCGATCACCGGGGCGAGGACCGAGACCAGGCCCAGGAAGGACGACTCCTGCGGGGCCAGCACGGCCACCACACCGGTCGGCTCCGGGGTGGAGAGGTTGAAGAAGGGGCCCGCGACCGGGTTGCCGCCACCGACCACCTGGGCGATCTTGTCGGTCCAGCCCGCGTACCAGACCCAGCGGTCGACGGTGGCGTCGACCTGCTCGGCCGCCTTGGACTTCGACAGCCCCTCGGCGTCGGCCACCTCGCGCACGAACTGCGCCTTGCGGCCCTCCAGCATCTCGGCGACCCGGTAGAGGATCTGACCGCGGTTGTAGGCCGTGGCCCCCGCCCAGCCGCCGAACGCCTTGCGGGCGGCGACGACCGCGTCGCGGGCGTCCTTGCGGCTCGACTGCGGTGCGTTGGCCAGCCAGTCGCCCTTGGAGTCCGTCACCTCGTACACCCGGCCGCTCTCGGAACGCGGGAACTTCCCGCCGACGTACAGCTTGTAGGTCTTGAAGACACGCAGACGGTCAGACATCGAGGTACGCCTCCAGGCCGTGCCGACCGCCCTCGCGGCCGAAGCCCGACTCCTTGTAGCCGCCGAACGGCGAGGTCGGGTCGAACTTGTTGAACGTGTTGGACCAGATGACGCCCGCGCGCAGCTTGCCCGCGACCGCGAGGATCCGGGAGCCCTTCTCCGTCCAGATGCCCGCCGACAGGCCGTACTGGCTGTTGTTGGCCTTGGCGACGGCCTCGTCCGGCGTACGGAAGGTCAGGACCGACAGGACCGGGCCGAAGATCTCGTCGCGGGCGATGGTGTGCGCCTGGGTGACGTTGGTGAAGAGCGTCGGGGCGAACCAGTAGCCGGAGGAGGGCAGTTCGCAGGCCGGCGACCAGCGCTCGGCGCCCTCCGCCTCGCCCTGTTCGACGAGGGTGGTGATCCGGGAGAGCTGCTCCGCGGAGTTGATCGCGCCGATGTCGGTGTTCTTGTCCAGCGGGTCGCCGAGGCGCAGCGTGGAGAGCCTGCGCTTGAGGGAGTCCAGCAGCTCGTCCTGGATCGACTCCTGGACCAGCAGTCGGGAGCCCGCGCAGCAGACCTGGCCCTGGTTGAAGAAGATGCCGGTGACGATGCCCTCGACGGCCTGGTCGATCGGGGCGTCGTCGAAGACGATGTTGGCGCCCTTGCCGCCCAGTTCGAGGGTGACCTTCTTCCGCGTGCCCGCCACCTGCCGGGCGATCGCCTTGCCGACCGCGGTGGAGCCGGTGAAGGCCACCTTGTTCACGTCGGGGTGCTCGACGAGCGCCGCGCCCGCGTCGCCGTAGCCGGGGAGGATGTTGACGACGCCCTTGGGGAGACCGGCCTGGCGGCAGATGTCCGCGAAGAACAACGCCGACAGGGGGGTGGTCTCTGCGGGCTTCAGCACGACCGTGTTGCCGGTCGCGAGGGCCGGGGCGATCTTCCAGGCCAGCATCAGCAGCGGGAAGTTCCAGGGGATGACCTGGCCGGCCACGCCCAGCGGACGCGGGCTCGCGCCGAAGCCGGCGTGGTCGAGCTTGTCGGCCCAGCCCGCGTAGTAGAAGAAGTGGGCCGCCACCAGGGGGAGGTCGGCGTCCCTCGTCTCCTTGATGGGCTTGCCGTTGTCCAAGGTCTCCAGGACCGCGAGTTCACGGCTGCGCTCCTGGATGATCCGGGCGATCCGGAACAGGTACTTGGCGCGCTCGGCGCCGGGCAGCGCGGACCACGTCTCGAAGGCCCTGCGGGCGGCCGCCACGGCACGGTCGACGTCCGCCGCGCCGGCCTGGGCCACCTCGGAGAGGACCTCCTCGGTGGCGGGGCTGACGGTCTTGAAGACCTTGCCGTCGGCCGCCTCGACGAACTCGCCGTCGATGAACAGGCCGTAGGACGGCGTGATGTCGACGACCGCGCGGGACTCGGGCGCCGGTGCGTACTCGAATGCAGATGCCATGTGGATCAGTCCACCGTCACGTAGTCGGGGCCGGAGTAACGGCCGGTGGCCAGCTTCTGACGCTGCATCAGCAGGTCGTTCAGGAGCGAGGAGGCGCCGAAGCGGAACCAGTGGTTGTCCAGCCAGTCCTCGCCCACGGTCTCGTTGACCAGCACGAGGAACTTGACGGCGTCCTTGGTGGTGCGGATGCCGCCGGCCGGCTTCACACCGACCTGGACACCGGTCTGGGCGCGGAAGTCGCGCACCGCCTCCAGCATCAGCAGGGTGTTGGCGGGGGTGGCGTTGACCGCGACCTTGCCGGTGGAGGTCTTGATGAAGTCCGCGCCGGCCAGCATGCCGAGCCAGCTCGCGCGGCGGATGTTGTCGTACGTCGAGAGCTCACCGGTCTCGAAGATGACCTTGAGCCGGGCGCTGGTCCCGCAGGCCTCCTTCACGGCGACGATCTCGTCGTGGACCTTCAGGTAGTGGCCCGCGAGGAACGCCCCGCGGTCGATGACCATGTCGATCTCGTCGGCGCCCGCGGCCACGGCGTCGTGGACGTCGGCGAGCTTCACCGGCAGCGCGGCGCGGCCCGCGGGGAAGGCGGTGGCCACCGAGGCGACCTTCACCGAGGAGCCGGTGACGGCCTCCTTGGCGGCGGCCACCATGTCGGGATAGACGCAGACGGCGGCCGTGGCCGGGGTCGTGCGGTCGGTCGGGTCGGGGTGGACCGCCTTGGCGCCGAGCGCCCGGACCTTGCCCGGGGTGTCCGCGCCTTCCAGCGTCGTCAGGTCGACCATCGAGATGGCGAGGTCGATGGCGTACGCCTTGGCGGTCGTCTTGATGGAACGGGTGCCGAGGGAGGCGGCGCGCGCCTCCAGGCCGACCGCGTCGACGCCGGGCAGCCCGTGCAGGAAGCGACGCAGCGTGCTGTCGGACGCGGTGACATCCGTAAGCGGGTGTGCGGGAGATGCAGTGGTGGGCATGGTCACCAGACGAGCATATCTACGCGCGTAGCGGCTGTACACCCCCGGACGCTCGTCCCTGACGCGGGGACCGCGTACGAGCGCCGGCGGCACCGTCGTGGAGAATCGGCACCATGACGACCCCGGACCACGAGTCACCAGCGCCGCAGCCTCCGGCACCCGAGTCCAAGGACCGGATCTACCGGTCGCCCGCCGGCATCGCCGGAGGCGTCCTGCTGCTCGCCATCTCCCTCTGGCTCGGCATCGACGCCCTGGTCCAGGGCGAGGACCGCACCCCCTGGCTGGCGCTCGCCTCGATGATCCTCGTGATCCCGCTGATCGTCGCCTTCACGGTACGGCCGGCCGTCTACGCGGGCGAGGACCGGCTGCGCATCCGCAACCCGTTCCGCGTGATCGTGCTGCCCTGGGGCCAGGTCGCCGCGCTGCGCTCCGGTTACTCCAACGAGGTCGTCGCCGAGTCCGGGACCAAGTTCCAGCTCTGGGCCGTCCCGGTGTCGCTGCGCGCCCGCAAGAGGGCGGCGCGCAAGGACGCGCGCATCGAGCGCGGCGGCGGTACCGGGTTGCGACTCGGCTTCGGCGGCGGTGGCGCCGCCCCCGCGCCCGACACCGGGCCGGTCCGGGCCGAGACCGACAAGATCATGGACGACCTGCGCGAGCTCATGGAGACACGCGGGACGGCCGAGAGCGCCCAGGGCGAGGTCACCGTGCGCTGGGCGTACGAGATCTTCGCGCCGGTGGTCGCGGGAGCGGTACTCCTGGTGATCTTGATCGCAACAGGCTGAGCCGTCTGTGCTTTCACGGCTTCCGGGGTGAGGATGCGGCCTCACCTCGGCGTGCCGCCCGGCAGCGGACCCGGGGACCGCAACCACCCGTGTGGTCCGAGTGTCTGGGAAACCGATGAGCACGAACCTCCAGCGGCCGCTGCCGCTGCCCGCCTCCGCGATACCCGACGGCTGCCTCCCCTGGGACGGGGAGCAGACCCGGCGGTGGACGCAGGCACTGCCGGCCCGGTGGGTGCCGGTGCGCCTCGGCATGGGCGTCCTCGTCGGGGTGGTGCCGGCCGGTCTGCTCGGCTCCGGCGCCCTGGCGCTGGCGACCGACCTGCGTCCATGGGCTGCGGCCGTCGTCGCGCTCCACGCGATCTGGCTGGCGGTACGGCCCGAGGTCGTACGGGTCTCGGTGCCGGTCCTGCTCTTCGTGGGCCCCGCCCAGCAGCCACTGCCGTGGCCGGTGACCCTGCCCGTGCTCGCGTTCCTGCTGCTGGCCTGGGCGCTCGCCATGCTCCGGCTCGTCGCGCGCGGACGGCAGCGGGCGGCGGCCCTGGCGGCGGCCGGCGGGGCGACGGCCGTACCGCCGGACGAGGGCAAGACGTTCCGGCGGGGCAAACTCCTGGCCTGGTTCGGGCTGGCCGTGACGGCGACCGGTGCCGCGGGGGTCGCCACGTTCGGGCCCGGGGACGACCACGTGCTCGTGGCGGCGGGCCTCTACGTGACCGGGCTCGGCCTCACCGCCGTCCTCTCCGGCCTCCTCGGCCGCCGCCGCGCCGCCGTCCTGCGCGGCGCACCCGCCCCCGTCCTGCGCGTGCTCGTACGGGAGAACGCCGACGTGGACACCGAGGTCTACGCGGCCGACGACCTGGGCGCGCTGCGCCCCCTGTTCACCGTCTCGATGTCGGAGCCCGAGGACGAGGGCGAACCCTTCTTCGAGGAAGCGGACGACGGCTTCGACGAGGAGGCGGCCGAGGCGGAGATGCGGGAGGCCCTCGACCGGATCGACGAGGAGGAGCCCGGCCCCCTGCGCGAGGCCGTCCTGTACGGCGCTCCGTACGACGGCGCCGAGATCCTTCTCGTCAGCGCCGACGAGGAGCCCGGCGAGCCGCCGCTGGTCGAGCGGTCGCAGGGGCCCGTGCGGCCCCTGTCGGACCGGTTCGGACGCGACCGCATCGTGGACGAGAAGCGGGCGGGGACCCGCAAGGCGGTGTACCGGGAGCTGGGCCGCCGGGCCGCCGAGGAGGCGGTCGCCCAGCTCGGCTCGGGAACCGTGCGGCGCTGGCACGCCGGCTGGCTCGAACGGCTGACGGCCCTGGTCCTGGTCCTGTGGTTCGGCCACGTCACCCTGGACGAGACCGGCTGGTTCTGGCGCTACGTCCTCGGCGGTCTCGTGGCGCTCGGCGGAGCCCTGCTGCTCCCGCGCAAGCTCGCCTGGACCGTCACCGCCGACAGCGAGGGCCTGTGGTGCAACGGCTTCCGCCGCACCCACCACATCGCCTGGGACCACCTGCGCGTGACCCGCTGCAAGGGCACCGAGCTCACGCTCGGCAGCCACCGGGCGGCCTTCCCCACCTGGACGGTCCGCAGCCCCCGCTGGCCCCGGCTGGAACGGCGGCTGGGCTGGACCCACCCCTACGAGCGCGCCGCCGCCGAGATCACCGCGATGGGGCAGGACCCGGCACTGCGACCCACGGTCGCGGCGAGCGGGCGGGAACGCGGGCGCCCCCAGTGGCCCCTCGCCGTGGCCCTGGGAGTCGTCTTCGCGGCGGCGTTGGTGCTGATCCCGTAGCACGCGGCCGTCACGGCGCCCCCGTCCACACCAGGACCATGTGCGCGCCCCAGTACACCGAGCCCGCCACCGCGGTCGACAGCGCCAGGACGCGGTGGCGGCGGGGAGCGTGGGCCAGGCGGAGCGCGAGGGGGAGCAACAGGGGGAAGGCGGGCAGGAGGTAGCGGGCGCGCGGGAAGTAGACACCGCCGCTGGTCAGGACGATGACCAGCAGGACGCCCGTGAACACCAGCAGGGGAAGTGGCTGGCGGTCGCGCACCGACAGGGCGAAGAGCGCCACCGAGGCGATCAGCACCGCCGTCACCAGCACCAGGAACAGATGCGGGGTGGCGTCCCGCACCAGCAGCTGGCGGATCTCGCGCAGGGTCCGCAGGCCGCCGTCCATCTCGTTGCTCCACAGCCGCTGCTCGGCGAAGTAGCCGTCCCAACGGCCCACCCGCCACCCCACCCAGGCCAGGAACCCGCACCAGCCCAGCGGCGCGAGCAGGGCGGCCGACAGGGCACGTGCCGAGAAACCGCGGCGCAGGGAGAGCAGCGCCGTCACGGTGACCGCGGCGGCCACCGCGACACCGGTCGGCCGCGTCAGCCCCGCGAGCACGGCCAGCGCCGCCGCCCACAGCCACCGGCGGCCCAGCACGGCGTACAGCGACCAGGCCGCGCACGCGGTGAACAGGGACTCGGTGTAGCCCATCCACTGCACCAGGCCGACCGGGTACGCGGCCCACAGGATGGTCAGCAGGACCCCCACCCGGCGGCCGTGCAGACGGTCGCCCACCGCGAAGACACCCCAGGCCGCGGCGAAGGAGGCGGCCACGGCGAGACAGAGCCCGGTGGTGGCCCGGGTGCCGGGGGTGACGGCCGCGACCACCTTGACCAGGACCGGGTGGAGCGGGAAGAACGCCAGATTGCTTCCCTCGGAGCCGACACGCCGGGCATAGCCGTGGTCCGCGATGCCGAGGTACCACTTCGCGTCCCACTGCCGCGCCAGGATCGGCCACACCCCGTGATCCTGGTGATGGGCCCACAGCGCGAGGAACAGCAGACCGGCCAGGCGTACGGCGAGAAAGGCGCCGAGCGCCGGGGCCGCGCGGCGCAGGGCGACGGCGACGGGATGGCGGCGGGGCACGGACTCGGGGCGCCGGCTGCCCGGGATGCCGCCGCCGGGCGCGGTCTTGGGGGCGGTCGAGGACACGGGGCGGCTCCGGGGCTCGGCGGACGGGTGCCCGTCCACCATTCCCGGGGTGGGCGCCCGGGCGGGGAGCGCGCGTCAGTCGGCGTCGCGAAATCACCCGTTGGGGCGCCCTGGTCGGTCAGGACGCCCCAACGGGTGGGTCGGATGCCGCGGCGCGGCGTGGCTCAGATGCCGGCCGCCGCGGACAGGTCCCGCTTGATCGCCGCCAGCAGCTCCGTCGCCTTCGCGCGGGCCGCGGGCAGCTCGGCGTGGTCCTGGACCGGGACCACGACCTCCAGGTAGCACTTGAGCTTGGGCTCGGTGCCGCTGGGCCGGACGATGACGCGGGCGCCGTCCAGGGTGTACCGCAGGCCGTCCGTGGGCGGCAGCCTGTCCGTGCCCCGGGTCAGGTCCTCCGCCCGGGCGACGGCCAGACCCGCCAGCTCCGTCGGCGGCCGCTCGCGCAGGCGCCGCATGGCGTCGGCGATGACCGAGAGGTCCTGCACCCGGACCGAGAGCTGGTCGGTGGCGTGCAGCCCGTGCTCCACGGCCAGGTCGTCGAGGAGGTCGAGCAGCGTACGGCCCTCCTCCTTCAGCTCCGACGCCAGCTCCGTGACCAGCAGGGCGGCGGTGATGCCGTCCTTGTCCCGGACGCCCTCCGGGTCCACGCAGTAGCCGAGGGCCTCCTCGTAGCCGTAGCGCAGACCGTCGACGCGGGCGATCCACTTGAAGCCGGTGAGGGTCTCCTCGTAGGGCAGACCGGCCTTCTCGGCGATCCGGCCGAGCAGGGAGGAGGAGACGATCGACTCGGCGAAGGTGCCCTGCGCTCCGCGGCGGACCAGGTGGGCGGCGAGGAGGGCGCCCACCTCGTCGCCCCTCAGCATGCGCCAGGCGCCGTCCTCCTTGACCGCCACCGCGCAGCGGTCCGCGTCGGGGTCGTTCGCGATGATCAGGTCCGGGTCCGTCTCGGCGGCCTTCGCGAAGGCCAGGTGCATCGCGCCGGGCTCCTCCGGGTTGGGGAAGGCGACGGTCGGGAAGTCCGGGTCGGGCTCGGCCTGTTCGGCGACGAGTTCCGGGGCGGGGAAACCGGCTCGGGCGAAGGCCGCGAGGAGGGTGTCCTTGCCGACGCCGTGCATCGCCGTGTAGACGGTGCGGGCGGTGCGGGGGGAGCCGGCGGTCAGCACCGCGTCCGTGCGGGCCAGGTAGGCGTCCAGGACGGCGTCGTCGAGGGTCTGCCAGCCGGAGTCCGGGCGGGGCACGTCGGCCAGGGACCCCACGGCGTCGATCTCGGCCGCGATCTCCGCGTCCGCGGGCGGGACGATCTGGGAGCCGTCGCCGAGGTAGACCTTGTAGCCGTTGTCCCGGGGCGGGTTGTGGCTGGCGGTGACCTCCACGCCGGCGACCGCGCCGAGGTGCCTTATGGCGTACGCCAGGACGGGGGTGGGGAGGGGGCGGGGGAGGACCGCCGCGGTGAGGCCCGCGCCGGTCATCACGGCCGCGGTGTCCCGGGCGAAGTCCTCCGACTTGTGGCGGGCGTCGTAGCCGATGACCACGAGGCTGTCCGTGCTGCCCTGCTTCTTGAGGTACGCGGCCAGGCCGGCGGCGGCGCGGATCACGACCGCGCGGTTCATGCGCATCGGGCCTGCGCCCAGTTCGCCGCGGAGGCCTGCTGTGCCGAACTGGAGGGTGCCGGCGAAGCGGGCTTCCAGTTCGGTGACGTCTCCGGCCTCGATGAGGGCGGCGAGCTCGGCGCGGGTGTCCGGGTCGGGGTCCTCGGTGAGCCAGGTTGTGGCCCGGGCGGTGAGATCGTCGTGCACGGTTGCCTCCGGCGGGTTTGCGGTTCTGTGTGCGGGTCGGTGGGGGCGGGCGTTCTTGCGCAGTTCCCCGCGCCCCTGGGTGCCTGCGGCGGCCCGTTGCGGGTCGGTGGGGGCTTGTGCAGCGCGTGCGGGCGCGTTTCGGGTCGGGGCCGGGGTGGGGGGTGTCCGTCCTCGGGCCGGCGGCTCGGTGGGTTGCGTTGTGCTCGGTGACTGACGCCGGCCGCTGCGGGCGGGCACCCCCCACCCCGTCCCCTGCGCGCCGTCGGCGGCCAACGGTTCGTGGGGGCGGGCGCGGCGGCTGACGGTCCCGTCGTGGCGCAGGTCCACTGCAACCCAGGGGCGCGGGGAACTGCGCGATCAGCCCCCGCCGGGCCGCAGCCGCCGTACGGCTCTCAGATGCGGCCCAGTACCTGGGCCAGTAGCGCGCCCATGCGGGTCGCCGAGTCGCGGCCTGCCTGGAGGACCTCCTCGTGGTTCAGGGGCTCGCCCGTCATGCCTGCGGCGAGGTTGGTCACCAGGGAGATGCCGAGGATCTCCGCGCCTGCCTCGCGGGCGGCGATCGCTTCCAGGACCGTCGACATGCCCACGAGGTCCGCGCCGATAACGCGGGCCATGCGGATCTCGGCCGGGGTCTCGTAGTGCGGGCCGGGGAACTGGGCGTAGACGCCCTCCTCCAGCGTGGGGTCGATCTCCTTGCACAGGGCGCGCAGGCGGGGGGAGTAGAGGTCGGTCAGGTCGACGAAGTTCGCGCCGATGATCGGGGAGGTCGCCGTGAGGTTGATGTGGTCGCTGATCAGGACGGGCTGGCCGGGGCGCATGCCCTCGCGCAGGCCGCCGCAGCCGTTGGTGAGGACGATCGTCTTGCAGCCGGCCGCGACCGCCGTACGGACGCCGTGCGCGACCGCGGCCACCCCGCGGCCCTCGTAGTAGTGCGTGCGGCCCAGGAAGACCAGGGCCCGCTTCTCGCCGATCTGGTACGAGCGGATCTTGCCGCCGTGGCCCTCGACCGCCGGCGGCGGGAAGCCGGGCAGCTCGGTGACCTGGAACTCGGCGTCGGGAGCGCCGAGCGCGTCCACGGCCGGCGCCCAGCCGGAGCCCATCACCAGGGCGACGTCGTGGGTCTCGGCGCCGGTCAGTTCGCGCAGGCGCGCGGCGGCGGCGTCGGCGGCGGCGTGCGGGTCGCCCTGGATGTCGTCCGGAAGAAGAGATGCGTTCACGCGGATGAGCGTAGCCGGTTTCCGCCTACGCGCGTAGATGACAGAGCGAACGGGTTGCCGATCGTTGTCTTGTCGTTTCCGACGAACGGTGTGACGTCCGCGTCAGCACGGTCGCTTGCGGAGTTCCATCACATAGTCGTGGGGCGCGCCCGCCGACTCGGCCGCGTCCGCGATCTCGCCGAGGTACCGCGCGGAGGGCAGGCCGCCCTCGTACGCGTCGAGGACGTACACCCACGCCGACTCCTCGCTCTCCAGGGTGTGCACCCGGACCCGCATCCGGCGGTAGATGCCGAGGCCGACGCCCTCCCAGCGGTCCATCGACTCCTCGTCCAGGGGCGCCAGGTCGTACAGCGCCACGAAGACCTGCGACTCGGGGTCCTCGACCAGGGTCGCGAGCGCGCCCTCCCAGCCCATCTGCTCGCCGCCGAAGGTCAGCCGCCATCCGTTCAGCCAGCCGGTCGCGCGCAGCGGCGAGTGCGGTGCGCGGCGGGTCATCAGCCGCGCGTCGAGGTTGCCGGCGTACGCGGCGTAGAGCGACATGGGGAGAGGGTACGGCAGTCGAAACGGTCGACCCGCCCGTCCCGTAGGTAACAAGATGGCCCGTCCCGCCGCCCCCGGGCAGTAGCACCTTGAGGCGTGCGGGACAATGGAGTACGTGACTCGGATCGTGATCATCGGTGGCGGACCCGGCGGATACGAAGCTGCGCTGGTAGCGGCGCAGCTCGGCGCGGAGGTGACCGTCGTCGACTGCGACGGTCTGGGCGGGGCGTCGGTGCTGACCGACTGCGTGCCGTCGAAGACCCTTATCGCTACGGCCGAGGTCATGACGACCTTCGATTCGTCGTACGAAGAGCTCGGCATCATCGTCGCCGACGACACCCCTCCCCTGGAGCAGGCCGCCCGGGTGGTCGGCGTGGACCTCGGGAAGGTCAACCGGCGGGTGAAGCGGCTCGCGCTCGCGCAGTCCCACGACATCACCGCCTCGGTCACCCGCGCCGGCGCCCGCGTGCTGCGCGGCCGCGGCCGTCTCGACGGCATGCAGTCCCTCGACGGCTCCCGCAAGGTCGTCGTCACCGCCGCGGACGGCACCGAGGAGACCCTCACCGCCGACGCCGTCCTCATCGCGACCGGCGGCCACCCCCGTGAGCTGCCCGACGCCCAGCCCGACGGCGAGCGCATCCTCAACTGGACCCAGGTCTACGACCTGACCGAGCTGCCCGAAGAGCTCATCGTGGTCGGTTCCGGTGTCACCGGTGCCGAGTTCGCCGGTGCCTACCAGGCGCTCGGCTCCAAGGTGACGCTGGTCTCGTCGCGGGACCGGGTGCTGCCCGGGGAGGACCCGGACGCCGCCGCCGTCCTGGAGGACGTCTTCCGCCGCCGCGGCATGAACGTCATGGCCCGCTCCCGCGCCGCCGCCGCCAAACGGGTGGGCGACCGCGTCGAGGTCACCCTCTCCGACGGCCGCGTCATCACCGGCTCCCACTGCCTCATGGCCGTCGGCGCCATCCCCAACAGCGCGGGCCTGGGTCTGGAGGAGGCCGGTGTCCGGCTGCGCGACTCCGGGCACATCTGGACCGACAAGGTGTCCAGGACGACGGCTCCCGGTGTCTACGCCGCCGGTGACGTGACCGGGGTCTTCGCCCTCGCGTCCGTGGCCGCCATGCAGGGCCGCATCGCCATGTACCACTTCCTCGGCGACGCGGTGGCCCCGCTCAACCTCAAGACGGTCTCCTCCAACGTCTTCACCGACCCCGAGATCGCCACCGTCGGCTACACGCAGGCGGACGTGGACGGGGGCAAGATCGACGCCCGGTCCGTCAAGCTCCCGCTGCTGCGCAACCCGCGCGCCAAGATGCAGGGCATCCGCGACGGCTTCGTCAAGATCTTCTGCCGCCCGGGCACCGGGATCGTGGTCGGCGGTGTGGTCGTCGCGCCGCGCGCCTCGGAACTGATCCACCCGATCTCGATCGCGGTCGACAACAACCTGACCGTCGAACAGATCGCGAACGCCTTCACCGTGTATCCCTCCCTTTCGGGGTCGATCGCCGAGGTGGCCCGACAGCTCCACACCCGTAAGGAGATGGGCGCGAGCTGACGGCCTGAACCGACTCCCCCCTGGTCACAGGGAGTTGTCGACCATTCGTGCGGCATAGTCGGGCGGCGTAAGCCCTATACCACTTGCGACCCTTCTGTGCGAACAACTTCTGTTATTCGGCGCATACTGCTGAAAGCAGACGGTCGTTGGGGTTACTGTCAGTTTCGTGTTCGCTGCAGAACGTCGCCAATTGATCCTCGAAATGGTGCGAGCGAACGGGGCCGTGTCGCTCCGTGAACTCGCCCGCGTCGTCCAGACCTCCGAAGTGACCGTACGGCGGGACGTGCGCGCACTGGAGGCAGAAGGACTCCTCGACCGCCGACATGGCGGTGCGGTATTGCCGGGCGGCCTCACGCGGGAGTCCGGCTTTCCGCAGAAATCCCATCTCGCGACCGCCGAGAAGACGGCCATCGCCGACCTCGCCGCGAACTTCGTCGAAGAAGGCGAAGCCATCGTGGTCGGGGCGGGTACGACGACACAGGAGCTGGCCCGCCGGCTCGCTCGCGTACCCGGGCTGACCGTCGTCACCAACTCCCTTTTGGTGGCTCAGGCGTTGGCCCATGCCAACCGGGTGGAAGTCGTGATGACCGGCGGCACGCTGCGCGGTTCCAACTACGCCCTGGTGGGTTCCGGCGCCGAGCAGTCCCTCCAGGGGCTGCGGGTCTCGCGGGCCTTCCTGTCCGGCAGCGGTCTCACCGCCGAGCGCGGGCTGTCCACGTCCAACATGCTGTCGGCCTCCGTCGACCGGGCGCTGGTGCAGGCCGCCGCGGAGGTCGTCGTCCTCGCCGATCACACCAAGCTCGGTACGGACACGATGTTCCAGACCGTGCCGACCGATGTGATCACCCGGCTGGTGACCGACGAGCCGCCGGCCCACGACGACCGCGCGGGCACGGAGTTGCAGGCGCTCGCCGACCAGGGTGTGCAGATCGCCGTCGCCGGGGGCTCGGGAAACGCGGGGGGTGATTCCGTCCCCCCGCGCCAGCCCCGGCGGGACGTCGGCCTCCCGGGGCCGCGTCGAGGGGCCCCGTCCGGCCTGAGGGCCGCCACGGTGCTCGGGGAGACGCCGCCGGGTCCTGAGCGGGCTGCGCGGGTCGCCGACATGCGGCGACGGTAGGACGGGTTCGGCTGCTCGCCGGGGCGGCGTGGGGGTGGGTGGCGCTGCGCGTGCCGACGGCTAGGGCGTGTGGTGAAAGTGGTCTCGTCGCCCGGAGGGCGGCCGCTTGGCAGAGGCTGCTTACAGGGCCTTGGGCTGGTCGCGTGGGTCCCCGTGTCCCGGGGTGAGTCCGCGCAGGGTCAGCAGCAGCAGTCTGTCCGCCAGGTCCGGGTCCTTCGGCGTCTCCTCCGCCGCCAGCGCGATGGCATGCGTCAGCTGGAGAAGGTCGCCGATCGCCACGTCCTCGCGCACCGCGCCCGCCCGCTGCGCCCGGGCCAGCAGGGCGCCGCCCGCCTGCCGGATCGGGTCGCTGCACCGGGCGAGAGCCGAGGTGCCGTCGGACGACACGGACATCAGCGCGCGGGCCAGGCCCCGGTACTCGCCTGCCTGGGCGACCATCTCGCGCAGCCAGGTCACCAGTGCCGTGCACGGGTTCGGGTCGGTCAGGAGGTCCCGGGAGCGGGCCAGCAGGTCGTTCACCGCGTCCTCGAAGACCGCGCTCAACAGGGCGTCACGGTTGGGGAAGTGGCGGTAGAGGGTGCCGATGCCCACGCCCGCGCGGCGCGCCACGTCCTCCAGGGACGCCTCGGCGCCATGGGCGGCGAAGGCCGTGCGGGCCTCGGCGAGAAGGCGCTCGTGGTTGCGGCGGGCGTCCGCGCGCATCGCACGCGCCGGTACGGCCGTCGCCGTGGCCTCCTGGTTCCCCATGGCTCCCACCTGTTCTCTCGCACCGCCCGGGCGCCTCCAGGATGCCATCGCACCCCGCGTGAGCGGGCTGTCCGGGCCGTCTCGGGGAGCGGGGGAGCGGGGACCGGGAAGGCCGGAGCGCCCGGCGGCTGGTGGTCCAGTCCGCCGGGCGCTCCGGGATGTCGTACCGCTGTACTGCTGTCGGGAGGGGCGGTCCCTCAGTCCTTGATCTCGCAGATCGCCGCGCCCGAGGTGATCGAGGAGCCGATCTCCGCGGACAGGCCCTTGATGGTGCCGGACTTGTGGGCGTTGAGCGGCTGCTCCATCTTCATGGCCTCCAGGACGACGACCAGGTCGCCCTCCTTGACCTCCTGGCCCTCCTCGACGGCGATCTTGACGATCGTGCCCTGCATCGGGGAGGCGAGGGTGTCGCCGGAGGCGGCGGGGCCGGACTTCTTGGCGGCGCGCCGCTTGGGCTTGGCGCCCGCCGCGAGCCCGGTGCGGGCCAGCGACATGCCGAGGGAGGACGGCAGGGAGACCTCGAGGCGCTTGCCGCCGACCTCGACGACGACCGTCTCGCGGCCCGTCTCGTCCTCGGCGTCGGTGTCCGCCGGGGCCGCGAAGGGCTTGATCTCGTTGACGAACTCGGTCTCGATCCAGCGCGTGTGGACCGTGAACGGGTCCTGGCTGCCGGTCAGCTCCGGCGCGAACGCCGGGTCCTTGACGACCGCGCGGTGGAACGGGATGGCCGTCGCCATGCCCTCGACCTGGAACTCCTCCAGGGCGCGCGCAGCCCGCTGGAGGGCCTGCTCACGGGTGGCGCCGGTGACGATCAGCTTGGCGAGGAGCGAGTCCCACGCCGGGCCGATCACGCTGCCGGACTCGACGCCCGCGTCCAGGCGGACACCCGGGCCGGACGGCGGGGCGAAGCTGGTGACGGTGCCGGGGGCGGGCAGGAAGTTGCGGCCCGGGTCCTCGCCGTTGATGCGGAACTCGAAGGAGTGGCCGCGCAGCTCCGGGTCGCCGTAGCCGAGCTCCTCGCCGTCGGCGATGCGGAACATCTCGCGCACCAGGTCGATGCCCGCGACCTCCTCGGTCACCGGGTGCTCCACCTGGAGCCGGGTGTTGACCTCCAGGAAGGAGATCGTCCCGTCGACGCCGACGAGGAACTCCACGGTGCCGGCGCCGACATAGCCGGCCTCCTTGAGGATGGCCTTCGAGGAGGCGTACAGCTCCGCGACCTGCGCCTCGGACAGGAACGGCGCCGGGGCCTCCTCGACCAGCTTCTGGTGGCGGCGCTGGAGGGAGCAGTCACGGGTGGAGACGACCACGACGTTGCCGTGCTGGTCGGCCAGGCACTGGGTCTCCACGTGCCGCGGCTTGTCCAGGTAGCGCTCGACGAAGCACTCGCCCCGACCGAACGCGGCGACGGCCTCACGGACCGCCGAGTCGTACAGCTCCGGCACCTCTTCGAGGGTGCGGGCGACCTTCAGACCGCGGCCGCCGCCACCGAAGGCGGCCTTGATGGCGATGGGCAGCCCGTGCTCCTCGGCGAAGGCGACGACCTCCTCCGCGCCGGAGACCGGGTCCGGCGTGCCGGCGACCAGCGGGGCACCCGCGCGCTGCGCGATGTGCCGGGCGGCCACCTTGTCACCCAGGTCGCGGATGGCCTGCGGGGGCGGCCCGATCCAGATCAGGTCCGCGTCCAGGACGGCCTGGGCGAAGTCGGCGTTCTCCGACAGGAAGCCGTACCCCGGGTGGATGGCGTCAGCGCCCGACTCACGCGCCGCGTTCAGGACCTTCTCGATGTCCAGATAGCTGGTGGCCGGGGTGTCACCGCCCAGGGCGAACGCCTCATCCGCGGCGCGGACATGCAGAGCGTCCCGGTCCGGTTCCGCGTAGACGGCCACGCTGGCGATACCGGCATCCCGGCAGGCCCGGGCCACGCGGACAGCGATTTCGCCACGGTTGGCGATGAGCACCTTGCGCACGATTGAGGCTCCCTCCTTGAAACAAGCCGAGTTTAGGGACTGCCGACACGGCACTTCGACCCGTCCCCAATGGTGAGCTTGCCCACACGGAGCGTGATTCGAGGCTCGCTCGACCCGCGAAATCCCTTGTCGCACCTCGGTACGCAGGACTCCTCCCGGAAACCCTAGCCCTCCTCTGTGGTCAAGGTCTCTGTGAGTGCGTGCTGCGGACCACTCTCTTTCTTTGTGGAGTCCCTACGAATGGCCCAATGATTCTTTGCCCTCCGTCGAACCCTTGTCCCGCGGTTTACCCGTTAGTAGCGTTCGCGTGTATCCAACGTACTTGGGGTAACGAGAGCTCGGCTTGAGAGTGGGTGGGGGCCGGTGGTGCGCAGACCGGTGGCGTGGGTCGTTGCGGTCGTGCTCTTCGTCGAGGGCCTGGGCATCGCGGCGGTGCAGTGGTTCATGGGCGTCGTCATGGACCGGCAGGACATGTCCCTGGCGGGGATGGACCCGGACGTGATGTCGCTGTCGTCGAAGATCGGCGGCATCGTCTTCGGCCTGTACTTCGCGCTGTGCGGCCTGGTCGCGCTGCTGGTGGCGCTGCGCGACCGTCCGCCGGCCGGGCTCGGCAGGGTCCTGCTGATCAGCGCGGCCGTGGTGCACGCCCTGCTGGGCGCGTTCGCGTGGGGACTGCTGGGCCGGCCCGAGTTCGTGTTCATGGTGGTCGTGCTCGGCCTGATCGTGCTGCTGCTGATGACCTACGACCGTCCCCAGGAGCCCGCCCTCACGGCGCCCCGGGACGCCGGGCCGAAGGACCCCGAGGGGGACGGCGCGAGCCCCGTCACGCCTGCGCCGGCGCCCACAACTCCGTGATCCCGACGCCCAGTTCGGCCAGCAGCTTCCGTACCAGGGGCAGGCTGATGCCGATCACGTTGCCGTGGTCGCCGTCGATGCCCTCGATGAACGGCGCCGAGCGGCCGTCCAGGGTGAACGCCCCGGCGACGTAAAGAGGTTCGCCGGAGGCGACGTACGCGGCGATCTCGCCGTCGGTCGGCTCGCCGAAGCGGACGACGGTGGAGGCGACGGCGGAGACGTACCGTCCGCTGACGGTGTCGTGGACGCAGTGCCCGGTCTGGAGGGTGCCGGCGCGACCGCGCATGGCCTTCCAGCGGGCGGTGGCCTCCTCGCGGTCGGCGGGCTTGCCGAGGGCCTCGCCGTCCAGGTCGAGGACCGAGTCGCAGCCGATCACCAGCGCGCCCTTGACCTCGGGCCGCGCGGAGACCACGGAGGCCTTCGCCTCGGCCAGGGCGAGCGCCAGCTCGGCGGGGGTCGGGGCATGGACGGCGTCCTCGTCGACCCCGCTCACGATCACCTCGGGGGCCAGTCCGGCCTGCCGCAGCAGGTTGAGCCGGGCGGGGGACTGCGAGGCGAGGACGAGTCGGCGGCGCGGCTGATCAGTCATGGGCTCAGGGTATCGGCGTCCGTCAGCCGAGGCCGAGCACGATCATCGCGAGCACCATGGCCAACGCCAGGAAGAACCCCAGTCTGCGCAACATCTCCTGCATCTCGCGCAGTTCCTCGGGCGGTTCGTTCTCGGGGTCGGACCACAGCATTCCTCCAGCGTGCGTCGAGGGCTCGGGGGGGCGCCTGAGTACGCGTACTCAACTTCGCCAAAAGGGTCTGGAGTTCCGTTAGTCTGTCTGCTGTTAAAGGAACCCTGGTCCCATTTGGAAGGGCGTGCTGCCATGTTCACCACCGTCTGGACCGCGTCACCGCAGGCACCGAGCGAGGGATTCACGCCCAACTGGTCGCGGGAGGGCTTCTGGCGGCAGTCGGTGCGGCAGGTCGTGCGGCTGAGCGGGGCCGGGGAGCGGGTGCGGATCCGGCTGTCCAACGCGTACGGCACGTCGCCGGTGCGGGTCGCGGGGGCCGGCGTCGAGGGCCGGCGGGTGACCTTCGCGGGCCGCCCCGCGGTCGAGATGCCCGCGCGGGGCGAGGTCGTCAGCGACGCCGTCCCGCTCACCGTCGCGGCCGGGCAGTCGCTGACCGTCACCCTGTACTTCGACGCGGCGACCGGGCCCGCCACCTTCCACGCGCAGGCCTTCACCACCAGCCACCGCGGCCAGGGCGACCTGCTGGCGGACGGGAGCGGGGAGGGCTTCGACGCGGTCAGCGAGTCCTGGTACTTCCTGAGCGCGGTCGAGACCGACGGCGGCCGCCGCGACGGGATCGCGCTCTTCGGGGACTCCCTCACCGACGGGTTCGGCTCCACGCCGGGCGCGGACCGCCGGTGGTCCGACGCGCTGGCCCGGCTCACCGGACGGCCCGTGCTGAACGCCGGGATCGGCGGGAACCTGCTGCTCAACGACTCCGCGTGGTACGGGGAGAGAGGCGTCGGACGCTTCGGGCGGGACGTGCTCGGCCAGGCCGGGGTGGACACGGTCGTCGTGCTGCTCGGGCTCAACGACATCGGGTTCAGCGAGACGGACGAGCAGCCGACGTACAAGCCCGCGCCGGTGGTGGAGGCCGGGGAACTGATTGCCGGGTACCGGGAGTTGATACGGCAGGCGGGCGACCTGAGGACCGTCGGCGCCACCTTGCTGCCGTTCGGCGGCTCGGACCACTGGGGCGAGCACGCGGCCGTGGTGAGCCGTGAGGTGAACGAGTGGATCAGGGGCGCGGGGGAGTTCGACGCGGTGGTGGACCTGCACCGGGTGATGGCCGATCCGGCGGACCCGGACCGGCTGCACCCGGCGTACGACTCCGGTGATCACCTGCACCCCGACGACAAGGGGTACGCGGTGATGGCGGAGGCCGTGACACGCGTTCTCTGACCGCGGGGGCGCGGGGCCGGTCGCGTCGCGCGGACTGCGGGGCGCGGGGCCGGTCGCGCCGGGCTGCGGGGCGCGGGGGCCGGTCGCGTGGCTCCCCGCGCCCCCGTGAGGCGCTCCGGCTAGCTCGGCCAGTAGCTGCGAGCCCAGGTGCCCGGCCCCGGCTGGGGCAGCCTGCGGGTCGCGATGCGGGACGGGTCCGACCACCCGTCCCGCTGTTCGGGGGCGCCGGACGGCAGGTCCGCTGCCGCCGCGGCGCGGGCCCTGACCACCGCCAGGGCGGCGGCCAGCTCCTCCGGGGTCGGGTTGCCACGGACCACCTTGATGTTCATGACGGCTCCTAGAGGGGGATGTTGCCGTGCTTCTTCGGGGGCAGGGACTCCCGCTTGGTCCGCAGCTGGCGCAGACCGCGGACGACCTGGCGGCGCGTGTCGGACGGCATGATCACCGCGTCCACGTAACCGCGCTCGGCCGCGACGTAGGGGTTGAGGAGGGCGTCCTCGTACTCCTGGATCAGCCGGGCGCGCACCGCCTCCAGATCCTCCCCGTTCGCCTCCGCCTCGGCGATGGTGCGCCGGTGCAGGATGTTGACCGCGCCCTGGGCGCCCATGACGGCGATCTGGGCGGTCGGCCAGGCCAGGTTGAGGTCGGCGCCCAGGTGCTTGGAGCCCATGACGTCGTAGGCCCCGCCGAAGGCCTTGCGGGTGATGACGGTGATCAGCGGGACCGTCGCCTCCGCGTAGGCGTAGATCAGCTTGGCGCCGCGGCGGATGATGCCGTCGTGCTCCTGGTCCACGCCCGGGAGGAACCCGGGCACGTCCACGAAGGTGATGACCGGGATGTTGAAGGCGTCGCAGGTGCGCACGAAGCGCGCCGCCTTCTCGGACGCGGTGATGTCGAGGCAACCGGCGAACTGCATCGGCTGGTTGGCGACGATGCCGACCGGGGCGCCCTCCACGCGGCCGAAGCCGGTGAGGATGTTCGGCGCGAACAGCGGCTGCGTCTCGAAGAACTCGGCGTCGTCCAGGACGTGCTCGATCACCGTGTGCATGTCGTACGGCTGGTTCGCGCTGTCCGGGACGAGCGTGTCCAGCTCGCGGTCCTCGTCGGTGAGGTCGAGGTCCGCCTCCTCCGGGAACACCGGCGCCTCGGAGAGGTTGTTGGACGGCAGGTACGACAGCAGCTGCTTGACGTACTCGATGGCGTCCTTCTCGTCCCCGGCCATGTGGTGCGCCACGCCGGACACCGAGTTGTGGGTGCGGGCGCCGCCCAGTTCCTCGAAGCCGACGTCCTCACCGGTGACCGTCTTGATGACGTCCGGGCCGGTGATGAACATGTGCGAGGTCTGGTCGACCATCACCGTGAAGTCGGTGATGGCGGGGGAGTACACGGCGCCGCCCGCGCACGGCCCGACGACCAGGCTGATCTGCGGGATGACCCCGGACGCATGGGTGTTGCGGCGGAAGATCTCGCCGTACGCGCCGAGGGAGGCGACCCCCTCCTGGATGCGGGCGCCGCCGGAGTCGTTGATGCCGATGACCGGGCAGCCGGTCTTCAGCGCGAAGTCCATGACCTTGACGATCTTCTGGCCGTAGACCTCGCCCAGCGCCCCGCCGAAGACGGTGAAGTCCTGCGAGAACACGGCGACGGGGCGGCCGTCCACCGTGCCGTACCCGGTGACGACCCCGTCGCCGTACGGGCGGTTGCTCTCCAGGCCGAAGTTGGTGGAGCGGTGCCGGGCGAACTCGTCCAACTCCACGAAGGAACCCTCGTCGAGGAGCAGCTCGATCCGCTCACGGGCCGTCAACTTGCCCTTGGCGTGCTGCTTCTCCACAGCACGTTCGGAGCCGGCGTGCGTCGCCTCCTGGACGCGGCGCTGGAGATCCGCGAGCTTGCCCGCGGTGGTGTGGATGTCGATCTCTTCCGGCTCGGACATCGTCGCTCTCGGCTCCCTGCCTGCTCAAAAGGGGGGACGGTTACTCATCCGTAGAGTAGTGCTGGCGCTACCGATCAGCAGTGCGGCGTTTCACACACCTAGGGTGGCTTGCATGACGCCGCGAGATGCCTCAGACGACAGCCGCTGGTCCGACCTCGACCGTCCGCCCCTCAACGGCACCGCGCTGCGCCGCGGACTCGTGCGGGACGGCGGGCACGCCGGCCTGTACTGCGACGTGGAGGTCGTGCCGCGCACCGGCTCCACCAACAACGACCTGGTCGCGCTCGCCGCCAAGGGCGAGGCCGACGAGGGCGCGGTCCTCGTCGCCGAGGAGCAGACCGCCGGGCGGGGCCGTCTGGACCGGCAGTGGACGGCACCGGCCCGCTCGGGCCTGTTCTTCTCCGTCCTGCTCAAGCCCGCCGAGGTGCCGGTCGCCCGCTGGGGCTGGCTGCCGCTGCTGACCGGCGTGGCCGTCGCGACCGGCCTGTCCCGCGCCGCGGGCATCGACACGGCACTCAAGTGGCCCAACGACCTGCTGATCACCGTCGACGGCGAGGAACGCAAGGCCGGCGGCATCCTCGCCGAGCGCGCGGGCCGGGACGGGGTCGTGGTCGGCGTCGGCATCAACGTCAGCCTCCGCGCGGACGAACTGCCCGTCCCGCAGGCGGGCTCGCTGCTGCTGGCCGGCGCGATCACCACGGACCGGGACCCGCTGCTGCGGGCGGTCCTGCGGTCCCTGGAGGAGTGGTACGGCCGCTGGCGCGCGGCGGGCGGCGACCCGGCGGCGAGCGGCCTCCAGGAGACGTACGCGGCGGGCTGCGCGACGCTGGGACGAACGGTACGGGCCGAGCTTCCGGGTGATCGGTCGATCACCGGGGAGGCGGTCGCGGTGGACGGCGACGGCCGCCTGGTGATCGCCACCGAGGAGGGCGTGCAGGAACCGGTGGGGGCGGGGGACATCGTCCATCTGCGCCCGGCGTGATCCGCGCCCGCCCGGGGGTACCCCCACTCTCCGCCCCGAGCGGAGTGAGCTACGGCACACCTGCCGTAAAGTGAAGGCCGGTCGATACCTGACCGTGACAGATCGGAAGGGCAGCAGGCGTGACCGTCGACGACACGGGTTCCGGCGCGGACTCGAACGCCGCCGCCAGCGGAGACGATCCGCACCCGCTGGCCGTGCGTCTGGAGGCGCTGATCCTCGGCGCCGAGCGGCGCTACACGCCCTTCCAGGCGGCCCGTACCGCCGGTGTCTCGATGGAGCTGGCCACCCGTTTCTGGCGGGCCATGGGCTTCGCGGACGTCGGACAGGCCAGGGCCTTCACCGAGGCGGACGTACTCGCGCTGCGGCGCCTGGCCGGTCTGGTCGAGGCGGGGCTGTTGAGCGAGGCGATGGCCGTGCAGGTGGCCAGGTCGACCGGGCAGACGACCGCCCGGCTCGCCGAGTGGCAGATCGACTCCTTCCTGGAAGGGCTGACCGAGCCGCCCGAGCCCGGCATGACCCGTACCGAGGTGACGTACCCGATCATCGAGCTGCTCCTGCCCGAGCTGGAGGAGTTCCTCGTCTACGTCTGGCGCCGGCAGCTCGCCGCCTCCGCGGGGCGGGTCGTGCAGGCCGCCGACGACGACGAGATGGTGGACCGGCGGCTCGCCGTCGGCTTCGCCGACCTCGTCGGGTTCACCCGGCTCACCCGGCGGATGGAGGAGGAGGAACTCGGCGAACTCGTCGAGGCCTTCGAGACCACCGCCGCCGACCTGGTCGCCGCGAACGGCGGCCGGCTCATCAAGACCCTCGGCGACGAGGTGCTCTACGCCGCCGACGACGCGGGCGTCGCCGCGGAGATCGCGCTGCGGCTCATCGAGACCATGGCGAACGACGAGACCATGCCGGAGCTGCGCGTCGGCATCGCCTTCGGCACGGTGACCACCCGTATGGGCGATGTCTTCGGTACGACGGTGAACCTCGCCTCCCGGCTGACCTCGATAGCTCCCCGCGACGCCGTCCTCGTCGACGCCGCCTTCGCCGAGGAGCTGATCCGCACCACCGAGGCCCCCGCCTCCGAGGCGGCCGCCGCCGAGGCCGCGGCCACCGCCGAGAAGGAGGGCGAGGAGCCGCCGGTGTACCGCTTCGCGCTCCAGCCGATGTGGCAGCGCCCGGTGCGCGGCCTCGGCGTGGTCGAGCCGTGGCTGCTGACCCGGCGGGGTGGCGGTCCGGCGTAGCGGCAGGGCGGGCGGGCCCGAGGGGGCTGGGGCGGTGTTCAGCGGCCCAGCGGGCCCACGCACAGGCCGATGACGGGGACGCATACGCCGGCGGGCTGCTGTGGCGCGGGGGGCGGGGTGTTCTGCGGTGGGGTCGGCGCGGGGGTCGGCTGAGGGGCCGGAGGGCTCGGGGCCGGGGCGGGGGGTGTGGTCGTGGGTGCCGGGGTGTTCGGGGCGTCGGGGAGGGTCGTGGCCAGGGCCGGCGGGGCGTCCGCCGGCGCCGGGGTCCAGGTCGTCGCGGACGGCAGCGGTACGACGATGCCGGCCGCTGTCGGGGCCGCGCTCACCCCGCCCAGCGCGGCCGTCTCCGACGGGCCCGGCGTCGGGGCCGAGCCGACGGTCGCGGCGGCGTTGGTCGCCCGCTCCGGCCCGGTGTCCGGGTCGTCGAGGCGGGGCTCGGCCTCCGTGCCGCCGATGCCGAGACCACCGCCGAGTCCGGGCTCGGACGCCAGCCGTACGAGGCTCAGGGCTCCGGCGGCCAGCGCGAGTCCGCCGGCGGCCAGCAGGACTTTGCGCGGGCGGGGGCGACGGTGCCGGCCACGCGGGAGGCGAGGACCGAAGAGGCGGATCGGCACGGCCTCGGGACCTTCCGCCGGGTCGACTGTCTCCGGTCTCGCCTGTCTCGTCGGTGTGTCCGTCGTCATCGTCATCGCGATCCTCCCCGTGCGCTCGCGCCCCCGCGCGCTGCGGCGAGCGCACGCTATGCGCTCCCTTGAGGGAGGGGGCCCGGATCAGGCGGGATGTCACTCGAACGGGGTGCCGGGCGGGGCGCGGGAAGCGTGCGGCGGTCCGCTCTTTCGCCGCGCGGTCCCGGCTGCGATGATCGGGGCGGACGTTGTTAACCCGCGTTAACCGGAGGGTGTCATGAGCGAGGAACGGTTCGGGGAGTTCGTGCTGGTGCGGCGGCACGGACACGTCGCGGAACTCGCCCTCGACCGGCCGAAGGCCATGAACGCCGTGTCCACGGAGATGGCCCGCTCGCTGGGCGCCGCGTGCACGGCGCTGGGGGGCGACAAGGACGCACGGGTCGTGGTGCTGACGTCGACGCACGAGCGGGCGTTCTGCGTCGGGGCGGACCTGAAGGAGCGGAACTCCTTCACCGACGCGGACCTGGTGCGGCAGCGACCGGTGGCGCGGGGGGCGTACACCGGCGTGCTGGAGCTGCCGGTCCCGACGATCGCCGCGGTGCACGGCTTCGCGCTGGGCGGTGGCTTCGAGCTGGCCCTGTCCTGCGATGTGATCGTGGCCGACGCCACGGCCGTGGTGGGGCTGCCCGAGGTGTCGGTCGGGGTGATCCCGGGCGGCGGCGGCACGCAGCTGCTGCCGCGCCGGGTGGGGGCCGCCCGCGCGGCGGAGCTCGTCTTCACGGCTCGGCGGGTGGAGGCGGGCGAGGCCCGGGAGCTGGGGCTCGTGGACGTGCTCGTCGAGGAGGGGCGGGACCGGGAGGAGGCGCTGGCGCTGGGAGCGCGGATGGCCGCGAACTCGCCGGTCGGCCTGCGGGCAGCGAAGAAGGCGCTGCGGCTGGGACACGGGCTGGACCTGAGGGCGGGACTCGAGGTCGAGGACGCGGCGTGGAGGTCGGTGGCGTTCTCGGGCGACCGCGCGGAGGGGGTGCGGGCGTTCAACGAGAAGAGGGCGCCTGAGTGGCCGGGGGAGTAGCGAGGGGCTTGGGGCGGTGCGGTGCGGTGCGCCCGCGGGGCGCACCGGTCTGTGGCTGCGGGGTGCCGTCCCGGCAGGGGCTGAGGGGTTCGGGGGCTGACCCCGCCTGGGCCTGAGGGGTGTGGGAAGCCGACCCGGCGGGGCCTGAGCGCGTCAGGAATGGCCCCCACCGCCCTCAGTCCCCCGGCGCCCCGCGCTATCCCGTCGCCCCCCGCCCCACACCTGTTCGGCGCATCAATGTCCCTGTTCGTCCCAAACCTCCCTAGCCTGGGGTGATGGGTGAGGACAAGCGGCTCGCGGCCGTCGTCGCGTTGGCGCAGGGGATGGCGGCGGCCCACGGGTCGCGTGAGGCGTGGCGGGCCGCTGCGACCGGTGCGTGCCGGGCCCTGGGCGGGAGCTTCGCCGCGCTGTCCGTGTGGGAGCGCGAGCTGGGGCGGCTGCGGGTCCTCGTCAACGTGGGGGAGCGGGCGCCCGACGAGGAGGAGTACCCCGATGCGGAGGCCTACCCCGTCCATCAGTTCCCGGAGATCACCGAGTTCCTGCACGAGCGGTGGGCCGGGGGCGGCGAGCCCAACGCGTGGGTGGAGACGGCGGAGGGTCCGGCCGCGGGACGCCGGCCCGGGTATGTCCACCAGCGCGTCGCGGCCCTGCGCAGGAGGGGCCGGGGGTGTTGTGTGGTCGCGCCGATCGTGCTCAACGGGCGGGCCTGGGGCGAGCTCTACGTCGCCCGCCCCGCCGGTCACCCCGTCTTCGGCCGCGCCGACGCCGACTTCGCCACCGTCCTCGCCTCCGTCGTCGCCGCCGGGATCGCCCAGACCGAGCGGCTGGAGGAGGCCCGGCGGCTGGCGTTCACCGACGCCCTCACCGGTCTCGCCAATCGCCGGGCCGTGGACGTACGCCTTGACGAGGCGGTCGAGCGGCACAAGCGGGAGGGGGTGGTGGTCAGCCTCGTCGTCTGCGATCTGAACGGGCTCAAGCGGGTCAACGACACCCAGGGGCACGCCGTCGGCGACCGGCTGCTGGAACGGTTCGGCTCCGTGCTGTCCCTGTGCGGCGCGATGCTGCCCGGCGCGCTCGCCGCCCGGCTCGGGGGCGACGAGTTCTGTCTGCTCGCCGTCGGGCCGGGCTCCGACGAGGTCGTCAAGGCCGCCGACGAACTCTGCCGCAGGGCCGCGGAGTTGGAGCTGGGGGATGGGGTGGCCTGCGGGGTCGCCTCCACCGAGGACCCCATCGGCCCGGTCCGCTCCGCCCGCCGGCTCTTCCGGCTCGCGGACGCCGCCCAGTACCGCGCCAAGGCGGTGCGCGCCGCCCATCCGGTCGTCGCCGGGCGGGAGGGACCGGACGACCCGGTCGTCCGGCTGGCCGACGCCCCCTCGGGCGAGGGGCACGCGGAGCGGCGCCGGTTCCGGGGGCGCCGGCTGTGACGTCGGCGAGGCCGTCGTGACGTACGGACGGGTAAGGGGTGAACCCGGAATCCACTCGTGACATCTTCGTCTTCAGTGCGTACGCTCCTGAATATGGATATGCACACTGTGGTGGTGGGGACGTCCGGGGTGACGGCGTCCGACGTTCTCGCCGTGGCGCGCGACGGCGCCCGGGTCGAACTCTCCGCCGAGGCGGTCGCGGCGCTGACCGCCGCGCGCGAGATCGTGGACGCGCTGGCCGCCAAGCCCGAACCCGTCTACGGCGTGAGCACCGGATTCGGCGCGCTGGCCACCCGGCACATCAGCCCCGAGCTCCGCGCCCAGTTGCAGCGCAACATCGTCCGCTCGCACGCCGCCGGCATGGGACCGCGCGTGGAGCGGGAGGTCGTACGGGCCCTGATGTTCCTGCGTCTGAAGACCGTCTGCTCCGGACACACCGGTGTCCGGCCCGAGGTCGCGCAGACCATGGCCGACGTCCTCAACGCCGGGATCACCCCGGTCGTCCACGAGTACGGCTCCCTCGGCTGCTCCGGCGACCTCGCCCCGCTGTCGCACTGCGCGCTGACCCTCATGGGCGAGGGCGACGCCGAGGGCCCGGACGGGGTCGTACGCCCCGCCGGTGAGCTGCTGGCCGCGCACGGCATCGCCCCCGTCGAACTGCGCGAGAAGGAGGGCCTCGCCCTCCTCAACGGCACCGACGGCATGCTCGGCATGCTGGTCATGGCCCTCGCCGACCTCGACACGCTCTACAAGTCCGCCGACATCACCGCCGCCCTCTCGCTGGAGGGCCTGCTCGGCACCGACAAGGTCCTCGCCCCCGAACTGCACGCCGTCCGCCCCCACCCCGGGCAGGCCGCCAGCGCCGCCAACATGCTGGCCGTTCTGAAGGGTTCGCAGCTCACCGGGCACCACCAGGACGACGCGCCGCGCGTCCAGGACGCCTACTCGGTGCGCTGCGCCCCCCAGGTCGCGGGCGCCGGACGGGACACCATGGCGCACGCCCGCCTGGTCGCCGAGCGCGAACTGGCCTCCGCGGTCGACAATCCGATCGTGCTGCCCGACGGGCGCGTGGAGTCCAACGGCAACTTCCACGGCGCGCCCGTCGCCTACGTCCTGGACTTCCTCGCCATCGCCGCCGCCGACCTCGCCTCCATCGCCGAGCGCCGCACCGACCGGCTGCTCGACAAGAACCGCAGCCACGGGCTGCCGCCGTTCCTCGCGGACGACGCGGGCGTGGACTCGGGGCTGATGATCGCCCAGTACACGCAGGCCGCGCTGGTGAGCGAGATGAAGCGGCTCGCCGTACCGGCGTCGGCGGACTCCATCCCGTCCTCCGCCATGCAGGAGGACCACGTGTCCATGGGCTGGTCGGCGGCGCGCAAGCTGCGCACGGCCGTGGACAACCTCACCCGGGTCGTCGCTGTCGAGCTGTACGCCGCCACCCGCGCCGTCGAACTGCGCGAGGGCCTGGCCCCGGCACCCGCCTCGCAGGCCGTCATCGACGCCGTGCGCAAGGCGGGCGTCCAGGGCCCGGGTCCGGACCGGTTCCTCGCGCCCGATCTGGCCGCCGCGGACGCGTTCGTGCGCAGCGGGCAGCTGGTCGCGGCGGCGGAGACGGTGACCGGGCCGCTGCGCTGAGCCGCGCCGGAAGTGCCGGGACGGGTCGTGGTTCGCCCGCCGCGCCGTCGTGGCCGGCCGCGCGGTTCCCCGCGCCCCTTCAGGGCGTCGCCGAACCGTGGTCGACAAGGGCCCCTGTCGCTCGACAGGGGCCCTTCGGTCGTTCTCGTCGTTACTTGAGCTTCTTCGCCTGTGCGGTGACGACGGTGCCGTCGACCGTGTAGGGCTTCTGCGTCATCAGCGCGCCGAGGTTGAGCGTGTAGTACGTGGCGATGGTGTTGCCGTGGCGGACGACCTCGGCGTGGACCGTGCCGTTGCCCGTCTCCTTGTCCATCTCGCCCTCGGAGGCGAAGGCGACCGACTCGTCGCCGGTGCCCGAGCCCTTCTCCGCGGTGACCTTGGTGAGCTTCTGCTTCTCGCCCTCCGAGGTGACCGTGAAGCCGCCGGAGCAGCCCTTGACCGCGTCCGAGACCGACTTGAACGTCTTCTCGGCGCCGTCGCCCTCGTAGGACGACAGGCCCACGAGCGTGACGTTGAGGTTCATCGCGTCGGCGAGGGAGTCCTCGAACTCGCCCTCCGCCAGGTCCTCCAGGGACTTGGAGGCCGAGTCGGTCGGCGCCTTCTTCTCCTGCGTGAGGGTGACGGTGGTCTCCGCCGCCGCGTCACCGGGCGCCTGGGCCGACATGGCGTAGGCGAGCGGACGGCACTTCTCGTCGTCCGTGGTGACCTCGTCCTTGGTCTCCGGCGCGCCGACGGTCTTCTCGACCTTGTAGCCGTCCACATCGCCCTTGGCGAGGATCAGCTTCTGCAGTTCGGCCGCGGTGAGCGCCTTGGCGGCCGGAGCCGACGAACCGGCGTCGGATCCCTTGTCCTTGGAGTCGTCCGAACCGCTGTCGGAACAACCCGTGATGAGGGCGAGCGACAGGGCGCTCACGGAAAGTGTGGCGCCTATGCGGGCCCTCGATGATCTCTTCATGAGCGGACTATGAGGTTTTGGTCAAACGCGCGTCAAGTCGGCTCAAAAACCGAGACGTTCCCGGCGAACCGAATAGACGACGAAGCCGGCGCCGAGCACCAGACAGGCCGTGCCGCCGGCCACGTACGGAGTGGTGTCGAAGCTGCCGGTGTCGGCGAGCCGGGTCTCCTCGACGGAGGTCTCCGCGGTGCTGGTGGTGGCCCTGGCCTGCTGCGTGACCTGCGCTCTCGCCGGTTCCTCCTGCGAGGCGTTGGCAGAGGGGACGAACCACAGGGCACCCAGCAGGGTGCCCGCGGCGGTGGCGGTCAGCAACGGACGTCGAGCAGATGACACGGAATATCGATCCCCTTGTGGCGCTGGTGAATTGGCCGTGTGGGGCGATGTTAGTGAAAGGCGCGGGTCACGGGAAAGTCACGGGGGCGAAGAGCCGTACTCTCCGGACATGAGCACTCCAGAGACATCACGTTTTGTACGCCTTCGTGTGGAACTCGTCGTCGAGATCGACGACGAGGGGGCCCTGACGAAGGCCGCGTTGGAGCGGATCGCCGAGGATCCCGAGATGCCGGACGACGAGCAGACGCACGCCGAGAGCACTGTGACGGAAGACACCGCGGAGGCCCTCGCCTATCTCGTCGACCCGTTCGACCTGGTCAGCGAGGTGCCCGGGGTGGAGCTGGTGCAGGCCTCCTGGTCCAGCGAACAGATCGACTACGACCCGGATTCGCCGGAGTGGGACCTCGACGACGATGATGTGGACCAGGACGAGGACGAGGAATCGACGACAGTCGGCTGAGCGGTCTTGGGGAAAACGTGACCCCGGTCGGCAACCGCCGCCCGGGGTTCCGTCGTCTCAGGGGGCGCACGGACCGAGAGCCGCACCACCCGTCACTACGGACGTGGTGTGCCCCACACCTTCGATGAATGTGGAACGGGACGAACCGGCCGTAGCGTTGAAGTCTTGTTAACGGGGACTCTCAGTGGTCTGGGATTCGGCAACGATGGAGAAGCGTGTGATGACGGTCAGTAAGCGGCGCAGGGGCCTGACGGTCGCGTCCGCACTGCTCGGGGGTGTCCTGGTGCTCTCGGCCTGTTCCGGCGGCGACGGCGACGAGGCCTCCGGCGGCGGCAGCGACACCTCCCAGGCGAAGGCCGACGAGGCGGCTGCCAAGAAGGCGTCCGTGGCAGACATCAAGATCACGCCCAAGGACGGCTCGAACAACGCCTCCATCAACAACTCCGCCGCGGTCACCGTGAGCAAGGGCACGCTCACGGACGTCTCCATGACGACCGCCGACGGCACCGAGGTCGCGGGCGCGCTCTCCGCGGACAAGACCAGCTGGAAGCCGACCGCCCAGCTGGAGCGGTCGACCACCTACAAGGTGGCCGCCGAGGCCAAGGACTCCGAGGGCCGCGTCGCCCACGAGAACGCCTCGTTCACCACGGTCTCCCCGAGCAACAGCTTCATAGGCAACTTCACGCCGGAGGACGGATCCACCGTCGGCGTGGGCATGCCGGTGTCGATCAACTTCGACAAGGCCATCACCAACAAGGCGGCCGTCCAGAAGGGCATCACCGTCAACTCCTCCAGCGGCCAGGAGGTCGTCGGGCACTGGTTCAACGCCAACCGCCTCGACTTCCGCCCCGAGGACTACTGGACCGAGAACTCCACCGTCACGCTGAAGCTCGCGCTCGACGGTGTCGAGGGCGCGGACGGCGTCTACGGCGTCCAGCAGAAGACGGTCACCTTCAAGATCGGCCGCAACCAGGTCTCCATCGTCGACGCCAAGACCAAGCAGATGAAGGTCACGCACAACGGCAAGACGATCAAGACCATCCCGATCTCGGCCGGTTCGCCGGACAACAAGACCTACGAAGGCATCATGGTGATGTCCGAGAAGTTCAAAGAGACGCGGATGAACGGCACGACCGTCGGCTTCACCGACAACGACGGCAAGGCCGAGTACGACATCAAGGACGTCCCGCACGCCATCCGCCTCACCAACTCCGGCACCTTCGTGCACGGCAACTACTGGGGCGCGAAGTCCATCTTCGGCAGCGTGAACACCAGCCACGGCTGCGTCGGCCTCTCGGACACCAAGGGCGCCAACGACAAGGGCACCGCGGGCTACTGGTTCTACAACAACTCGATCGTCGGTGACGTCGTGGTCGTGCAGAACACCGGCGACAAGACGGTCGCCCCGGACAACGGCCTCAACGGCTGGAACCTGAGCTGGGCGGACTGGAAGGCCGGCTCGGCCATCTGATCCCTCCGTTCCAGGTCCCGTTCACAGCTTTCCGATGCCGCCCTCAGGGGCGGCATCGGTCTTTCCGGGCTCCGCCACAGCCTTCTCATCGATCTCTTATGCGCGGCTTATCCCGTCATCACACGCCGTCCCTAGCTTGCGGCCATGTTCTTCACCTACCTGAGGCGCGAACTGCGCCGCCGCAGAAAGGCGGCCCTCGTCGTCGCCTCCGGGCTCGCGCTCGGCATCGCGCTGGTCATCGTGGTCACCTCCGTGTCGGCCGGCATGAGCAAGGCCCAGGACACGGTCCTGGAGTCGCTCTACGGCCTCGGCACGGACATGACGGTCACCAAGGCCGCCCCCGCGCAGTCGGGCGACAACGCCCAGCAGCGCCCCCGTTTCCAATTCGACGCGCAGGACGGTGACTCCGACGCGGAACAGAGCAGCGACCTCGTCATGCCGCAGGGCTTCCAGACGCTGGCCTCCTCCACGGTGGCCGAGGTCGCCTCGCAGAAGGGCGTCTCGGAGGCGGTCGGCGGACTGAGCCTCCAAGTCATCAAGGTGGACGGGCAGTTCACCCGCGGCCGGTTCCAGCAGAACGAGGGTGGAGGCCAGCAGGGCGGTCCCGGGGGCAACGGCGGCGGCACCGGCGGGCCGCAGGGCGAAGTCCGGGGCGGCGGCGCCGACTTCGACGTCGACAACTACTCCGTCTACGGCACCGACGTCACGCGGTCGGACGCCGGCCCGCTCACTTCCTCCAGGATCACCAGCGGCCGTACCTTCACGTCGGCGGAGACGAACGCCGAGGTCGCCGTCGTCGACTCCGCCTACGCCAAGGAGAAGGAGCTCAAGGTCGGCTCCACGATCACCGTCAAGAAGGTCACGTTCAAGGTGATCGGCGTCGCGACCGCGGACAGCGGTGACGCGGCGGCCAACGTGTACATCCCGCTCCAGCAGGCGCAGACGATCAGCGACCAGAAGAACAAGGTCACCACGATCTACGTCAAGGCGACCGACTCCCAGCAGATCGACGCCGTCAAGTCGGCCGTCCAGAAGAACATCTCGGGCACGACCGTGACGACCTCCGCCGACCTCGCGGACACCGTCTCCGGCTCCCTGTCCACCGCCGCCGACCTCGCCACCAGCGTCGGCACATGGCTGTCCCTCGCGGTCCTGGTGGCCGCGTTCCTGGTCGCCGGTCTGCTGACCTCCTCGGCGGTCTCCCGCCGGGTGCGCGAGTTCGGCACGCTCAAGGCGCTCGGCTGGCGCTCGGGCCGGGTGACCCGGCAGGTCGTCGGCGAGGCGATGGTCAACGGGCTGCTGGGCGGCGCGCTGGGCATCGCGCTGGGGCTCGCAGGCGCGTACGCCGTGACCGCCGTCAGCCCCACCCTGCAAGCCCAGTTGGGCGGCTCGGCCGGCGGCGGCACGGGCGGCGGTCCCGGGGGCGGCGGCGGCTTCGGCGGCGGCCCGGGCCGGACGGCGTCCAAGACCCTGGAGGTCGCCCTGACGGCCCCGGTGAGCGTGACGACCGTGGCCGTCGCGGTGGGCCTCGCGGTGACGGGCGGCCTGATCGCGGGCGCCTTCGGCGGCTGGCGCGCGTCGAGGCTGCGCCCGGCGGACGCCTTGCGGCGCGTCGAGTAGCGGTCCGCCCTCGGCGGGCGGCACCCGCGACTCCCCAGGGGCGCGGGGCCGCATCGACATACGGCTCAGGGCGCGACCAGCCCCCACGGGCCCGCCGCCGACCACCGACACGCACCACCCCGAACCCCACCGAGGAGCCACCCACCATGTACGAACTCAGAAGCGTCACCAAGCGCTACACCCGAGGCAGGGAGACCGTCGACGCCCTCGTCGACATCGACCTCACCATCGCAGACGGCGACCGTCTCGTCATCCAGGGCCCCACCGGCGGCGGCAAGTCCACCCTCCTCCAGATGCTCGGCGGCCTGGACCGGCCCACGGCGGGCGAAGTCGTCCTGGACGGCACCGACCTGGCGAAACTCCCCGAGGCCAGACTCACCAGGGTCCGCAGCGAGAACATCGGCTTCGTCTTCCAGTCCTTCAACCTGATCCCCACGCTCACCGCACAGGAGAACGTGGAAACCGCCCTCGTCCCCCTCGGCATCAAGGTGCGCGAACGCCGCGAACGGGCTGCCGAGGCACTGAGGTCCGTAGGCCTCGGAGAACGCCTCGGACACCTTCCCGGCGAGATGTCCGGAGGCCAGCAGCAGCGCGTCGCCGTCGCCCGAGCCCTCGTCAAGAACCCCAAGGTGCTGCTCGCGGACGAACCCACCGGCAACCTCGACGAGTCGATGCGCGACGAGATCATGGACGTGCTCGACCGCATGTGGAAGGAGCTCGGGCTCACCTTCATCATGGTCACGCACGACTCGGCCCTCGCGAAGAAGGCCCCGCGGATCGCGACCATCCGCAAGGGACGGATGACGGTGAAGGAGAACGCGGGCGCGTGAACATGAGCAACACGTAACAGTGCCCCCTGTGGAGTTCCTGTCTCTTGAGGTGCCTGATCGCCCCCGGCATACTGCGGGTTCCGGGGGATGCACGCGCGAGTTGAGACCACCCCCGGCCGGGCGAACGGGGATTCGCCCGGACCTTCTGCAAGGGGGAGTCTTGCGCACACAAGTGAAAAGAGTTTGTGCTGCCACCGTGGCCACGGGAGCAGCGGTAGCCCTCGCGGCGGGCCTGACCAGCCCCGCGGCGGCACAGCCGGAGCAGCAGGCGGCCCAGTCCGCCGCCTCGCTGAAGGGCCACCATCGCATCACCCTGATCACGGGGGACCGGGTCGCCGTCGACGCCAAGGGCAACGTCGTCAGCGTGGAGCGGGCCAAGGGGCGGGAGCGCATACCCTTCCAGGTCCGCAAGGCCGACGGGCACACCCTGGTGACACCCGCCGACGCGGCCCGTCTGGTCGCCGCGGGCAAGCTGGACCAGCGGCTGTTCGACATCACCGAGCTCAACAAGTCCGCGACCCGCGCCTCCCAGGCCAAGGGCCTGAAGGTGATCGTCGGTTACCGGGGCGCGGCGGCCGCGGCGAAGGACGACGTCCGGGACGCGGGCACCCTCCGCGTGGCCCTGAAGTCGCTGAACGCCGACGCGGTGCAGACCTCCCACCAGAACGCGCCCGAGCTGTGGGACGCCGTCACCAACGGCGACAGGACGGCCGCCGGCATCGCGCACGTCTGGCTGGACGGGGTCCGCAAGGCCAGCCTCGACAAGTCGGTCCCGCAGATCGGCGCCCCCAAGGCGTGGGCCTCGGGCTACACCGGCAAGGGCGTCAAGATCGCCGTCCTGGACACCGGCGTCGACGCCACGCACCCGGACCTCAAGGACCAGGTGATCGAGGCCAAGAACTTCTCCGACGCCGCCGACACCACCGACCACTTCGGTCACGGCACGCACGTCGCGTCCATCGCGGCGGGCACCGGCGCCAAGTCCGGCGGCAAGTACAAGGGCGTGGCGCCGGACGCCAAGATCCTCAACGGCAAGGTCCTCGACGACTTCGGCTCCGGAGACGACTCCGGCATCGTCGCCGGTATGGAGTGGGCCGCCGCGCAGGGCGCCGACGTCGTCAACCTCAGCCTCGGCAGTCCGGACACCCCGGAGCTCGACCCGCTGGAGGCGGCGGTCAACAAGATCTCCGCCGAGAAGGGCGTGCTCTTCGCGATAGCGGCGGGCAACTCCGGTCCGGAGACGGTCGGTTCGCCGGGCAGCGCGGACGCCGCGCTCACCGTCGGCGCCGTCGACGACAAGGACAAGATGGCCCCCTGGTCCTCCGGCGGTCCCCGGATCGGTGACGGCGCCATCAAGCCGGACGTGACCGCGCCGGGCGTGGACATCACGGCGGCCTCGGCCAAGGGCAGCATCATCGAGCAGGACGTCGGCGAGAAGCCGGCCGGCTACCTGACCCTCTCGGGCACGTCGATGGCGGCCCCGCATGTCGCGGGCGCGGCGGCCATCCTCAAGCAGCGGCACCCGCAGTGGTCGTACTCCGAGCTCAAGGGCGCGCTGACCGCGTCCACCAAGGGCGGCAAGTACACGGCGTTCCAGCAGGGTTCGGGCCGGATCCAGGTCGACAAGGCCATCAAGCAGACCGTGATCGCCGACCCGGTTTCGGTGAGCTTCGGTACGCAGGCGTGGCCGCACACCGACGACAAGCCGGTCACGAAGAAGCTGACGTACCGCAACCTCGGCACCCAGGACGTCACGCTGAAGCTGTCGTCGAAGGCCACCAACCCCAAGGGCGCGGCGGCCCCGACGGGCTTCTTCAAGCTCGGCGCCACCACGGTGAAGGTACCGGCGGGCGGCACGGCCGCGGTCGACGTCCGCGTCAACACCAAGCTGGGCGGCACGGTCGACGGCGCGTACTCCGCGTACGTGACCGCGACGGGCGGCGGCCAGACGGTCCGTACGGCCGCGGCGGTCCAGCGTGAGGTGGAGTCGTACGACCTCACCGTCAAGCACATCGGCAAGGACGGCCTGCCGACGGCCGACTACAACACGATCCTCGCCGGCTACGCGGGCCTGGCCGCCGACCGCGGCTACCAGGTGACGATCGACGAGTCCGGCACCACCAAGATGCGGCTGCCCAAGGGCACCTACCTGCTGGACGCCTGGATCGCCGAGGACTGGGTGAACCTGGAGGGCGGTCTCGACTGGGTGGTCCAGCCGAAGCTGAGCCTCACCAGGAACAGCTCGGTGACGATCGACGCGCGTACCGCCAAGCCGGCCGACATCACGGTCCCGGACGCCGCGGCCACGCAGCGGTCGGCCATGATCAGCTACCTCTACGAGCCCGCGGGCCTCGGCATCGGGGTGGGGATGCCGTCCTTCGCCGACCTGCGGATGGCGCACCTCGGCCCGCAGGTCACGAGCGGTCTGATCCAGACCTGGAGCGGACAGTGGACCAAGGGTGACAACGCCGAGTACGACGTGGCCACCTCGGCGTCGGTCAAGAAGATCCAGGGCGCCAAGGTCCGCCACTTCAAGGCGTCCGAGCTCGCCACGGTGAAGAACAACCTCGGTGCCGCCGCGGCCGGCAAGACCGGTGCGGTCACCCCCTGGGGCTACTTCCCCAAGGACATCGTGATCGGCTCGCCGGTGGAGCAGAAGCTGCCGGGCACCCGCACGGTGTACCTCTCGACGTCCGACAAGATCCGCTGGGCGATCGACTTCGAGCAGTACAACGGCAAGGACCCGGAGGGCTTCCCGATCACGGAGGCCTTCTACACGGTGGGCGCCGCGCAGCTCTTCAAGGCGGGCCAGACGTACACGAAGACCTTCAACACCGCGGTCTTCGGCCCGCACCTGAACAAGACCTTCGGTGTCTTCCGTACGGGCAACAACCTCTTCGGCTACCTGCCGGTGTTCGCCGACGGGGCGGGGCACGCGGGCTCCTCCGACTTCACCTCGGTGAAGACGGAGCTGTACCGCAACGGCACCAAGGTGGGCTCCAACAAGGACCCGTTCTTCGGCGACGAGGCCTTCAAGGTCCCCGCGGCCGATGCCGAGTACAAGCTGACGACGTCCGTGAAGCGGAGCGTCAAGGTGGCGGCGGCCTCGACCCGGATCGACGCGAGCTTCACGTTCCGCTCGAAGAAGTCCTCCGCCGACATGGTCTCGCTGCCGGTCTCCACGGCCCGCTTCAACGCCAAGACGGGCCTCGACAGCCGTGTCACGGCCGGTCAGACGGTGAAGATCCCGGTCACCGTCGAGGGCGCGGCCAAGGGCTCCAACCTGAAGTCGTTGGCGGTGTACGTGTCGTACGACTACGGCCAGACCTGGAAGAAGGTCACGGTCTCGGGCGGCAAGATCACGGTGAAGAACCCGGAGAAGGGCAAGGGCATCTCCTTCCACGCGAAGATCGCCGACAAGAAGGGCAACAAGTCGACGGTCTCGATCTACAACGCGTACTACGGAAAGTAGTCCGCGGCCGTAGGCCATGAGCGAAAGTCCCGCCGGAGGGAGAGCTTCCGGCGGGACTTCCGTGTTTGTGTGGGGCGCATGACGGCTCACACAGTGGAGTACATCCGCTACCGCATCCCGGAAGACAGTTCGGCGGAGTTCCTCGCCGCCTACACGCGCGCCGCGACCCAGCTGGCCGCGGCCGAGAGCTGCGTGGACTACGAACTGGCGCGCTGCGAGGAGGACTTCTCGCACTTCGTGCTGCGGATCACCTGGACCTCCACGGAGGACCACCTGGAGGGCTTCCGCAAGTCCGACCGCTTCGCCGACTTCCTCGCCGAGATCCGCCCGTACACCGCCGACATCGAGGAGATGCGGCACTACAAGCCGACGACGGTACGCGGCTCCGGCGCGGCCGTGCCCACGCTGTACGCCTGGGCGGGCGGCGCGGAGGCCTTCGCGCGACTGACGTCGGTGTTCTACGACAAGGTCCGCAAGGACGACCTCCTCGCCCCGGTCTTCGCGGGGCTCGCCCCCGAGCACGCCGAGCACGTCGCCCTCTGGCTCGCGGAGGTTTTCGGCGGCCCGCCCGCGTACTCCGAGACCCAGGGCGGGCACGGCCACATGGTCGCCAAACACCTGGGCCGCGCCATCACCGAGCCGCAGCGCCGCCGCTGGGTCAACCTCATCCAGGACGCGGCGGACGAGGCGGGCCTGCCCACGGACGCGGAGTTCCGCTCGGCGTTCCTGGCATACGTGGAGTGGGGGACGCGGCTCGCCGTGCACTTCTCCGGCCCGGACGCCAAACCGCCCGCCGAGCAGCCGGTGCCGAAGTGGCAGTGGGGAGCGGCCCCGCCGTACCAGGGGTGAGGGTCAGGCCTGCGGGGCCGCCCAGTCCTGGCCCGCGCGGGTCGCGTCGGTGCCCCAGCTCGCCAGCAGGCGCAGGGCCTCCGCCGACGGGGACCCCGGCTCCGCGTGGTAGGTGATCAGCATCTGCTCGCTCTCGTCGGGGAGCCGGAAGGACTCGAAGTGGAGCGTGAGGTCGCCGACCAGGGGATGGTGCAGGCGCTTGACGCCGTACCCCTTCTCCTTGACGTCATGGGTGGCCCACAGCCGTCTGAACTCCTCGCTCTTGACGGAGAGTTCACCGACGAGGGCGGACAGCCGCGGGTCGTCGGGATGGCAGCCGGCGTCCATCCGCAGGAAGCTCACCATGTCCGTGGCCTTCTGGTCCCACTCCACGAACAGCTCGCGGTACTCGGGCCGCAGGAACACCAGCCGCGCCCAGTTCCGCTCCTGCGGCGGCAGCTGCGCCCAGTCGCCGAAGACCGCCGCGGCCATCCGGTTCCAGGCCAGGATGTCCGAGCGCCGGCCGGAGATGTAGGCGGGGCAGCCCTCCATCGTGTCCAGCAGCTGGAGCAGCGAACCGCGCACCTGCTGGGGCCGCCCGCCCGTCTTCCTCTTGAGCTGCTTCGGCTTGGCGAGGTGGGTGAGGTGGGCGTGCTCGGCGTCCGTCAGCCGCAGGGCGCGGGCGATGGCGTCCAGCACCTCCGCGGACACGTTCTGCCCGTTGCCCTGCTCCAGGCGCGTGTAGTACGCCACCGAGACGCCCGCCAGCTGCGCCAGCTCCTCGCGCCGCAACCCGGGCACCCGCCGGTGCCGGCCGAAGTCCGGCAGCCCGACGTCCTCGGGCTTCAGCCGGGCCCGCCGGGTACGCAGGAACTCGCTCAGCTCGGCCCGGCGGTCCAGTGCGGCACCGGTGGGCTCCGGTACGGGTTCGCGGCGTTCGTCCATGCCTCAAGTATTCACGGTCGTACGCCCACCATCCTGACCCCGCCAGTGGTAGGACCAGCGGGCGTACGAACAACCGTGGCCTGGGTGGATGCCCTCCGCTCCGGCACGCTGGGCGGCGCACCCGGTCAGAAGGCGGCCGGGTGCGAGACCACTGCTAGGAGAACCCGGCATGACCACCGTTGCTGCGTACGCCGCCCCCTCCGCCAAGGCTCCCCTGGAGCGCACCACCATCGAACGGCGGGCGGTCCGTGAGTTCGACGTCCTGATCGACATCAAGTTCGCCGGCATCTGCCACTCCGACATCCACCAGGCCCGCGAGGGCTGGGGCGAGGCCATCTTCCCGATGGTCCCCGGCCACGAGATCGCCGGTGTCGTCTCCGAGGTCGGCCCCGGTGTGACGAAGTTCCAGGTCGGCGACCGGGTGGGCGTCGGCTGCCTGGTCGACTCCTGCCGCGAGTGCGACAGCTGCAAGGCCGGCGAGGAGCAGTACTGCACCGGCGGCAACGTCGGCACCTACAACGCGATCGGCAAGGACGGCGAGCCCACCTACGGCGGCTACTCCGAGAAGGTCGTCGTGGACGAGAACTTCGTCGTCCGCATCCCCGAGGGCATCGCCCTCGACGAGGCCGCCCCGCTGCTGTGCGCCGGCATCACCCTGTACTCCCCGCTCAAGCACTGGAACGCCGGCCCCGGCAAGAAGGTCGCCATCGTCGGCCTGGGCGGCCTCGGCCACATGGGCGTCAAGATCGCCCACGCGCTCGGCGCCGAGGTCACCGTCCTGTCCCAGTCGCTGCGCAAGAAGGACGACGGCCTGAAGCTGGGCGCCGACCACTACTACGCCACCAGCGACCCGAAGACCTTCGAGGAGCTGGCCGGCACCTTCGACCTGATCGTCTCCACCGTCTCGGCGCCCATGGACTTCGGCGCCCTGCTCTCCCTGCTCCGGCGGGACGGCGCGCTGGTGAACGTCGGCGCCCCCGAGGAGCCGATCGCCCTCAACCTCTTCTCGGTGATCGGCGGCCGCAAGACCCTCGCCGGTTCCATGATCGGCGGCATCGCCGAGACCCAGGAGATGCTGGACTTCTGCGCGGAGCACCAGCTCGGCGCGGAGATCGAGTTGATCCGCGCGGACGAGATCAACGACGCCTACGAGCGGGTGCTGGCGAGCGACGTCCGCTACCGCTTCGTGATCGACACGGCGACGATCTGACGCCACGGCGCGCGTGACCGAGGGCCCCGGAGCGGCACTGCTCCGGGGCCCTCGCCTTGGCCCGGACGGGGCGGTTGTGCGGTGGCGTCTTGGGACGGGGGCGTTCAGCTGTGGCGGGGTGTGCGGGTGCGCCCGCGGGTCGGCTGCGGGGTGGTGGGCGTGACCTGGTCGTCGTCCTGCTGCTGGGGCGCGCCTGCTCGTACCCGCGCGCGTGGCGGCGGCGTCGGGCTGGACCCCGAGGGCGTCGGGTCGGCGAGGGGGTTGCGAGTGACCGTCTGCACGGCGCCCCGGTCTACGCTGCTGCCCACGCCCTGGGGAAGGGGCGACGGGTGAGGGGCGGGGATGGCGATGGTTCGGCGGCCACGTACGGGTGCTTGTCCTGCGGTCGCGGTTGTGGTGGCGCTCCTGTCGACGCTCACCGCGTGCGGGGGCGGGGGCGGGGAGGACTCCGCGTCGGAGGCGCGCGGCACCGTGCGCGGCAAGCCGTTGAGCGCGGCCGGGCTCGAGCAGGCAGTGGTCACGGAGACGGACCTCGCCGGATACGAGATCAACAAGACGGTGACCGCCACCGGGGCGTCACGGCGTACGGCCGAACCCGCCGCCTGCGCCCCGGTCGTACAGGCACTGGGCGGCAGCAGCGGCCTCGCGGCCGTCGCGCGAGCCGGGCGGATCATCGCCCTGAAGAAGGACAGTGCGACCGGCGCCACCATGGTCCTGTCGTCCCACGGCGGCCAGAACGCCGCCCAGGTGATCGAGTCCCTCCGCACGGCCGCCGAGGAATGCGGGACCTTCGAGGACGTGTCGGTGGGCTTCCGCTACGACGACGTCGAGGTGCGGCCCGATCCCGGCTACGGCGACGACTCCGTCTCCCTGCGCCTCACCCAGCTCGCGGCGCTGGACGAGGACGAGGAGCCCGTCCGCGTCCCCTTCGCGGTGCTGGCCGTGCGGAAGGGGGCGACGGTGGCCCTGTTCTGCGAGTTCAACCGCCCTGGCGCGACGGGGGAGGCGGACCCGGCCGTCGTACCGCCGGCGATCGTCGAGGCGCAGCTGAAGAAGCTGACGACGCCCGGGTGAGGGGCGGGCGCCGCTACAGCGCCACGAGGAACGCGCGGACCTCGGTGGCGGGTGATCGGCGTCCAGGTCCACCCTCCTGGTGGCGGGGCGGCGTTCCACCCTCACGTCGGCCTGCTCGACCGGGATGACGCCCCTGGTGCCGCGGATCAGCAGGGCAGGACAGCCGCCGACGGTCCGGTCGACCCAGTGGTCACCGGGCGCCAGGTCCTCCGAGCGGTACATGTCCTGCGGGGGAAGGGCAACCGCCGGCCGCCGCCCGGGGATTCACGCAGCCGCTCGGAGAAGTACGGCGCGCTGGGCCCCAAGCCCCGCACGAGTGCCTCGCGGGTCGGGGCCTCGTACGGCAGGCCCAGCAGGAAGCCAAAGGGGTTCGCCCGTCGAGCCCGAGCGCGGCGGCCTTCTCGACGTTCATCAGCGCGCTGACGCGCTCGGCGTTGATCGCGCCCACGGCGAGGGTGCCCCGGTACGGCGAGGGCGCGCCGGCTCAGCCGCACAGATGCGCGAGCGTCTCCTCCTCGATCGGGTACCGGCGTTCCTGGGGCAGCAGTCGGGTGGCGGAGGCCAGGTCGCCCGCCTGGACGTGGGCCCGGATCTCATGGGCGAGTGGAGTCACCTCGCGGATGCCGACCACCCACTCGTCGGCGTAGCGTCGTGCCGCCTCGCCGGAGAGGCCGAGTTGCAGAGACCGGTGGGGCAGGGGCCGCAGGTGCAGATCCCGCTCCGGATCCCACTGCACACGACTGGGCGCCCGCCTCAACTCCCGCTGCCAGGCGGCCCGATCGGGGTGCACGCCGGGGTCGTAGTGCGACAGGCACGCGTGTCGCAACGCCCACTCGAAGCCGTCGCGCCGGATGTCGACCGCGAGAACGGTCTCCTGCCCCTCCTTGTCCCCCCAGCCGCACCGGTACATCATCCAGAGGAACGAGGGCTTGATCCATGTCATCCGGTCGCGCTTCCACGTGGACGGGAAACGCCCTGCCCGTGCGGCGGGCCCGCCGATTCCCGGGGTGTACGCCTGGTAGACGGTGATCGTGGAGTCGGTGAAGGTCGCGCGGATCTCGCGCTGCGGTCGTTCCATGGCGTACAGCGTGAGGCCGGGCCCGCGGGCACGGCCACCGGTTTTCGCACGCCGTCCAGCTCACCGGAGGGAACTGTGACGACAGGGCCTGCTAGGCCGACGGGACCGGGGCGCCGTCGTCGGACCCTTCGGACCCCGGGCCCTCGGTCGGTTCGCTGAGCTGCTCCCGTATGTAGTCCCAGACCACCGCGATCACCGCGACGACCGGGACCGCGAGCAGGCTGCCGACGATGCCGGACAGGCTGCCGCCCAGCGTCACGGCCAGCAGGATCACGGCCGCGTGGAGACCGAGCCCGCGGCTCTGGATCATGGGCTGGAAGACGTTGCCCTCGAGTTGCTGCACCACCAGGATGATGGCCAGCGCGATCAGCGCGTCCATGAGGCCGTTGGAGACCAGTGCGATCAGCACGGCGACGAATCCGGCGAACAGGGCACCGACGATCGGCACGAACGCCGAGACGAAGGTCAGCACCGCCAGCGGCAGCACCAGGGGCACCCCGAGGATCCACAGGCCGAGGCCGATCAGGACCGCGTCGAGCAGACCGACAGCCGCCTGGGACCGCACGAACGCACCCAATGTGTCCCAGCCGCGCGCCGCCACGGTCGGGACGTCGGTGGCGAGGCGACCGGGCAACTGGCGGGCGAGCCACGGCAGGAACCGCGGCCCGTCCTTGAGGAAGAAGAACATCAGGAACAGCGCCAGGACGGCGGTGACCAGTCCGTTCAGCACGGTGCTCACTCCCGTGACGACGGCGCCGGCCATGCTGCCGAGACCGTCCTGCGCGCGGGAGACGGCCGAGTCGAAGGCCTTGTTGATCTGGGCGTCGTCGATGTTCAGCGGCGGCCCGGCGGCCCACTCCCGCAGCTCCTGCACGCCCTTGAACACACCGTCGCTCAGTTCCCCCGACTGGGACGCCACCGGCACCGCGATCAGCGCCACGACCCCCAGGGTGACCAGCAGGAACAGCACCGTGACCACCGACGCGGCCAAGGCGGGCTTCCATCCGCGGCGGCGCAGGAACCGGGTCGGCGGCCAGGTCAGTGTCGTCAGCAACAGCCCGACCACCAGGGGCCAGACGACCGACCACGTCCGGCCGAGGAGCCACAGCGCCACCGCGAGCATCAGCAGGACGAGCAGCAACTCCCCGGACACCCGCGCCGATGTGCGGAGCGCGGCCCGGACCCTCGTGGAACTCAACGTGGCAGTCACGGAAGCACCCTATGGGCACTCCGGGCACATCCACACCGCAACCGACAGCTTGTACGAACACCGAGACGCGACCGCGGCCGGGCCCGGGTGACCGTGGTCGGGGCCGGCGCCCGGCACAGCGCGCCCGCGCCGCACCACATTCCGTCGAGCGCGCAGGTCCCGCCTCGCCGTGCCGGTCAGTGCGGCAGCGTCGCCGGGCTGCCGCCGTTCGCCTCGTAGCCCGCGACCGCCAGCGCCCGGTAGACCGCGAACTCGCCCGCCGGGTCGGCGGACAGGGTCCACGGCAGGGCGCCGACATGGCCGTCGATGTGGACGAGCTGGCTCATGGCCTCCTTCCAGCGCTCGGCGCGGACGAGGAAGAAGACCAGCATGTGCCGGACGTGCGCGAGCATCGGGTCGTCCGCGCGGGCCGAGTGCACGGCGTGCAGCGCGCCGTGGATCGCCTTGGTGACGACCTCGCTCTGGTAGAAGCCGCTGACCAGGTTCAGCTCGGGCAGGTGCTCGAAGACCGAGAAGAGGGGCATGGCCGCGAGGAGGGAACCGCGGGGCGCGCGGGCGGCGGCCGCCTCCGTGAAGGAGGTCGCCAGCTCACGCGAGCCGTGCCACTTCTCGCACCAGTAGTGCAGCGCCGCCAGATGCGCGCCCATGTGCGCCGGGGCGCGGTCGAGGATCTTCAGCCACAGCTGCTCGAACTCCTCGCGCGAGTACGTGAGGCCGCGGGCCACCGACAGCTCCACGATGTACGGGACCGGGTCACCGGGGGCCAGCAGCGCCGCCTCGCCGCACGCCGCTCTCGCCTCCTCCATGATGATCCGGAACGAGTCCGTGCCGGGCGTGGCCGTGCGCCACGCCTGCTGCACCAGGAACTCCGCGTGCACCGCCGCGCCGCCCGCGTCCTTGGGCTGCTCGGCCCGCCACACCCGCAGCCACTGGCCGCCCGGCGACTCGCTCACCCCTCCCGGCCGCTGCGCCAGCTCCAGCGAGGCCGCGCCCGCGAAGGCCTGCACCCGCTGCCAGCGCAGCTCGCCGTCCGCCTCGGTGCCGGCCAGCAGCTGGGAGGCCGCCCGGTAGTCCTGTGTGCGCTGCACCAGGTCCAGGACGTCCAGCAGGTCCTGGTCGGGGCCGGGCATGCGGACGTCCAGCTCCTCCTGGCGTACGAAGCCGTAGTCCGCGGGGTCCGCGGCGTCCGGGTGGCCCGGCGGGACCTGCTCGATCATGCCCCGCCTGCGCCGCAGGACCGGCAGCAGCACGAAGCCGAGCATGACCATCGCCATCAGGACCCAGAGAATTTCCATGGCTCAAGCGTTCCAGACGCCGCCGACAATTGGCCAACCCGGTCCCCGGGCTGTGGAAAACTTCCGCTCCCGCCTCCGAGGAGCCTGTGGAGAACCTCCCTCCCGCCCCCGGAGCGCCTGCGGGAGACTTCCTCCTCCCGCCCCCGGGCGCCTGCGGGAGGCTCCCCCTTCCCGCCTCCGGACGCCTGCGGGAGGCTCCCCTCACCTGGCTCCGGACGCCTCGGAGAACCCCGCTCGGGCTTCGCCGTACGACACACCCCCCGCGAGCGGACTACGCTCGGTCCCCATGAGCGACAGGCACATCAGTCAGCACTTCGAGACGCTCGCCATCCACGCGGGCAACACGGCGGACCCCCTCACCGGTGCGGTCGTCCCGCCGATCTACCAGGTCTCGACGTACAAGCAGGACGGCGTCGGCGGTCTGCGGGGCGGCTACGAGTACAGCCGCAGCGCCAACCCCACCCGCACCGCCCTCGAGGAGAACCTCGCCGCCCTGGAGGGCGGCCGACGAGGTCTCGCGTTCGCGTCCGGACTGGCGGCCGAGGACTGCCTGTTGCGTACGCTGCTCAGCCCCGGTGACCACGTGGTCATCCCCAACGACGCGTACGGCGGCACCTTCCGGCTCTTCGCCAAGGTCGTCGCCCGGTGGGGCGTGGAGTGGTCGGTCGCCGACACCAGCGACCCCGCCGCCGTACGCGCCGCCATCACCCCGAAGACCAAGGCCGTGTGGGTGGAGACCCCCTCCAACCCGCTGCTCGGCATCACCGACATCGCCGCCGTCGCCCAGGTCGCCCGGGACGCGGGCGCGAAGCTCGTCGTCGACAACACCTTCGCCACGCCGTACCTTCAGCAGCCGCTGTCGCTCGGCGCCGACGTGGTGGTGCACTCGCTGACCAAGTACATGGGCGGTCACTCGGACGTCGTCGGCGGCGCGCTGATCACCGCTGACGAGGCGCTCGGCGAGGAACTGGCGTACCACCAGAACGCGATGGGCGCGGTCGCCGGGCCCTTCGACTCCTGGCTGGTGCTGCGCGGCACCAAGACGCTGTCGGTGCGGATGGACCGGCACAGCGAGAACGCCACGAAGATCGCCGACATGCTGACCCGGCACGCGCGCGTGACGCACGTGCTGTACCCGGGCCTGGAGGACCACCCCGGCCACGAGGTCGCCGCCAAGCAGATGCGGTCCTTCGGCGGCATGGTCTCCTTCCGGGTGCAGGGCGGCGAGGAGGCGGCCGTCGAGGTCTGCAACCGCGCCAAGGTGTTCACCCTCGGCGAGTCCCTGGGCGGTGTGGAGTCCCTGATCGAGCACCCCGGCCGGATGACGCACGCGTCCGTGGCCGGCTCGGCGCTGGAGGTCCCCGCCGACCTCGTACGCCTGTCGGTGGGCATCGAGAACGTCGACGACCTCCTGGAGGACCTCCAGCAGGCCCTGGGCTAGCCCTTCGGCCGGTTCACCAGCCGGTCAGCGGTGGAGTCGTCGTCGACGGCGGCTCCACCCAGGGGCGGGCCAGCACCGCCCACACCACGAACGCGACACTCGCCGCGAACAGCACGGACCACATCAGCAGCAGCGCCGCCCGCCGGCGCCGCAGCACGCGACTGCCCCGGCGTACGGCTTCGAGATGAAGCTCCGGCGGCACCGGCGGCGACACCTGGTCCATGATGCGGCGTACGGCGGCCTCGCGTTCCGGCCGGTTCATGGCCGCTCCCTCCCCGTACGCCTTCCGGCGCTCATGACGCCGCCACCTTCGCGCCCCGCACCGCCGGCGCGGGCCCCCGTGGCGGATGCAGCAGGGTCGCCGTCGCCCGGTCGCAGATGGTCCGGACGCGTTCCGTGGCGAGGCCGAGGAGGGCCGCCGTCTGCTCCTCGGCGACGCCTTCGTACAGGCGCAGGACGAGGACGAGGCGTTCCTGCGGGGCCAGCGCGGCCAGCGGGCTGGCCGGGTGGGGGCGGGCGCCGCCCAGACCGCCGTACTGGTGCCAGGCGCCGCGCGCGAATCGGGAGGCCAGGTACTGGCGGGCTCGGTCGTAGGGGTCCTCGCCGCGCAGTCGCTCCCAGTACGCGTACGTGTGGGCGAGCGCCAGCGTCAGCAGCCGCCGCGCGCGCGGGTTGTCGTGCGGGGCCTCCGCCGTCAGCAGCGTCGCGGTGTGCAGCAGCCGCCCCCCGGCACCCGCGACGAACGCCTCGAACTCCCGGGCCCGGCGGGCGTCCTGGGACGCAAGCCGTCGACGCACCACGCCTCCCGCCTGAGGGCGACCTGTGAGGAAACGGGCCCCGCGCCGCGTACGGGATACGGAACCGTGTGCGAGTTGAGGACCCGGTCTCATATGAGGCCAGGGGTGGCCTTTCGGTCAAGAGCCGCGCACGCCTCCGTCGTCTGGAGCCGGGCACCTCTCCGTCGCCAAGGGCCGCGCACGCCCCCGTTGTCTGGAGCGGCGCACGCCCCGGTCGCCAAGTGCCGCGCACCCGCCCGTCGTCCGGAGCCGCGTACGTCCCCGTCGCCGAGTGCCGCGTACGTCCCCGTCCAGCGCCGCACCCCTCGGGAACGCGCGCGCCGCGCCACGCGGAGTCCGGGGCCTCAGGAGGCCGACGGCGGCTCCGCGCCCGGCAGGCCCTGCGCCGCCATCCGGGAGGACAGGGCGGTGTTGAAGCGCGTGAGGAGCGTGCAGAACGCCTCGCGCTCCCCAGGCGCCCAGTCATGAGTCAGCTCGGCCATCAACTGCCGCCGCGAAGAGCGCACTTCCTCCAGTCGCGACAGCCCGCGCGGGGACAGCTGGAGCACCACCGCGCGGCCGTCCTCCGGGTGCGAGGTGCGCTTGACGAGCCCGGTGTCCACGAGCGGAGCCACCTGCCGGGTGACCGTCGACGAGTCGATGCCCATGCTCGCGGCGAGCGCCTTGACGCCCATCGGGCCTTCCTTGTCGAGCCGGTTGAGCAGCAGGTATGCGGCGCGGTCCATGGAGTTGCGCACCTGCCCGACCCCGCCGAGCCGGGTCTGTTCGGCACGACGGGCGAAGACCGCCACCTCGTGCTGGAGCGTGTCGAGGAGACCGGTGTCACCGACGGTCGTCATGTCCATCGACATTTCAGGTGTTGTGGGCATGGCCGGGGGCTCACTTCAGATAAGGGGTGCTGGGTTGGGGGACAGGGTACGCGGCCGGAAGGCAGGCCGTACCGACGCTGTGCAAACCGGTCTCGGAGGTTGGTCACAGCGGCCGCTTGCGCCTGTGAACTGCGATGCTTGTGTCATGAGCTACGGCACGGCTGACTCCTTGCACTCCCTGCGGTCCGTCACCCTCGACGACGTGCGCGGCGCCCAGAAGATGCTCACGGGGGTGGCGCGCACGACCGCGATGGAGGGCAGCCGGCACCTGTCCCAGCTGGTGGGCGCCCCGGTGCACTTCAAGTGCGAGAACCTCCAGCGCACCGGCTCGTTCAAGCTGCGCGGCGCCTACGTGCGGATCGCCGGGTTGCTCCCCGAGGAGCGGGCCGCCGGGGTCGTCGCCGCGAGCGCCGGCAACCACGCGCAGGGGGTCGCGCTGGCGTCGTCCCTGCTCGGCGTGCGGTCCACGGTGTTCATGCCGCAGGGCGCCCCGCTGCCGAAGATCAGCGCCACCCGGGAGTACGGCGCGGAGGTCCGGCTGCACGGGCAGGTGGTCGACGAGACGCTGGCCGCGGCGCAGGAGTACGCGGAGCGGACCGGCGCGGTGTTCATCCACCCCTTCGACCACCCGGACATCATCGCCGGTCAGGGCACGGTCGGCCTGGAGATCCTGGAGCAGTGCCCGGAGGTGCGCACGATCGTCCTGGGCATCGGCGGCGGCGGTCTGGCGGCCGGGGTCGCGGTCGCGGTGAAGTCGTTGCGGCCCGATGTGCGGATCGTCGGGGTCCAGGCGGCGGGCGCTGCCGCGTACCCGCCCTCGTTGGCGGCCGGGCGCCCGGTGACGATCGAGAACCCGGCGACGGTGGCCGACGGCATGAAGGTCGGCCGTCCCGGCGACGTCCCGTTCGAAATCATCGGCGAACTGGTCGACGACGTGCGTACGGTGACCGAGGACGAGCTGTCCGCCGCGCTGCTGCTGAGTCTGGAGCGGGCCAAGCTGGTCGTCGAACCCGCCGGGGCGAGCCCGGTCGCGGCGCTGCTCAGCGACCCGGGCGCCTTCGAGGGGCCGGTCGTGGCGGTGCTGTCCGGCGGCAATGTCGACCCGGTGCTCCTGCAACGCGTGCTGCGGCACGGAATGTCGGCGCAGGGCCGCTATCTCGCGGTGCGGCTCCGGCTGACGGACCGGCCGGGCGCCCTGGCCACGCTCCTCGGGGTGTTGTCAGTGATGGACGCTAACGTCCTCGATGTGAGTCACGTACGGACCGACCCACGGCTCGGGCTCACGGAGGCGGAGGTGGAGCTGCACCTGGAGATGAAGGGTCCGGAGCACTGCGCCGAGGTCGGCCAGGCCCTGCGGAACGCGGGCTACACGATCATCGACTGAGCCGCCGGGGCGCCGAACTCCCAGCTCAGCAGCTTCTTCCTCACTCGTTCGAGTAATTCCGTTGAGAGACGCGATACATCGCGTTATGGTGTGTCTCGTAGTGGCCCATGGCCACTGCTCCGCCCTCGCCAGGCGGTATAAAACGCTCAAATCTAGGCTTTGCGAAGAATCCAGATGTCGAAGAATCCCCGATGACGTGGAGACTCATATGCCAGGCGCCATCTATGCCGAAGGCCTGGTGAAGACCTTCGGTGACGTAAGGGCTCTGGACGGCGTCGACCTCGACGTGCCGGAGGGCACCGTCCTGGGCCTGCTCGGGCCGAACGGCGCGGGCAAGACGACGACCGTCCGCTGCCTGACGACCCTGCTGCGCCCCGACAGCGGCAAGGCGGTCGTCGCCGGCCTCGACGTGCTCAAGCAACCCAACGAGGTGCGGCGCTCGATCGGCCTGTCCGGCCAGTTCGCCGCGGTCGACGAATATCTGACCGGCCGTGAGAACCTCCAGATGGTCGGCCAGCTCTACCAGATGAAGGCCAAGGCCGCGAAGGTCCGGGCCGGCGAACTGCTCGACCAGTTCCACCTCGCGGACGCCGCCGACCGTCCCGCGAAGACCTACTCCGGAGGCATGCGCCGCCGCCTCGACCTCGCGGCGGCCCTGGTCGTCTCCCCGCCCGTGATGTTCATGGACGAACCCACGACCGGCCTCGACCCCCGCAACCGCCAGCAGCTGTGGGAGGTCATCAAACAGCTCGTCTCCGGCGGTACGACCCTGCTGCTCACCACGCAGTACCTGGAAGAGGCCGACCACCTCGCGCACGACATCGCGGTCGTCGACCACGGCCGTGTCATCGCCCGCGGCACCTCCGACCAGCTCAAGGCCCGCACCGGCGGCGAGCGCGTCGAGGTCGTGGTGCACGAGCGCGAGCACATCCCGACCGCCCGGGAGGTCCTCGCCGGCTTCGGCAAGGGCGACACCACCGTCGAGGAGCACACCCGCAAGCTCACCGTGCCCGTCACCGGCGGCGCGAAGCTCCTCGCCGAGGTCATCCGCGAACTGGACGTACGGGGCATCGAGATCGACGACATCGGCCTGCGCCGCCCCACCCTCGACGACGTCTTCATCTCCCTGACCGGCCACCACGCCGAGATCCAGGCGGAGGAGAACGGCGTGGACGGCACCGCCAAGGCCGCCAAGGACCGCCGCCAGAAGAAGGAGGCCGGCAAGTGAGCGCCGTCACCGACGCGGTACGGGTCACGCCCGCCGCGAACCCGGTCAGCCAGTCGATCCGAGACTCGCTGGTCGTCGCCAAGCGCAACCTGATCAGGATGTCCCGGATCCCCGAGATGGTCATCTTCGGGCTCATTCAGCCGATCATGTTCGTGGTGCTGTTCAGCTATGTGTTCGGCGGCTCCATGAACATCGGCGGCACCACGGAACCCTCGGTCTACCGCGAGTTCCTGATGGCCGGCATCTTCGCGCAGACCGTCACCTTCGCCACCGCGGGCGCGGGTGCCGGTATCGCCGACGACATGCACAAGGGGCTCATCGACCGCTTCCGCTCGCTGCCCATGGCGCGGGGCGCGGTGCTGACCGGGCGGACCCTCGCCGACCTGGTGCAGACGGCGCTCACGCTGTTCGTGCTGGCGATGGTGGCCCTGCTCGTCGGCTGGCGCACCCACACCACCATCGGTGAGGTGCTCGGCGCCTTCGGCCTGCTGCTTCTGCTGGGGTATGCCTTCACCTGGGTCGGCGCGCTCATCGGGCTCTCCGTGCGGACACCGGAGGCGGCGACCTCGGGTGGACTGATCTGGCTCTTCCCGGTCACCTTCGTCTCGAACGCGTTCGTGGACTCCAGCCAGATGACCCCATGGCTGCGCCATGTCGCCGACTGGAACCCCTTCAGCGCCACGGTCCAGGCCTGCCGGGTGCTCTTCGGCAACCCCGGGGTGTCGACCTCGGACGCCTGGCCCATGCAGCACCCGGTATGGGCGTCACTGATCTGGTCGGTCCTGATCATCGTCGTCTTCAGAACGCTGGCGGTGCGCAAGTACCGCTCGGCCTCGGCCTGAGAAGACACGGCGCGGCATGACGAAACCCCCGGCGTCGGGAGGACGCCGGGGGCCTGTCGGGGCAATGCGGGGTGCGCCGGTCGGCGGCCGGCCGATCCCGGGCTTGACAGCCGGTCGCTGTCCGGCGCGCGGATCAGACGAAGTGGCTGCCGGGCAGGCGGGTCAGCCGCTGTACGGCTCGGCCTTGAGGATCGTCACGGAGGCCTTCTTGCCGTTCGGCAGCTCGTACTCCGCGTCCTCGCCGACCTTGTGACCGATCACGCCGGAGCCCAGCGGGGACTGCGGCGAGTAGGTCTCGATCTCGGTGCTGGCGTATTCGCGCGAGGCCAGCAGGAAGGTCATGGTGTCGTCCTCATCGCCGTCGAAGGCGATCGTCACGACCATGCCGGGCGCCACCGTGCCGTCGGCGGACACCGGAGCCTCACCAACCTTGGCCTTCTCCAGGAGCTGGGTCAGCTGGCGGATGCGGAGCTCCTGCTTGCCCTGCTCTTCCTTGGCCGCGTGGTACCCGCCGTTCTCGCGCAGGTCGCCCTCCTCGCGCGCGGCCGCGATCTTCGCGGTGACTTCCTCGCGCGCGGGACCAGACAGGTACGCCAGCTCTTCCTTGAGCTTGGTGTACGCCTCCTGCGTAAGCCAGGTGACGTCTTCGCTGGTCTGGGTCACAGGTGCTCCTCGTAGGTACTGGGAATACAAAGCATCGCCCTACCCAGAAGAATGTTCCTTCACGGAAGGGCGAAACCACGAGCCTAACAATTCAGCGGCCCAAGGGGGAGGACATAAGCCATCAGAATCACTCAACGCAGGTCAGCGAGTACGTAAAGCAGACTAGGCCGGTCGGGGCGTCGGCCGCTCTCAGTCGGCGTGGCAGCCGAGCAGCTGCGCCGTCGTGCCCGGTGACGTCGTACGCAGCGTGACGACCTTGTCGATGCGGGTGGCGTCCCCGTCGAAACGGAAGTCCGCCCGGCCGACCTCGGCGCCGCTCGCCGCCTGGGAGCGCACCGTGCAGTAGCCGCTCGCGCCGGAGTCCTTGCGGACCTCCAGATGCACCTTCACGGCGTCTCGCTCCACGTCGAAGGAGATCACCTCGGCACTGATCTTGTTCTGGCCGACGTAGTGATAGGCGAAATACCCGATCAAAGCCAGCAGCAGCGCACCCAGAACGGCACCGGCGATCTTGAGCTTGTGGTCGGCGCGCTCGTCCGAGGAGCGGCCGTAACGGCCCTCGGGCGGTCGCGTGCTCGCCGTACTCATGATCGTCCTCTCGGCAGGATGCCGGCCCCGGAATTATTCGCCCCCCGATTCGGTCACTATAGGAGTGCCGATCGCCCCGGTTCACACCAGGGGCGCCGACTTACCGAGGATTGAGTCTTGACTGACCAGCTGCGACTGATGGCCGTGCACGCCCACCCCGACGACGAGTCGAGCAAGGGCGCGGCCACCATGGCGAAGTACGTGTCCGAGGGGGTGGACGTGCTGGTCGTGACCTGCACGGGCGGAGAGCGCGGCTCCATCCTCAATCCGAAGCTTCAGGGCGACACGTACATCGAGGAGCACATCCACGAGGTACGCAAGAAGGAGATGGACGAGGCCCGCGAGATCCTCGGCGTCAAGCAGGAGTGGCTCGGCTTCGTCGACTCCGGCCTGCCCGAGGGCGACCCGCTGCCCCCGCTCCCGGAGGGCTGCTTCGCCCTGGAGGACGTCGACAAGGCGGCCGGTGAGCTGGTCAGGAAGATCCGCTCGTTCCGCCCGCAGGTGATCACCACCTACGACGAGAACGGCGGCTACCCGCACCCCGACCACATCATGACCCACAAGATCTCCATGGTGGCGTTCGAGGGCGCGGCGGACACCGAGAAGTACCCCGAGGGCGAGTTCGGCCCGGCGTACCAGCCGCAGAAGCTCTACTACAACCAGGGCTTCAACCGGCAGCGCACCGAGGCGCTGCACCACGCCATGCTGGACCGGGGCCTGGAGTCGCCGTACGGGGAGTGGCTCAAGCGCTGGAGCGAGATCGAGCGCACCGAGCGCACCCTGACGACGCACATCCCGTGCGCCGACTTCTACGAGATCCGCGACAAGGCCCTGATCGCGCACGCCACGCAGATCGACCCCGACGGCGGCTGGTTCAAGGTCCCGATGGAGATCCAGAAGGAGGTCTGGCCGACGGAGGAGTACGAGCTCGCCAAGTCCCTCGTCGATACCTCCCTCCCCGAGGACGACCTCTTCGCGGGCATCCGGGACAATGCCTGACATGAGCGCAAGCGTGAGCCTGGCAATGACCCACTTCGCGACCTTCGCCAAGGAGGTCGACGAGGACAAGGTCACCCCCGGCGTCCTCGGCTTCATCGTCTTCGCGGCGATGGCCCTGGCCGTGTGGGCCCTGATGAAGTCGATGAGCAAGCACATGGGCAAGGTCGACTTCCAGGAGTCCCCGAACCCCGAGGCCGGGTCCGAGGAGTCCTCCGCCGAGACCGGGGCCGGCCGCCGCAGCTGACGCCCCCGGGCGCAGGGGGGCAGCGGCCTGCCTCGCCCGGCGGCGGTCAGCCCTTCGCACCGCGGTCTGCTCCTCGCCCGGCGGCGGTCAGCCCCTCGCACCACGGGCCTGCTCCTCGCCCGGCGGTCAGTTCTTCGCCGGCACCGCCACCCCCATCACCTCCCGGGCGTGCCGGTTCGGCACCATGCCCAGCCGCCACGCCTGCCAGCCCGCCTCCAGGTTCACGCCGCGTTCCAGAAGCAGCAGATAGGCCTCGATGTAGTCGTCGAGCTTCTCGTCGCGCAAGGGGTGGGCGTTGCGGGAGAACTGGGACAGCTCCTCCTGCGCCACCGCCGTACCGATCTCCACACCGCCCGGGGCGGCGTACGGCAGCAGCGTGCAGCGCAGGAAACGCGCCCAGTCCTCACCGCGGCGGTCCCCGTACGAGGTGAACAGGCCGATCGCCGCGTCGCACAGCGACAGGGCCTGGGGCGTACGCGCGTTGCCCGCGTCCACCACCGCCAGCTCGAGACAGGTCCAGGCCTCCCCGTGGGCCACGCCGATGCGCTGGAAGTCGGCACGGGCGTCCACCAGGAGCTGACGGGCGAAGCCGGAGTTGCGCAGCGAGCCGGTCTGGGAGGCGCGCTGGTCCCGGGTGACCCGCGCCGAGTGGTGGCGGGCGCAGGCCAGGCCGTAGACGTCGCGCATCCGCGAGAACATCGAGCGCGAGCGCTCCAGCTCGCGGACCGCCAGGTCGAGGTTGCCCGTCTCCTCCAGGGCCTGGCCCAGGTAGTACACCGTCCACGCCTCGCCGCGCGCGTCCTCGTTGTCGCGATGCCGGGAAGCCGCCTGACGCAGGCCGTCCACCGCGGGGGAGGGGTCGCCGGCGACCAGGCGGGCGCGGGCCAGCTGGGTCATCGCCCAGGCCTCACCACGGGAGTCACGGGTACGGCCGTACAGCTCCAGGGCGGTGCGCAGCTCGGCCTCCGCGTGCGGGACGTCGCCCATCCGCAGCCCCAGCTGGCCGAGCTGGAAGTGGGCCCACGCCTCGCCGTGCACGGACTCGCCCGCGCGGTGCAGGACCAGGGACTGGGTGAGGAGGTCCATCGCCTGCGCGAGATGTGCCCGGTCGCGTTCCACCGCGGCCAGCGCGTGCATGGTCCAGGCGCGGTCCGTGGCCAGCTCGGGGGCCGCCTGGAGATCCAGCGCCTCGTGGAGCTTGGCCGCAGCCTCGCTCAGGTTCCCCTGGTGGTGCAGGGTGATGCCGAGGGAGCACAGGGCGCGGGCGGCACCGGCGTCGTGATGGGCCTCCATGTAGAGGTCGACCACCGAGGTCAGGGTCGTGCGCGCCGTGTCCAGCTCGCCCAGCTGGCGGGCCGCGATGCCGGTCCGCCACTGGACCGACCGCACCAGCAGCCCCTGGTCCACCGCCTGCGCCAGCTCGCTGATCTCGCCCAGGCGGTAGAGGTCGCCGCGCAGCAGGCAGTAGTCGCACAGGGCGCCGAGGAGATTGAGCACCGCCGCCTGGTTCACGCCCTCGGCGTGGCGCAGCGTGGAGGTGATGAAGCTCGACTCGTCGTCCAGCCAGCGCAGCGCCTCGTCCAGGGAGGTGAACCCGTGCGGGCTGAAGCGGTCCGAACGCGTCGACATGTTGCCGTCGACCAGGCGCAGCACCGAGTCCGCGAGCTCGCCGTAGTTCACGATGAGACGTTCCTGCGCCGCGGCGCGCTCCGCCGGCTCCTCCTCGTCCAGCAGACGGGCCTGGGCGAAGGCCCGCACCAGGTCGTGCAGGCGGTAGCGGTCCCCGCGGACATGGTCCAGCAGCCCCGCCCGGGACAGCGCGACCAGCTGCCGGGTCGCCTCCGCCTGATCGGTGGCGAGCAGCGCCGCGGCCGCCGCCGCGCCCAGGGACGCCCGCCCCGCCAGCGCGAGACGCCGCAGGAGACGGCGGGCGGTGTCCGACTGGTCGGTGTAGCGCAGCCACAGCACCCGCTCGACCGGCTCCACCGGGCCGTACGCACCCAGGTCCGAGGCCAGCGCACGCGGTGAACGCGGACCGAGGGCGGACCCCGCGATCCGCAGCGCCAACGGCAGGCCCCCGCACAACTCCCTGATCCGGTCGATCGATTCGGCGTCATAGGGACCGGACGCGTCCTGCGCCGACGCGCCCAGCAGCTCCTCCGCGCCCGCCGCGTCCAGCGCCTCCACGGGCAGCTGGTGCACCCAGGCCGGCAGATCGGCGGGCAGGTCCAGGGCGCTGCGGGCGGTGACCAGGACCAGGCTGTCGGAACGCTCCGGGATCAGGGTGCGGACCTGCTCCGGGTCGAAGGCGTCGTCCAGGACGATCGTCACCGGCAGCCCCGTCAGATGCTGGTGGTACAGCTCGCCCAGCCGCTTGACCTGCTGGTCCGGCGAGGAACGCTCACGGAACAGCAGCTGCTCGCGCGGTGCGCCCAGCCGGTTGAGCAGATGCAGCAGGGCGTCCCGGGTCGACAGCGGCGGCTCCTCGGGGCTGTCGGCACGCAGGTCCACGACGCACGCGCCACGGAAGTAGTCCTTCAGATCGTGGGCCGCGTGCAGCGCGAGCGCCGTGCGGCCACTGCCGGAGGGGCCGTGCAGCACGACCACCGTGGGCCGGGTCTCGGTACTGGCCCGGGCCGCCTGCACCCACTGCCGGATCCGCCCCAGCTCCTGGCGCCGGCCCGCGAACACCGCGACCGGCTCGGGCAGTTGACCGAACGACTGCTGAAGCAGGTTCCGGCCCCGCGCCGCCGCGCTCTTGTCGGCGCCCTTCAACCGCGGCCCCGTCTTCTTCGGTCCCGTCGAGGCGCTGCGCACCCGCTGCTGGTCCAGGAAAGGGCGGATGCCGCGCACCTCCAGCGCGGTCAGCCACGCCAGCCGCAACTGCTCCGGCCCACCGGGCTGACTCGCCGCGCCCGCCTGGTGGTGCGCGGCCGGCAGATGCGCGCCGGCGACCTTCACCACGGTCGCCGCGGCACCCACCACGCCGACGGCCGCACCGGCACCGAACGCCGTGCCCGCGCCGGTGCCGAGCGCCAGGTCGGTGACGACGGCCGCGAGCGCGGCGACCCCGGCCACCATCAACGGGGTCCCGCCGCCCTCCTTGGCGTACCGCTGCCCGAACGTGAGCTGTCCGGCGGCCACTTCGTCCAGCGCGCGCGTGTAGGCCTCGTACTCCTCCGCCGCGGTCTGCGCCATGGCGTCCAGCGCGCCCCGCCCTCGCGCCATCAGCACCGTGCCGTCGGTACGCCCGCCGGAGCGCCGCACCTCCTCCTCCACGGCCCGGGCCAACAGCCGCTCGGCATCCACCCGATGGCTGTCCCGCATGTCCCGTCCCCCTCCGGTGACAACTCCTTTGCCTATGAGTGTCCTTCGCGAGGAGCCGGAGCGCGAGAGGGCAGCGATCAACGGATGCGGTGCGGTGACCATGAGATCGCTCGATCGTTTCTATGACTGTCGGGCGAACTGTCGAATGGGGGAGTTGTGGGCCAAGACGGCGCGAACGAGCCGAACGGGTTGATTCCGGTGGCGTCCTATGCGCGTACGTCGGAAGACGTCCGGCAGAAGGACGGGCACGGCGTCCGTCATCAGCTGCGCATCAATGAACGGACCGCGCGCGAGCACGGTTGCCGAGTCGTGCAGGTGTACACCGACAACAGCTGCAGTGCCTCCAGACCGCGAGCGGCGCGGCCCGGGTTCGATCGTCTCGTGGAGGACCTCATGACTGGCCGCAGTGCCGACGGTCAGGCGATCAGCGGAGTCGTGTGCGTCGCGGACGACCGGTTGTATCGCCGCGCGGAGGACCTGACGCGCTTCTTCGGCGCGCTGACCAGTCGGCCAGGTCGTATCTACGTTGATCCGCAAGGAAGACGTGACCCGTACTCGCAGGAAGGTCTCCTGGAGGCTGTGCGGTCGCTGGAAGCGGCGGTCGCAGAGACACAGGTCCGCAGTCGCAGACTCGTGAACTGGCACTGGGCCCGGGCTGTCGAAGGCGTGCCGCACAGCGGGCCGCGGCCCTTCGGCTGGCAGGAGGACAGGATCACGCTGCATCCTGCGGAGGCCCCCTTGGTCGAGAAAGCCGTCTCTGACCGTGTGGGCGGGAAACCGGTCCGTGCCATCGCGCTTGAGTGGCGCGACCTCGGTGTGACCGGGACGCGAGGCGGCCGACCCAACCCGCAGACCGTCACGCAGATCATGACGGCGCCCCGCGTATGCGGGTACCGGGCCAACAAGGGCGCGCTGCTCCTGGTGCCGGAGACGGGAGAGCCCGTGCTCGGGCGGTGGGATCCCATCGTGACGCCGGACCGGTGGGCAGCGGTATGTGCGACGTTTTCCGCAGGCAACCTCTACATGCACCGAGGCAGCGGAGCCCCGAGGCTCACCGGGCAGCGCGCCGCCCCCCGGCGTCTCGCCAGCGGAATCCTTCGCTGCGGAGCGACGCGCCACGACGGAACGACGTGCCACGGCGCGCTGTGCGCACAGAAGGGCAGGAGCAAAAGGAGTCCTTACGTCTACTCCTGTCGCGACTGCGGGCGGTGCAGCATCAGCGGGCCCTTGGCGGACGAGGCCCTCGAGCGACTCCTGTTCTCTCAGGCCCCGAGGTCGAAGCAGCCGACCGGCGTCGTGCGGGACCGCTGGTTCGCCGGCGAGTTGGATCTCGCCGAGAAGCGAAGGGTCGTCAGCGATGTGCTGGCGGGGTGTGTGGTCCGGCCTGGTGTGAAGGGGCTGCATGCCTGGGACCACTCCCGAGTGCAGCCCGTGTGGCGTTGAGGCGCCCGTCCCCCGGTCCGGCGGCGCTCTCGGGCAGGATGGGGGTATGCCGAACCGACTGGCGCATGAGACGTCCCCGTATCTCCTTCAGCACGCCGACAACCCCGTCGACTGGTGGCCCTGGTCGGCGGAGGCCTTCGAGGAGGCACGGGAGCGAGGCGTGCCCGTGCATCTGAGCGTCGGCTATTCCAGCTGCCACTGGTGCCACGTCCTGGCGCGCGAGAGTTTCCAGGACGAGGCGGTCGCCGCCTACATGAACGCCCACTTCGTCAACATCAAGGTCGACCGCGAGGAGCGCCCCGATGTCGACGCCGTCTACATGGAGGCCGTGCAGGCCGCCACCGGGCAGGGCGGCTGGCCCATGACCGTGTTTCTCACCGCGGATGCCGAGCCGTTCTACTTCGGTACGTACTTCCCGCCGGAGCCGCGGCACGGCATGCCGTCGTTCCGGCAGGTGCTGGAGGGGGTGCGCAGCGCGTGGGCCGATCGGCGGGACGAGGTGGCCGAGGTGGCGGGGAAGATCGTGCGGGACCTCGCCGGGCGGGAGATCAGCTACGGCGACACGCAGGCGCCGGGGGAGGAGCAGCTCGCCGCCGCGCTGCTCGGGCTCACCCGGGAGTACGACCAGCAGCGCGGCGGGTTCGGCGGGGCGCCGAAGTTCCCGCCGTCCATGGTCGTGGAGTTCCTGCTGCGGCATCACGCGCGGACCGGGTCCGAGGGCGCGTTGCAGATGGCGCGGGACACCTGTGAGCGGATGGCGCGCGGGGGGATCTACGACCAGCTCGGGGGCGGGTTCGCCCGGTACTCCGTCGACCGCGAGTGGGTCGTGCCGCACTTCGAGAAGATGCTCTACGACAACGCCCTGCTCTGCCGGGTCTACGCCCACCTCTGGCGCGCCACCGGCTCCGAGCTCGCCCGCCGTGTGGCCCTGGAGACCGCCGACTTCATGGTGCGGGAGCTGCGCACGGCCGAGGGCGGGTTCGCCTCGGCGCTCGACGCCGACAGCGACGACGGCACGGGCCGGCATGTCGAGGGGGCGTACTACGTCTGGACGCCCGGGCAGTTGAGCGAGGTCCTCGGGGAAGACGCCGAGTTGGCCGCCCACTACTTCGGTGTCACCGCGGAGGGGACGTTCGAGGAGGGGGCCTCCGTCCTGCAACTGCCGCAGCACGAGGGTGTGTTCGACGCCGAGAAGATCGAGTCCGTGAAGAGTCGGTTGCTTCAGGCGCGGGCCCGGCGGGCCGCTCCCGGTCGGGACGACAAGGTCGTCGCCGCCTGGAACGGGCTGGCGATCGCCGCGCTCGCCGAGACCGGGGCGTACTTCGACCGGCCCGATCTCGTGGAGGCCGCGGCCGGGGCCGCCGATCTGCTGGTGCGGGTGCATCTCGACGAGCAGGCGCGGCTCTCCCGTACCAGCAAGGACGGGCATGTCGGAGCCAATTCCGGGGTCTTGGAGGACTACGCCGATGTCGCCGAGGGGTTCCTCGCGCTGGCCTCGGTCACCGGGGAGGGGGTCTGGCTGGAGTTCGCCGGGCTCCTGCTGGACCACGTCCTCGCGCGGTTCGTGGACGAGGAGTCCGGTGCGCTGTTCGACACCGCCTCCGACGCCGAGCGGCTGATCCGGCGGCCCCAGGACCCGACCGACAACGCGGCCCCCTCGGGCTGGACGGCCGCCGCGGGTGCCCTGCTCGGTTACGCGGCACAGACCGGCGCCGAGCCTCATCGCACCGCCGCCGAGCGGGCGTTGGGGGTCGTGAAGGCGCTCGCGCCGCGGGTGCCCCGGTTCATCGGCTGGGGGCTGGCCGTCGCCGAGGCGCTGCTCGACGGGCCCCGGGAGGTGGCGGTCGTCGGGCCCGCGCTCGACGACCCGGGTACCAGGGACCTGCACCGTACGGCACTTCTGGGGACCGCCCCGGGGGCCGTGGTGGCCGTCGGGGTCCAGGGGAGCGAGGAGTTTCCCCTGCTGGCCGACCGCCCGCTCATCGACGGTGCGCCGGCCGCGTACGTCTGCCGCAACTTCACCTGCGACGTCCCGACCACGGACCCGGAGCGGTTGCGTACGACGCTGGGCGGCTGACGACGGGGCTCGGGCCCTCGGGTCCGGTGGCGCTGGCACCGGCTCCGGCGCTAGGGCCGCGAGAACTCCGCCATGGCGCGTTCCACGATGGCCTCCAGTTGTTCGTGGTGCGCGCCCTTCCAGTACGCGCGCCCGCAGTCCGCGCACTGGGCGAAGACGTCGTAGGAGCGGTGGGTGCCGCCCGCCAGCTGGTCCGCGACCTGCTCCTTGGTGGCCGGGTGGAGCAGGCCGTTGCAGGCGGTGCAGCGGGTCCAGGGCCGTAGGTCGGGGCGGAAGCGGTCGAGGATGTCGCGGAGCTGCTCCTCGGGGCGGGTGCTGTAGACGTAGGCGCCGGCCCACAGTTCGCGGCGGCGCAGCAGGCCGCGGTCGCGGCTGAGCATGACCCGTCGCTCGGTGGCGGAGCGGGTGGCGAGGGCGGGGTCGCCGATGTCGGTCGACTCGTAGGCCGTGTCCACGCCGAGCAGGCGCATCCGGCGGGCGAGGGTGCCGAGGTGGACGTCGAGGAGGAAGCGGAGCGGTGCGCCGGGGACCTGTTGGGGGCGGTCGACCGGCCGCACCTGCACCCGGTCGCCGGCCACGGGGACGTAGGACGTGGGCACGGTGCGGTCGTTGACGACGAGCGTGCCGACCTCGGTCAGGGGGACGCCGAGGGATTCGACGACGTGGCCGAGGGTCGAGACGCCGTCGGTGGTGAGCGCGGTGCTGCCGTGGCGGCGTTCGTGCGGGACGAACAGGGCCGGCCTGGGGGCGAATTCGACGTGGATCTCCGGTCCGTTCACCCGGTCAGGATGTCACGGCCGGGGGGTGTCGACTCGGGTGTTTTTCGTGGGCAGGTCGCTGTCCAGGACGCGCAGGGCGCGGTCGAGGAGGCCGTGCAGGTCGTCCCGCATGCCGTTCTCCGCCCAGTACTGATACATCTCGGTGAGGCCGCCGATGAGGGACATCGTGTAGACCCGTACCTCCAGGTCGTCCGCGTCCCGGCCGGCGCGTTCCGCGATGGCGCCGGCGAGCATCCGACCGGTGACGGACATGCTCTCCATCATGCGGGCGCGCACCGCCGGCACCTGGATCATCAGGTGGGCGCGCAGCCGGGTGATCTCGTAGTCGGTGTCGGAGACGTCGAGGGCGCGGTGCAGGATGTGCCGGACGGACTCCATCCACGGTTCGCCGGCCGGGCGGGCGCGCAGCTCCTCCAGCATGACGGGGTCGTACTCGTCCGTGAGGACGATGTCCTCCTTGGTCGGGAAGTAGCGGAAGACCGTGGACGGCGACACCTCGGCGCGTTCGGCGATCTGCTCGACGGTGGTGGCCTCGTAGCCCTGTTCCTCGATCAGCGCGTAGGTCGCGTCGCGGATCGCCGTCCGGGTCTTGATCTTCTTCCGTTCGCGAAGGCCCAGCTGGGGGCCGTCGTCGAGGCGGAGGGGGCGTGCGGGTGTCATGCGGTTCATTGTCGGGCATCGGCGTGCTCGGCAGCCATGTCCGGGGTGTCCGCGCCGGTGTCGGCCTTCGCGGTGCCCGGCAGGAACGCGGCTGCCAGCAGCGCGGTGGCCAGGGCGGCGACGCCGCAGACCAGCATGACGACGCCCATGCCGTGCACGTAGGCGCTGTCGGCGGAGGCCAACAGGTGGGCGGAGCCGGTCTTCTCGGCGACGAGGTGGGCGGCGACCACGGACTCGCCCGCGGTGTCGGCGGCCCGCGCGGGCAGTCCGGTGACGTCGAGCCGGTCCCGGAAGGTGCTGGAGAGCAGGCTGCCGAGCAGGGCGATGCCGATGGCGCCGCCGACCTGGCGCAGGGTCATCAGGAGCCCGGAGCCGCTGCCGGCGCGGTCGCGGGGCAGGGCGCCCAGGGCGTTGCCCATGGCCGGCATGAGGGAGAACCCGAAGCCGAGGCCGGTGACGGTGAGCCACAGCGCGGTGAAGCCGTAGCCGGAGTCGACGGTGGTGCGGCTGCCGAGGAAGGCGGCGAAGGCGAGGACGACCAGGCCGGCGCTGACCGTGGCGCGGCCGCCGAAGCGGGCGGCGGCCTGCGGGGCGGTGCGGGAGGCGACGAGGATGCCGGCCATCATCGGCAGCAGCCGTACGCCGGTGCCGAGGGCGTCGTGGCCGAGGACCGCCTGGAGGTAGGGCGGCAGCACGAAGAGCAGGCCGGACAGGACGAACATCACCAGGGTCGCGGCGATGGTGTTGAAGAGGAAGCCGCGGTGGGTGAGCAGGGTCATGTCGAGCATGGGGCGTTCGGCCCGGCGTTCGCGCAGCACCAGGGCGGCCATGAGCGCGACGGACGCGGCGAGGGTGGTGAGGACCAGGGCGTCGCTCCAGCCGCGGGTGGGTGCCTCGATGATCGCGTAGACGAGGGCGCCGAGGCCGGTCGCGGTGAGGGCGGTGGCGAGGGCGTCGACCTTGGGGGAGGCGGGGTCGCGGGTCTCGGGGAGCAGGAAGACGCAGGCCAGGATGCCGATGGCGGCCATCGGCACGTTGACGAGGAAGACCGAGCCCCACCAGAAGTGGTTCAGCAGCCAGCCGCCGATGATCGGGCCGAGGGGCAGGCCGAGGGCGGAGGCGGCGGAGACGATGGCGGTGGCCTTGGGCTGCTCGTCGCGGGTGAACAGGGTGGGCAGCACGGAGAGCGCGAGCGGGGTGATCAGGGCGGCGCCGACGCCCATCCCGGCACGGGCGGCGACCACCGCGTTCACGTCCCCGGCGAGGGCGCCGACGAGTGAGCCGGCGAGGAAGACCACGAGTCCGGTGATGAGCATGCGGCGCCGTCCGAAGCGGTCGCCGAGGAGGCCCGCGGGGAGCATCAGCGCGGCGAAGACGACGACGTAGGCGTCCGCCATCCACTGCTGCTCGCCGGTGGTGGCGCCGAGTTCGGCGGCCATGGTGGGCAGCGCCACGTTGAGGATCGTCGTGTCGAAGCCGAGGGTCAGCATGCTCGCGACGAGGGCGGCGAGCGCCCACCAGCGGCGGGGGTCTGGAGTGACAGTGTCCATGAAATGAGAGTAACTCTCAAAATGATGTCGCTGTCAATCGGCACCGACTCGCGCGAGCTGCACGGCGCACGGGGCGGCGCGGGGCGGCATACGAAAAAGGGGCCACGGCTCGAAAGCCGTGGCCCCTCGGTGGAGCGGGTGGGTGCTCCGCGTGGCTAGTACGCCACCAGCGAGATCCCGATGTAGTGGGCGATGAAGGCCGCCAGGGTGAGCGAGTGGAAGACCTCGTGGAAGCCGAACCAGCGCGGGGAGGGGTTCGGGCGCTGGAGCGCGTAGATCACGCCGCCGGCGCTGTAGAGCAGGCCGCCGACGACCACCAGGACGAGCACCGCGACGCCGCCGGTGCGCATGAAGTCGGGCAGGAAGAAGACCGCCGCCCAGCCCATGGCGATGTAGCAGGGGGTGTAGAGCCAGCGGGGGGCCCCGACCCAGAAGACCCGGAAGATGATGCCGGCCAGCGCGGCGCCCCAGATGCCCCACAGCAGCCACTGCCCCTTCGAGCCGGGCAGCAACAGCATGGTCAGCGGGGTGTAGGTGCCCGCGATGATCAGGAAGATGTTGGCGTGATCCAGTCGGCGCAGGACGCCGTCCATGCGGGGGCTCCAGTCGCCCCGGTGGTAGAGGGCGCTGACGCCGAACAGCAGGCAGGCCGTCAGGGTGTAGATCCCGCAGGCGATACGGCCCCGGCTGGAGTCGGCGAGGGCGGTGAGCGTCAGACCTGCGATGAGTACGGCCGGGAACATGCCGAGGTGCAGCCACCCGCGGAGCTTGGGCTTGACCGGATGCGGCAGGGAGAGCGCCACGGGACCGCGGCCTGCGGCCGGGTCCAGGGGCGCGTCAGAGGCGGACGCAGTCATGTCCTCATCGTACCTACGGGACCGTAGGTAGCGGATGAGGGCGGCCGGCAACAGGCCGGGAGTGGCCATCATCTCACGGCGGTCGCGGTACCCGGCCTGCGGTCAAGTACGCGTCAAGTGAACCCAAAGTGCATGGACCGCAACACTCCGACACGTGGCAATCCTCACTCCGCTCACCTGTGATGCCTTCTGGACAGATGGGCGCGCGAGACGGATCATCAGATGAGTGCGGTCGGCACCGGATGAGCGCCAGGGTCACCACCGAACGGCGCGACAGGCATCCGGGTCGCAGCCCCCACGGGGCCTCCAACAAAAAATCCCTCATTTAGGAGCAATCGTGGCGCGCGACATCGCGGCTCCCCCCGTCATCCCCACCAAGCACCAGGAACTGATCTCGTGGGTGAACGAGATCGCAGAGCTGACCCAGCCGGACGACGTGGTCTGGTGTGACGGATCCGAGGCCGAGTACGAGCGCCTGTGCGAGGAGCTCGTCGCGAAGGGCACCTTCAAGAAGCTCGACCCGATCAAGCGCCCGAACTCCTACTACGCGGCCTCCGACCCGACCGACGTCGCCCGCGTCGAGGACCGCACCTTCATCTGCTCCGAGAAGGAGGCGGACGCCGGCCCGACCAACCACTGGAAGGCCCCCGCCGAGATGCGGGAGATCTTCCAGGGCGACCAGGGCATCTTCCGCGGCTCCATGAAGGGCCGGACGATGTACGTCGTCCCGTTCTGCATGGGCCCCCTCGGCTCGGACCTCTCCGCCATCGGCGTCGAGATCACCGACTCGGCGTACGTCGCCGTCTCCATGCGCACCATGACCCGCATGGGTCAGCCGGTCCTGGACGAGCTCGGCTCCGACGGCTTCTTCGTCAAGGCCGTGCACACCCTCGGCGCCCCCCTCGCGGAGGGCGAGGCGGACGTGCCGTGGCCCTGCAACTCCACCAAGTACATCTCGCACTTCCCCGAGAGCCGCGAGATCTGGTCCTACGGCTCCGGCTACGGCGGCAACGCCCTGCTCGGCAAGAAGTGCTACGCCCTGCGCATCGCCTCCGTGATGGCCCGCGACGAGGGCTGGCTCGCCGAGCACATGCTGATCCTCAAGCTCACCCCGCCGCAGGGCGAGTCCAAGTACGTCGCCGCCGCCTTCCCGTCCGCGTGCGGCAAGACCAACCTCGCCATGCTGGAGCCCACGATCTCCGGCTGGACGGTCGAGACCATCGGCGACGACATCGCCTGGATGCGCTTCGGCGAGGACGGCCGCCTCTACGCGATCAACCCCGAGGCCGGCTTCTTCGGCGTCGCGCCCGGCACCGGTGAGCACACCAACGCCAACGCCATGAAGACGCTGTGGGGCAACTCGGTCTTCACCAACGTGGCGCTGACCGACGACAACGACATCTGGTGGGAGGGCATGACGGAGGAGACTCCCGCCCACCTCACCGACTGGAAGGGCCGCGACTGGACCCCCGAGTCGGACGAGCCCGCCGCGCACCCCAACGCCCGCTTCACCGTGCCCGCCTCGCAGTGCCCGATCATCGCGCCCGAGTGGGAGGACCCCAAGGGCGTGCCGATCTCCGCGATCCTCTTCGGCGGCCGACGCGCCACCGCCGTACCGCTGGTGACGGAGTCCTTCGACTGGAACCACGGCGTCTTCCTCGGCGCCAACGTGGCCTCCGAGAAGACCGCCGCGGCCGAGGGCAAGGTCGGCGAGCTGCGCCGCGACCCCTTCGCCATGCTGCCGTTCTGCGGCTACAACATGGGCGACTACATGGGGCACTGGGTCGACGTGGCCAAGGACAAGGACCAGTCCAAGCTGCCGAAGATCTACTACGTCAACTGGTTCCGCAAGAACGACGAGGGCGCGTTCGTCTGGCCCGGCTTCGGCGAGAACAGCCGCGTCCTGAAGTGGATCGTCGAGCGCCTGGAGGGCAAGGCCGAGGGCGTCGAGACCCCGATCGGCGTGCTGCCGACCAAGGAGGCGCTGGACACCGACGGCCTCGAACTGGCCGACTCCGACCTCGACTTCCTGCTCACCGTCGACAAGGAGGTCTGGCGCGAGGAGGCCGCCCTGGTCCCCGACCACCTCGACACCTTCGGTGAGCACACCCCGAAGGAACTGTGGGACGAGTACCACGCGCTGGTCAAGCGCCTGGGCTAGCCCGCCCCCATGACTCCGCGGCCGGTTGGGGATGTGCCCTGACCAGCGATCGTCACGGCCGGCCGCGGTGTGATCCGACGAGGTTCCGTACAACGGCGTGCGGAGCCACAGGCCTGGTGCCGCTCCCGTCCGCCCCGACGGGAAGCGGTGCCAGGCCTTCGTCCTGTTCCGGGCCCTGATCGCGCCCCGGGCGACCGAGCCCTCGCTGACCGCGCCCGGTCACCCGAGGGCGTTTTCCTTCATCACCCCTGTGCGGACCGGGATTTCGCGGGACACTCGGGACATCCTGCAACGAACCCCGAAATGAGGTGAGCGGGGTGCGCACACCGGTCAGCGACCCTTTGAAGGTGGGGCCCTACCGCATCGTCGGACGGCTCGGGTCCGGCGGCATGGGCTGGGTGTACCTCGGCCGTTCGCCCGCCGGGCGCGAGGTGGCCGTGAAGGTGGTGCGCGCCGAGCTGGCGGCGGAGCCGGAGTTCCGGGAGCGCTTCGCCCGTGAGGTCGCCGCCGCCCGGATCGTCAGCGGCGCCTACACCGCGGCGGTCATCGACGCCGACACCGAGGCCGAACTGCCCTGGCTGGCCACGATGTACGTACCCGGCCCCTCGCTCGCCGAGGCGGTCCGCACCGACGGACCGCTGCCCGAGGACCAGGTGCGCAGGCTCGGCGCGTTCCTCGTCGAGGCGCTCCAGGCCGTGCACGCCGCCGGAGTGGTGCACCGCGACCTGAAGCCGTCCAACGTGCTCCTCGCCTCCGACGGGCCGCGCGTCATCGACTTCGGCATCTCCCGGGTCGACGGGGCGCCCGGCCTCACCCGGGTCGGACTCGTCGTCGGCACACCGCCGTTCATGTCGCCGGAGCAGATGAAGGGGGCGCGTGTCGGTCCGCCGAGTGACGTGTTCTCCCTGGGCGGGGTCCTGGTCCACGCGCTGACCGGCCATCCGCCGCACGGGACCGGGGAGGCGGTGCGCTACCAGGTCGTCTTCGGCGACCCCGACCTCGACGGCGTACCGCCGGGACTGCGTCCGCTGATCGCGCGCTGTCTCGCCAAGCGCCCCGAGGACCGGCCCCGGCTCGAGGACCTGCTGGCCGACCTGGTGCGGGAGGCCCCGCCCGCGCCCTCCTGGCCGCCGCCCCAGGTACGGCGGACCATCGAGGTCCGGGTGGACGAACTGGCCGCCCGGCGCGCCTCCGGCACCAACGCCTCGGTGCCGTCCTGTCTGCTGCTGCACGCCCAGGCGCTGCTGGACGCCGGCCTGACCGACGCGATGGTCACCCGGGCGGTGGGCCGTGGCACCGTCTGAGACCTCGACCGGGCCGGCCCTCGACATCGGCACGCACTGGCGGCAGTTGGTGCGCGCCTGGGGCGCGGGACGGAACTTCCACGCCGTGACCGACACCGATTCGGTGTCCCTGCAATTCGGTCTGGAGGAGACCGGACGCACGCTCACGGTCCGGTTCATGACCACCAAACGGCTCCTCGTCGCCTTTGTCACCGACGGGAATTACCTGCGCCATGACCAACTGGCCGTCGCCGCCGCCGCATCGAACGCCTGGAATACCGAACAATTGAATCCCATGCTGTCGGTATGGGACGTGCGAGGGCCCCGGCCCTGCCTCGCCGGAGTCTGCGACCTACCGCTGACCTGCCGCGTCACCCAGGCGGACTTCGATGCTTTGGCCAGTGATTGGGTGGAACGGGCGCGGCAGATGTTCACCCGGTGCCATGAGGTGTTCCAGCTGTAGAAGGGAAATGCGGGAAATCGTCAAACCCTTTCGGGAACCGGCCCCTTGGCCCCAGTATGAGCGAGGACCATTTCGGGTCACGGGGGTGCCCATGAGGCGTTGGTCGTATGTCACCGTGTTTCTCGGGTTGCTGATCGCCCTGCTCCCCGTGGCGCACGCGAGCGCGGACGACGCGTGCGCGGGGTCCTTCTCGGACCGGGTGGAGTGCTGGACCCGGGCGATCGGCCGGCACACCGTCACCGTCACGCTGGACCGGCAGCTGCCGTTCGACGGGACCCGGCGCGGCCGCAGCGCCGTCGCCGCCACCGTGCTCGGCGACCGCCACAACCTCGAGGTACAGGTCCCCGAGGGCGGGACGACCGGCGAGGGCGGCACCGCCCTGCTCGTGCTCGCGGGGCACCGGCTCGTCCACCCGCAGGCCCGCATCTCCCGGCTGTCCCCGGCCGAGGTCACGGAACTGGAGAGCGTCGGCGCCTGCGCCCCCCGGTCCGAGGACCTCTGCGACCTGGTCGGGCCCGGCGCCGGCAAGCAGCTGGCCGGAGGCGAGCTGATCGGCCGACAAGGCATCGCGGCCCTGCCGAGGACCGAGTACTCCCTCACCCCCGCCACCGGCACGGACCCGCACCGCACGGAGTGGCTCCTGATCGGCACGTGTGCCCTCCTCGCCCTCCTCCTCACCGCCTTCACCCTCGCCGTACGCCGCACCCGCACCGCCCCCGCCGCGGGCGCCGCGCCCGCGGCCCGTGCCGCCGACGAGCCCACCCGCCCCCTGCGCACCCCCTCCGCCCGCGCCGGCCGACGCCGCTCCTCCGGCGCCCCGAGCGGTGCCGGTCGCCCCGCCGTCGTCCGTACCGACCTGCACCCGCAGGGGTACGTCGAGCTCGACCGCGTCCTGTACCGGGCGGTGTGGGCCGAACCCGGGCAGGCCCCGCCCCCGCCCGGCTCGCGGGTCGAGGTCACCGACGCGCCCGAGCCGGACTCCGACGTCCTGTACGCCTTCCCGCCCGCCGCCGGACGGCACGCGCACGCCCGTTAGCCGCACCGCACGCGCACGCCCGTCAGCGCACCCGCACCGCACGCCCGTCAGCCGCACCCGCACCGCACGCTCCACCGGGAGAAGCCCATGTCCAGCGAATACCCGCCCACCCTGCCGGCGGAGTACGCCGACATCGAGTTCGAGAACAACGCCCAGCGGCTGCCGCTGGTGCTCTGCCTCGACACCTCCAGCTCCATGGCGGGCCCCCCGATCCAGACGCTCAACAACGCCCTCGTGGAGTGGACCCGCGAGCTGCACGACGACGTCTCGCTCAGCTACAGCGTCGAGGTCGCGGTCGTCACCTTCGGCGGGCAGGGCGTCGCCGCCTGGCGCGGCCCCCAGCCCCTCGCCCCCGGCACCCCGGTGAGCCCCTTCGTGCCCGCCCACATGTTCCGGCCACCGCACCTCGTCGCCGCCGGCGTGACCCTGATGACCGAGGCCCTGGAACTGTCGATGCACATCGTCGCCGCCCGCAAGGCCGAACTGCGCGCCTCCGGCCTCCAGTACTACCGCCCGCAGATCTGCCTGGTCACCGACGGCATCCCGACCGACGCCACCGGCCACCGCACCGACTCCTGGCACCGACTGGTCCCCGTCCTCGCCGAGGAGCAGCAGGCCCGCCGCTTCCGGCTGTACGCGATCGGCGTCGGCGGCGTCACCGACACCGGTGAGCAGGTGCTGCGGGCCTTCGCCCCGAAGTTCCACGCCAGCATCCAGGGCTTCCCGTTCCGTGAGCTGCTCCAGATGATGTCGGCCAGCGCGGGCGCCGAGCAGAAAGGCGCGGGCGACGAGGTGTTCGAGAAGATCTTCAGCCAGTTCAAGACCCAGCGTCCGGCCTGGGAGCGCTGACCGGTGGGCGGCAACGGCTGGCGGATCCACGGCATGAGCGTCGAGGGCTACCGGCACCGCCGGGACGGCCTGCCCTGCCAGGACGCCTGCGCCCACACCGAGTCGGGCCCGGTCGCCGTGCTCGCCGTCGCGGACGGCGCCGGCAGCCGGCCGCGCTCCGACGAGGGCTCCCGGCTCGCCGTGGAACTGGCCGCCGAGCACTTCGTACGACGGGCCGCCGCGGCCGCCGACAGCCCGCCCGGCGAGGCGGTGCACGACCTGCTCGCGGACGCCTTCCACGACGTCACCAAGGTGTTCCTGGACACCACCGGCACGGCCGCCGCCGACTTCGCGACCACCCTCACCGTGGTCGTCCTGGCCCCGGGCTGGCTCGGCCATCTCACCGTCGGCGACGGCTTCGTCGTGCTGCGTGCAGGGGTCGAGGACGGCGAACCGCAGTTCCATCTGCTGCCGCAGGCCGCCGACGCCAGCGAGTACAGCAACGAGACGGTCTTCCTCACCTCGCCCGACGCGGCCCGCTGGGTGCGCACCGACTGTGTCCGCGACCCGGGCGTCGACGGCGTCCTGCTCTCCACCGACGGCCTCGCCCAGGCCGCGCTGTCCCGCACCGGCGGCGGCGCCCCGACCCCCAACCCCTCCTTCGCCGACGCCGTCTTCCGCTCCCTCGACGGCCCCGGGCCGGTCTCCGACGCCGCCCACGACAACCTCGCCGCCCTCCTCAGATCGGACCGGCTCACCGCGCTCAACGCCGACGACAAGACCCTGCTGCGGGCCGTGCGCCGGGCGGGACGGTCATGAGCGGCCGGGTCGTCCACCTGGACGGCAAACCGGTCGTCCTCGCCGAACAACCCCTGAAGGGCGGCGGACAGGCGGCCGTCTTCCCCGTCGACGGCGACCACGGCACCGTCGTCAAGCTCTACCGCGACCCGCCCGGCCCCGACCAGGAGCGCCGACTGGCCCGGATGCTCACCATGTCCCCGCTCGCCGCCCGCCCCACCGACCGCTCCCAGCCGCCCGAGCTGGCCTGGCCCACCGCGATGGCCCGCAGCCCCGAGGGCGCGTTCCTCGGCTACGCCATGCACCGGTTCGGGGAGCCCGAACACGTCCAGCTGGTGGGCCTGTTCACCCGCGCCCAGCGCCTGAGGCTCTTCCCCGAGGCGGACTGGCGGTTCCTGCTCGGCGTGTCCTGGAACCTCGCCTTCATGACCGCGCGCATGCACCACGACCACCTCGTCATCGGGGACTTCTCCAGCAGCAACGTGGTCGTCGACGCCAACGGCTTCGTCACCTTCCTCGACTGCGACTCCATCGCCTTCACCGACCCCGTCACCGGCGAGCCGTTCCCGTGCCTGATGCACACCACCGACTACTCCGCCCCCGAGCGGCAGGCGGGCGGTCCCGCCACCCGGGCCAGCGACGACTTCGCGCTCGCCGTCCTCGTCTACCAGCTGCTCACCGCCGGCAACCACCCCTTCGGGGGCGTCCCGCACGACAGCGCCTCCGAGTCGACCGTCAAGGACAACATCGCCGCCAGCTGCTCCTACGTGGTCCGCCCCGAGCAGGTCGTCATCCCGCGCGGCACCGTCGACCCCTCCGTCCTCCCACCCGACCTGCTCACCCTCGCCCGCGCCGCCTTCGGCCCCGGCGTGCACGCCCCCGCCGCCCGGCCCCCGGCGGAGGCCTGGCTGCGCGCCCTGGACCGGCAGCGCGCACAGGTACGGGTGTGCCAGGCGCGGCCGCTGCACGCCTACGGCTCCCATCTGCCGGACTGCCCCTGGTGCGCCCGCGCCGCCCGCACCGGCCACGACGTGTTCAACGGCCCCCGCCCCGTCCCGCTGCCGCCCCCGCCGCCGCTGCCGCCGCAGGAGGCGCCGCAGGGCGCCGGGTCCGGTGCGCTGAGGGTGGCGTTCGTACTGATCGCCCTGGTGGTGCTCCTCGTGATCGCGGCCGTGGCCCTCAGCAACGGGGGCTAGGGCCTGCTGTGAAAGTGGCCTCTGCCGCGCGACGCCCGGCACGCACTCTCGCCGCACCGCCCGAAAGCCCGAGTACGCCCAGTACGAGGGCTTCCGGGCGGCACGCCGAGAGCACGCACCGAACGCCGCGCGGCCGCCCTCCGGGCGACGAGGCCACTTTCACAACAGGCCCTAGTTCGCCCGGTCCTCCAGATACCGGGTGTGCGACTCCTGCCGTCGCGCCTCCGTCTCGCGCAGCGCCGAGGCCAGCTGTTCGGCCTCCTCCTGGAGGAGCGTGAGCTGCCGCTCCAGGTGTCGTTCCGGAGCCTCCTGGACCGGCGCGAGACGGGTCCACCAGCGGGTGCGTACGAAGGCGTCGACCGCCTCGGGGAGGTCGTGGCGTACGGCCCGGGAGAGCGTGTGCACGCCCTCCGGGTCGTGGGCCAGCAGCTCGGCCGTCCAGCCGGGGTCGAGCAACGCGCCCAGCAGCTCGGTCAGTTCGGTGAGCCGGCCGGCCGCGGCGGGCGGCAGCTCCACCTCCGCCAGATAGCCGCGCAGCCGCTCGAAGTCGCCGCGCAGTTCGTCGAGTTGGGCCGAGTTGTCCAAGAAGTCCGGCAGCGGCGGCCGTTCCGGAGGAGCGAGCAGCGCGCCCGCGCCGTACAGGCCGGCGACGACGACGGGCCAGTACGGGCCCGCCGTCCCCGCGAAGGTCAGACCCAGCCCGGCGATACCGCACACGCTGCCGGTGATGTTCTTCCGGGACTCCAGGTACCTACTGATAGCCACGGATCTCCTCGAAGGCGCCGTCCAGGGAGCCCTTCCGGGCGTCGAAGAGGCGGCCGCCGGTCAGTTCGGCGATGCGTTCCAGCTCCGCGCGGTCGGAGTCGCCGAACAGGATGGGGAAGACGGGGATGTCCCGCTGCCCACGGTCCAGCAGGGCGTGGAAGCCCTCGAACTCGGCGGCGGTACGGCCCGTGGTGTTCTCGCCGTCCGTCATCAGCACGATCGAGGTGAACATGTCCCGATCGTCGCCCAGATGCTCGTACGCCTTCTCCAGCGAGGTGTAGACCGCGGTGTCGCCGTCGGCCTCCAGCCCCTCGGTGTCCGCGCGGATCGCGTCGAGCCCGGAGCGCGGATCGGCCGGGTCCACCACATGCGTCCGTACGCTCTTCACGTCCGACCCGAACGGCATCAGCGTGACCTCCTCGCGGTCCCGGAAGTCACCCGTGAGGCCGGTCAGGGCCGTCTTCAGCCGCTCCAGCCGCTCGCCCTCCATCGAGCCCGAGGTGTCCAGGACGTACACCGTCCGCGACGGGCGGCGCAGTTCGTTCTCGTAGGAGTCGAGCAGACCGTCGGCGACGGAACGGCTGCCGGGGAAGGGCAGTTCACGCCGTCGCTCGGTGTCGAGGCCGGGCGCGGGGGGCACCGAGGGGACCACCGGGCGGCGGTGGGTGCGCTCGGTGATCTCGCGCTGGATCCGCGGGGTGCGCAGCGCCTCGCCCAGCCGGCGGACGTCCTCGCGGACCGCGGTGTCCGTGGCGGCGAGGGAGGAGAGCGGGTAGTCGGCGCTCACCACGCCGTCGCGGGGGCGGATCACGGTCAGGCCCGGGACGCCCTTCAGGACCGACTCGTAGTTCAGGAGCGCGTCGACGTCCCCGCGCCGCTCGTACGCCGCCGCCAGCCAGCCGGAGGAGCCGGAGGTCAGCTTCTGGCCCCGGAAGAACCCCTTCAGCCGCGGGGTCGCCTGCGTGACGTCCGCGTCGGTGAGCGCCGACTGGGCGCCGGAGAGGGCCGAGGCGACGGCGACCAGCGTCGAGAAGCCGGAGTTCGAGCGGGACGGGTCGGTCATGCCGTACGTCAACCTGCCCCGTGCGACGGCCTGTTCGACCTGGGACCAGGTGACGTCGGCGGCCTTCCAGCCCAGCCGCCGCACGGTCTCCTGCCGCACACCGATCGCGACCGGGCTCGACATGACCGGCGTCTCGGAGACCACCTTCCTCGCCGCCTCGGGCCGCAGCCGCAGATAGTCGTTGGAGGACAGCCACAGGGCGTCGTAGCGCTCGTCGGCCGTGCCCTTCGCGAGCAGGTCGACCGCGTCCAGGGTGCCCAGGTAGGTGGGCCGGACCTTGATCCCGGTGTCCTTCTCGACCTGTTCGAGCACCGGGGCCATGTCGCTCAGCTCGCTGGAGGCGAGGACCCGCAGGGTGCCCGGCTCGGGCGCGCCGCTGTCGCCGCCGTCCCGCGCCTCGGCGGTGCAGCCGGTGAGCAGGGCGGCCGTGGCCAGCAGGAGGGCCAGTGCGCGTCTCATCCGAGGCCCCCTTCCAAGGCCCCCTGGGACCGGCTGCGCTCCAGGTAGGCGGAGGCGTGCCGGAGTTCGGAGGTCAGGGACTCCACGGTCGACGCCATCGCCTCGGTCGCCTGGACCTTGTAGGTGTCGATCGCGTCGAGCGTGCGGTAGATCTGCTGGAACGCCGTGCGCAGGGTCTCCGCGCCGACGGCCGGGTCGGCGGCGATCCGCTGGATCTCCCCGCCCTGGGTGGCGAGCATCTCCGCGTTGCCCCGGATGAGGTCCTCGGTGGTCCCGCGCAACGCGTTGACCTGGTCGACGACCTTCTTCTGGGTGTCGAGGGCGGAGGCCAGCATCACGGAGATGCGCAGCGCCGACACCGTGGTCGTGGCGGCCCGGTCGACGCCCTTGATCAGCTCCTCGTTGTTGCGGCGTACGACGTCCATGGCGAGGTAGCCCTGGGCGCACACCGCGAGCTGGGTGAGCAGGTCCTGGTGCTTCTGCCGGACCGGGAAGAGCACGTCGGCCCGCAGCGAGTCGGCCGTCTGCGGATCGGCGACGGCCTCGATGTGCCGCTCGACGGCCTCGTCCAGGGCCTCGGTCAGCACCACGTACTCCTGGAGCTTGCCCATGGTCTCCCACAGCCGGACCCGCTCGGTCTGCAACGCGGCGTTGTCGCGCCGCAGTTCGTCCTGGCCGCCGCGCAGCGAGCCCACGATCCTGTGCAACGTGCCCTGCGCCGAGGCGTACTTGGCGATGTGGTCCCGCACCCTGTTGCCGCCGGGCAGCCGGGACAGGAGCTTGCGTCCCTTGGTGGCGGCCAGGTCGCGGGGGTCCAGGTCCTCGACCACCCGCCGCAGTTCCACGAGCGAGCCCGCCACCTGCGACTGTGCGTCCCCGCCCTGGTCGGGCAGGCTGCGCAGGGTCCGCTCCAGCATCCGGTTGGACTGCGCGGCCGCACCGCGCATCTCACCCGCGCCGAGCGCGGTGATCTCTCCGACCTTGCCCGCGAACTCGGGCGAGCGGGCGTCGAGCGCGGCGAGTGAGGCCACGTAGTCGGCGGCCTTCTGCGTCACGGCCGTCCGCACGCCCTCGTCGACGGGCACGAGTCCGCCGGCCCTCTCCCGGGGCACCGGCGCCACGGCCTCCGGCGGGGTCAGGGTGAAGTCGCTGGTCACTTGTCCCCCTTGGCCTGGCGCGCCAATTCCCGCAGCACCGCGGAGGTGGGCACGGGCGCCTGCCGTACGCCGGTCAGTTCCGGCTTGAGATAGGCGCCGGCCGAGGCGAACTCGGCGACTGCGCCCTGCGGCCGGAACCCGTGCCGCATCTCCAGCCTGCGCAACTCCGGGTCCGTGGAGAGGAGTTCCGCGAGCTTCCGGCCGTTCTCGGTCAGCGGTACGGCGGTGTGGTCGCTGTTGACGGTGGTGTCCGGGTAGAGGACGACCAGGTCGTCCGGCTGCTGTCCGGCCGTCGCCAGAGCGGCGACCTGCGACTCGTAGACCAGCACGAGCGGGTTGCCGGCCCCGCTGACGAAGTCCCGGAACGCCGCGTCCGTACTGGTCTGCTGGGCACCCTGGACGCTGGTCAGCTTGCGCAGCAGGGGAGCGGTGCGCCGGGCCTCGGCGGCACTCGCGACGACCTTGCCGCCGTTGTCGACGTAACTGGCGGCGGCCAGGTAGAGGGCGCCGGAGCTGGAGCTCTCCGGGTCGGTGCTGGAGAGGTAGAGCGTGCCGCTCAACTCCCCGTGCTTCTCGGCCCCCTTGAGCTGCTGCCAGGTGCGGTCGGCGCGCGCCGCGTCGAGATAGGCGCCCATCCTCAGGGTGCCTCGGTGCGCGGAGTCCAGTGTGGCCAGCCCGTTGCCCGCGAGCACCTCGGCGGCGCTCCGGTGCGCCACGACGACGAGGGGCGAGTAGAAGGGGCGGGGGAGAGTCCCCCGGACCTTGTACCTCGCGGCGAGTTCGGCGGCCGGTGCCTGGCTGGAGGGCAGTACGAAGTCGTACCCCTGGAGATCCAGCCCTTCCATGGCCCAGGACCCGGAGGTCTCGGCCCGCACGGTGAATCCCTGGGCGGCCAGGGCCTTCACCACATCCGGATCGCCGAAGAACTCCGCCTTCTCGGATCCGATAACTGCCCGCACGGTCTTCGTTGCCGTGCTCTTGTCCCCGGTCTCCCGGCCTGCCGCGACGGCTGCCACCACGCCGCCGATCAGCAGGACCGCGAGGACGATTCCCACGATTCGTCTCACACACCCAGACTGCTCGCGGAACCCGACATTCCCCGGCAGGAGGCATGAACGGGAGGTGTCATACCCACTCCAGTACTGCAACGCCGCCAGGGGCGCGGGGAACTGCGCGAGCAACCACAACGAACCCGCAGCCGCGAGACGACATGAACGCCTACGGCGAAACGCACTGTGCGTGGCGCCCGGTCCGCGCACTGCTCGAAGCGCACGCGGACCGGGGCCGTCAGGGGGTTCAGCCGGCCGCGGTCAGCTCACGCGGCTCGGCCGGTGCGGCGGCCTGCGGCTCGACCGGCGCGGCACTGTGCGCCTCGGCGAGCGCGGCGGAGTGCGCGTCCATCCGTTCGGCCGCGAGGATCGCCACCGCCGTGTCCGCACGGGAGGCGGCCACCACCAGCGCCCGCCCCGCCAGGGCGTGCGCCCGCAGGTGCAGGGACGAGGGCCGTCCCTCGCCCGTGCCGGCGGCTCGGGCCGGCGCGCCGCCGCCCCGCAGCCGCGTCAGCTGCCCGGCGAGTCGCTCCGCGGCGGCGTCGAGGTCGGCCGACGGGGTGGTCGCCCGCAGCTCGTCGGTGACCGCCAGCAGTGCGGCCAGATGGCCGGCGAGCTGGATGTCCAGCTCTTCCTCGCGGGTCCGGTGCGGGAAGTCGGACGTGGTGCCGGCCATCGTGCTGTGGACCGACTTGGTGCGGATCGGTTCGTACATGGATGGCCTCCCGTGCTGTCAGGAAACCATCCTAGCTTGGATTCAGTCTAAAGTTGAGTCGCGGGCAGAACCGTGACTATGGCTGGCTGTACCCGTCCAGGAAGTTCCCGATCCGGGTCACCGCGTCCCGCAGATCGCGGGCCGTCGGCAGGGTCACGACCCGGAAGTGGTCGGGCTCGGTCCAGTTGAAGCCGGTGCCCTGGACGACCATGATCTTCTCGCGCCGCAGCAGGTCCAGGACCAGCTGCCGGTCGTCCTTGATCTTGAAGACCTTGGGGTCGAGCCGCGGGAAGAGGTACAGCGCCCCCTTGGGCTTCACGCAGGTCACGCCCGGGATCTGGGTCAGCAGCTCGTAGGCCGTGTCCCGCTGCTCCCGCAGCCGTCCGCCGGGCAGCACGAGGTCGTTGATCGTCTGGCGCCCGCTGAGTGCGGCGACCACACCGTGCTGACCGGGCATGTTCGCGCACAGGCGCATGTTCGCGAGGACGGTCAGGCCCTCGATGTAGGACTCCGCGTGCGCGCGGGGGCCGGAGACCGACATCCAGCCGACCCGGTAGCCGGCGACCCGGTACGCCTTCGACATGCCGTTGAAGGTGAGGGTCAGCAGGTCCGGCGCGACGGCGGCGGTCGGGGTGTGGGTGGCACCGTCGTAGAGGATCTTGTCGTAGATCTCGTCCGAGCAGACCAGCAGGTTGTGGCGGCGGGCGATGTCGGTCAGGGCCCGGACCATCGCCTCGTCGTAGACCGCGCCGGTCGGGTTGTTCGGGTTGATGATCACGATCGCCTTGGTGCGGTCGGTGACCTTGCGTTCGATGTCGGCGAGGTCCGGCATCCAGTCGGACTGCTCGTCGCAGCGGTAGTGGACGGCGGTGCCGCCGGAGAGGGAGACCGCGGCCGTCCACAGCGGGTAGTCCGGCGACGGGACGAGGACCTCGTCGCCGTCGTCGAGCAGCCCCTGCATCGCCATCACGATCAGCTCGGAGACGCCGTTGCCGACGAAGACGTGCTCGACGTCGGTCTCGATGCCGAGGGTCTGGTTGTGCATGACGACGGCCCGGCGGGCGGCCAGCAGACCCTTCGCGTCGCCGTAGCCATGGGCGGAGGAGACGTTGCGGAGGATGTCCTCGAGGATCTCCGGGGGGCACTCGAAGCCGAACGCCGCCGGGTTGCCCGTGTTGAGCTTGAGGATGCGGTGTCCCGCCGCCTCCAGCCGCATGGCCTCCTCGAGAACCGGGCCCCGGATCTCGTAACAGACGTTGGCGAGCTTGGTCGACTGGATCACCTGCATGTCAGCGAGCTTACGGTGGGGTAACGCTCCGTGGGTCGTGTTTTCCGCCACGCGAGACGGTGCGGTTTGGGCGGTTATCGCCGGTAGCTGTCCCCGGGGGCCCGCCCGTCCCTACAATCCGCGGCCATGTCCAGCCCCGACGCGTACGGAAACGGGACACCCCGTGCGCGCGACCCCCAGGTCCCGCCGAACGTGTACCACCCGCGGGCCGAGCCGCCCCCGCCGTACGAGGGGTACGCCGATCCGGCCGTCGCGCACGGCTGGCAGAACGCGTACGACGAGACGGCCGAGCTGCCGCGGGTCCCGTCCCGGCGCTCCCCTTCCCCTTCCCGCTCCCGCTCCCGCCGCAAGCCGAGCCCCTGGCGTTCGCGGCGGGTGGCGGTCGCGGCCGGTGCGGTCGGCGCCGTGTCGGCGGCCGCGCTGATCGCCGGGTTCGCCTTCTCGGGAGGCGGGTCGGCGCCGGGTGACGCCGAGGTCGAGCACGGCCGTACGGCGTCGTCGGCGGCCGACGGTCCCGCGGAGCCCGGCGCGGGCGGCACCGCGACCGGGTCGGACGGGGGCGGGTCGGACGGGACCGGCTCGGACGGGACCGGGGCGCCGGACGCCGAGGCGCCCTCCTCCGGGACGGCCGCCCCCAGTCCCTCCCCGTCGACCTCCGCGGAGAAGCCGGACGAGCCGAAGGAGGCGGGGCAGCCCTCGGGCCCCTCCATCACCCCCTCGCCGACCGCCACCGCGAGCCGGTCGGCGCCGGGCAACGCCAACGGCAAGGGGCGCGGACAGGGGAGCACGAAAGGGCCCAAGTAGGCGCCGTAATGGACAAGTTGCCCTGGCCGGGCGCGGAGGGCCCGTTCCGGCCGGGTCGCGTGATCAGGCTCGGCACGACTTCTTGCCCGATTGCCCACCCCTCTTCACAATGCGCATGACAAACTCACGGACGGCCGGAAGATTTCCGGTCGTCCAAGTCGCAAGAGGGGACCCCCACATGAGAAAGCCTCTCGTCGCCGCACTCAGTGTCCTGGCACTCGCCGGGATGGGTACGGCACCCGCGGTCGCGGCCGAGCCCTCGGTCGCCGGCGTTGGAAAGAGCGTGGACACGGAGACGGCCACCTCGGTCGTGCACGACCTGGTCACCTCCACCACCTCGGCGCTGAAGCAGACCACGGCACCCTCGCCCACGCTCCAGGCCGTGACCCTGGCCGGCACGGTCTCGCTCAGCAACTGCTCCGGCTCGGTCGTCCGCTTCCCCAACTCCCTGGACACCGACCCGGCCCTGGTGCTCTCCAACGGCCACTGTCTGACCTCCGGCTTCCCGGCCCCGGGCCAGGTCATCACCAACCAGGCCTCCAGCCGCTCCTTCGGCCTGCTCAACTCCTCCGGCTCCCGGGTCGCCACGCTGCGCGCGAGCAAGCTCGCCTACGCGACGATGACCGACACGGACGTCTCGATCTACCAGCTCACCAGCACGTACGCGACGATCAAGAACTCGTACGGCATCTCCGCGCTGACCGTCCAGGACACCCACCCGACCGCGGGCACCGCCATCACCGTGGCCTCCGGGTACTGGAAGACCCTCTACAACTGCAACATCGACGGGTTCGTCTACCGCCTGAAGGAGGGTGACTGGACCTGGAAGGACTCGGTCCGCTACACCTCCGCCTGCAACACCATCGGCGGCACCTCCGGCTCGCCGGTGATCGACCAGGCCACCGGCAAGGTCGTCGCCGTCAACAACACCGGCAACGAGGACGGCGAGTCCTGCACGGTCAACAACCCGTGCGAGGTCAGCCAGACCGGCGCCGTCACCGTCCGCCAGGGCATCAACTACGCCCAGGAGATCTACAACATCCCGGCCTGCTTCACCACCCGCAACCAGCTCAACCTGAGCGCGAGCACGTGCACGCTGCCCAAGCCGTAACCCGCTGACGGAGTTCGGGTGGGCGTTCCGTCACACGGGACTGTTACGGACCGCCCGGCCCGCCAGGACGTCCGTGCGGTGGCCGTCCTCGATCACGAACCGGCCGTCGATCAGGACGTGCGGGATGCCGACCGGGAGCGCGCGCGGGTTCTCGTACGTCGAGCCCGCCGCCACCGTCGCCGGGTCGAACAGGACCAGATCCGCCCGGTACCCTTCGCGCACCAGCCCGCGGTCCGGCAGGCGCAGCCGGGCCGCCGGACGCGATGTCAGACGGGCGACGCACTCCTCCAGCGACAGGACGCCCAACTCCCTTACGTAGTAGCCGAGATAGCGCGGGAAGGTGCCGTACGCGCGCGGGTGCGGCTTGGCGCCCTGGAGGATCCCGTCGGAACCCCCGGTGTGGACGGGGTGCCGCATGATCGTGCGGACGTTGTCCTCGTGGCCGACGTGCTGGAGGATCGACGGGGCCAGCCGGTCGGCGAGCAGCAGGTGACGGGCGGCCGCCCACCCGTCCAGGCGCCGCCCCACCCAGTGCGCCAGCGCGGGGTCCGCGACCCCCGAGATCTCGATCGTGTCCCACTCCACCGGCACCCCGTGGCAGCCGTCCGAGCCGACGACCTCCAGGTGGTGGCGCATGCGCTCCGCGGTCCCGTCGTCAGCGAGCCGGCCGAGGATCTCCTCCGGGCCGCCCTCGCTCGCCCAACTGGGCAGCAGCGCCACGAGCGTGGTGCAGCCGGGCGTGTAGGGGTAGGTGTCGAGGCTGATGTCGGCGCCGGCCGCCAGCGCCTGGTCCAGCAGCTCGACCAGGTCCGGCGCCCGCCCCTTGTTCACCCCGAAGTTCATGGTGGCGTGGGCGAGATGGAGGGGGCAGCCTGCCTCCCGGGTCAGGGCGACCATCTCCGCGTACGCCTGGAGCGCGCCCGCCCCGTAGGACCGGTGGTGCGGGCAGTAGTAGCCGCCGTACGAGGCCACCACCCGGCACAGCTCGGTGAGTTCGGCGTCCTTGGCGTACATGCCCGGGGTGTAGGTGAGCCCCGAGGACATGCCGACCGCGCCCTGCTCCATGCCCTCGGCGACCAACTGCCGCATCCGGTCCAGCTCCCGGGGGGTGGCCTCGCGGTCCTCCCAGCCGACGGCGAGCATCCGGACCGTCCCCTGGGGGATCAGATAGGCCGCGTTGACGGCGATGCCCCGGCCCTCGAAGCCGGAGTCCAGGCGGTCGAGGTACTCGCCCACCGACCGCCAGTCGAAGTCGATGTCGTCACCGTACCCGTTCCAGCCGGCGATGGCGCGGCGGACCTCGGCGAGCGTGCGGTCGTCGACCGGGGCGTACGACAGCCCGTCCTGGCCCAGGACTTCGAGCGTGACCCCTTGCGCCGCCTTGGCGCTGTGGTCCGGGTCGCGCAGCAGGGCGAGGTCGCTGTGGGCGTGCATGTCGATGAAGCCGGGGGACAGCACGAGCCCCTCCGCGTCCATCTCGCGGCGCGCCCTGGGGCGTTGGCAGCCCGCGTCGGCGGCCTCCTTGACGATCGAGACGATCCGGCCGCCGTCGACGACGACATCGGCGCGGTAGGACGGGGCGCCGCTGCCGTCGACGACGTCCACGTCCCGGATGACGAGCTCCTCCATGGGCGCGGGCCTCCCTAGAAGTAGGTGCGGAGGTAGTCGACGACCGTGCCGTCCGCCTCGGCCACCGGGATCAGCTGCCACTTGTCGAAGGACGTGCACGGATGGGACAGCCCCATGCCGAGCCAGTCCCCGACCTCCAGATCCGCCTCGGGGCCGGTGCGCAGCCAGGCGTGCTGGTCGGACACGCCGGTGACCTCGACGCCGGTCGCCGGGCGCTCGACGCCGTCCCGCCGTACGACCTGGGCGAACGGCAGATGCATGTCGTACGCCGCGTCCCGCTTGCCCGCGTTGACGAAGGCCTGCTCCGGGGAGGGGCGGGAGACGACCTGCGCCCAGAGCCGGAACGCCGGCTCCAGCGCGCCCTCCTCGGGCACCCGGTTGAAGGGGGTGATCTTCCGGTAGTGGCCGTCGTCGTGCGAGACATAGGCGCCGGAGCGCAGCAACTTCAGCACCGGGAGGGACAGTTCGGGGATCTCGGCGAAGACGTCGGCGACGGCGTCGAACCAGGCGCTGCCGCCCGCGCTGACGACGATCTCGTCCGTCCCGTCGAACCGCCCGTCCTTGTCGAACGCGACGGCGAGCGCGACCAGCCGCCGCAGCCAGGCGCGCACCCGCTCCGGGTCCGCCCCCGGCACCTCGCCCTCGTACCCGGCGACCCCCACGAGCCGCAGCGTCGGTGCGGCGGCCACGGCGTCGGCGACGGCCGCGCACTCCGCTTCGGTGCGCACACCGGTGCGGGCGCCGTCACCTGCGGCCAGCTCCACGACGACGTCGAGGGGACGGGCGGCGCCGGCGAGGGCCGCGTCCATGAGCTCGACGCCCCGCACGGAGTCGACGTAGCAGACGAGCCGGAACCCGGGGTCGGCGTCCAGTTCGGCGGAGATCCAGCGCAGGGCGGCGGGGTCGACGAGCTCGTTGGCGAGGAAGACCCGCCGGGTGCCGAAGGCGCGGGCCACGCGGACCTGGTGCGGTACGGCGAGGGTGATGCCCCAGGCGCCGTGCTCGATCTGCCGCTGGAAGAGCTGGGGCGCCATGGAGGTCTTGCCGTGCGGGGCGAACGCGAGCCCGTGGCGGACGGCGTACGTCTCCATCAGCTTGAGGTTGTGCTCCAGGCGCTCGGCGGAGAGCGCGAGGACGGGTGTGGTGAAACCGCCGGTGAAGAGGTTGCGGCGCTGGGCGGCCAGCTCGGCGACGGTGAGGCCGTCCGCGTCCGGCGGGAGGCCCTTGAAGCGGTGGTCGACCCGTTCCCCGGCAAGGAGGGCGAGTGCTTCGGAAGGGCTGTCGGCTGTCATGGAGCCTCCCTGATCTGGTGCGTTGCATCTGTTGCAACGTCCATTGCGTATGTCGCTCACCGCTGTCTAACATCTCGGCCAACGCGGGGTCAATGGACCCCCTGAACCCTGCCCCGCACCGAGGAGCCACGACCATCGTGACCAACGCCCCCGACGTCGTGGACGTCGTCGCGCTCGGCGAGTCCATGGTCACCTTCCTGCCCACCCGCCCGGGCCGCCTCGCCGACGTGCCGTCGTTCGAGCGGGGGATCGGGGGCGCGGAGTCGAACGTCGCCTGCGCCCTGGCCGCCGCGGGACACTCCGTGCGATGGGTCAGCCGGGTCGGCGCGGACGGCTTCGGCGACCACCTGGTCGAGGCGATCGGGTCCTACGGCGTCGACGTCTCGTCCGTCGGCCGGGACCCCGCTCGCCCCACGGGGGTCTACTTCCGTACGGCGGGGGAGCGGGGGACGGGCGGGCACGAGGTCGCCTACTACCGGGCGGGATCGGCGGCGTCGGCGATGTCCGTGGCGAACGTGGACCTCGGCGCGGCGCGTGCCGGGCGGGTGCTGCATCTGACGGGGATCACCGCGGCACTGTCCGCGGGGTGCCGGGGGCTGCTGCGGGAGCTCCTGGCGGCCGGGCCGGATCGCCCCCTCGTCTCCTTCGACGTCAACCACCGTCCCGAACTCTGGAGGGACGTCGACGGCACCGACATGGTGCTGGAGTGCGCGCGGCGGGCGGACGTGGTGTTCGTCGGGGAGGACGAGGCATGGGGGGTGACGGGCGGACCCGAGGCGATCCGCGAGTCGCTGCCGGAGCCGGGCGTGCTGGTGGTGAAGCAGGGGGCCGAGGGGGCCACCGCATTCGTGTCGGCCGCGGGCCGCAGGGCTCTGGCCGCGCGGTTCCCCGCGCCCCTGGGGCCGGGGGCCGACCCGGAGTCGCCGGGCGAGGCTTCCTCGCCCGCCTTCGTCCCCGCCCTCGACGTCGACGTCGTGGCCACCACCGGCGCCGGTGACGGCTTCGCCGCCGGTTTCCTGTCCGCCCTGCTGCGCGGCCTCTCCCTCAAGACCTGCCTGCGCACCGCCCACCTCTGGGCCGCCGCCACCCTCACCGCCCCCGGCGACCTCGCGACACCCCCGACCCGCGACACCACCGACCGCCTGGCCGCCGTCGACGACGACACGTGGGAGACACTGCGACTCGGCCCCGGCTGGACGCAAGCCGACAGGGCCCCGGAGGAGGTACGCACCCCATGAGCCAGACCGTCGACCGCGCGCTGAGCATCCTGCCGCTGCTCGCGGAGGGCCCCGCAGACCTCGGACAGGTCGCCGACCGCCTCGGTGTGCACAAGTCCACCGCGCTGCGGCTGCTGCGCACCCTCCACGAACACGGCATGGTCTACCGCCAGTCCGACCAGCGCTACCGCCTCGGCGCCCGGCTGATCGCGCTGGCCCAGGAGGCGATGGAGAACCTCGACATCCGCGAGATCGCCCACCCCCATCTCGTACGCCTCAACGAGCAGATCGGGCACACCGTCCACCTCGCCGTGCACGAGGAGGACGAGGTGCTGTACATCGACAAGGTCGAGAGCCGCTACCCGGTGCGGATGTACTCCCGGATCGGCAAGCCGGTCGCCCTCACCGTCGCGGCCGTGGCCAAGCTGCTCCTCGCGGATCTGCACGCCGCCGAGCGCCGCGCCCTCGCGGAGAAACTCGACTACCCCCTGTACACGTCCCGTTCGACACCCAACGCACCCGCCTTCCTGCGGGAGTTGGAGCAGGTGCGCGAACAGGGCTGGGCCGCCGACCTCGGCGGCCACGAGGAGTCCATCAACTGCGTCGCCGCACCGATCCGGGGCGCCGACGGCAGGGTCGTGGCCGCCATGTCGGTCTCGGCGCCGAACGTCGTCGTCACCGCCGAGGAACTCCTCGGCCTCCTGCCGCTGGTCCGCCGCACGGCGGACGCCATCAGCGGCGAGTACTCCGGCAGAACCCCCGTCAAGGAAGCCACCTCATGACCGAGAAGACCGCGCTCACCCCCAGCACCCACACCACCCCGCCCGCGAAGTTCTCGCACGGCGTGCGCAAGGGCAACATCCTCCAGGTCGCCGGCCAGGTCGGGTTCCTCCCCGCCGAGGAGGGCAAGCCCCCGACACCGGCCGGCCCCACCCTGCGCGAGCAGACCCTCCAGACCCTCGCCAACGTCAAGGCGATCCTCGAGGAGGGCGGCGCGAGCTGGGACGACGTGATGATGATCCGCGTCTACCTCACCGACGTCGACCACTTCGCCGAGATGAACGCCCTCTACAACACCTACTTCGAGGAGCAGGGCCTCACCGCGCCCCCGGCCGCCCGTACGACCGTCTACGTCGGCCTGCCCGCCGGACTCCTCATCGAGATCGACGCGCTCGCCGTCCTCGGCTGACGCGCGGGCGACCGCCCGCCCCACTCCCGCACGCCCCCCCACACGGCATGGCCCCCTGCCGGGCGGCCATGCCGCGATCCCCCCTGCCCGAAAGTCGTATGCATTTACGTAGAGGACCCCCGAATGTCCCTTCCGCTCGCCGCCACACCCGCCGTCCAGGCCCCACCGCACACCGGAGGCCTGCTGCTCCTCATTGACGGCACCGCCGGGCTGCTCACCGTCGCCGCCCTCGGTATCGCCCTCCTCCTCTTTCTGATCATCAAGGTCAGACTCCAGCCCTTCGTGGCCCTGCTCGCGGTCTCCATAACCGTCGGACTGCTCGCGGGTCTGTCGGTCACCGAACTCTTCGGCACCGTCCAGCGCTCGGACGCGGTGTCGACCATCGAGTCCGGCATGGGCGGCATCCTCGGCCATGTCGCGATCATCATCGGCCTGGGCACGATGCTCGGCGCGATCCTCGAAGTCAGCGGCGGGGCGGAGGTGTTGGCGGGCCGGCTGCTCGGGTTGTTCGGGGAGCGGCGCGCCCCCCTCGCCATGGGCCTGACCGGCCTGATCTTCGGCATCCCGGTCTTCTTCGACGTCGGCATCTTCGTGCTCGCCCCGATCGTGTACGCGGCGGCCAAGCGCAGCGGCAGGTCGATCCTGCTGTACTGCCTCCCGCTGCTCGCCGGTCTGTCGATGACCCACGCCTTCCTGCCCCCGCACCCCGGCCCGGTGGCGGCGGCCGGACTGCTCCACGTGGACCTCGGCTGGGTCATCCTGATGGGCGTGGTCTGCGGCATCCCGGCGGTGCTGGCCGCCTGGGCGTACTCGGCGTGGGTCGGCCGGCGCATCTTCGTGGCCGTACCGCAGGACATGGTCGAGGCGGCGGCGGAGGCGCGGCAGGCGGTGCTCGACGAGCAGCGCGCGTCCGGGGTCGAGCCGCAGGAGCGGCCGGTGCCCCTCGGCACGGTCCTCGGCATCATCGGCACACCCCTGGTGCTGATCCTCGCCGCGACCTTCTCCTCCATCGCCCTGGACCCCTCCACGGGCCGCTCGGTGATCGAGTTCTTCGGCAGCCCGTTCGTGGCCCTGACGATCGCCCTGCTGCTCGCCTACTACCTGCTGGGCATCCGCCGGGGCTGGTCCCGCAAGTCCCTGGAGAGGGTGTCGACGGCGTCGCTGAAGCCGGTCGGCAACATCCTCCTCGTGGTGGGCGCCGGCGGGGTCTTCGGCGCGGTCCTCAAGGCGAGCGGCGTGGCCCAGGCCCTGTCGGACACCTTCAACGACGTCGGGCTCCCGGTGATCGTCCTGTCCTACCTGATCTCCGTGGTCCTGCGGGTGGCGCAGGGCTCGGCGACGGTGGCCATCGTGACGACGGCCGGCATCGTGGCCCCCCTGCTCTCCGAGGGCGACCACTCCCAGGCCTTCGTCGCCCTGGTCATCATGGCCGTCTCGGCCGGTTCGATCTTCGCCTCGCACGTCAACGACGGCGGCTTCTGGATGGTGGCCAAGTACTTCGGCATCAGCGAACGCGACACCCTGAAGACCTGGACGGTCCTGGAGACGGTCCTGTCGGTGGCCGGGTTCGTGGTGGCGGCGGGCCTGAGTCTGTTCGTGTAGCGACGCGACACCTTCTGCCCCCGGCGCCCCACGACACAGCTTCGTCCGCCATACTTCCCGCTGTGGAGCAGCGCATAGGTTCGAGCAGCAAGCCCCTGAAGGGCGCCGGGTTCGACCCGGCCTTCATTCCCGGGCTCACCTCACCCGTGTCCGGCGAGCCGCAGGACGGCAAGCCCGAGGACACCGAGGAGCCCCTGGCGCAGGAGGAGGCCGCCGCCGAGGAGGAGACGACCCCGGTCGAGCCGGAGGCGGACACCGAGGCGGAGCCGGACGTCGCCGACGGTCCCGCCTTCGAGGCCTCCGACCGCCGCGCGAGGATCGTCGCCGACGCGAAGGGCGTACGCCTGAGCCTCGACGAGGAGAAGTGCGAGTTCCGCTGGGACGAGATCGCGGCGGTGGAGACCGAGTCCCCGCGCTTCGGCAAGCGGTTCACCATCACCGTGCACACCCCGGACCGCCGCTGGTACCCGATCGAGATCGAGGCCTCCTCGCGGGCGCGTTTCCAGGAGTGGGACGAGCAGCTGGACGCCGTCCTCGACGCCTACTTCGAGGACGACGCCGCCGCCGGGACCGAGGACGACTAGGGGCGCGGGGAACTGCGCGACCGGCCAGAGCCGGCCCGCAGCTCCCCGACGACCTGTCCGGCCTCTAGGCGCAGTACTGCGCCTCCTTGCCGATCGAGCGGTACATACAGTCGGCGTTCTCCAGCAGTTGCAGCACCGCGTCCCGGTTGCGTGAGGTCTCCCGCGCGATCACCTCGTCGGGCGGGTAGAAGCCGCCCCCGGAGCTGGACGACGGGTACATCTCGAAGGTGTACGCGAAGATCTTCTGGTTGCCCCACAGCCAGTCGTCGATCGACCCGTCGGTGATGTACAGGTCGCTGGACTGCTCGGGCGTGTAGCCGTTGCTCGCGGCCATCTTCTGACCGACCGTCGCGAACGCGTTGCGGTCGTCGGTCGTCATGCCGGTGGCGGTGTTGGCGGTGGTGTACCCGTAGGGCCACAGCACCAGTTCGCTGTAGGTGTGGAAGTCGATGCCGGCCTTGATCTGCTGCGTCCCGCCGACGACCCGGCTCCGCACGAAGTTCGCCACGACCTTGACCTCGGGCGCCGACTCGGCCGACGGACCGCGGTACGTCTCCGAGGACGTCGAGCCCGAGGACCCGCCGCAGCAGCCCCAGCGGTAGGCCCAGTTGCGGTTGAGGTCCGTACCGACGTACGAGGAACCGGAGTTGGGCTGCCGGTTCTTGCGCCACGAGCGGTAGGAGCCGGTCGCCACGTCGTACTCGCCGCCGTCCGGGTTGAGGTCCGGGATGATCCAGATCTCGCGGCTGTCGACCAGGTTCTTCACCCGGGGGTCGGTGCCGTAGTCCGAGGTCAGCTCGGTGAGCAGGTACAGCGCCATCTCGACGGTGAGGTGCTCACGGGCGTGCTGGTGGTGGGTGAACAGCACTTCCGGCTCGGCCTCGTCGGTGCCCACATTGTCGCTGATCTTGATGGCGACGATGTTGCGGCCCTGGTACGAGGTGCCGATCACCCGCTGGCTCGCGATGGAGGAGTGGGCGGAGACCACCGAGTTGATCTCGCTCGTCATCTCCGCGTAGTTGTGATAGCGCGAGTCGGCCGAGGGGAAGTCGTTGATCGTGACCCCGCCGTCCGCGCCGGACCGGTCGGGGACCGCGCCGAGCGGGGTCACCTCGTAGCCCTGCGCGCGCAGCCTGCGGATCTGGTCGGCGCGGCCGGAGACCACGACCCCGTGGTCGTCCACCTCGTCGACGGTCACGCCGGCCTGCTGAAGGGCCGTGCGCTCCTTGACGGTCGCGTGCGTGTGGATCTCGTACTGGCGGATGTCGTCCGCGGTGGAGGACGGCGTGGCGGTGCTGTCGGCGCTGGCGTCCAGGGTGAGGGGCGCCGCGAGCGCGAGGGCGAGCACGGCGGCGAGGGCGGCGGTCCGTCTGCCGCCACGGGCGCCTGAGCCTCGGATGCGAAGTCGCATGAAGTCGCCTACTTTCTCCAGGGATTCCGGGATCTGCCGGAAGTGGGGAGTGGAGCGGGGGGTGGTTCAGCGACGTACAGGTGACACACAGGTGCGGGTGTGGCGCTCATCGTCCGCTCATGGCATGAGCAGGTCAAGAGCGCGTGAGGGCGGGAGAGGCCCCGATGGCCGGAACCCCGCACGGACGAAACGACCCGCACCCGAACGCCGGCTCCGGCCGGTCCGCGAGCGCCGGGTGCCGCATACGCGCATCGCGTGAAGATCCCCGCAGGCCCTCTTGCCGAGCCGACGGCTTTGGGCTTTCTTGACCCTCATGGCGGACACCTCGGGACACTCCAGCGACACCGCGGCACAGGCCGAGCCCCACTCCACCCCACGCAAGTCCAGTTGGAAGTACATCGGCCCCGGCATCGTCGTCGCGGCCACCGGCGTCGGCGCCGGCGACCTGGTCGCCACGCTCATCGCGGGCAGCAACTTCGGTTACACGCTCCTGTGGGCCGCCGTCATCGGCTGTCTGGTGAAGATCTCCCTCGCCGAGGCCGCCGGCCGCTGGCACCTGTCCACCGGCCGCACCCTCTTCGACGGCTGGGCGAGCCTGGGCCGCTGGACCACCTGGTTCTTCGTCGTCTACGTCGTGATCTGGGGCTTCGTCTACGGCGCGGCCGCGATGTCGTCCAGCGCGTTGCCGCTCCAGGCGCTGTTCCCGGACGTGATGGACCTCAAGTGGTGGGCCGTGCTGTGCGGGCTCTCCGGTCTGGTCTTCGTCTGGTTCAACAAGTACGAGGTCTTCGAGAAGGTCATGACGGTCCTGGTGGGCGTCATGTTCGTGGTGACGGTCTACCTCGCGATCCGGGTCACCCCGAACCTCGGGGACGCCTTCGCCGGCCTGCTGCCGGTCCTGCCCGACGAGAAGGACTCGATCCTCAACACCCTCGGTCTCATCGGCGGCGTCGGCGGCACCATCACGCTCGCCGCGTACGGCTACTGGGTCAACGCCAAGGGCTGGACCCACACCGGCTGGATGAAGGTCATGCGGCTCGACAACCGCGTCGCCTACGCCACCACCGGCATCTTCGTCATCTCGATGCTGTTCGTGGGCGCCGAGCTGCTGCACTCGGCCAACGTGGCCATCGCCTCCGGCGACAAGGGGCTCATCCAGCTCGGCGACATCCTGGAGGACAGGTACGGCTCCGCGACCGCCAAGTTCTTCCTGATCGGCTTCTTCGCCACCTCCTACACCTCCCTGATCGGCGTCTGGCACGGCGTGAGCCTGATGTTCGCCGACTTCGTCGCCCGCTTCCGCGGCGAGGGCTCGGAAGCGGGGACGGGCGAGGAGGTCGCCTCCGGTGCGCGCGAACGCTCCTGGCCCTTCCGCGCGTACCTGCTGTGGCTGACCTTCCCGCCCATCGTCCTGCTCTTCCAGGGCCAGCCCTTCCGCCTGATCATCCTCTACGGCGTGCTGGGCGCGGCCTTCCTGCCCTTCCTCGCGGGGACCCTGATCCGGCTGCTCAACTCCTCGCGCACCCCGGCCGAATGGCGCAACGGCCCGCTCAGCAACGCGATGCTGGCGATCGCCGGGCTGCTGTTCCTGGTGCTGTGCGTGATGCAGATCTGGGATCAGCCCTGGTCGGAGTTCTTCTGACCGGTCTGCGACTCCTCCCGGCTCGGCCCCCACTTCGAGCTGAGCGCGATCTTCTTGAGCTGATCCATCGTCACGGCGGGCTTGGCACGGCTCGGCGCGTCGTGCGGCCCGCTCGCGTTGAGGGCGCTGACGACGACCCGCAGCCCGTTGATCCGTACCGTGTCGACGGTCCACCGGACCGCGCCCGGGACGTCCTTGTCACCGGTGTCCTCGCGGGTGACCAGCATCGTGCCGTCGCCGACCTCCTCGGCGCCCTCGAAGAGACTCCCGCCGAGGAGGTCCCCCATGCCCGGCTGCACATTGATCTCGACGAGGCTCTTGCCCGTGCCGTCATCGACGACGACATAACCCCACCCGGACTCGTCACCGCCCCGCGAGACCGGGGTGAGACCGTCGGGGAGGAGGTCGACGAGCGTCTTGCGGATGTCGGTGGTGGGGGCGGCGGTCTCCTCCGGGCCGGCCGGCGACGGCCTGTCCTCCTTGGGGATGGCGTCGACCGCCGTCAGCCACGCCGGCGCGGTCACCAGCTTCTTCAACTCGGCGGCGTCCAGCGGCGGGTCCTCGCGGGTGACCGGCGAGCCCTTCTCGGCCTCGGCGTTCCACTCGTACACCGCGACGTGCTGGCCCTTCGGCGTGATCAGGTCGGCGGTCCAGTGCTTGGTGGGCTCCCGCTTGTCGGGATACTCGTACCCCTGGAGGATCCGCAGCACCGAGCCGTTGTCCAGCCGGCTCGTCCGGCAACTGTCGTACGGCGTGAACGCCTTGTCCGGGCACTCGGTCAACTGCCGGGCGTTCTCGGTACCCGGCTCGATCCGATCCATGTTGACGGAGACGACGGATCCCCCGTCCCCGTCGTCCCACACGAGCCACGCGTACGGCGCGTCCTCGGTACCGCGACCGGTCTCCTGGCTGAACTTGCCGTACCCGAGCTGCTCCTTGAGCGTGCTGATCAACTCCTGCCCGGAGACGGGCGGCACGGTCGCCGTGGCCCTCGGCTTCGAGGCCACCGAGGAGGGGTCCGCGTCCGAACCGCCGGGCAGGAGCAGCGCGCCGCCCACCCCGACGAGCGCGAGGGAGGCGGCGCCCCCCACGATCGCGGCCCGGCGCCGCAGCCGCAGCCGTCGGCCACGGGACAGGCCCGCCGCGGTGAGCGCGTGCGGGTCGGCGCTGAACCGGCCGCCGGCGTCACGCAGTTCGGCGGCGACGCGGTCCTCGAAGGGATCGCTGTGCTGGTGTACGGGCATGGCAAACCACCGTTTCCCCGGGGTGTGAAGGATGAGCGGGTATAGGGACGGGCGGGCCCGTCAGAAGCGTGCGTACTCGCCGAGGTCCTCGCCGAGCAGTTCCCGCAGCCGGCCCAGGGCACGGGTGCAGCGGGTGCGGACGGCCGCGGAGCTGGCGTGCATCGCGTCGGCGGTCTCCTCGATCGAGCGGTCCTCCCAGTAGCGCAGCACGACCACCGCCCGGTCCTTGGCGGGCAGTCGGGCCAGCGCCTCCAGGAGCGTCAGCCGCAGCGGGACGTCACCGTGGTCGGTCCAGGCCTGGTCCGGGAACTCGTCGGTGGCGCGTTCCTTGCTGCTGCGCCGCCGCTGGTGGGTGAGGAAGGCGCGGGTGAGGACGGTCTGCGCGTACCCGGCGGGGTTGCCGACCCGGGTCACGCGGTGCCAGCTGATGTAGAGCCGCCCCAGCGTCTCCTGCACCAGGTCCTCGGCGAGATGCGTGTCCCCGGCGGTGAGCAGGCACGCGGAGCGGTAGAGATGCCCCGCCCTGGCCGCCGCGAACTCCGCGTACTGGTCCGCAAGGACCTGTCTCATGTTGTTCCCCCTGCTGTGGGCGCGCTCACGTTCGCGCTCTCACTTCACTGACGCGCCGACCCCCCGGAAATGTTTCACCCGAAGTTCCCGATCCTGCGGACCACCGACGACCCCAGGGCTCCGGCCCACCTCGCAGAGGCCCCGGTCGCCCGCTCCCGCCGACCCGGGGCGCCTGCCCGTCGAACGGCGCACTCCCCGGCGTCGCGGAGGCGAGGCCACGCGAATGCCTTTCGCGCCGCTTTTTGACGGACCATTACCGTCATGATGGAACCCACCGTGCCGGAACTTCATCGGGGCCTATTCGGTTTGCCTGCTCATGGCCGCGGATGATCTTATGGGCGGCGGTGACGCACTGACCATGCGTCATCGCGGGGGATGCACCGGAAAACACCTCTGTGGATTCTTTCCACGGGGCGAGCGGGGTTCTCCGTACGAAGACCAAGAATTGGGGAGAACCATGAAAAGACTGAAGGTCCTGACGAGCCTTGCCGCCGTCCTTCTCGCGAGCGTCGCGTTCGCACCTCAGGCGTCGGCCACGCCGAACGGATGCGGTGACACCGACAACGGCCAGCTCTGCATCCGGAAGGTCGACGGCAAGTGGGTGACCTCCTACTGGCGGCATGGTGCCGCCGGCGCCGACGGGACCATCACCGTCAAGCTCGGGTGGCAGGAGAAGTTCAGCAACGGCTATGTGGACAGCCCTCAGTTCGACTCCCCCAATCTCCGTGTCGAAACCGGGAAGACCATCAAGTACGGCCGGAAGCCGGTCAAGCAGAGCGACAGTTGCATCAGGGGTACGATGAAGCACAGTGGTGACACGTACGTCACCAAGTGGGTCTGCCCGTAGCTATTCCGAGGTTTTCATGTCCCTGTGGCAGATCGTCTATTGGGTGACGCCGGCCAACACGGTGTGGGCGCTTCTCGTTTCCGTCGCGGTGGTGGCCGCCGTCATCATTGCGGCCCGACGACACGGGGAAAGCGTCACCACGGTCTGCCGCACGGCCCTCGGGGGCTATTTCCTTCTGGTGGTGGTCGCCACCTTTTCCCTGGGCTACGACGCGGGGGGAAGCGGGCATCTGGAATCCGGCGGGCTCGCCTACTTCTTCGCCGGGGGCGAGAACCTCGGCTCCATGGAGAAGGAAATGATCGTCAGGGAAGCCCTGGCGAACGTCCTGATGTTCACCCTGTTCCCCCCGCTGATCAAGCTGTCCTGGCCCGGGGTCAGGCTGTGGGCCGCGCTGTGCGCCTGCGCGGCCTTCAGCTTCCTTATCGAGCTGTCTCAGATGCTCGCCGGGGGCGGGCGGGTCGCCGATGTCGACGACTTCACCCTGAACTCCCTCGGCGGCGCGATCGGGGTCCTCGTCTTCATGGCCGCGGACCGGCTGGCCGGCCTGTCCGGGAACGGCCGCCGAGCACGCCACCGCCGCGGCCACGAAGAGGGGGCCACCACCCGGTAGGCCCCCTCCGAGGGACGGGCTACGGCAGCGCGTGCACGTGCGGGCCCACGGCGTTGGACCACGCGTTCCCGGCCGTCGCGTCCCAGTTGGTGGACCACGTCATGGCGCCCCGCAGGTCCGGGTAGGTCCGCGACGGCTTGAAGGAGCCGCAGTTGGTGCCCTTCGTCAGGCAGTCGAGCGCGTTGTTCACCACGGTCGGCGAGACGTAACCACTGCCCGCGCCGCTGGTCGAGGCGGGCAGGCCCAGGCCCACCTGGGACGCGGACAGGCCGCCCTCCAGCTGGATGCAGGCCAGCGCGGTGAGGAAGTCCACCGAGCCCTGTGCGTAGACCTTGCCGTCGCAGCCGAGCATCGAACCGCTGTTGTAGTACTGCATGTTGACGACGGTGAGGATGTCCTTGATGTTCAGCGCCGTCTGGAAGTAGGCACCGGACGTCGACTGCATGTCGATCGTCTGCGGAGCCATCGTGATGATCAGCGACGAGCCCGCCTTCGCGGACAGGGACCGCAACGCCTGGGTCATGTACGTCGCGTTGAGGCCGTTCTCCAGGTCGATGTCCACGCCGTCGAAGCCGTAGGTCTGCATCAGCGCGTACACCGAGTTCGCGAAGTTCGCCGCGGAGGCGGAGTCGTTCACGGAGACCGTCCCGCGCTCACCGCCGACCGAGATGATCACCTTCTTCCCGGCCGCCTTCTTCGCCGCGACGTCCGCCTTGAACTGGTCCACCGTGTACCCGCCGAGCCCCGCCGAGTCCAGGCTGAAGGTCACCGCGCCCGGAGTCGTCGTGGCGTCCGCGAAGGCCACCGCGATGATGTCGTACTGGGACGGCACGTCGGAGATCTTCTGGACCTTCGCCCCGTTGTTGAAGTTCTGCCAGTACCCGGTGACGGCGTGCTTCGGCAGCGCCGGGCCGGTCGGGGTCGCCGTCGTCGTCCCCGTCACCGCGGCCGACCTCGCCGACTCGCCCGCCGAGTTGGTCGCCGTGACCTGGAAGGAGTACGACGTCGACGCCGCGAGCCCGGTCACCGTCGCCGAGGTGCCGCTCACCGCGGTCACCTTCGCACCGTCGCGGTACACGGCATACCCCGTGGCGCCGGAGACCGCGTTCCAGGACAGGGAGACCGAGGACGACGTCCGGCCCGAGACCGCGAGGCCGCCCGGGGCGCCCGGGACCGTCGGGGCCGGGTCGGTGCCCCCGCCGCCGTCCGGGCCGTACACGGAGACGTCGTCCGCGTAGTACGCCGCCTGCCCGTACCAGCCGTGGGTGTAGACCGTCACCGAGCTCGTCGAGGCGCCGGTGGTGAAGGTGGTCGACAGCTGCTTCCAGCTCGACGAGTCCGGCGTCCACGTCGACACGTCCGTCGTGCCGGTGCCGGTGACGCCGAGGTAGGAGTAGCCGCCCTGGACCCACGCGCTGAGCGTGTACGTCGAGTGCGGCTTCACCGCCACCGTCTGCGTGCACCTCGCGTTGTCCTGCCCGGCCGGCGTCGCCTTCAGCGCGGCCGCGCCGCCGTGCACCGGCGAGGAGGCGGTGGCGCCGCTGCCCGCCGTACAGGTCCAGTTGGTCAGGCCGGACTCGAAGCCGGCGTTCTTGACGTTGTTGACGTCCGCGGCGGAGGCCGGGGCCGTGCCGGAGACACCGAGGGCGAGGGCTGCGAGAACCGCTGCCGACCAGAAACGGAACGAGCGTCGTCTGAGTGTGGCCATGACCAGCAGAGTGGTCCAGACCAATACTCTCGTCAATAGGTCCAGACCAACTTTGCGGGCCCTCCCGGGCGGATGCCAGGCCCGGGTCGGCGACGGCATATGCAATCCGCCCTGATTTGCGGAGCCTTGGGCAAAAACAGTTGCCATCAGCTGAAGAAACGCTGTTCTCCGGTCACATGGCCGTGGCTAGAGTGCTGACGTAGTCACGCAGTGAAGTCGACTGGGTGTGCCGGAGTAACGCCGGTCGGACCGGCGGGGCATGGGAACGGGGAGCTGCGCGTGCCAACTGCCATTGCCGTGACCGGTGCCGACATGGCGCTGCCGCCACACGACGAGCGGACCGTCCCCGCGGTCGTCCTGGCCGACCTCGACAAGGAGCCGCTGGAACGCTCGCTGGCGACCCTCCAGACGCTGGTCGACCAGCACGGCCATGTCATCGTCGTCTGCTCCCAGGCGGTGCCGACAGCGGTCGAACGGCGCCTGCACACCGTACGGTCCCTGCTGGAGAGCGACCGCATCGCCCTGTTCCGCCCCGATCTGCCGCCCCTCGGACTGGCCGTCCTGGCCCGGCAGTTGCGGCAACTGGCCTCCTGCGACCTCAGCCCCGGCGTGCTCGCCTCGGCGGGCCGGCTGCTCACCCACTACATCCACGCCGGCGCCGTCCTCGGTTCCGTCACCAAGCTGGACCGCGTTCCCGTGAGCCTGAAGGCGCATGCCAAGTCATGGGTTCCGGGAAGTCAGTTCGGTGTGATCGCCCATCCCGAACCCCAGTTGGTCAGAATCGGACCCGAAGCCGCCCTCTCCGGCCCCGAGTTCGCCACCGCCCTGCTGGTCGCCAAGGGCCAGCTCCAGTCCGACTGGGTCACCTCCACCCTCGCCCCGTCCTGGAACGTCCAGGGCCTGCGCGAGGCCCCGCTGCCCGCCGAGTCGGCGGTGTGGTGGGGCACCCCGAGACTGGTCGAGTTCTGTTCGTTCCTGCCCGACCTCTCGGTCCTCTACCAACTGGTCACCTCGGTCCGCCAGGGCGCCTGCCACTGGTGCGGCATCGAGGTGATCGGCGACCGCTGTGTGTTCTGTTCCGCCCTGTCCCCGCTCACCGAGAACCAGCAGAACCAACTCACCGCCGGGTGAGCCCTGTCGACCGATATCCCCCAATGAGGTTGTCCGGTTCATGAACTCCCGTCAGCGCCGCGGCGTCATACTCCTGATCCTGTCGGCGGTCTGTGCCCTCGCGGCCTTCGCCGGCGTCCTGTCCGTCATCAGCGACGTGAAGTCCAAGGTCGGCCCCGAGGTCACCGCCTACCGGCTCAAGGACGACGTCGAGCCCTACACGGCGCTCAGCGCGGGCCAGTTCGAGAAGACACGGATGCCCGAGCGCTGGCTGTCGGACACCGCCGTCACCGACCTCCGCCAGATCGACGGCAAGATCGCGGTGACCACCCTCAAGAAGGGCTCCCTGCTCCAGAGCGACATGATCGTCGCCCAGCCGGCCCTGCGCCCCGGCCAGCAGGAGGTCGCCATCATGATCGACGCCGCGACCGGCGTGGCCGGCAAGATCACCCCGGGCTCCACGGTCAACGTCTACGCCACCTTCGAGGGCGAGCGGGAGGGCGCCGTCGCCCAGTCCAAGATCATCGTCACGAACGCCAAGGTCCTGGACGTCGGCGACCTCACCCCGCTCCAGCCCGACGCCGACGACCGCACCCGCAAGGCCACCGAGGCCGTCCCCATCACCTTCGCGCTCTCCGCCATCGACGCCCAGCGCATCACGTACGCCGAATCCTTCGCCAAGCGCGTCCGGCTCGCACTGGTCGCACCCGGCGAGACCGGAACCGTCCCCGAGCAGGACCGCACGTACGAACTCGCGAAGGACAAGTGAGAGCCGTATGCCCACGAGGATCCTGCCGGCCGTAGGCGACGCGGACGCGGTCCGCTCCCTGTCCACCCTGCTCAGCCAGCTCCCGGACGCCGAACCGGTCGCCCCGGTCGCCGACTCCACCCAGCTCGTCGACACCCTCGCACGGCTCGCCGCCGAGTCCGTCGACGAACTGCCCGAGGTCGTCGTCGTCCACGAACGCATCGGCCCGGTACCCGCGTTGGAGCTGATCCGCGAGGTCGCCCTGCGCTTCCCCGCGGTCGGCGTCATCCTCGTCACCTCCGACGCCGGCCCCGGCCTCTTCCAGGCCGCCATGGACTACGGCGCCCGGGGGCTGGTGGCGCTGCCCCTGAGCTACGAGGAACTCGCCAGCCGGGTCCAGGCCGTCGCCCAGTGGTCCGTGGGCGTACGGCGTCATCTCGGCGCGAGCGTCGACGTGTTCACCGGGGCCGGCGGGACCGTGGTGACGGTGAGCGGGGCGAAGGGGGGCGTGGGGACCACCCTGACCGCGATCCAACTCGCCCTGGCCGCACAGGCGTCCGGGCGCAGCACGGCGCTGGTCGACCTCGACCTCCAGACCGGCGACGTCGCCTCCTTCCTGGACGTCCAGTTCCGCCGCTCGGTGGTCGACCTGGCCGCCATCACCGACCTCTCCCCGCGCGTCCTCGCCGACGCCGTGTTCCGCCACGACACCGGCCTCGCCCTGCTGCTGGCCCCCGCCGAGGGCGAACGCGGCGAGGAGGTCACCGACCGCGCCGCCCGCCAGATCGTCAGCGCCCTGCGTTCCCGCTACGAGATCGTCGTCATCGACTGCGGCGCCCAGATCGGCGGCGCGGGCGCGGCCGCGGTCGAGATGGCCGACACGGCCCTGCTGGTCACCACCCCCGACGTGATCGCGGTACGCGGCGCCAAACGCGCCGTACGGATGTGGGACCGGCTCCAGATCCGCAAGGCCGAGGAGACCACCGTGGTCGTCAACCGGCACACCCGCGGCACCGAGATCCAGCCCCCGCTCATCCAGAAGATCACCGGCACGGCGGTCGCCGGGGTGGCGATCCCCGCCAACTTCAAGGAACTGCAAGGGGTGGTGGACGCCGGCCGCGTCCACGAACTCGACAGCAAGAGCGTGGTCAAGCAGGCCCTGTGGGCGCTGGCGGGCGAGTTGGGGCTGGTCGGCACGACTGACAGGACCCGCAAGGCCGGCCGGTCGCGCAACGAGCGCGCGGCGGTGGGCTTCCGGCGACGCAAGGAGCTGGGCCCGTGAGGCGGCGCGGGGACTCCGGCCAGGTCACCGTCGAGTTCCTCGGCATGACCCCGCTGATCATCCTGACCCTGGTCCTGGTGTGGCAGTTCGTGCTGGTCGGCTACACCTTCACGCTGGCGGGGAACGCGGCGGACGAGGCGGTGCGGGCGGGGACGGCGGCGAGCCCGGGCGAGCGGCAGGGGGCCTGCCAACAGGCGGGGCTGGACAAGCTGCCGGACGCCTGGGACGGCACGGTGACCTGCGGTACGGGCGGCGGCTATGTCACCGCCGACGTCGCACTCACGGTCCCCGTCCTCTTCCCGGGCGCGATCGGCTTCCCGTTCACGGTCGAGGGTCACGCGGGGGCCGTCGAGGAGGAGACGGACTGAGATGCCGTACGACGGGAAAGTCCGCGGGGAGCGCGGGGTGCGCCGGGTGCGCCGGGAGGACTGGGTGCGTCGGGTACGCCGGGTGCGTGGTGTCCGTGACCTGGGCCAGGTGGCCATCGAGTACCTCGGGTTCATCCCGATCCTGATCCTCGTCGCGATGGCGGGCGTCCAGGTCGGGCTCATCGCCTACACCGCCCAGCAGGCCGGTACGGCGGCCAGGGCCGGGGCGCGGGCCGCCTCGCTGGAGCTGAGCGCGCAGGACGGCTGCACGACCGCCGTCAGCGACTGGCTCAGCGTGGGGTGCTCCGCCGCCGAGGGCGACGACTCGGTGACCGTCACCGCCACCGTGCAGATCCCGAACGTGGTCCCCTTCTGGAACTTCGGCGACGCCACCAGGACCGCGACCATGCCGCTCGACCACTGAACGAGGTACGACGATGAGTCTGCGCGCACGCATCACCACCCCCGAGGAGCACGGCGGCCGGGGCGAGGACGGCCACCTGGTCGCCTCCTACCGCGCCAAGCTGCTGGAGGAGATCGACCTCGCGGAGATGAGCTCGCTGGCGGCGGCCGAGCGCAGGGCCCGCCTGGAACGCGTGCTCGGGCACATCATCAGCCGTGAGGGCCCCGTGCTGTCCACGGTCGAGCGCTCGCAACTCATCCGCCGGGTCGTCGACGAGGCACTGGGCCTGGGCATCCTGGAACCGCTGCTGGAGGACGCCTCGATCACCGAGATCATGGTGAACGGCCCGGACGCGATCTTCGTCGAGCGGGGCGGCCGGGTGGAGCAGCTCCCGCTCCGCTTCCCCTCCCACGACCAGCTGATGCAGACGATCGAGCGGATCGTCTCCACGGTCAACCGCCGCGTGGACGAGTCGAATCCGATGGTCGACGCCCGTCTCCCGTCCGGCGAACGCGTGAACGTGATCATCCCGCCGCTGTCCCTGACCGGCGCGACGCTCACCATCCGCCGCTTCCCGCGCTCCTTCACCCTCCAGGAGATGATCGGCTTCGGCTCCCTCGACGAGCCCATGCTGTATCTCCTCGCGGGCCTGGTGCAGGCGAAGTTCAACATCATCGTGTCGGGCGCGACGGGCACCGGGAAGACGACCCTCCTCAACGCCCTCTCCGGCCTGATCCCCGAGGTCGAACGCATCATCACCATCGAGGACTCGGCGGAACTCCAGCTCCAGCAGGCCCATGTGATCCGCCTGGAGTCCCGCCCGCCGAACGTCGAGGGCAAGGGCCAGGTCACCATCCGCGACCTGGTCCGCAACTCGCTGCGGATGCGCCCGGACCGGATCGTGGTCGGCGAGGTCCGCGGCGGCGAGTCCCTGGACATGCTCCAGGCGATGTCGACGGGCCACGACGGCTCCCTGGCCACCGTCCACGCCAACAGCACCGAGGACGCGCTGATGCGGCTGAAGACCCTCGCGTCGATGTCCGAGGTCGGGGTCCCCTTCGAGGCGCTGCACGACCAGATCAACAGCGCCCTGGACGTGATCATCCAGCTGACCCGCTTCCCCGACGGAGCCCGGCGCATCACCGAGATCGCCATCCTGGACAGCCACGGCGGCGAGCCGTACCGCCTGGCCACGGTGGCCCGCTTCCACGCCCAGCCGATGACCGCGGACGGCCGCGTCCACGGCGCCTTCGAGTACTTCCCGCTCCCACGCCGCACGGCCGACCGCCTCTACATGGCGAACCAGCCGATCCCCCAGGCGTTCGGCGTGGCCCGGTCCATGGCCGAGCTGACGACCCGAGAGGCCAGGTAGGTACGCCCGATGGATCTCGAATGGACCCGGACATGGATCTGACGATGGACCTGCCCGCCCTGATCGCGCTCACGACCGGCGTCTCCCTGCTGACCTGTGTCCTGGCGGTGGCGGGCCTGCACGCGTACGCCATGGGCAAGGCGCAGCGCCAGGCCCTCATCGACCGCCTCGCGGCGACGGGCCAGACCGACACCGGCGGCCGACGGCGCCGCTTCCCGGCCCTGGACCGCCGGCTGCGCCGCACCGGGCTCGGCCGGAAACTGGAACTCCGCCTGGCCGCCACGGGCCTGGACATCACGCCGGGCGAGTTCTTCGTCTACATGATGGCCACGGCCACCGGCCTCTTCCTGATCAGCCAGGCCGCCCTGGCCCCCTTCTTCGGCCCGCTCGCCGGCCTGCTCGGCATCTGGGTCGCGTTGCAGTTCCTCAACTGGCAGCGCCAGAAACGCATCGAGCGGTTCATCAACCAACTCCCGGAGCTGGCGCGCATCCTGGCCAACGCCACCCAGGCCGGACTCGCCCTGCGCACGGCGATCGGCATGGCGGCGGAGGAACTGGAGGCCCCCGCGGGCGAGGAACTCGGCAAGGTGGCCAACCAACTCTCCCTGGGCGCCTCCCTGGACGACGCCCTGGGCGAGATGGCCGAGCGCCTGCCCTCGCGCGAACTCGTCGTCCTGGTCACGACGCTGGTGCTGTCCAACCGCGCGGGCGGCCAAGTCGTGGGCGCCCTGCGCAACCTGACCGAGACCCTGGAGGAACGCAAGGAGACCCGGCGGGAGGTCCGCACCCAACTGGCCCAGGTCAACATGACCTCGTACGCAGTCCCGGTCCTCGGAATCGGCTCGCTGCTCCTGATGAACAGCGTCAAGGACGGCGCCCTGGACCGCATGACCGGCTCCCCGGCCGGCCAGGCCGCGGTCATCATCGCCTTCGTGCTCTACGCGGTCGGGTTCGTCCTCATCCGCCGCCTGTCCCGGATCGACGTCTGAGGGGGCCACGACCATGGCATACCTGCTGGCCCTGCTGATGGGCCTCGGAGTCTGGGGCGTCTTCGCCGGCATCCGCATGTACCGCGCCGACGCCAGACTCCCCGCCGACCTGGCGCTCGCCCTGGAGGTCGGCGCCACCCGGACCGGCGCGGTCGACTCCGTCATCGACCGCCTCGGCATGCGCTACGCCCCGACGGTGCTCCGCCTGATGGGGCCCAAGCGGGTGGCGAAGTACCGCCGCAAGATCGACCTGGCGGGTAACCCGGGCGGCCTCACGATCGACCGGTACGCGGCCCGGCGGGCGGTGTACGGCTTCCTGGGCGGGTTCGGCGGCCTGGTCTTCCTCATGCGCGGCATCCCCCTCATGGCGCTGCTGCTGTTCGCGTTCGGCGTCTTCTGGACGGAGGTCGGCATCTGGTCCGCGATCAGGATCCGCAAGGACGAGATCGAACGGACCCTGCCGGACTTCCTGGACGTCCTGGCCGTGGTGGTGAGCGCCGGTCTCGGCTTCCGCCAGGCGCTGGACCGGGTGGCGCAGAAGTACGAGGGTCCCTGGGCCGACGAACTCCGCATCACCCTGCGCCAGATGGACCTCGGCATGAGCCGCCGCCAGGCCTTCGCGGAACTGCGCCGACGCAACGACTCCGAGCAGGTCGCCATGTTCGTCACCGCGCTCCAGCAGGGCGAGGAGCTGGGCGCGCCGATCGTCGACACGCTCATCGCCCTCGCCAAGGACATGCGCCGCACCGACGCCCAGAACGCCCGCCGCAAGGCCGCCCGCGCGGTCCCCAAGGCCACAATGATGATCACCACGTTCATGGTCCCGGCCACGATGCTGCTCCTCGCCGCCGGCCTGATCCTCGGCTCCGGCACGGACTTCGGCACGATCACGGGCAAGTAGGGAGGGGGGAGGAGACCATGGTGATGACGAAGCCTGGGGCGACGGGTGTGGCCTTCGGGGGCGGGGGCGCGGGTGCGGGTGGGGCCGGCGGTGGGGGTGGTGCCGCGGGAGTGGGCGCGGCCGACTGCGGCCGAGGTGCCGCCGGTGCCGGTGGGATCGAGACCCCGGCCGAAGACCGAGCAGCGCCCTCCCACACCCGCACCGGAGGCGCCGCCCCCACCCCCGCCATCCCCATCCAGATCAACGCCCTCCAGGCCCTGTGCCGCCAGGTCTTCGGCTTCCGCCTGGCCATGATCGCCCTGGCCGCCCCCTCCGCCCTCCTCAACGCCGCCCCCGGCCTGGGCGCCCGCCTGGTCGCCGCGGCCGTACTGGTCACCTTCATGACCTCCTACGTCCTGTTCCGGGACTGGGAACGCTTCGGCCCCCTCCTGCTGCGCCACCCCGTCCTGCTGGCCGTGGACACCCTCTTCGGCGCCCTCCTCCTCGTCTCCGCCGGACCGGACACCACCCTCGCCTACGTCAGCGTCTGCACCCCCCTCCTCGCCGGCCTGGTCTACGGCTGGCGAGGAGCCGGCTGCTTCGCCTCGCTCCAGGGCCTCGTCCTCGTCACGGTCTACGCGAGCTCGAAGGACCTCCACCCCACGGTCGCCGAGGCCCTGCTGCTGCCCGGCCTCTGTGTCGTCACCGGCGCCATGGGGGTGACCCTGCGCAACCTCATGCTCAGCTTCGGGGCCGCCACCCAGGCCCTGGCCTCCGTCCAGGCCCGCCTCGCCGTCACGGAGGCGGTCGGCGCCGAACGCGCCCGCCTGGCACGCGAGATGCACGACTCGGTGGCGAAGACCCTGCACGGTGTGGCCCTCGCGGCGGACGGTCTGGCCGGTTCGGTCGACCGCATGGACCCCGCGCTGGTGAGACAACAGGCCGAGCTGGTCGCCCGCTCGGCCCGCCGCGCCGCCGCCGAGTCCCGGGAACTCCTGGCCGACCTCCGCCGCGAGACGGACCCCGATCACGGCACCGACGTGCTGACCGAACTCGCGGCCAGAACCGACGACTTCAGCCGCCGCACGGGCCTGAAGGCCACCTACCGCCCCACCGGCGAACACCCGCTCCCCGGACTACCGCCCGCCGTGGCCCGCCAACTCCTCACCATCACCTCGGAGGCCATGGAGAACGCCCAGCGCCACGCGGCACCGAGCCACGTGGACGTCAGCGCCGGAGTCCACGGCGACCTCCTCCGCATCAGCGTCTACGACGACGGCTGCGGCCTCGCCCCGGGCACCAGCCTCGAACAGCTGCGCCACACCGGTCACTTCGGCCTGGTCGGCATGGTCGAGCGAGCCGCCACGGTCGGCGCCCGCATCCGCATCGGCCGCGGCACCCACGCCCGCGGCACGGAGGTCCGCCTGGAACTGCCGCTGGCCGCGCTCGCGACAGGGACCGCCTGAGAACGCCGTACGCCCCCCCCCACGGACTCACGAGAGGAGGAAGCCCCGGTGCCGGACCCCACGACGACACCCCCCAACCCGTTCGAGGACTTCCCGCCCCCCGCCCCACCGGCAGGCCCGCTCCGCGTCGTCGTGGCGGACGACAACCCGGTGGTCCGTGCGGGCCTGACGGCCCTCCTCTCCGGCCGCGAGGACATCACCGTGGTGGCGTCGGCCGCCGACGGCAGAGAGGCCTACGAGGCGGCCCTACGGCACCGCCCCGACGTCGTCCTCCTGGACGTCCGCATGCCGGGCGTGGACGGCATCTCGGCCCTCCCGCACCTGGTGCCGATCGCCCCGGTGGTGATGCTCACCTACAGCAGCGAGTCGGAGATCGTCCACGAAGCCCTGCGCAGAGGCGCCGCCGGCTACCTCGTCCACGGCGAGTTCACCGCGGACCAACTGATCGCCGCGGTACGGGACAGCAGGACCGGCAGCGCCCATTTCACGACGTCGGCGGCGAACGCGGTGGTGGCCCGCCTCCGGGGTTCGGACGGCCCGCGCCTGCCCGAAGGGCTGGGCCATGCAAGTGCAACTGCATACGAATCATCGGCGGTTCACCCCAAGTACCCACTGAATTCTGCGGAGGGGCTTTCGCGAATGCAACCAGATGTGGGACAGTCCTCGAAGTCGCACTACCAACTCAGCACGAGGGAGGCGGAGATCATGGACCTCATCGCGTCAGGCATGAACAACCAGCAGATCGCCGCCACCTGCTTCATCAGCGAGAAGACGGTCAAGAACCACATCAACCGCATCTTCGCCAAGCTCCACAGCACCAGTCGCGCGGAGGCCGCCGCCAAGTGGCTCGGCACAGCACCCGATTCGCCCCGGGAGCCGTCATGACTTGCCTCTGGGCCCGGAATTGGGTCCTGGGACCCTGTGACGCGCGCGCTGTTCCGTCGTACCTTCCTCGTGTCGCTAGTCAGGCCGACACCCAAGGGGAACACGATGAGCAACTGGATCAACACCACGGTCTCGTACCTCAAGTCGCGCGCCGAGCGGGACGACAGGGGGCAGACGGCTGTGGAGTACCTGGGCATCATCGCGGTGGTCGTGGCGATCATCTTGGTTCTTCTGGGCACGGACTTCGGCAACCAGATCGCCGACGCGATCACTACGAAGATCGGCGAGATCACGGGCTGATGCGCAGTCGCGTACGCGGCGACGCAGGGCAGGCTTTCCCCATCTACATCACGGTGGTGGGGGGCCTGCTCTTTCTCGCGTTCGCGTACCTTGCGGTCGGCCAGGCCGCGGCAAACCGGAACGGGGCCCAGACCGCCGCTGACGCAGCGGCCCTCGCGGCGGCCCAGGAACGACGGGATCAACTCGCCGCCCAATGGGTGACGGACGTGCTCGATCCCACCAAGTGGCAGGACATCTTCGACGGCATCGCGCCCCTGCCCGATGACCCGTGCGGACGCGCGGACCAGCTGGCGGCACAGAACGATGCCGAAGTACTGGGATGCTCCCCGAACGGGCTGCTCTCGTACACCGTCGAGGTCAGGACGAACAAGACCGTGGGGGAGTCCGTCATCCCCGGCACGGAGGACAAGCAGTCCACGGCGTCCGCCACCGCCGACATCGAGCTGCTCTGTGAGTTCGAGCCCCCCGCGGAGGACGCACCGGACGACGCACCGGACGACGTGCTGCCGCGTCTCGACTGCGAGGACCGGGACTGGGACCTGGACCCGGACGACCTCGTCCTGCCCGAGCCCGAGGATCTCTTCGAAGTCCATCTGGCCGACTGACAAGCGAACGACGACTGGCGAAGGAAACAGACGCATGGACATTCGGTTCACGGCGAAGGCCCGCAGGGGGATGGTCGCGTTGACCGTTGCGGCCGGTCTGGCCCTCGGCGTGGCCGGTTGCGGTAGCGGGGGAGACGACGACAAGAAGCCGGAGACGACGGCGTCGGCATCACAGACAGAGGGGTCTGACCCGAGTCCGCAGGAAGGACAGTCGGATGAGGTTCAGGCAGAGTTGAAAGGGTCGAGCGGACTGATCCTCCAGGTCACCTCCGCGGAACGGGACGCGGGCGGATTCGTGACGGTGAACGGCACACTGAAGAACGACGGTGCCAAGTCGGTCACGGTGCCGGGCGCGTTGCGTGGGGACGAGACGGAGATCCTCGCGCACGACAGGTCACTCGGCGGCGCCACTCTCATCGACTCCAAAGAGAAGAAGCGCTACTACGTCCTGCGCGACACGGAAGGGCGCCCGCTGACGACGACCGGTCTCTCGATCATCAAGTCCGGTGAAGAACTCGCCGTCTTCATGCAGTTCCCGGCCCCGCCCTCGAGCACTACGGACGTCGCTCTGCAACTCCCCACCTTCTCCAGCGCCACGATCAAGATCTCCGGGTGAGGCCGGCCATGACCCGCACCCCCACCCGAGCGGCGGCTCCACGCCTGGCCCTGGCGGTCACCGCCGCCACGGTCATGGTCGCCACGAACCTCTACGGCGCCGCCACGGCCCACGCCAAGGACGACCCCAGCGTTCCGCCGGGCACCGAGGCCTCGGCCTCCGCACCGGTGAAGGTCGACCCGAACGACCCCGACCTGAAGCTCCCCGAGGGCGCCACGCTCGCGGAGCCGAAGGTGCTCGACATCAAGCAGGTCGTCGAGGACGAGGCCGGTGAGGAGCGTCGCGAGGACACCAACGCCGACGTGAAGTTCGCGCTCCAGGCGGAGGTCCTCTTCAGCAAGGACAGCGCGAAGCTGAGCGGCGAGTCCAAGGCCCGGATCGCCGCGATCGCGGACGAGATCAAGAAGCAGAACGCGACGAGGATCCGCGTCTTCGGCTTTACCGACAACCTCGGCACCTCGGCCCACGGTGACGTCCTGTCGAAGCAGCGGGCCAACGCCGTACAGGACGTTCTGGACGGCGAGTTGAACGACGCGAACATCACCTACGAGGTGCGCGGATACGGCGAGCAGTACCCGATCGCCGACAACTCCACGGAATCCGGCCGCAAGAAGAACCGCCGGGTAGAGGTCTCCTTCCCGCGCACGGAGGGCTGACCGGGGGCCGGCGGCACAGGGGGGAGCGGGGGACGTACGTGACGGTGCTCATGGTGGCCGCCGCGCTCTACGGCGTCGTACAACTGCTGCTGCTCTCGTGGCCCACGCGGTCCGTCGGCCTGTCGACGGTGCTGTCGGCGCTGTTCGTCGGCGTGTACGCGTGCGGAACGGCGGTGGTGCTGCTGGAGCTCGCGTACACGAGGACGGTCGCCGCGTACACGGGCGAGTCGCTGGTCCGGGTGGTCGACACCGCCGCCTGGGCCGTGGCCCCGTGGGTGGAGGAACTGGTGAAGGTGTGCCCGCTGCTGTTGGCCGGACTGGCCCTCAGGGTGCGCCGGCAGTGGGGACTGACCGACTTCACCGTGCTGGGGGCCGCGCTCGGCGCCGGTTTCGGGCTGCTGGAGGCGCTCCTGCGCTACGCCCTGGACGCGGACCGGGCCCTGGCCGCGCACGGTGGCTGGATCATCCCCGACAGCCTCTCGGCGCCGTACGTCCCGGGCCCTTCCCAGGTGCTCACGTCCTGGTGGCCCGCGCCCGTCGCCCCGCTGGACCTGGGCAGGGGCGGTGAGGTGCAGGTCGCGACGTTCACGCACCTGGTGTGGACGACGGTGGCCGGGCTGGGCGCGGGGCTGCTGTGGCGGGCGCGCGGCGGGTGGCGGGCGCTGGCCCTGCTGCCGCTCGGGGCGGCCGTGGCCCACCACACGCTGAACAACTACGCGGCCACGCACGCCCGTACCGACGCGGACCAGTGGCTGAAGGACCTGGAGCCCGTCCTGTGGGCCGTGCCGCTGACCGCCCTGTTCCTGGCCATGACGGCGGACCTCGTCGTCCTGCACCGCACCCGACGAGCCACGCCCGAGGTCCTCCTGGCCGCGGAACGCGCCGACGGCGACACCGCCGCCGCCCTGATCCGCTACGCGTCCTTACGCCTGCCCTGGACCCCGCTCATAGCCGCCCGCTTCATCCGCCTGCGCCGGTCCCTCCACTACGCGTCTGCCGCCCCGGGCCCCTTGCGCGATGCCGTCACCGACCTGGCGAGGCGTATCTCCGCCACGGACGACGTCCGGGCATGGCGCACGCCCGACCTCCGCGCCCGCATCAGATCGGCATACGGCCGCCCGGCCCGCGGCAGACGTCTGCTGACCCTCCTGATACCCGCCGCCCTCGTCCTGCCGTCCGCCCTCTTCCTCGGCGTCGGCTCCTTCAAGGCGACGGCCGGACTACAGGAGTACTTCACGACGGGCACCGGCGCGCAGATCCTGCGGGCCTGCGCGGTGGGCGCCCTGTTCTGGATCGCCTGGCAGCTCTCCCAACTCCTGCGTACCTGGCGGCATATGGGGTCGGAGGTGTCCGGTGAGCGCATCGCGGCCCACCGTTTTGCCACCGCCACGGCCCTCGGCGCCGCCACCACCGGCACCCTCCTGCTCTGGCGCAGCCTGGCCGAGGCGGGCACGGAAGGCCGGACGATCCCACCCGCACACCTCCTGGAAGCCCTCGACCGCTTCCTGATCCACCTCGGTTTCGCCCTGCTCCTGCTGTCGCTCCTGGCCCTCTTCCCCCCGAGCGCGGGCCTGGCCCTCGCCGGGATCACCGCCACGGGGGAGGGCGCCCTGGGCGCCGCACTGGCCGCACGACTGGGGGCGGCGGGAGTGGCGCTGATGGTCGCGGGGGCGGCCGGGGGCGGGACCGAGGACGGGGGCGCAGGGCCGGCGAAGGGCGACAGTGGGAACTCCCGCCGGGGTTCGCTGGACGAGTCGGAGAAGGTTTTCCAGCCCAAGGAGCGGCGTATCGCCGAGACTCTGCGGGACGAAGGCCGTGACGTGAAGGCGCTCAAGGAGTCGCCCGTGGAGGGACAGCGGACCCCGGACGCCGTGGTGGACGGTGTCCCGACCGAGTTCAAGACCCTGGATCCCGGAGCCGCCGCGAACTCCGTCAAGAACACCCTGAACACGGCCAAGAAGCAGGCCCGTGACGCCGTCGTCGACGCGCGGGGAAGCGGACTCGGGGAGGCCGGGGCGCGCGAGGGGCTGGAGAAGTTCCTGCGCAACAATCCGCCGGGACGCATGAACTCGATCCGCATAATCGGCGACGGTTACCATGTCGTGTGGCCCTGAACATGCCGCCTGGGGGTATTTCATGAGCGAGCATCACTACATCTTCATTCGCCCCGGATTTCCACGCGAGCGGCTCGTTCAGGACATTTCCGCGGCATGCGGTGTCGAACTGAGACCGGTCGAGGGCGAGTTCGTCGACTACGCGGGGAATCTCGGGCAGTCGGCCGTCGAGGTCGAGTTCACCCACGAGTACGAGGACGACCACGGCATGCTGTTCGAGCGGTATGACTCCCTGCTGGTCGTCAGGGATTTCGCGGCGGACGGGGAGCGCCAGGAGGCGACGGCCCGGGGGATCTTCGAAAGACTCTCCCGCTTCGACCGCTACGACCTGCTGCTCGTCCGGGACTTGCAGGAACTGCTCGCCGAGTCCGGCCCCTCGGCCCCGCCCGGGAACTGACTCGGGGAAATGTGCCACTGCGCGAGAGCGGAACGCGCAGGCGCCGGGAAGCAATACCGAACTCCCCGGCGCCGTCCGCGCATTCGATTGTCGTTCAGTCAGCCGAACATGCCGGGCTGGTAGTCGCCGGCGGGCTGCTGGATCATGACGTTGATGCGGTTGTAGAGGTTGATGAGGGCGATGCAGGCGACGAGGGCGGCGAGCTGGTCGTCGTCGTAGTGCTTCTTGGCGTTCTGCCAGACCTCGTCGCTGACGCCGCCGGCGCCGTCGGCGATGCGGGTGCCTTCCTCGGCGAGGGCGAGGGCGGCGCGTTCGGCCTCGGTGAAGACCTTGGCCTCGCGCCAGGCGGCGACGAGGTGGAGGCGTTCGTGGCTCTCGCCGGCGGCGACGGCGTCCTTGGTGTGCATGTCGGTGCAGAAGCCGCAGCCGTTGATCTGGCTGGCGCGGAGCTTGACGAGTTCCTGGGTGGCGTGGGGGAGGGTGGAGTCCGAGACCGCCTTGCCCGCCGAGTTGACGTACCGGATGACCTTGCCGGCGAGCGGGTTCTCGAAGAGGTTGAGGCGGGCTTCCATGGTGTGCTCCTGTGGCGTTGGTGTCGATGCCTACGCCTCTTTGACGGAACGGCCACCCCCAGATGTGACAGCCCCGAACGTGACGTGCGTCTCCCGTCCGGGCGTGGGAGCCCTTACGGGCAGAGTCACGGCCGCCCGGCTCACGCCCCCTCGCTCGCCGCCGCTTCCACGTCCCCGACGACCTCCACCCGCGCCCCTGCCGCGAGCCCCCACCCCGCCATCACCCCGGCCTCGGCCTCCAGGACGTGCCTGGACCGGATACGGGGCAACCCGAGCCGTCCCGGCCGCATGGTCCGTACGGCGATGACGACGAGACGCGCGTCGAGGTAGGCGACATCGATGGGCATCCGCATACGGAAGGTGTGCACCCCGCCGGCGGGGGACAGCAGGAGCGCGCCGTCGACGGAGTCCCGCCCCAACAGCCCCCGCGTACGGGCCCGGTAGGAGGCGGCGATCTCCAGCGGGACCCGGACCTCGCCCCGCTCCCCCCGCACGACCAACGTCCCGCGCCCGTCCCGAAACCGCGCCATTTCGGCCCCCTCCTTTGCTTGTTCATAACTGGAACCACGGGCTCACCCGCACGGACGCCCGCGTTACCCAACCGTTACGGCCCAACCTTGCCCCCACACGGTCGATTTGGGCCCATACACCCCACCGACCGACACCTTTCGCCCTGGTGTCCCCGCTGCCCCCTGGATAGCGTTGGTTCGCTCAAGAGAAGCCTCGCCTCACCGGGAGCCGACCGTGAACCGCCGCCCCACGCTGCTCGCAGCGCTCGCCCTGACCGCCACCGCGGCCCTGACGCTGTCCGCGTGCGGAGGCGACGACAGCACCACGGGCAAGGACAAGGACAAGGACAAGATCGCGGGAGCCGACACCGGCAAAACATCTTCGTCTCCGAGCCCGAGCGCGTCGGAGGCCGGCCGTCCGAAGATCACGTTCCCGTCCGACGCGAAGAACGTCTTCGAGTACGAGAAGACCGGCAACGCCGCGAAGGACGCGGCCCTCGCCGACAGCACACTGAGCACCAACTCCGTGGACGAGGCGATCTTCGAGAAGAGCACGGACACGAAGGCGCTCGGGTTCTACAACTCGGACAAGGCCCTGAGCGCGTACATCACGTACGTGCAGAAGTACATCGGCGACGACGAGACGTGGGTCGGCGAGACCCGGTACTTCAACTACAAGGTGACGCTCTCCGGGAAGAGCAAGGCCTACGTCACCTATTGCTCGGACGAGAGCAAGTCGTACATCAAGGACCGGAAAACCGGGAAGGTCGACAAGTCGCCGGCAACGGCGAACGCGTACGTCCTGTACAACACCAGCCTCACCAAGAACGCCGATGGTGTCTGGCAGACCACTGACATTGTGTCGAACAGGGGGAACAAGGCGTGCCAGCCGTAAGGTACTCGCTGCGGATTTTCACCGCCCTCGCCCTCGCGTGTGCAGCGCTCTCCGTCTCCCCAGCAGCCTTCGCCGAGCGTGGTGACAACGGCAACGCGAACGAGGCGGACAAGCCCTCCGGTGCGAACCTCAACGGCGACACCCTCTCCGTGACCGCCGGAGGCGTCGTCTACGACCGTTCCAAGAACGGCAGCGGCAAGTCCACGGGCGCCCTGACCTCGACCACGTCCTGGACGCCGCCCGCGTGCTGGTACGCCCCGAAGTACACCCCGGAGCAGTTGCAGAAGTACCTGGAGCCGATCTGGGAGGCCGGCTCGACGGGCTACGAGTGGGACGCCGAGCAGCGGAAGAAGTACAACGCCGACGACGAGAAGAAGGGCTTCAACAAGGACAAGACCGGCAAGGGCTACTGGTGGGACTCGTACGTCAACGACAGCTACCCCCCGGGCTGGGACGCCTGTGACGACGGCCCCTTCTGGGTGGACACGGGCGACGCCCCGCCACCCCAGTACGAGAACGCCATCACCCCCGAGATGCTCGCGGAACTCGCCTACAACGAGATCCGCGTCCCCGGCACCGAGGTGACCCTGGCTCCCGCGAACGCGACCAAGGTCAACCTCCCGACCTGGTCCTGGCTGGACGGCGCCGCGTTCAAGCCGGTCTCCGTCACCGCCTCCGTCCCGGTCCTCGGAATGGAGGCGACGGCGACCGCGGAGCCGGTCTCCCTCAAGATCGAACCCGGCACCTCGGACGCGGTGACCTACCCGGCCTCCGGTGTCTGCGAGATCAACGACGGCCGTATCGGAGAGCCCTACGCCAAGGGCAAGGCCGACGAGACACCTCCCTGCGGAGTGAAGTACCTGCGCTCGTCGGGAGACGGTTCGTACCCGCTCCGGGCCACGGTCACCTGGAACGTCCACTGGACCAGCCCCGACGGCGGCGGTGACCTGCCCGACGGCAGCTTCGGCGCCACGCAGGACGTCGTCGTACAGGAGATCCAGGCCATCAACCGCTGAGCGGGGGCGGCAGCGAACCAGCTCGCCGCGCGGAGCCCGGCCCGTCGTGCGGATGCGCGCGACGGGCCGGTGACGCGGGAGTCTCGCCGTTCCTCGCCCCGCCGCGTCGGCAGAGGGCCGCCGTAGCACGTCCGGCCCCGCCGACGCGTAAATCAGCGGCGCCCGACCGACGCCCGCTGGCACGATTCCCCCATGACCCCCCACCCCACCCCCACCTACGACGCCCTCCTCGCCGAAGGCCTCTCCGTCCCCACCGAAGGCTGGGACTTCTCCTGGTTCGAGGGGCGGGCCACGGAGGCGCGGCCCTCCTGGGGATACGCCGTCTCCCAGGCGGAGCGTCTCGGGCGAGCCGCCGCGGCTCTCGATGTGCAGACCGGGGGAGGGGAGGTGCTGGACTTCGCGCTCGGGCGGGTGGGGGCACGGGCGCCCCGGCTCGTGGTGGCGACCGAGGGCTGGCCGCCGAACGTGGCCAAGGCCACCGCGCTGCTCCGCCCCCGCGGTGTCGCCGTCGTCGCCGCACCCGAGGACGCGCCGCTGCCCTTCGCCGACGCGGCCTTCGACCTCGTCACCAGCCGCCACCCGGTCGCTCCGAACTGGGCGGAGATCGCCCGCGTGCTCCAGCCGGGCGGCACGTACTTCGCGCAGCACGTCGGGCCGCGCAGTGTCTTCGAACTCGTCGAGCACTTCCTCGGCCCGCTGCCGGAAGAGCAGAGCTCCGCCCGGCACCCCGACCGCGAGCGTGCCGCCGCCGAGGCCGCCGGGCTGGAGGTCGTCGACCTGCGCGCGGAGCGGCTGCGGATGGAGTTCCACGACATCGCGGCCGTCGTCCACTTCCTGCGCAAGGTGGTCTGGATGGTCCCGGACTTCACCGTCGAGGCGTACGACGCCCAACTCCGTTCCCTGCACGCCCGGATCGAGTCCGAGGGGCCGTTCGTCGCCCACAGCACCCGCCACCTCTTCGACGCCCGCAAGCCCGGACGGTGACTCAGGCGTGCGGGCCGACCGTCACCTCCCCGATCACCAACTCCGCCTCCGCCTCCAGCACGTCACCCACCCGCGCCACTTGCTCGCCCAACTCCCTTTCCTGCCCTGCCGTCAGGCCTCCGAGCGGCTCGACCGTGACCGTCGTACGGCGTCCCCGGCGTCGCTGGTGCCAGACCCCCGCCACCACGCCGCCGACGAGGAGCAGCGGGAAGTTCCCGGCCTGGCCGCCCGCAAGAGCCCGTTGATAGGCGGCGCCGGGGAACAGCACCTCACGCGGCTGGGTGGCGATGCCGTACGCGTCGAAGTACGGCAGCAACCGGACGCCCCGCACCCGGTCGCGCGGGAACTCCGTGTCGCCCCTGGCCACCCAGGCCGCCGTGCCCTCGAAGTCGACCTCCTCGATGTCCCCGGCCTCCGCCATCCGGGCGAACAGTGCCGATGACCAACCACCGGGCGCCGCGAGCCACTTGGCGAACCACGCCGGGGTCGCCGGACCGTAGGCGCGCAGATAGCGGCGTACGAGCGTCCGTACCGCCTCCTCCGCGGGCAGGGGGTCGAAGTGGGGCGGGCGGGTGTACGTCACCTTGCGGCCCCGGTTCGGGCCGAAGCACAGTGCCCCGGACCAGCCCGCCCGGTGCAGGACCTGCCGCCAGCGCGGCCACAGGGTCTGGAACGCGGGCATCACCAGGTCCCCGGCCCACGGCCCGGTGCGTGCCACGACCTCCTCGCCCAGCTCGTCCACGGTCAGGCACACCCCGTCCAGGGCCTCACCGATCGCGGCCACGATCTGTCCGGCCTGCTCCTCGCTCACCCGCACGTCCGGCGCCGACACCAACCCGTTGGGCACGGCCGGCAACGCGGCGCACCACAGGGGGAGTTCGTCCGCCGGAAGCAGATGGACGGTCCCCCGCGGGCCGTGCGTCCTGACCAGCGTCCGGTCCTCCCACAGCGCCTCGCGTACGGCCGCCCGAGTCGCCCCCGTGGTCCGCACCCCCACCGACACCTCGGCCGCGGAAGGCACCTGCGCGTGCGCTCCGAGCATCGCGGAGACCACCTCGGCGACCGGTGTGCCCGGCTTCGCGGACGTGGCAAGGAACTGCCGGTCGAGCCTGCGTGCGCTCGCCTCGGTCCATGTGACTCTCACCGTCATGGCTCGACGCTAGGGGGGATATAGGTCAGGGTCTGTCCTCTGTGGGTCACGCGGGCGGATTCCTCGGTCACCCCTTGACATCGAGCAAATCGGGCAATCGGTGCATCAGGCCCGTATTCGCTCTTCATATCCACGGGTTTCACGAGTTTTCCGCATCGTTACCACCGTCAGCTCGCTTCTTACCTTCGTCTCACGTAACTTCGAACCAAGGTAATTCGCGTGAGCAAAGCTGCGCGGGCGGCACCGCGCAGTGGAGGGGGCTGCGCGGTGCCCTGCCTTGCCGCCTCACCGCGGACCGCCGCGCTCCCGCTTCGGCGTCAAGGAGAGGTTCGCGGCCCGCGTCACCCGCCCGGGGGACACCCGAGAAAAGTCGCCGAGCGGCCCGCAAGCCGTCGCCAACCCTCCGCGGGCCCGCGGATTTCGCCCGACTGCCCTGGAAACACGCTGTGTTCGGGCCGTGCCGGCCCTCCTGGAAGTCGTGCCTCCGCTCCATCGGCCCGTCGCCGCCCGACTCCGGAGAGTAGTTGTGGGGCGCCGATGCACGCAGCACCACTTACGAAGGGTTATGGTGGAAACCCCCCCTCGGGCCGGTCCGTCTCCCCCCCACGGACCGGCCCGTTTTTTGTGCCCACGCCGGGCCGGGGAGAGGCCGTACACCCGATCCGCCTCCCGCACGCCCCTCGAAGGCGTACCCCCCGGAATCCGCGCCCCCCGGAAGGCGCCCCTCCAGAAGGCGTCCACAGCCCCGCAATCCCTCCACCAGCCAGAACACAACCCCCTCGACCCGCGCTCAAGTCCCCCTCCACCAGCCCGGTAGGCTTCGGCCCGCGGGGACCGCACCGTACGGAGGGGCTGACAAGAACGTGAACCTGCGCGACAAGCTGCGCGGCCTGCTGGTCAGGTTGTACGCACGCCGGGTGGAAGGCCACCTGGACCACGCTCAGGTGCCCAAGCACATCGGCGTCATCATGGACGGCAACCGCCGCTGGGCGAAGGCCGCGAAGGCCACCACCGTGCACGGTCACCGCGCGGGTGCCGAGAAGATCGAGGAATTCCTCGGCTGGTGCACCGAGACCGACGTCGAGGTCGTCACCCTCTGGCTGCTGTCGACGGACAACTTCGACCGGCCCGAGGAAGAACTCGGCCCGCTGCTCGGCATCATCGAGGACGTCGTCCGCACGCTCGCCGCGGACGGCCGCTGGCGGGTGCACCACGTCGGCACCCCCGACCTGCTGCCCTCCCAGATGCAGCTGGCGCTCAAGGAGGCCGCCGAGGCCACCGCGCACATCGACGGAATACTCGTCAACCTCGCCATCGGCTACGGCGGTCGCCAGGAGATCGTCGACGCGATGCGGTCGATGATGCTCGACGCCGCCGACAAGGGCACCTCGCTGGAGGAGCTCGCCGAGTCCGTCACCATCGACGCGATCGGCCGCCACCTCTACACCGGCGACCAGCCCCACCCGGACCTCGTGATCCGCACCAGCGGCGAGCAGCGGCTGTCCGGGTTCATGCTGTGGCAGACGGCCCACTCCGAGTACTACTTCTGTGACGTCTTCTGGCCGGCCTTCCGCAAGGTCGACTTCCTGCGCGCCCTGCGCGACTACGCGGCACGCCACCGCCGCTTCGGCGGCTGACACACGGAAGAGCGCGGTGGCACACGGCGGGCCGGCCCCGGTGCCGGCCCCCGGAAAACCACCCGCGTACCCCGTTTGGGGCACAAGTAACTAGGAGTTCACCAGCGCGCCGCCCCGTGCGTCGGCATGGTGGCGCGTGTTCGAGGGCATAAGGCAAGCAGGTCGACACCCGAACCACGGGTGTCGGATCCTCAGCGGACGGCGCCGGAAGCCGTCCGCCCGGGAGGCCCTTTGCACCAGCTCGACCGTGCGGTCTCGGCACGGAAGCAGCAGTGGAGGGCCGGTTTCCGGCCCGTGCATCGTGGCCGTCGACCGGTCCAGCTCCACTCCGTCGCTCCCCGACCTCATCCGAGGGGGTACGTCCTTCCGTGGTGACCAGCGCAAAGCGCCGCATGCCAGACCGGCGCACTTATGTTCTCGACACCAGCGTTCTGCTGGCCGACCCGAACGCCCTGAGCCGCTTCGACGAGCACGAGGTCGTGCTCCCCATCGTCGTGGTCACGGAGCTGGAGGCCAAGCGGCACCATCCCGAGCTCGGCTACTTCGCCCGGCAGGCCCTGCGGCTGCTGGACGAGTTCCGGGTGCGGCACGGTCGCCTCGACGCCCCCATCCCGATGGGGGATCTCGGCGGAACCGTCCGTGTCGAGCTCAACCACTCGGACCCCAGCGTGTTGCCCAGCGGCTACCGCCTGGGGGACAACGACTCCCGCATCCTCGCGGTCGCCCGCAACCTGCAGGCCGAGGGGTTCGACGTCACCGTCGTGTCCAAGGACCTCCCGCTCAGGATCAAGGCGTCCTCGGTCGGTCTCCTCGCCGAGGAGTACCGCGCCGAACTCGCCATCACGGACTCCTCCGGCTGGACCGGCATGTCCGAACTGACCCTGCCCGGCGAACAGGTGGACATCCTCTTCGAGGAAGGCCATGTGCACGTCCCCGAGGCGGCCGACCTGCCCGTGCACACGGGGCTGATGATCCAGTCCGAGCGCGGCAAGGCGCTGGGCCGGGTCAGCCCCGACGGCACCGTCCGCCTGGTGCGCGGCGATCGGGAGGCGTTCGGCATCAAGGGCCGCAGCGCCGAGCAGCGCATCGCCCTCGATCTGCTGCTCGACCCGGACATCGGGATCGTGTCCATGGGCGGCCGGGCCGGCACCGGCAAGTCGGCGCTCGCCCTGTGCGCGGGCCTGGAGGCGGTCCTGGAGCGCCGCCAGCACCAGAAGGTGATGGTCTTCCGTCCGCTGTACGCGGTGGGCGGGCAGGAGCTGGGCTATCTGCCGGGTTCCGAGGCCGAGAAGATGAGCCCCTGGGCGCAGGCGGTCTTCGACACGCTGTCCGCGGTCACCAGCCGCGAGGTCATCGAGGAGATCACCGCACGCGGGATGCTCGAGGTCCTGCCCCTCACCCACATCCGCGGCCGCTCGCTGCACGACGCGTTCGTGATCGTGGACGAGGCGCAGTCGCTGGAACGGAATGTACTTCTCACCGTTCTGTCCCGAATCGGCGCCAATTCGCGGGTGGTTCTCACCCATGACGTGGCCCAGCGGGACAATCTCCGAGTCGGGCGCTACGACGGTGTCGTCGCCGTCGTGGAGAAGCTGAAGGGGCATCCGCTCTTCGCCCACGTCACGCTGACGCGGTCCGAGAGGTCCCAGATCGCGGCCCTTGTGACCGAAATGCTGGAGGACGTCCAAATCTGAGGTCATAGCCGCTGGTTGGCGCCGTCCGGAAAGGCAAAGAGCCTAGCCGGGCGGCGCCTTCGCGTGTGGTGGTTTCTCGAATTCCCTGGGGTCAAACGAGATGTGAGCTTTCACACGCAACTCAGAATTGCCACCCGGCGTCGGGTTACGGCAGAGTCTCACTCCTGTCAGGCCCCGCATACGACACACCTGTACCCCCAGCCGTACGGCACCACAGCAGCACTCGCTCCAACTCCATAGTCGACGTCGTATGCCGCCCGAGCTGTACGCGGCGCCTCCCTCACGGGAGTTGCCCACCGGGCCCGTGCTTCCCGTGACCCGCAGTTGGGAGGCCAGCGCCAAGGGGCACGATTGCGTCCGCCAGGGTCACCGAAGCGGGCGATGCTGGAAGGAAACCGTGTGAGTCCGATTTCGGTCCGGGGATTCGCAGTGGCCTCTGCCACCGCGGTCACCGCTGTCGGAAGCGTCGTCGGCGTTGCCTCGGGCAGCACCGCGCAGAACAACGACGCAGAGGCGGCAGTCGCCGATTCGACGCTCCTCGCGGACATACCCGCGGGCCAGCAGGCCCAGGTCCAGACCGCGTCCCTGACGCAGCAGGCCAATGTCCAGGCCATCGCCGCCGACGCGAGCGCCAAGAAGGACGCCGAGGAATCGGCTCGCAAGGCCGCGGCCAAGTCGGCGATTGACAAGAAGGCGGCCGCCGAGAAGGCGGCGAAGGAGGCCAAGGAGCGCGCCGAGACCAAGGCGGCCACAGCCTCCCGCAGCTCCTCCAGCTTCCCCGTGCAGAGCTCGTACACCGTCGACCAGATCCAGGCGATGGCGCGCCAGATGGTGCCGAGCGGTCAGTGGACCTGCTTCAGCAACATCGTGGACCACGAGTCCAGCTGGAACTACCGGGCGGTCAACGCCTCCTCCGGTGCCTACGGCCTCTTCCAGGCACTGCCCGGCTCCAAGATGTCCTCCGTGGGCGCCGACTGGCAGACCAACCCGGCCACCCAGATCAAGTGGGGCCTCAACTACATGGACAGCCGCTACGGCAGCCCGTGCGAGGCCTGGTCCTTCTGGCAGGCCAACCACTGGTACTAGAGCTCCCGGCCCCCGGCCGCCGCTCAACCTCGCGCAGCCCCTCACCGTCCTACGGTGGGGGGCTTTCGCCCTGTTGTACGGTCTGACGGACGGCTCACGAACTCCAGGGGGGAGTGGTGGGGAGAGACGGGGGAAAGGGACGGATATGGATCATGTCGCGAGTGCCTGACTGGCTCGGCCGCCTGGGCCACGGTCTGACCGAAATGGGAGAGCGCTTGGACGAGCGCCGCGCGCAGGCGGAGCGCGAGGAGGCCGACCCGCCCGAGGAGCCTTTGCCCCCTGTGGCGGAAGACGTGGCCCCCGCCCCGGTTCCCCGCCCCGACCCCGCGCAGGCCGTGCCGTGGGGCATGCGTGTCGCCGCCGAGGCCGGCTGGCGGCTGCTGGTGCTGGCGGGCACGGTCTGGGTCCTCATGCGGATCATCAGCGCCGTCCAGCTCGTCGTCCTGGCCTTCGTGGCCGCCCTGCTGATCACCGCGCTGCTCCAGCCGACGGTGGCCCGGCTGCGGCGCCACGGCGTTCCGCGGGGTCTGGCGACCGCGCTCACCGCGATCCTGGGGTTCGTGGTGATGGGGCTGATCGGCTGGTTCGTGACCTGGCAGGTCATGGAGAACATCGACAACGTCTCCGACCAGGTCCAGGACGGCATCGACGAGTTGCGGAACTGGCTCCTCAACAGCCCTTTCCACGTCACCGACAAGCAGATCAACGACATCGCCGAGAACCTGCGGGAGGCGATCGGCGCGAACACCGACCAGATCACGTCCGCGGGTCTGGAAGGCGTCACGGTCGTCGTCGAGGCGCTGACCGGCATCCTGCTCGCCGCCTTCTCCACGCTGTTCCTGCTCTACGACGGCAAGCGGATCTGGGAGTGGTCGCTGAAGCTGGTGCCGGCCGCGGCGCGGCCGGGGGTCGCCGGGGCCGGTCCGCGGGCGTGGCGGACGTTGACGGCGTATGTGCGCGGCACGGTGATCGTGGCCATGATCGACGCCATCTTCATCGGTCTGGGCATCTACTTCCTGGGTGTCCCGATGGCCGTCCCGCTGGCGGTCTTCATCTTCCTGTTCGCCTTCGTCCCGCTCGTGGGCGCGGTGGTCTCGGGCGCGCTGGCGGTGGTGGTCGCGCTGGTGACCCAGGGCGTGTTCACGGCCGTGATGTCCCTGGCCGTGGTCCTGGCCGTGCAGCAGATCGAGGGCCACATCCTCCAGCCGTTCATCCTGGGCCGTGCGGTCCGGGTGCACCCGCTCGCCGTGGTCCTGTCGGTCGCCGCGGGCGGCATGGTCGCGGGCATCGGCGGCGCGGTGGTGGCGGTGCCCCTCGTCGCGGTCACGAACACGGTGGTGGGGTACCTGCGTTCGTACTCCCGGGAGCAGGCGCTGAAGCAGTCGCCGCGGCCGCGGGGTGCCACCGCGGTGGACGTGGCCGCGGCCCGGCCCCCGGTGGAAGGCAACGAAGACGAAGGCCCCGCCCACCAGGGGTGAGCGGGGCCGGCGGCACACGTCGGTCTAGTCGGCGAGCACCGCTTCCGCGTCCAGGGTCGCCCCGATCGCCTGGACGACCGAGGCGATCTTGAAGGCCTCCTGGATGACCTCGCGCTCCACGCCCGCCTTGCGGAGCACCTGCTCGTGGGAGTCGAGGCACATGCCGCAGCCGTTGATGGCGGACACCGCGAAGGACCAGAGCTCGAAGTCGACCTTGTCGACGCCCGGGTTGGCGATGACGTTCATCCGCAGGCCGGCGCGCAGGGTGCCGTACTCGTGGTCCGAGAGCAGGTGGCGGGTGCGGTAGAAGACGTTGTTCATCGCCATCACCGCGGCCGCGGACTTGGCGGCCGTGTACGCCTCCGGCGAGAGGTTCGCCTTGGCCTCCGGCGCCAGTTCGCGCAGCACGATCGGGGAGCGGGAGGCGATCGCGGTCGCCAGGACCGTGCCCCACAGCTGCTGCGTCGGCAGGTCGGAGTTTCCGATCACCGAACCGAGGTTCAGGCGGAGGTCCTTGGCGTAGTCCGGTATGGCGGACTTCAGTGCGTCCAGCGACATCTCAGGTCACTCTCCCGAGAGCAGCTTGACCGGGTCCAGGGTCTCGTCGCCCTTGGTCCAGTTGCACGGGCACAGCTCGTCCGTCTGGAGGGCGTCGAGGACCCGCAGGACCTCCTTGGGGTTACGGCCGACCGAGCCCGCGGTCACCATGGAGAACTGGATCTCGTTGTTCTGGTCCACGATGAACACCGCGCGCTTGGCGAAGCCGTCCTCGCCCTCGATGCCGAGGTCGCGCATCAGCTCGTGCTTGGAGTCGGCCATCATCGGGAACGGCAGGTCGCGCAGGTCGTCGTGGTCCTTGCGCCAGGCGTGGTGGACGAACTCGGAGTCACCGGAGAAGCCGAGCACCTGGGCGTCCCGGTCGGCGAACTCCTCGTTCAGCTTGCCGAAGGCCGCGATCTCGGTGGGGCACACGAAGGTGAAGTCCTTGGGCCACGCGAAGACGACCTTCCACTTGCCCTCGTAGGTCTTGTGGTTGATCGTCTCGAACTCCCGGCCCTTCTCCAGCGAGACACAGGCGGTCAGTTCGAACTCGGGGAACTTGTCACCGACAGTGAGCACAAACTCTCCTTGCAGCGCGAGAGAGCACCCTCTTGTGAAGGGTCCCCCTCTGGGGTTGGACGTCAGTGATGGTGGCACATGGTGCATTGATTACGGAAATCGCTATACTCGGTCGTGTTGATCGAAAGGATCTATCAGTGACCGTCAGTAGCGTCGGGGCCAAGAGGCGCCAGCCGAGTCTCGCTCAACTGCGCGCCTTCGCGGCCGTCGCGGAGCACCTGCACTTCCGGGACGCGGCGGCCGCGATCGGCATGAGCCAGCCCGCGCTGTCAGGGGCCGTCTCCGCCCTGGAGGAGACCCTCGGCGTGACGCTGCTGGAGCGCACCACGCGCAAGGTGCTGCTCTCGCCGGCCGGCGAGCGGCTCGCCGTACGGGCCAGGGCGGTGCTCGACGAGGTCGGGGCGCTCATGGAGGAGGCCGAGGCGGTCCGGGCGCCCTTCACCGGCGTCCTGCGGCTCGGCGTCATCCCGACCGTCGCACCGTACCTGCTGCCCACCGTCCTGAAGCTGGTTCACGACCGCTACCCGGACCTCGACCTCCAGGTCCACGAGGAGCAGACCGCGAACCTCATCGACGGCCTCACCACCGGCCGTCTCGACCTGCTGCTGCTCGCCGTCCCGCTCGGCGTGCCCGGGGTCGTCGAACTTCCGCTCTTCGACGAGGACTTCGTGCTCGTCACCCCGCTCGGGCACCCGCTCGGCGGCCGTGAGGGCATCGCCCGCGAGGTGCTGAAGGAGCTCAACCTGCTCCTCCTCGACGAGGGCCACTGTCTGCGCGACCAGGCCCTCGACATCTGCCGGGAGGCCGGACGGGCCGACGCCCCGGTCACCACCACGGCCGCCGGGCTGTCCACGCTCGTCCAACTCGTCGCCGGGGGACTGGGCGTGACACTGCTGCCGCGCACCGCCGTGAAGGTCGAGACCTCCCGCAGCAACCAGCTCCTCACCGGGTACTTCGCCGAGCCCGCCCCGGCCCGCCGGATCGCCCTCGCCATGCGCACCGGGGCGGCCCGCGGCGCGGAGTACGGCGAACTGGCCGACGCCCTGCGGCAAGCGCTGCGGCCGTTGCCCGTCCGGGTCCTCGGCACGTCCAAGGCGCTCGCCTGAGAGCCGTTCACCTGGGGCCCGAACAGAGCGAGTTGAACGGCTCCGCGCTTCTCACGGATCCCAGCCCGGAAGCACACCGAAAGGGCCCCTCCCGTCCAGGAGGGGCCCCGGTGGTGCCGTCCGCGCTACTCGGTCCGCAGCCCGTCCGGCCGCATCAGCCGCAGCAGCGGCGGCAGGCTGAGCAGCGTCACCACGATGACCACCGCCGCGCCCGCGCCCGTCATCGACAGCACGCTCGCCCAGTCCACGGACACCGGGGTGTCCGTCATCTTCAGCAGGACCGTGCCGAGCGTCAGCCCCACCGCCGACGCCAGCACCAGCCCCAGACCGACCGGGAGCGCCGTCTGCCACAGCACCGAGAGGCTCAGCGTGGAGCGCCGGGTGCCGAAGGCGATCAGCGAGGACAGCAGCTTCTTGCGCTCGCGCAGTTGCTCCAGCTGCGAGACCAGCAGGCTCGCGCCGATCAGCATCAGGACGCAGGCGGCGCCGACGAACAGACCACCGCGGATGGAGGCGTAGTTCTCGTCGCGCACGGTGGACGTGAACCTGATCGGCTCCTCATAGGGGTCCATGACCGCCGCCGTGTTGCGCACGTACTCCAGGGCCTCCGGCACCGACCTGTCGAGCCCCAGGAACAGTTCCGTGGTGAGCAGCCGGTCCGCTCCCGGGGGCAGCGCCGCCGGCGTCATCAGCAGTCCCGCGCGGCCCACCCGGTTCGAGTCCTCGGTCGCCGTGACGGCCTTGAGGCCCTTGGGGACGGTCCAGGCGACCGACTTCGTGGTCTCGTCGTCGTCGGAGTCGTCGAACCAGAGCTTTTTGCCGCCCCTGGCCACCTTGCTCGTGTCGTAGGCGTAGTCGCCCTCCTTCAGGACGAAGACGTCGCCGTCCCGGCAGGAGGAGAGCTTCGCGACCTCGCGCAGGGCCGCGCAGGTGCCCACGGACACGGGGGCGAAGTTCTGCGGGTCGGTACGGGAGTCGCCGAGATATCCGTCGGCCATGTCGTAGAGGCCGTCGACGCCCCGGGTCGCCGCGAACTTCTCCTTGGCATCGGCGACCGTGCTGCCCGAGGCCAGGCGCACGACCATCTGCGCCCCGGCGACCGTGTCGGCCTTGTGCTCCGTGTACTGGTCGTCGACGCCGGCGAACAGCATTTGCAGGGCGATCGCGCCGGCCACCGCCACCGCGATGCCGTTGACCATGCGAGCCGCCGTGCCGCTGCTCAACTGGAGCCTGCGCACCGCCAGCTGCCAGGCGACCGGACCGGAGCCGAGCCGGGAGACGACCGCCTCGACGACCCAGGGCAGCAGTGCGGTCACCCCGACCAGGAGCAGCATGACGCCGCCGACGGTGAGGTACTCGTTGAAGTTCCCGCTGCCCCGGCCCTGGCCGATCATCGGGTAGAGCATCGCGAGCCCGCCCAGCGGCAGCAGCAGCCGCCACCACAGCCGGCGGCGGGAGGGCTTCGCCGTGCGCACCACACCGAGCGGCTCGATCACGACCCCGCGCAGGGCCAGCTGGGTCACCAGCACGGCGGCCGCGGGCACCGCGACGGCGACCAGCAGGGCCAGCAGGGGCGAGGGGTTGAGATAGCTCGGGAAGAAGCTGTAGTCGAAGAGCTCGACGGTGCCCGCGATCTGCCGCCCGATCATGAAGAACCCGGCGCCCAGGACCAGCCCCACCAGGGCCCCGGCCATCGCCTCGCCCGCCGCGACCCGCCGGGTCATCCGGGCGTCGGAGCCGACCAGCCGGAGCGCCGCGAGCCGCCGGTCACGCCGTTCCCCACCGAACCGTACGGCGGCCGCGATGAAGACGGCGACCGGCGTCAGCAGCACCGCGAAGACGACCAGGATCAGCAGGAGCAGGATGGGATCCAGCGGCTCCTGCTCCTGGTTCGGCGCCCCGAACCGCTCGATGCGGTCCACGGTGCCGCCGTTCACCTTGGGCGCGAGGCCCTCGGCGCCGCGGTAGAAGGCGAGTTCGGCCGACCCGATCAGCCCGCTCTCCCCGATGGTCCCGACGACCCGGTCCGGCAGCCGCTCCCGCAGCACCTTCCCGTCGGCGGAGTCCAGGAGTCTTTTCAGCGCGGGGGAGACCACCATCTCGCCCGGCTCGGGGAAGGCGGAGACCCCGGGCGGCAGCGGCGATCTGGCGCCCTCGGGCTCCAACTCCCGGCCGCGCACGCTCTTGTCGTGGTAGGTCGTGGTGACGTTCCCGACGATCACCGTGTCGTCGGCCTTCTTCAGCCGGGTCGAGCTGAACGACATGTCGGTGCGCGCCTCTTCCCGCCGGTCGCGCGTCGCCATCGCGTTGGGGATCGCGGTCGTCAGCAGCAGCAGCGCCACCCCGAGCCCCACCCCGACGGCCGTCAGCAGGACCCGCATCCAGCCCTCGCGTCCCCCCGCGAACGCGAATCTGACGCCCATCCCCAGGTCCCGCGCCCACTGCCTCATACGGCCCGCTCCATGTCCCGCGACTTGCCGTCCCGTACGACGATCTCGCGGTCGGAGTAGGCCGCCACCCGCGCCTCGTGCGTGACCAGCACGACGGCCGCGTTGGTCGACCGGGCGGCGTCGGTGAGCAGTTCCATCACGCGCTCGCCGTTGAGCGAGTCGAGCGCGCCGGTCGGCTCGTCGGCGAACACCACACGCGGGCTGGTCACCAACGCCCGTGCCACGGCGACGCGTTGGCCCTGGCCGCCGGAGACCTCGCCGGGCCGCTTCTTGTGCAGGTCGTCGACCTCGAGCCGTTCCATCCACCCCAGGGCGGTCTTCTCGGCCTCCTTGCGGGAGGTGCCGTTCAGCCGCAGTGGCAGGGCGACGTTCTCGACGCAGGTCAACTCGGGGACGAGCTGGCCGAACTGGAAGACGAACCCGAACTCCGAGCGCCGCAGCGCGCTGCGCTGGGCGTCGTTCATCGTCGCCATCTCCTGCCCGTTGTACGTGATCGAGCCCGAGTCGGGCGTCACGATCCCGGCGAGACAGTGCAGCAGCGTCGACTTGCCGGACCCGGAGGGGCCCATCACGGCGACGACCTCACCGGGGTGGATGGAGAACTGGGCGCCGTCGAGCGCGAGGGTCGGGCCGTAGGCCTTGCGCAGGTCGTGGGCGACGAGGAGAGAGCCTGCGGGAGTCATGGGGCCACCACCTGGGCGAGTTTGTCGAGGCGCGCGGCGGTCAGTTCCAGCCAGCGCAGATCGGCCTCGAGATGGAACAGGGCGTGGTCGCAGATGAGCTGGTCGGCGAGGTCGCCCCTGCGCTTGCGGTCGGTGAGGATCCGCATCATCCGCAGGTGCTCGGAGCGCTGGGTGTCGAGGATGTCGGCCGCGTCCCGATGGGTGAGCAGCGCGAGGACGACCTTCGTGTACAGCGTGGACTGCAGATACGGCTCGGGCTTCTCCGGCGTGGCCAGCCACTGCTGTACGTCGGTGATGCCGGCCTCGGTGATCGCGTACCGCTTGCGCTCGGGGCCGCCGCCGGCCTCGATGCCGTCGACCTCGACGAGACCGTTCTTCAGCAGGCGGGACATCGTCGAGTAGACCTGGCCGTAGTGCAGGGGCCGGTCGTGACCGAACTTCTCGTCGAAGGCCCGCTTCAGGTCGTAACCGTGGCGGGGCCCGGACTCCAGGAGTCCCAAAAGGGTGTGACCGATGGACATGGGAAGGACTGTACACGCGGTGTATACCCGGCATGTATACGCGGAGTGTGTAGCTAGAGATGGTGGGTGACGAACCGCAGGTGGGGGCCGATTGTCACGGTTCTGCTACACGGGATCCCGGCCTTCCGGGTCGACCGGCGGCCGCCCCCGGCGCGGGATCGGCCGGGCCTCGCCGGGCAGCCGTCCCGCGTCCGCCAGAGCCTTGCGCAACAGGAACTCGATCTGCGCGTTCGCCGACCGCAGCTCGTCCCCGGCCCACCGCGCCAGCGCCTCGTACACCGACGGGTCCAGCCGCAGCAGCACCTGCTTGCGCTGCTGCGGCCGCCGCTTGGGGGCGGGCTCCACGGGTTCCTCCGCGGGATCCGTCACTGGTAGAGCGTCCCCGTGTTGAGCACGGGCTGGGCGGCGCGGTCCCCGCACAGCACCACCATCAGGTTCGACACCATCGCCGCCTTGCGCTCGTCGTCGAGCTCCACGATGTTCTGCTCGTTGATCCGGGCCAGCGCCGCCTCGACCATCCCGACCGCCCCGTCCACGATCTGCCGCCGCGCGGCCACGATCGCGCCCGCCTGCTGACGCTGGAGCATCGCGGAGGCGATCTCCGGGGCGTAGGCGAGGTGGGTGAAGCGGGACTCGATGATCTCGACGCCGGCCGCCTCCACGCGCGCGTGCAGCTCCAGGGCCAGCTTCTCGGTGATTTCCTCGGCGTTGCCGCGCAGCGACAGGCCGCCCTCGTCATGGGCGTCGTAGGGGTACTCGATGGCGATGTGCCGGACGGCGGCCTCGGTCTGGGTGGAGACGAACTCGAGGTAGTCGTCCACTTCGAAGGTGGCCTGCGCGGTGTCCTCGATCCGCCACACCACGACCGCGGCGAGCTCGATCGGGTTGCCGTAGGCGTCGTTGACCTTCAGGACGGCCGTCTCGTGGTTGCGCACCCGCGTCGAGATCTTGGTGCGCGAGGTGAACGGGTTCACCCAGCGCAGGCCGTCCTGCCGGATCGTCCCCCGGTAGCGCCCGAAGAGCTGCACCACCCGGGCCTCGCCCGGCGCCACCGTGTTCAGCCCGCACATGGCGAGGAACGCGGCGAGCGCGACCACGATCCCGCCGACGATCAGCGCGGCCTTGCCGCCGGTCGCCGCCACCGCCGTGGCGGCCACGATCATTCCGGCCCCGGCGAACAGCCCCAGCAGTCCGAGCAGCAGCGCGAGCCCACCGCCGATGCTGTGCGCCGCGAACTCCCGCACGCGCGGGGCGGGCATCTCGGGTACGTCGGCGACGGCGTCGTCGTGTGTGGTCATGGGGTCCCCCGTTCTCCTGCCGCACGGCTGCGCGGCTCTGGCTCTGCCTAGCTTCGATCTAGCTAAGTGATATCACATTAGCCCACCAAGGCAACCTTGCGCACCCCTCGTACGTCGGTTCCATAGGGGTGGGTGCTGATTCTCACGTCCGTAAAAGGCCGGATCGGCAGCGCTTTGTCACATCTCCCGGTGTTAGCTTTCTGAGCTGACCTGAGCGGCGAACCTGTGTGACAGACGCGCACACATGAACGAAGCGGAGCGGAACGGGGCCATGGGACGAGCGGAAGAGAGACGAGCGCGACAGCGCGGCGGTCACCGCGCCGCGCCCAAGCGCCGTTCGTCGCGGGCGGCGACCGGTGGTGGCGACAAGAGTTTCATACGCCGCCTCTTCACCTGGAAGAAGATCCTCGGCACCTTCCTCGGCGTCTGCCTGCTCGGCATCGGCGGCTTCATCGTGCTGTACATGATGGTGCAGGTGCCCGAGGGCAACGCCAAGGCCCAGCTCCAGACCAACACCTACAAGTACAGCGACGGTTCGGTCCTGGTCACCAACGGCAAGCTCAACCGTGAGGTCGTCGACCTGGCCAAGGTGCCCAAGAAGGTCCAGCTCACCTTTGTCGCCGCCGAGAACAAGTCCTTCTACCAGGACGCCGGCGTCGACCTGAAGGGCACCGCCCGAGGTCTGCTCAACACGCTCTCCGGCAAGGGCAAGCAGGGCGGCTCGACGATCACCCAGCAGTACGTCAAGAACTACTACCTCACGCAGGACCAGACCGTCACCCGCAAGCTCAGGGAGCTGGTGATCTCCCTGAAGGTGGACCGCCAGATGTCCAAGGACGACATCCTCGCGGGCTACATCAACACCAGCTACTACGGCCGTACCGCCTACGGCATCCAGGCCGCCGCCCAGGCCTACTACCGCGTCGACGCCGAGAAGCTCTCCGTCGCGCAGGGCGCCTACCTCGCCGCCGTGCTCCAGGCGCCGAGCCAGTACGACTGGGCGGTCGCCTCGGACACCAGCAAGAAGCTGGTGCAGGCGCGCTGGAACTACGTCCTGGACAACATGGTCGAGGAAGGCTGGCTGAAGGCCTCCGAGCGCGACGGGATGACGTTCCCCAAGCCCAAGGAGCCCAAGGCCGAGTCGAGCCTCAAGGGCCAGAAGGGCTACTTCGTCAAGCTCGCCAAGCAGCAGCTCGTGCAGCAGCTGATGGACCAGGACGGTCTCTCCAAGGACGAGGCGGAGGCCCAGGTCGACCGGGGTGGCTGGACCCTCACCCTGAACATCGACAAGAAGAAGCAGGCGCAGCTGGAGAAGGCCGTCAAGGCCCAGCTGACCGACAAGCTGGACCCGGACAAGCGCGAGGTCGACAAGAACATCCAGGCCGGCGCGGCCTCCGTCGACCCCAAGACCGGCAGGATCGTCGCCCTGTACGGCGGCGCGGACTACACCACGCACTACTTCAGCAACGCCAACCGCACCGACTACCAGCCCGCGTCCACGTTCAAGCCGGTCATCCTGGCGGCCGCCCTGGAGAACGGCGCCAAGACGCAGGACGGCAGGAAGATCGGCGCGAGCACGATCTACGACGGCACCAGCAAGCGCCCCGTCAAGGGCAGTGACATCGCCTTCGCCCCGGAGAACGAGGACGACCAGGACTACGACGACGTCACCGTCCAGACGGCGATGAACAAGTCCATCAACTCCGTCTTCGCGCAGATGGGCGTCGACGTCGGCATGGACGAGGTCCTCAAGACGGCCTCCGACCTCGGCATGGACACCGCCGACCTCAAGGCGCTGCCCGCCTACACCCTGGGCACCATGGGCGCGAGCCCGATCCAGATGGCCGGGGTCTACGCCACCCTCGACAACCACGGCAAGAAGGTCACCCCGACCATCATCAAGTCGGCCGAGCGCAACGGCAGCGAGGTCGACATGCCCGACGCCGTCGGCGAGCAGGTCATCAGCCGCGAGACCGCCGACACGGTGACCTCGGTGCTGACCGGCGTGGTCGACGACGGTACGGCCAAGCGGTCCGTCGCCGAGAACACCGCCCGCGACGGCCAGGAGGTCGCGGGCAAGACCGGTACCTCCGACGACAACCTCTCGGCCTGGTTCACCGGTTACACCCCCGACCTGGTCACCTCGGTAGGCCTGTTCGGCGAGGACCACAAGACCAAGGCACAGGCGAAGATGTACGGCGCCGGCGGCGAGCCCCGCGTCAACGGTGGCGGGTTCCCGGCCGGGATCTGGGCGGCGTACATGTTCGGCGTGACCTCCACGTCCGCCGAGTTCGACCTGGACACCGACCAGGGCGCAGCGGTCGAGCCGACATGGACGCCGAGCCAGACCCCGACGCAGACGCCCTCGCAGACGCCGACGACGAAGCCCCCGACGCAGACGCCCTCGCAGACGCCGACGACGAAGCCCCCGACGCAGACGCCCTCGCAGACACCGACGACGAAGCCGCCGTCGCAGACGCCCTCGCAGACGCCGACGACGAGGCCGCCGACGGACGGCATCCCGGAGGATCCGGTGGACCCGGTGGACGAGCAATGAGAAAGGGGGCGCCCGGCAGATGCCGGGCGCCCCCTTCACGTAACCCCATGGGGAGCGGCCTGTTCTCCGGCAGTTCGGTGTTTACGTGGCGCCCATCCGCATGGTTTCAGTTTTGCGTTCAAGGATGCTACGAATCTCGGCAGATAGGTTTATCGCGGCAGGGCCGGTAGGTATGCCGCATGCTTCCGGAAGGAAGTGTCAATGCTTCAGACCGTGCATCTATATGCCGTGCCGAAGGGTTTCAGGACCGCCGATCAGGCCGCTTCGTCAAGAAGGCCGAGTTCGCTGACCCGCAAACCCAGTGCAAAACGTCCCCGCGCTTCGAGTTGCTCCATGAGCCGGGTCACTCGGCGTTGTACTGTCCGATGCCCCAGAGCGAGATGTTGAGCGATCGCCTGGTCCGGTAAACCGTTCCGCATGAGGCGGAGGATTTGCAGGTCAACGTGGTCTGCACAGACCTGATCGAACATTCCTGATCCCCCCGTTGGATCGACAATGCCATTTGACTCACGACGTTGGCCCGACGCCCACAAAACACTATCTGGACAAAGTTGGCGCAGGCAAGATCTGCAATGTTCGTCAATGGGGTGTACTCGGGCAAAAAGATGGCGTAATTGCGTCACGCGACTGTCGCTTCGCCCCGTTTTGGCCTCGCTTTGGATAGTCTCGATGGTTTGCTCATGCGTAGATTTCTGGGCGGCAGGGGAAGGGGTCGGCAGGGGAAGTGGGCGTAAAGACGCCACTCATCGAAAGGCATTTCGCGAACCGGTTCGTGATGTCATATCGAACGGTTCTGCCTATGGGGCGAAGTCTCTCGATGAGAGGGCGTTCTTTGAGATTGCACAGACGTTTAAGAACTCCACTGACCGTGATAGCGGCCGGCAGCGTGTTGGCGGGTCTGCTTCAGGCCACGGCCTGGGCGGAGGTGGGTGCCTCACCCGGTGCCGGGGCCGAGGCGGCCGCGAAGTCGGTCGAACCGGGTGCGGATTCGGTGCCGGTGGGTGAGCGTGCCAGCGTGCTCGGTTCGGGTTACAGGTCGTCGGCGGATGTTGCCTGGACGACGACGGGTGATGCGCAGGGTTTTCATCTGCTGACCGCGACGGAGAAGAGTGGTTACGCGTGGAAGACGTTGGCGTCGCTGGCTGAGCCGGGGTTCGATGCGGATCAGTGGATCGGGAATGTGTGTGTCACCGGGTCGGGGAAGCGGGCGGTGGTGGTGTATGCGCCGCGCACGTTCACCAATGATCCGAAGTTGATGGCGCGTGGCGGTTTCACGGCCGTGGTCGACCTGGTGACCGGTTCGGTGCGGAAGTTGAAAGTCAATGCCTCGCTGTCGTATTACAACCCGGGGTGTGGCACGGGTGAGACGGCGGTGTTGACGCAGTCCCCGGGTGAGGACCGGAACAAGACGCGGCTGATCCGGGTCGATGCGGCAACCGGGGAGGCGGCTGCGCCGGTTGTGGTGGCCGGGCAGGTGACCTCGGCGGTGCCTGCCGGCGGCGGGAGGATCGCTGCGGCTTCCGGGCGCACGCTCGTCGAGATCGACGCGAGGGGCCGTAAGAGGAAGCTGGCTGCCACGGGCACGGTGCCGTATCGCATCAGCCGGGACGGCGGGGGCGGTTATGTGTTCCTGGAGCGAGTGCAGCGCGACAGCCTCAAGGAGCGGGAGTCGGCCCTCGTACGGCGTTGGGCCAAGGGGAAGGTGACCGGGCTGGGGTCCGGGCCGCTCGGTGACACCGGGCTGACCCGGCGCGGCGGGCAGGTCTACCTCACCGGTGGAGTGAAGGCGGCGAAGGGTCTGCCGAGGACCGTCACGCGGTTGGCGGGGGCGGACAAGGATGCCACGCTTTCCACCACGGGTGCCGCGATCGTGCAGCACACCGAGTGGGCGGACGGGAAGGGCTCGCCGAAGTACCTGCATCAGGAGCAGGCCACCGATGCACGGCCGGTGAACGTCACGATGACGGTCCAGGACAGCGGTGAGAAGGCCGAGTTCGTGGTGACACCGCTGAAGGCCAAGGCGACCCGCTGGGAGACCTCGCGCACACCCTCACCGCTACTGGGCACCACCACCGGTGGCAAAACCCCCACCGTCGGCAAGGCTCCCGGCGGCAACAAGACGGCCACCGGTAAGGCGGCCACCGGCGTGCGCTCCCTGTCCGCCGCGGCGGCAGCGGCGGGTACCCGCACCGAGATCGTGGAGTCGGAGCGGGCGTGTTCCGTTCCGCGTAACGATCCGCGTAATCAGGCGATGCAGCCCAAGCCGCGTCAGGTGGAGTGGGCGGTGGACAAGGCGGTCACGGGGAAGTTGAACCTCGGTGCTTCGCGTGCGGCGAACTGGAAGAGTCTGGGGATGCCGGCGTATGCGCCGCAGTCCCTGTTCCCCAATCCGGTGTTGGAGGGTGGGGGCCGGGTGCCGGCGCAGGTGCTGCTGGGTATCACCACGCAGGAGTCGAACATGTGGCAGGCGGCCCGTTCCGCGGTGCCCGGGGTCACGGGCAGTCCGCTGATCGGGAACTTCTACGGGATCGACTACTACGACGGCAACACCGACAACGACTGGGACATCGACTGGTCGGAGGCGGACTGCGGTTACGGTGTCACGCAGGTCACCGACCACATGCGTCTGGCGGGCCGGGAGTACGGTCATGGCGGCGCGGCCTGGGACTACAACAAGCAGCGTGCGGTGGCCCTGGACTATGCCGCGAACATCGCCGCCGGTCTGCAGATCCTGGTGGAGAAGTGGAACCAGAC
>NZ_JBIRUZ010000019.1:0-176981 GCF_044386545.1 Streptomyces sp. NPDC020489
AGAACCCCAAGCCGTTCGTCTGGACGAAGACCGCCGACGACATCCTCGACACCCTCGCCGCATACTGCACACGAATTAACGACTCAGGACACTAGGAGAACATCGGAGGCACACCCCGCACGCTGCAGGACAACGGGTGCGTGGCAAGGGGTGGCGCCCGTGTCGTCGGGTGATCGGCCGTCATGACTGACGACATCGGCCCGGCAGGTGCGTCCTTCGGCCTCGGCGATGCTTTATCTGTGCCTGGATGAGCCGGAGAGCACGTCCTTGGGGCATGGAAGGGGTGGAGGGCGGCATGCAGTCCCCGGCCGGGTCGGCACCGACCACGCCCAGATCGGCGAGGTGTTCTGGGCAGCATTGCCGCTGCCGTCGAACACCTCCAACGATCAGGAGGCGGGCCCACAGGACCGAACCGAGACGGTCCGCGAACAGTCGTCTACCGAACCAGGCAGGGGCGCCTACCGTCGAACTTCCAGTCAGGAATCAGGTATTGCATCGTGACGGCGTCGTCGCGGGCCCCCAACCCCTTTTCCTGGTACAGCTCGTGGGCTGCGAGGAGCCGGTCCATGTCGAGGTGGACGCCCAAGCCCGGCGCGTCCGGGACCGCGATCTCGCCGCCGGTGATGAGCGGTGGGGTGGTGGTGAGGCGTTCCAGTCCTTCCTGCCAGATCCAGTGGGTGTCCAGGGCGTTGTACTCGCCGGGTGCCGCGGCGCCGCAGTGGGTCACCATGGCCAGGGAGATGTCGAAGTGGTTGTTGGAGTGGCAGCCCCAGGTCAGCCCCATCGCGTTGCACAGCTGCGCCACCCGGACAGAGCCCTGCATGGTCCAGAAGTGTGGGTCGGCCAGCGGGATGGAGACCGACTGGAGGGCCAGGGCGTGGGTCATCTGACGCCAGTCGGTGGCGATCATGTTGGTCGCGGTGGGAAGGCCGGTGGCGCGGCGGAACTCGGCGAGGATCTCCCGTCCGGAGTAGCCGTCCTCGGCTCCGCAGGGGTCCTCGGCGTAGGCGAGCGTGCCGACCAGCGGCCGGCACAGTTCGATCGCCTCGCTCAGGGACCACGCGCCGTTCGGGTCGAGGGTGATGCGGGCCTGGGGGAAGCGGTCCTTGAGGGCTCGTACGGCCGCGACCTCCTCGGCGCCGCTGAGGACGCCCCCCTTGAGCTTGAAGTCCCGGAATCCGTAGTGGTCGTAGGCCGTCTCGGCCTGACGGACGATCGCCTCGGGTGTCAGGGCCTCCTCGCGCCGGACCCGGTACCACTCGACGGGGGAGTCGGGTTCCCGGACGTAGTCCAGGTCGGTCCGGTCGGGGTTGCCCACATAGAAGAGGTAACCCAACACCCGTACGGCGTCCCGCTGTTGCCCGTCACCCAGGAGCGCCGCGACGGGCACGTCGAGGTGCTGCCCGAGCAGGTCGAGCAGGGCGGACTCGATGGCGGTGACCGTGTGGACGGTGGTGCGCAGGTCGAAGGTCTGGGCGCCCCGTCCGCCCGCGTCGCGGTCGGCGAAACGGTCGCCGATCTCGCGCAGGACGCGCTTGTAGTCGCCCACTTTCGCCCCGACAACCAGCGGTACGGCATCGCGCAGCGTCTGCGTGATCTTCTCCCCGCCGGGTACTTCGCCCAGTCCGGTGCGTCCCTCGGAGTCGGTGAGGACGACGATGTTGCGGGTGAAGTAGGGGCCGTGGGCGCCGGAGAGGTTCAGCGCCATGCTGTCCCGGCCTGCGACCGGGTAGACGGAGAACGCCGTGACGGTCGGCTGTCCGATACTCATCGGGTTGTCCTTCTGGGGGTGAGACGGTGCGGGTGATCAGAGGTTCAGGGGGTTCTGGTTCAGAGGCTGAGGATGTCGAGGGCCCACTCGGCCGCCAGGACGCCGCCCAGGCCGAGAACGGCGAGCACCGTCGTGTAGGTGGTGCGGACCTTGATCGCCTCGACGACGGAGAGGTTGAAGTACTCCTTGAACAGCCAGAATCCAGGGTCGTTGACGTGGGAGCACGCGATGGAACCGCAGGCGACGGCGAGCACCATGATCTCCGGGTGGACCCCGCTGCCCGCCAGGAGGGGCAGCACCACGCCGGAGGCCGTGACGACGGCGACCGTCGCCGAGCCGAGCGCGATGCGGAGGATGACGGCGACGAGCCAGGCAAGGATGATCGGCGAGATGGACCAGCCGTCCGTGGCGTCCTTGATGTAGTCGGAGATCCCGCCTTCGACGAGGACGTTCTTGAAGGCCCCGCCGGCGCCGATCACCAGAAGGATCATGGCCATCGCCTTGGCCGCTGAGGTGCAGGAGGCACTGACGTCGTCCAGGCTGCGGCCGATCCGCGGTCCGAACGCCCACGCCGCCAGGCAGAGGGTCAGCAGCAGCGCGATCGGGGCCGAGCCGATGAACGCGACGGTGTGCAGGAGGGGGCTCTCGGTGGAGGTGGCCATGTCGGTCACGGCGGCGGCCACGATCAGCACCACGGGGAAGAGCGCCACGAACAGCGACCAACCCAGTCCGGGCATCTCCTCGTCGGTGAACTCGCGCTCGCTGACCAGTCCGTTGGGGATGGAAGGGTTCATCGCCTTGATGAACGGAAGACGAGGCCAGGTCAGGGCGATGAGCGCACCGGCGGGAACGGCTATGAACAGGCCGTAGAACAGGGTGAGTCCGACGGAGGCGTGGAAGGTCGCGGCGACCGCGGTGGGGCCGGGGTGCGGCGGCAGGAAGCTGTGCATGGTGGACAGGGCGATGGACATCGGCAGGCCGACCCACAGCAGCTTCGTTCCGGTGACCCTGACCAGGGTGAAGGCGATGGGCACCACGATGACGAACGCGACCTCGTAGAACATGGTCACGCCGATCAGCATGGACGTGACCACCATGGCCACCTGAACCCCACGGGGGCCGAAAGCGTCCAGGAGCTTGCCGGCTATGCGCTGGGCGGCGCCCGAGTCCCCCATGATGCGGCCGACCATGGCACCGAGTCCGATGGTGAGCATGGTGTCACCGATCTGGCCCCCGATGCCTTCGGAGAGGACGTCCGGGATGGTCGCCACGGGGATGCCCCGGACCAGGGCGACACCGACCGCCACGAGCAGGAGGGCCGCGAAGCCGTTGACCTTCAGCTTGGTCATGAGGAACAGCAGGATCAGAACACTGACCCCGACGACGAGTATGGGCATGACAGTTCCCCTTTGAACTGTTGGCTGAACTGCTGGCTGGGCAGCCGGACGCTCCGCCGCCTCCGGGCGGCCCGATGGGCGTACGGCCGGTACGCCGCACGCCTCGGAAGGTAGAGGGCACGGGCGCGTGGCAGAGCCGGGACGGGCGCGAGAGGTGACCGGGTTCGTCAAGCGGGTCGTCGTACGGCACCGACCAGGCTCAGACCGTGGTCCAGCACCTTCTCCAGATCGGCGAGGTCGACCGGGCCAGGGTCGGTGAGCGGGGCGCGCACCGGGCCGACCGGGAGACCGCGCAGCCGGGCGGCGGCCTTGACCAGGGAGACGGCGTAACCCGGCACCCGGTCGCGCAGCTCGACCAGCGGGACGTAGAACTCACGCAGGAGCGTGGTCACGCCCGCGTCGTCCCCGTCGCGCAGAGCGGCGAAGAAGGCGTTCGCGATCTCGGGTGCGAAGGCGTGGACGGCCGACGAGTAGGCGGGCACACCGACGGTGGCGTAGGCACGGGCCTGGATCTCGGCCGTGGAGGCGCCGTTGAAGAAGAGGAAGTCGTCGGGCGCGGCCAGTGTGAGGCGCTGGAGCCGGTCGAGGTCGCTGTGCCCGTCCTTCAGCCCGATGACGGTCGGTATGTCTGCGATCCGCCGCAGACTGTCGGCGGTGAAGGCGACCTGGCCACGCTGGTACGCGATGAGGGGAAGCCGGGTGCCGTCGGCGATGTGGCGCAGCTGCTGCACCAGGCCGTCCTGTGGGGCACTGACCAGGTAGTGGGGGAGTACCAGCGCGGCGTCCGCACCGGCTTCCTCCGCGATACGGGCGAAGCGCAGCGCCTGTGCCCAGCCGTAGCCGATGCCCGCGACCACCGGCAGCCGCCCGTCGGCGATCTCGACCGTGGCCCGTACGACAGCCCGGTACTCGTCCTCGTCCAGCGAGAAGAACTCCCCGGTTCCGCAGGCCGGGAACACCGCGCCGGGTGCGCTGTCCAGCCGGTCGGTCAGGTAGGCCCGGTAGGCGTCCAGGTCGAGGCGGCCGTCGTCCCGGAAGCTCGTGAGGGGGAAGGACAGTACCCCGCTCGCCATTCCGTCGCGGAGTCGCTGGACGACCCCTACGACCCCCGCTGCCTCGGTGCTGGTTGCTGTCATGCCCGCCGCCCGTTCCTGTATGCAGATGCTGTCTATGTATGCAGATGGAGGCTAGAACCATGAACGCGATGGGTCAATGGGTGCGCGGACACGAAGAAGCCCGGATCTACGATGAGCGCATGTCGGAGACGAGAGGCGTTCGCGGGGTGAAGTCAGCGGCCCGGACCGTCGTGCTGCTGGAACTCCTCGCCGAGCGTGGTGAGCAGCCCTCGCGCCTGGATCAGCTCGCGGAGGAGCTGGATGTGCCGCGCAGCAGCATGTACCAGCTGCTCCAGACCCTCGTCGAACACGGCTGGGTCCGCACCGACGCCACCGGCTCCCTCTACGGCATCGGCATCCGCGCACTGCTCACCGGCACCAGCTACCTCGACGGCGACCGGCGCATCCGCCTGGTCCGCCCGTACCTCGACGAAGCGTCGGACGCGCTCGGCGAGACGATCCACATGGCGCGACTCGACGGCAGCGACGTCGTCTACCTCGCCACCCGCGAGTCCCACGAGTACCTGCGCACCATCAGCCGGGTCGGCCGTCGCGTCCCGGCCCACGCGGGTGCGCTGGGCAAGGCGTTGCTCGCCGAGCGCGCCGACGACGAACTGCCCTTCGAAAACGGTCTGTTGACCGCCCTCACGAAGAACACGCACACCGACCGTGTCGCACTGCTCGCCGACCTGTCCCAGGTGCGCGAGCGGGGTTACTCCATCGACCGCGAGGAGACGGTGCCCGGTATCGCCGGCTTCGGCTTCGCCCTGCGGTACGACACACCGGCCACTGACGCCATCAGTTGCTCGGTGCCGGTGGCCCGGTTGACCAAGGAACACGAGGCCCGCATCATCTCCGTGATGCAGGAGATACGGGCGAAGATCGAGACCCGCCTGCCGCCCGTCTCTGGCGTACCGGACTGGCGCTGAGGCCGCGAACGCCGAGTTGAGGCTCCCCATCCTCGACGTCCTGCGCCGTCCGAAGCCCGCCCTGCTGGCCTGCCGTGTCGGCATCGACGCCTTCGCCGCCCAGCCCCTGCTGACCAGTTATCCGATCACGTACGCCACCGGCATCGGCCACCCCTGCCTGTAGGTGCTCACCGTCTCGGCCCCAGGGCGCCCTGGTGGTCCTGCCCCGCGCCCCCGCCCGCTCCGACCGGATCGGCTGCCGCCCGATCACCCTCACCGACGCGATCCCGTCCGCCGCCACCGCCTTCGCCCCCCTCGCGCTGGTCGGCTCCGAGTCGTTGGGAGCCCCGATCCTGGCCGCCGTCATCGACCACGGGATCTTCCAGTCGCTGGTGTACGGCCCGGTGGGCACCCGTTCAGCGGGATGTTCAAACACCTCGGCGAGGATGCGGCCTAGCTTGCGGGACTGTTCGGTAGGGCGGGATTGCTGTGCCCCACTGACTGGGCGACCAGGGACCGGAAAGCGTCCAGGTCGCCGATGACCTCTTCGACCCTATTCCGCTGCTGGTACATGCTGTAGTAGCGGGCGCCGATGGCGTCAGGGTCGGCCTCGCCACCGCCGGGGACGACCCCGGAAGCGATGGTCACCGTGCCCGCGTAGATTCCCTGCGGCTTGAGTTCAGCGTGCAGGGTGTGTGCCCAGTTGCGCAGACCGGCCATGGCCATACCCACGTTGGCCAGAAAGGGTGCGGGGACCGTCGAGGAGACGCCCGTGGTCAACAGCAGCGTGCCGACGCCCCGGGCCAGCATCTCCGGCAGCACCTGGCCCACGGCCGTCACCGCTCCCAGCACATGCAGCTCCAACTGCGCGGAGGCGGAGGCGGCCGTCGTCTGTGCGGCTTGGGTGATAGGACCGGTCGGGCTGGGGCTGTACTCGAGCACGTCGATCGGCCCCAGCATGTTCCTCGCCGCGCTGAGGGCGGTGGTGAGCGCGTCACGATCACGGATGTCGGCGGGAAACGCGGCAGCGGTGATGCCCAGCTCGGCCAGCTCACTGACCAGGGTGTCCAGCTTTCCCTTGGTGCGGGCGATCAACCCGACCTGGAACCCCTGGCGGCCGAAGGCGCGAGCCACCCCCATCCCCAGCCCCGGGCCGGCACCGACGACAACAAGCGTCTTCGCCACGAAGAATCCTCTCCGATCACCATGATCGGACCGGTGCCACCTCGACACGGCGCCGGTCACTTACTGTTTGTGAGTGGCCTCATGATTTGTTACTAGTGGCGCCGCAACAAGACAGCACATTTATGTCAGTGACACACACGGAGGTAACCGTTGGCGCATCGCAGAAGCCCCTCCCCGGCCGCGCAGCACCGCGGCTCCACGCAGCCGTCGACAGCAGGCACCGGCAGCGAGCCGGACGAGGAAGCGTGTCGGCAGGTGCTCCAGATACTGGGGTTGATCGGCAGCAAGTGGAGCATCCTGATCATCGGGCAACTCCGCGACCGCACCCTGCGCTTTGGTGAACTGCACCGCGCCGTCAACGGCATCTCCCAGCGCATGCTCACCCTGACCCTGCGTCAACTCGAACGCGACGGCCTGTTGACCCGCACTGTTCACCCCAGCGTTCCCCCACGCGTGGACTACACCCTCACCGGACTCGGCGCGACACTCCTGGACTCCGTCGTCGCGCTCGGAGAATGGGCCACGACACACCGCCACGAGATCAACGACAACCGAAACCGCTACGACGCCGCACACTCCTGAAGTCCCCGCTCAGCATGGACGATGTCACCGCGCTGGGCCTCTGGAGAGTGCCGGACTGTGGCCCTTGGCGATCACGGGCCAGATTTCGCGCGCCCCATGCGAACCCCGCCCCTACGATCACCTGGTACGACTGCTGGAGGGGCGGTAATGCTTGAGGACATCGAGGACGGGACAGCGGCGGCTACGCGGCTCGCGGAAGGTGCGCCGCTGCACAGCACGCTCGATGTCGCCGACCCCGGTGACTGGCTCGCGCTGGAGGCAGCAGTACGTGAGGTCGCCTCGTACCGCCCGGAGTTCCTGCCGGGGTGGGAACACTCCGCCCCCCTGCCGGCCGACCTGACCGAACTCGGCGACTCCCGGCTCGCACTCGCCCTGTGCCACCGCGACGGGCGGATCCGTCAGCAGGCGCTGCGCCAGTCGGTCCGATACCCCGTTCTGCTGCCGTTGGTCGTGATCCGCTGCACCGACTGGGTCGAGCCGGTACGCGAGGAAGCCCGACGGCTGCTGCGCGAGGCCCTGAACGTGGACTGCGCCCTCGGCCTCGCGCCGTTCATCCTCCGCGTCGGCCGCCGCGACAGAGGCACCTTCGGCGTCGATGCGCTCGGCCAAATCCTGCAACAGGCATCCCACGAGCAGCTCGCCGTTCTCTTCGCTGACCCCGACCGCACCGTCCGACGGTTCGCCTACCGGCTGGCCATCGAAGGCAGACGGCTCCGTCCCGCCGAGCTGGCCCGCGCGGCGGCGCGCGACCAGGACACCGTGGTCCAGGACCTGTGTGCCACAACGGCGCTCACGGCTCTGAAGGATGACGATGCCTACGAGGATGTGCTGCCCCCACTGTTGTCCGCACGCAATCCACGCGTCCGTTCGGCCGGCGTCACCGCGCTGAGACGGGCGGGGCAGTCAGGGCGAGCGGAGCCGTTTCTCGCTGACCGTTCTGCGCTTGTGCGTGCTTGCGCCCGGTACGTCGTACGACAACACGGTGGTGACCCGGAGGCCTGGTACCGGCAGCGGTGCACGGCAGCGGTCGACCCGCAGTTGCCGGCCGGTGCGGTCATCGGCCTGGCCGAATGTGGCAACCGCGCGGACGCCGGGCTGCTGCGGCCGCTGCTCGTGCACCCGGCGCCCGGGGTGCGGTCGCGAGCGGTGGCAGGCCTGCGGGTGCTGGACTGCGTGGATGCGAAGCAGTTGCGGCCGCTCCTCGACGACCCTGCCGCCGGGGTCGTCCGCGAGACCGCCACCGCCTTGCTGCCCTCGGCCAAGGAACTGCCCGCCGACTGGCTGCTGGAGCGCATCAGCACCGAGCGGCCGCGGCACGTCCGCGTCGGTGCGTTCCGGCTGCTCGACGCACGCGGCTGCATCATGGCGCTACGGGCTGCAGTCAGTCTGCTCGAGGACGCGGATATCAAGCTGCGCACCTGGGCCGCACAATCAGTGCAGCGCTGGCACCCGTCGCCAGGCGGGTGGTGGCGCGGGGATGCAGAGGTGGGTGAGCTGCTCGACCGGAGCCGACACCTTCTGGCCAGGTCGAGGGACACGTGACGAGAGCCGCGCGCTCCTCAAACGCAGGGCTTTGCCCGAGCCAACCTCGACCTCCTCCGCCGACGCATCCTTCACATCCTCGGGCGAGCAAGCGGCCGCCGAATCGGGACGCTGCCAACCAGATGGCGGACCGGGGCCCGTCCCGGTAAGTTAGTGATCTTCGGGTGGTGCCAACTCCCGGAGTCCTCAAAGGCGAACGTCCATGATGAACCCCGACCCATCCCACGCCCGACTTCGCCTCGACGCCGCGATGGCCGGCCTGGCAGTCACCTTCCGGGGGATGACCGCCCACCCCGACGAGCACAACTGCGACTGCCACTGGGGCAGCGCGGAAGATCTGGCCCAGCTCAAGGTGGCGGACACAGAGCTGGATCCCGACCTCCTGCGACGCACATGGGAGGCCATCGACTGGAGCGACCACGCATCCGTCCTCCGCCGAATCCTGCCCCAGTTCGCCACGGCCCTCGTCCGCGGACACGTCGAGCCCCTCTTCGGTATGGAAAGAGTGGGGCTCTCGTTCGCACTCGGCCACTGGCAGCAGTGGCCCGCTGGACAGGCCGCGGCAGTCGACGAATTCCTGCACGCCTGGTGGGCGCACACGCTCACCGATCCGGATCCCGCCGTACCCGCCCATGAGGTCCTCATACTGACGGCCGAGGCATCCGGCACGCTGACCCCGTGGCTCCGCACCTGGGAAGCACTGACCGGACCCGCGGCCGACCAGCACCTGGCCGAAGCGGCGGCCCAGTGGGAGTACGACCTGCTCGGAGACCAACTACCTTGGCACGCCTGGGAGAACGAGGACGAGATGCGCGCTGAGCTGACTTCCTGGCTGGTTCACCACGCTCCTCCACGGCTACGCGCCATCGGCGTGTCCGAAGAACTCCTTCACCGGATACGCCTGCTCGGAGTCACTGGCCCTGACCGCTGGGAGGACCCGCACTGGCCCGGCTACCGCTACTGATCCGCCGAACGCCCGATGCCCCCGACTGAGGCGCGGTCTGGCAACTTGAGCCGACAGCGGCTCCCGCGAGGTGCGGTGGTGTTCGGCCTGTCCGGGTGGGATCAGATGGATGCCAACCAGGCTGCCGCGTCGTCGGGGTGGCGGAAGCGGAGGGTGTGCAGGGGTGCGAAGCGGGGGTCGCGCACACGGCGTTCGACTTCACGGCGGCGTGTTCCGTGCTGCGACCAGGCCCACCACACCGGATGTTCCCGGCTCAGCCAGCCCGCCCAGGTTTCCACGTTGCCGCCGAAGATGACCTCGCGGGTGAGGGTGCGCCGCAGAGACCGCCGTATCACTCGAGGCATGATGACGCGCTTCGAGTAGTCCAGCCAGATCACGGTGTCGGCCCGGTCCCACAGCAAGTCGCGTACGTCCGGGTATCCGAGAGAGTCGAAGATCCAACGAGGCTGGGCCGCAAGGCTCGCCACGTCTTCGGACAGCTTGTCGTTGACCGCCCAGTCGGGGCCGTTGAAATACAGCGCGTCCATCTCGTGGTAGGGCAGATTCAGGCGCTTGCCCACGGCCTGGGCGAGGGTGGATTTGCCCGCGCCGGTGACACCCACCACCAAGATTCGTTCCACACCGGCACCCTAACGCGGTGCTGCGCGAGGCAGGCCAGCAATCACTGGTTCGGGAATGCGGCACGTTGTTCAGAGTGGATGCCGGTCGCTGTCGAATGCTGAAGGTCCGCTCAGTGCATGACCGGACCTTCAGCGGGTTGCACCGTTCCCCGGGCTGGCTGATGTGTGGGGTTTCAGCAGCCGTAGTTGACCAGGTCGAACGACTCGTAGTGGTCGGCCGTGTAGTAGTCCTCCTGGGTCTCCTCACCGGTGACGATGCGGCGTGCACCGCGCGTGGAGGAGCCCGGCGTGATCACGGTGTACTCGTGATAGTAGCCAGAGGACTGACTGGGTAGGACGCCTTCCCGGTTCTGGAAGACGGTGCCGTCCTGCGAGTACGGGTAGGGGCCACCCTGCTCGATCAGGTCGAGGGTGTCGTGCGCCTGGGAGGGCAAGGCGCTGTAACAGATGCTGCCGACCGCGGCGGCCGCCGGGGGCGCGGTGGCGACGGTTCCGCCGACGAGGAGGGCGGACAGGACGGCGGCTGCGGCGCCGATGCGGGTGATTCGTGGGGGGAATCTCATGCGTTCATGATGACGCGCGTAGACAGTGGCATGTCAATGACAACTCTGGGGATTTTCCCGTCACGTCCGATGAGTTTTCCGGTAGTTAACGTGGAGACCGATCACTCCACGAAGCCTGCACCTTCGATGAGTTCGGACGACACGCTCGGCAACGAAACCGTCGGTGGACGCGTCGACGCCTCCGCGTGGAGGAACGAGACCTGGACGGCCTACAGCCAGCTGTCCGGCATCACGATGGCCGGCGCGAACTACGGTCTGCCGCACGCCAGGCCGAGCAACTCCGGGCGTACGCAGGTGGGTTCGGCGTGGTCCCGCCACGCCGCGCCAGGTCTGGCGTCCACCACGACCAATGGCACTGACACCGGATTCATCCGTGAGTCGGCGGGCACGCGGAATTCCATGACGACTGGGGGAGTCCTCCTACTGCCTCGCCGGCGCCACCAGCGACGTGCTGGGCCCGCTGGATGTCGCGGGCAAACGCGTCCGCACCTACGGCCCCGCCGGCCTGCCCCGCAACACCAGCACCGAGCCACTCCCGCAGCTGCATCTACCTCGATTCGACGGGCATGTAGAAGATGGGCGGCTTCACCCAGCCCGACCCCTCGGGCCAGGGAGACTGACCTGTGCGCTGCGGGCGGCCCCGTCAGCCAGACCGATCCCACGGGTCTCGGCGTCCTCTTCGGCGCTGTGGCAGGTGCCGCTGTCGGCGCCGTCGCGAGCGCGCTGTTTGTCGGAGTCCCCGCCCCCCCGGTGGTCGACGGTTCCTTGAGCGGGAGGGCCTGCATGGCGGGCGCCGTAACCGGTGCCGTGCCCGCAGGCGCAGGCGCTGTCACCAAGACTTTGAGGACGGCCCGCACCGGGTCGTGACTGTTGCCTCCCCAGACCCGGCGCGGCCGGGCAGGGTCCCGTAACGCCTTACTGGAAGGTCCGCATGAGCTTTCACCGTGGTCGTATGACGGTGGTCCTGGCAGGAGTCGCCGCGTTCTGCGCGGTGCTGTTCGTCTTCGTCCCCTGGGCCCAGGACAGCATGAACGGCGCCGCACGAACCGTTCTCGGCATCGTGCTCCTGGTAGCGCTCCTCATTGCCCTCTTTTTCGGATGGTCGTGGGCGAACAGGGCTCCCCGCGGTGCACCACGTACAGGTCGAGATCGACCGTGACCACACGCCCGCGTCGGCCGACGACTTAAGGCGCGTGGTCGCGGCGTTGAAGCCCCGCCCCGAGAAATCGAAAAGGGCCGCGCATGTGTGCCTGTTTTGAAGGGACGCTTTCACCAGCACGCGCCTGAGGATCCATGCGTGGCACGTGATTCTTCCGGCCCCCTCGAACCGCCTCGCGTTTCCACCAGCGCCGACCGCACTGCCGATCTCGGCCAGGGCCGGTGCGTCAGCCCGTGGCGTTTCGCCTGTATGGCATTTGCGCGGCGCGCCTTCGAATTGGCACAGCCCCAGCTCAGCCCGACCCTCCAAGGAGCCATGCCCATGCCGGTTCACCGCCTAGGTGAAGATCTCCGTAGCGGCGGTAGTACGGATCTACAAGGGCGTCGCCCGCAAATACTAGTTGGAGCAGTAGCCGTCCCGTGCTGCCGATGCGAATAGGCGTTCGGTGTCTTGAAGTTCGATTGCGTTGCATCGGCTCATCAGCTTGTCGAAGTAAATCCTTATTTGTGATTTGAGGGCATCTGTGTCATGGTGTACGCGAAAAACTCTTAAACGGAGAGTGCACTCGAACCGGTAGGCGTCATGCATTCCCTGGTCAGAGCGCACCCATTTTAAATGGATAGGCCAATGGAAAATCTGAGACGTCTGGACACTCCGAGTCGGCGATGCCTGAACGAGCACACGTGCCCAGCAGTATTCTCGCTGCCTTCAGGTGACGTTGCGTTCATCGGCAAGACGGCATCTCTCCAGCTTCGCAATTCACTGCCTGCTGGATCAGGAGTGGGCGAGGGCGAAGAGCTTGTGGTAGTTCCACGTGAAGTCCTCATTAGCGCTGGATGGAATCCGCCCAGCGCCTGAGTTCTGTGGCGTGGTCGGGTGGGCAACCCCTTCTCAGGCCGCGCCACCATCATTTAGTTGATCAGAATAGGCAAGTTCCGCAACATCGTAGAACTTTCCCATTGTGCCTCCGCGCCAGGCCGTACGGCTTCGTGCAGGTCGCGTCGCCTCCCAAAAATGTCGGACAACCTCATTGCGAAACATGTGACGCAAAGAGGCTTCTATCTCATCGTCATTGACGTAGCCGAGCTCGTAGCACATGTAGTGATGTGCAATTATGAGGTTGCAATACATGAATTGTTTCGCTTGGCGTTCCGTAATGCCGGGGCTGTATTCTGGCCAGCAATTCATCAGGTCTGGGTCATTCATGGCCATTTCAAGTAGCTTTATGTGACGGGCGCGTACCGCCGCCTCGGCGGATCGTTGCACTGTTTTGTGTTGCTCTCGATTGCTCTCGCGTTGCAAACAGAGTTCAGCAGTCTGCGCTTCTAGAACCTCTCGGTGCATGCGAGCTTCATCAATTTGATGTCGGAATGTTCGCGCGATGTATGTAAGAACCACGACAGAAGTGGCGGCAGCGGCGGCACCATATGCCTGACCTGCATTACTAGTGGCAGTGGATTGGATGGCTGGGAGACTCGTTAACAGCATCGTGAGTGCAGCCGACCCGGCACAGGCCACGAGTGTTATGACACCCAATATGCAGAATTCTCGCACGTGGTTCGACATACCTTTGAACCCCTCCCGCTCACCCGAAGCATCCCCGAGTGCCTCTCTGTTAGAGCATTCCCCGGAGGCATAAAAAAGGAACGAGTGGCGTGAAGCACCGGGTGGGCGCATGAAGGGGCGCACATTATGGCGAAGAGAAGGCAACCTCTCAACAGGTACTCCGCAGACGCACCCAACGCCACCAGTATCAGGAGTGTCGTCCAGTACTCGACAAAAAGCCACGTGAAGACAACTGTTAATTCAGATTACTGTAAGCTGCCCTCTACGTTGCACTCTCGCAGAAAACCGGCGTGCACCAGCGCGCCTGCCATGCGCGGTTGCGTGCTCATTGGCTTAACCCCTACCTTCGGTATTTCATGAAGCTTCGCCAACGGAGTTGGGTGCGGATCCTCTGAAGTGGCGGTCGGGTTCAAGCTGTGAGGCTGTAGTTCTCCTGGTCGGGGTGGCCCTGGCGCGATTTCCGTGGGGCCGAGTTTGCCACCGTGCGCCGGACGCTCTGTCACGCGGTAGCGGCATTGTTAACGAGTGGCATGACCTCGCAGGAGATATGAATCCGCTTCTTGACGCGGTGCGCGTGGACAAGTGTCGGTGGTGGGCGGCGTGGACTGCATCGCGGCCTGCACCCGCGAGTTGACGGTGGTGTGTCCGCACTGTGGTCGCGATTCTGTGCGGGTACGCAGTCGTTATGGGCGGGCGCTGACCGATGTTGCTGTCGTAGGGCGCTTGGTCCCGATCGGGCTGTCGGTGCGGCGGCTGTTCTGTGAGAGCCCTCGCTGCGGCCGGCGGACGTTTAGCGAGCAGGTCGAGAGGGTGGCGGGGCGCTATGAGTGCGGGGCGGGTGAACCCCGTGGGTAGGACATGGAGCACCACGTCACCACCTGGCGCGAAGCACGCCGTCACTGTCAGGTAGAGCAGCTTGGAAGAGTGGGTAGTGTTCGTCGAGGGCCAAGGGCAAGGAGCAGGCCGCCCTCGCGTCCGCCACCACGGCGGTGAGCTGTTGGTGGTGGGTCTCGTCGACGATCACGTGGCGGATCGTGCCGTTCGGTTCCTCCCAGACGAAGTCCACGGATTCGTCCTCGGGCAGCGCGGCCAGGACGGCACCGACATCGGGTGTGAGGTCGGGCCAGACGGTCAGGAGCGCGCGTGGGCCGAGCACGGCGCGGACGGTATTGAGGTTGTTCTCAGTGAGGCGGTGCCAGCGGGTGGCGTTGCGGAGGTAGGTCTCCTCAAGGAGGAGCGTCTGCGGTGCGGCCAGTTCTGTGCGTATTTGTTCCCAGAACTCCTCGTCCGCGGCCCGTGTCACCTCTCGTTTCTCAAGGTCTGCGGCGTAGGGCGAGACCGTGATCGGTTCCGCGAAAAGGCCGAGTTCGCGGGTTCGGGCGACGGCTGCTTCGCAGGGCTGGTCGCTGCCGACGTATACGTATTGATCCCATCCGACGTGCACGGTGGACGTGTCCTGCTGCTCCAGACGACACCAGGCGCCCTGGTCACGGAGCATGGCCCGGACCAGCTCCAGCGCGACAGGCACTGACACCTCGGCGCCGTCGTAGTAGCCGGTGAGATCGGGCGGGAACAGGCTGGCCAGTCCGTGTCCGTCAACCGGCGCCTCCAGGCCGAAGTTGACGAGCCCGGCGACCTCCGGTTCACGGATCTCCAGCTGGTCAATGCCCGATTCCCGTGCGAAGGCGGCGATCGCCTCCAAGTAGGCCGCTTCGACCGGCCCGTGGTCGCTCGCCGTGTCCTCAGCGCCGTTGTAGTACCCGCGGGTGTCAGGAGCTCGGGATGGGCTACCGCGTGTCTCTTTGATGGGTTGGGCAGTTGATCGGATATGTCTGTCCGATTAGTGATCACCGATGTGATGTGGAACCGGATCGCGCCTCTGATGCCGGCCGATCCGGTCCGCGGGCGACGATGGGCCGACCACCGCCGCACCCTTGAGGCCATCGCCTGGAAGTACCGCACCAACTCGCCCTGGCGGGATCTTCCCGAGGAACTCGGCTCGTTCCAAGCCGCCCAAGCGGCTGATTAGATGGGCCGTCGACGGCACCTGGGAGATGATTCTCGCCGCTGTCCTGGCAGTGGCGGACGCCGGCGACGACATCGACTGGAGCGTGTCGGTTGACTCCACCGTCGTACGGGCTCACCAGCACGCCGCCGGAGCCCGTAGGAGGGGGCGACCCGCTCCGACGAACTCAATGACCACGCGCTCGGACGCGCCCGCGGAGGGCTGAGTACTAAGGTTCACTTGGCCGCAGACGGCGGTGCACGGCCCCTGGCCTTCACAGTCACCGCAGGCCAGGCTGGTGACGCATCGGCCTTTGAGACGGTGATGTCTCGCATCCGCGTGCCCCGAAGCGGCGTGGGCAGGCCACGCACCCGGCCCCTGGTTGTCCTGGCCGACCGCGCGTACTCCTCCCACGCCATTGCCACGCGAACGGACAAGCTCGCGATCGCCTACCAGGCGGCGCTCTACCTCGCCGCCATCCTCATCTGGGCACGCCGATGACCACGGAACACGAATCTAGACCCGTTCCAGCGGGCGGTGGGGGAGGGGCGGGGGCTCGACCCGGATGGAATCGTCGGGGCGGACGGTCCCTCCACGGCGGACCACAGCCATGACGCCACACTTGAAGGTGAACTCGCCGGACAAGGGGTCCATGGCGAAGACCTCACCGAGCAGCCCCTTGCGAAAGTCGTTGATCTTCGAGCACGGGTTGCGCAGTCCTGTCACCTCGAGCACCGCCTGCTCCCCAAGATGGAGCAGAGCGCCGGTGGGCAGGCCCAACAGCGCCACCCCGCGCGTGGTGATGTTCTCGCCGAGCTGGCCCGCAGAAACCTTGAAACCCTTGAGCGCGAGTTCGTCGAAGAGTTCCTCGTGCATCAGGTGGACCTGGCGCAGGTTGGGCAGGTCCGGCTCGTAGGTCATGCGGAACTGGTGGCGGATCGTCTCACCTGCGTGAACGTCTCCTTCCACTCCGAGCCCCGTGAGCAACGTGATGGCATCGCGATTGGGCTTGCTGAATGAGTACACCTCGTTGCGGCTCACTGCGGCGACCTGACCAGGCATCACGCCCTCCCCCTGTTGTCGTTCTGTGGCCGGTCGATCATAGAGGCGGTGCCACCAGCCTTATAAGGGAGGCATGCAGTGAGCGGACCTCATCGGGCGGATGCGTCAGGTCCGGCACCCGACCGGCACCGTCCCGCCAGTGAACACCAAGGAGACAGCTCCTAGCCGCCGACGCGATGGGCATCGACGTGCCTCTCGCGCAGCATGGCGGTCGCTTCGGGGTTGCTGGGGGGGGTGGCGGTCAGGGGAACGACGATCAGGGGGGTCGCGCTCCCCTTGTGGGGAGCGTCTCCCGTCGGCCGTGGCAGGGGACCCGGACGGTGCCTCCGGCACCCTGATGTCCCTTGCACGCTCATCAGGTGATGTCGGCCTCGGCGCCAGAGTCGATGATGCCGTGCTCGGGGGCCGCCGGATGTCGGACGGCTGCGGGCGGAGCTGGTGCGGCCCACAGCGCAGGAGACCTGACGGATCGGCGAGGACCTGCACGTTCATGCCGCGCTTCTTGCGTCAGCCTAAGGAGAAGGGCTGGCGGGTCGATCGGCGGAAGGGTCCCGTCCAACAGGGCGCACGCCTTGGCCGATGCGGTCCGGATGGCTGCCGCGAGAGTGAGGGCGAGGGCGGCCAGAAGCGCGACGGCCTCGTTTATGTACCGGTGGGCGGTGGTGGTCCCGACGCCGAGCCCGGCGGCGAGTTGTGCGTAGGCGTGACCGTTGTGCAGCACGTGGCGGTGCCTGAGCACGGCCCCACAGGCCCGCACCTCGTGAACAAAGCCACCGGGACAAGGCGGCCCCACCCGGACTTACCCGCCCCCGGGGCCCTCCCGATGCCCCGGACGGAGGCTGGTGAACGTGGGGCCGGTCGAGGGCCGCTGGTCATAGGCTGGTTGGTGACGTAGGGCGGCACGGTGCGGGGGAGATGGATGGTTGATACGGGGGCATCTGACGGAGCGTCGGGTCGGCGGTGGTTCATCAGTCACGCGGGGGCGGATCGGGCGTGGGCGGAATGGGTCGGCTGGCAGCTCTTGGACGCTGGGCATGAGATCGAGCTGGACTACTGGGACTGGGGTACCGGCGACAACTTCGTGCTGAAGATGAACGCCGCGCTCGAACGGGGCCGGCTGCTGGCGTTGTTCTCGCCGGCGTATTTCGAGCCGGAGCGGTTCACGACCCCGGAGTGGACCGCGATGGTGGCGATGCGGGAGAAGATCACGCCCGTGCGCATTGCGGGCGTGGATCCGCCGGCGATCCTGCGCCCGCTACTCAGCCGCGACCTGTTCGACCTGAGCCCGACCGAGGCGCGCCGGGTATTGCTGGAGGCGGTCGACGGCCCGTCCCGCCCGGATACGGAGCCGCCCTTCCCCGGCACCCCCAGCGTGTTGCGGCAAGTCGGTGCAAGCGGTCCCCGTCTGCCCGGAAGCCTGCCCCGGGTGCAGAACCTGCCCGCCCGCAACGCCGCCTTCACCGGCCGCGACAGTCTCCTGGTCCACCTGCGCCAAGCACTCGCGTCCGACCAGCGCGTCGCCGTCCAGGCCCTCCACGGCCGAGGCGGGGTCGGCAAGACACAGCTGGCGATCGAGTACGCCCACCGGTTCGCCGGCGAGTACGAACTCGCCTGGTGGGTCGCGGCCGAAGACCCGGCCCTGATCCCTGGGCAGCTGTCTGCGCTTGCTGCCCGAATCGGCGCCGCGCCCGCCGGTACGGCGCCCGCTGCCGCAGTCGAGCTGCTGCTGGGCGAGCTGGGGGAGCGCTCTCGCTGGCTGCTGGTGTTCGACAACGCCGAAGACCCCAGCGCCCTGGCGCCGTTCCTGCCCGGCGGCTCCGGGCACGTCCTGGTCACCTCCCGCAACCCACACTGGCGTACCTACGCCGTGCCTCTGGACGTCGACACCTTGGCCCGCACCGAAGCCATCGCCCTGCTCCGCGCCCAAGGCGCCGACCTTCCTGACGCGGAAGCCGACCACCTCGCCCACACCCTGGACGACCTCCCCCTGGCGCTCGCGCAGGCCGCTGCCCTGCTCACCCGGGGCTTGTCAGCCGCCGATCTGTCAGCCGAACTCGCCCGCAGCATGCACGAGGTGCTGGCGGAGGGCTGCCCGGATGACTACCCGGTGTCCCTGGCCGCACAGGTGCGCCTGACCAGCTCCCGCCTGGCAGCCGAGCATCCGGGCGCTGCCGCCGCGTTGGCCGCCCTCGCGCTGCTGGCTCCCGAACCCTTCCCCCTGGCCTCCTGCGCCGGCCGGCTGCCCCAGGCCTCCACCGTAATGAGCGAGACGATGACTTCCAGGCTGCGTGCCGGGAGCGTGGTGGACGCGACTGCCCGGCACAACCTGGCACGTGCCCAGAACGGCACCGTCCAACTGCACCGCCTGACCCAGGCCGTCCTGGCCGACCAGCTCACCCCCTCTCAGCGCGAGCAAGCGCGACGGGATGCGGAAGCTCTCTTGGCAGCAGCAGCCCCCGAAGACGTGTCGGACCCAGTGGGGTGGCCGCTGTGGCAGGTGCTGCTGCCGCACGTGCTGGCCGTAGACCCGGCCTCCCTCACCACCACAGGGGGACGGCGGGCGGTGCGTGACGCGTGCTGGTACCTGATGGACCGCGGTCAGCCCCGTCCCGCCCGGGACCGCTTGCAGCTCTTGTACGACACCTGGTTGCGGCAGTTGGGCCCGGACCACGTCGCCACCCTGGCGGCCGCCAACGCCCTGGCCCGCGCCTACCACGACACCCAGGACACAGAACGCGCCTACGCCCTGGACGAAGACACCCTGCAACGCCACCGACGCCTCCTGGGAGACGACCACCCCGACACCCTGGCCAGCGCTGACAACCTCGCCATCCGACTCTGGTCGCTGGGGCGGCACGAGGAAGGTCTGGCCTTGCGTGAGGAATCGCTGGCGGGACGGCGTCGCGTGTTGGGTGTGGATCATCCCGGCACCCTGCGCACGGCGTCCAACCTGACTATCGATCTGGCGGCTGTGGGTCGGGTGGAGGAGGCGGTGGTGCTGGGGGAGGAGGCGCTGGCGGGCCTGCGGCGAGTGGTGGGTGTGGAGCACCCTGACACTCTGCTCACGGCGTCCAATCTGGCCCACAATCTGGCGGCTGTGGGGCGGGCGGAAGAGGCGGTGGTGTTGGGGGAGGAGACGCTGGCGGGCCTGCGGCGGGTGCTGGGTGTGGATCATCCCGACACTCTGCTCACGGCGTACAACCTGGCCATCGATCTGCGGGATGTGGGTCGGGTGGAGGAGGCGGTGGCGCTGGGGGAGGAGACGTTGGAGCGCCGACGGCGGGTGCTGGGTGAGGACCATGCCCACACATTGCATGCGGCGTCCAGCCTGGCCGTCTGGTTGGCGGCTGTGGGGCGGGTGGAGGAGGCGGTGGTACTGGGGGAGGAGACGCTGGAGCGCCGACGGCGGATGCTGGGTGTGGATCATCCCGGCACCCTGCGTACGGCGTACAACCTCGCCATCGACCTGCGGGATGCGGGTCGGGTGGACGAGGCGGTGGCGTTGGGGGAAGAGACGCTGGCGGGCCTCCGGCGGGTAGTGGGTGCGGATCATTCCGACACTCGCCGCGCTGCCGTCTTGCTGGAGGCGTTGCGTGAGCGGCAGGGGAGGCTCGGGCCAGGGGAGTGACCTCACGGGGTCCTGCCCAGGTGTCTACCAGCCCGTGCCGAGGACATCGAGGTCCGCTCGTCGGTTTGCGGGCAGATTGGCCGCGCGGCGCCGTGTGTTGTCGAAGAAGCGCCCGAGCTCGATTTCCTCGCCCTCGACGGATCCGTCCGGCGATTCAACTACTGCGGCAGGGGTCAGTCGGCGCTTCCGAACGAGGCACCGATGTTGTTCCACATGAAGGCGCCCTTCCAATCCGGGCGCCCCTTGACCCAGCCGGTCAGTGCGACGATCACCTTTTCCTGGGCGATGGTCCGGGTCTGGTAGTGCTCTGCCGCCGTCCCGTCACGGAACTCCAGCTGATAGGTGTTGTCATCCCGCAGCCACACCTGCACATACCAATCGCCGGACACCTCATCGTCGACTCGCTCGACGATCACGAAGGCGTTACCCCGGCCGAGGTTCGCCACCAGCCGGCCCAAGGCCGCGGGCCCCGGATTCCTCACCTGTCGACCGTGCTCGTCCCTTGCTTGAAGCATGGCCCGATCATTCCCCACCGCTCTGACACGAGTCGAAGAGCAGCAGCCCCCGTCACGTCGGCTCTCGCTCCCGACGTCCCTGGACCGGATCACACCGACAAGGGCTCCAGGTCCCGGTAGATGCGGCGCTCGCGGCCGGCCAGCAGCGTGATGGCGTTGTCCTCTCCGAGCAGCAGGCGCAGTTCCGCCAGCGCCTCCTCCCGTAGGGCACGGGCCTCGGTGTCACGGCCCAGGGCCCGCAGGGTGAACCCCAGGTTGGTGGCCACGGCGAGCGTCTCGGGGTGACGGTCCCCGAGGGCCGCGCGCAGTACCGGCAGCGCCGCCTCGTCCCGTTCCCGGGCCTCCTCGAAACGGCCCTGGTCGTACAGGACGTTGGCGTAGTTCACGCTGCAGAACACGGTGTGCGGATGGTGTGCGCCCAGCATCTCCGCCATGCGGGGCAGCACCTTCAGGAAGACCGCCTCCGCCTCGTCCAGGTCCCCGCAGCCCCAGTGGAAGATCCCCAGGTTGTTCAGGGCCGCCTGGGTGTACGGGTGGGCCTCGCCCGGCACCTTCATGTACTCGGCGAGCACCTTGCTGGCCACCTCACGGGCCCGGTCCCGTTCGTCCGCCGCGAACAGATCCGCCGCCAGGTTCAGTTCGCAGGCCAGCGAGTCGGGGGTCGGAGCCGCGTACTGCTCCGTGTACCGCTTGCATGTCGCCTCGGTGAGCCGACGGGCGTCCTCCAGTTGGCCGTTGCGGCGCAGCGACACTGCAAGGGACTTGGCGCAGCGCAGGGTGCCGGGGAAGTCCCGGGTCAGGATTCGTTTGTGGGCCGCGTACGCGCGCGACAGGATCGACACCGACTCCGCGTACCGTCCGACCTCTCGCAGGTCGCGGCCGAGGCGTTCGGCCGACGCCAGCGTGTACGGGTGGTCGGGTCCAAGGACGGCCGTGCGCTGGTCGAGCGTGTCCTGGTCGATGTCGCGTGCCTCGCTGTACTTGCCCACCATCTGCAGGGCGAGGGCGAGGTTGTTGGCCGCGCTGAGGGTGCGCGGGTGCGACTCGTGGAAGATCTGGCTGAAGCCGGCGTGCGCCTCCTTGGCCAGCTCGACCGCCTTCGTGTACTCGCCGAGGGCCGCCAGGTCGCTGGAGAGCGCGGACATGGTGGCGTACGTGTGCGGGTGCTGCTCGCCCAACTCTCTGCGCTGCCGCTCCAGCAGGTCCTCGCCGATCTCCCGGGCCTCCACGTAACGACCCTGCGAGCGCAGGATGTTGGCGAGGTGGAACCGCAGGTAGAGGTAGTAGACGTCATCTACCCCCAGCAGCGGCTTCCAGTGCTGGAGCAGGTCCTCCGCGAGGCAGCGCGCGGCCACGAAGTCACCGCGTTTCCACTGGTAGTGGACCCGGTCGATGAGTAGTCGGCGGGCTTCGGCCTCACGGCAGTTGCGGACGTCGGAGGCGGACAGGTGCGGCCAGATGACGGCGAAGCGGGGCCAGGTGGTCGGGTCGTCGATGGGTTCGTCGCTGTCGGGCCGGGCACCCGCCAGGACGGTGTGCACGACGTGCCGGGCCTCCCGCTGCTTCTCCCCGGGCATCTGGGAACGGATCACCGCCTGCACCAGTCGGTGCACTTGTAGGCTGTTGGTCGTCTGGTCGACCTTGGCGAGCGCGAACCGGCCGATCTCCCGGATGACCCGGCCGAGCAGCAGACTCTCCTGGAGCGAGGGATCGTACGGCTTGAGCGCCGTGATCATCTCCTTGCTGTAGAGCAACTGCTGGGAGATCGGCTCGGGGGCGAGGAAGGCGCAGAGCTGGAGCAGCCGTACCGCCGCAGGTGATCGCTTCTCCAGCTGTTCGATCGAGACGTTCCAGGTCGCGGCGACCGTTCGCGGGTAGTCCGGCGGCTGGTTGAGGTCCAGGACCTCGGTGGTCTGCCGGGCCAACTGCCGCAGGTAGTCCTCGATCGGGGTGGCCGTCTCGGCCAGCCAGGCGGCCGCCTGTTCGACCGCCAGCGGCAGATCGCCCACAGCCTCCGCCACCCGGTCGGCGTCCTCGGCCGTCAGTCCGCCCCCGGTGCGCCGGGTCAGGTGCTCGATGCTCTCGGTGCGCTCGAAGACGTCGATGTGCTGGGAAGCCCCGTGCTGGGACCAGGCCTGGTTGCGGGAGGTGACGAGGATGTGCCCGCCGTCTCCGGTGGGGAAGTAGCGGGCCAGCTCCGCGGGGTCGCCCGCGTTGTCGAAGACCAGGATCCAGCGCTTGGTCGGCAGGCCGCGGGACAGCCGCTGCACGGCTTCCTGGCCGGCCTTCGTCATGTCCTCCTCGGTGCCCGTCGCGCCTATGAGCGGGGCGAGTTCGGCGAGCGAGGCGACCACGTCGTCGATGTGCTCGGCGGACATCCACCAGACCAGGTCGTAGTCGGCCATGAACCGGTGCACATACTCGATGGCGAGCTGGGTCTTGCCCACGCCGCTCAGTCCGAACAGCGCCTGCGGCTGGGGCGGGCCGGACAGCGCGCCCAGCTGGGTGCGGATCCGGTCCATGACCGAGCCCCGGCCGGTGAAAGTCGTGTTGCGCTGGGGCGCGTTCCAGATCCCCGGGGTGATGCCGGGGAAGCGGGGGGCCGAGGGACTGTTCTCCGCCTGCTGCAAGGGGAGTTCCAGGGTGCGTTGGAGCGCGGCCACGCACTCCGTCTCGTCGAGTCGGTGCAGGTCGGTGCACGGCTCCGGGAGCGGGACCTCCTCGACGCGCAGCGGCACCACCGAGCCGCGTGCCCCGTCCGTGGGCCGTTGGCCCAGGGCGCGCCAGACGGAGTCGGCGTACCGGGACTCCTGGAAGGTCTTCGACAGCAGTGCCACGGTGTGGGTCGTGGTCTCCGCCGGCTCGATCGGACCGGCCGAGATCTCGTGCAGCGTGACCTCGCAGCCCGCCCGCTTCAGCAGGTACTCGACCCAGTCGGCCCACATCCGCTTCTCCGCCGCGTACGCGACCACGACGTCGGCTACGCTGGTCGGCGGCCGGCGCCTGAGGTACGCGTCCCGGCAGCGCAGCCGGACCGGCTCGGGGATCTGCGGCAGCGAGGTGACCTTGCGGTCGGAGATGACGGCGGTGAGCCGCTCGAAGGCGGACAGCAGTGAGTTGGCGATACCGCTCTCGTCGCTGACGGTCGCGAGCGTCTCCTCGTAGGCGTAGTACGGGCGGTAGGGGATCTCGGCGTTGGCCCAGTAGGCGCTGAGCTCCTCCTGGCTCAGCGGCCGTCCGTCCGCGCCCTTCGGCAGCCCCTCGAAGCGCATCCGGGCCAGCGCGCGACCGGCGTCGGCCTTCTCCTTCTCACCCTCGTCGACGCGCATCGGCACCGGCAGGACCCGTATGCGGCGCGGCCGGTGGCCCTCCTCGACACTGCGGGCGACGACCGCCGCGCCCTCCAGCGTCTGGTCGCTCAGGGTGAAGCAGGCCACGAGGACGTCGGGCATCTCCATGGTGCAGATGTCGGCGTAGTCCGACAGGCCGGTGCGGCTGTCGATCAGGACGTAGTCGTACGTCGCCTTCATGCTGGCCCGCAGGGCCTGGAGGAACGTGCCGCCGCCGAGGCGCTCGTAGAAGTTGTCCCACTCGAACGAGGTGACCGCCGCCGAGTAGGCCCGGTCCTGGAGGCCCGCGGAGAGGAAGTTCAGGGAGCCGCCCTCGGGGAAGTGCAGGCCGAAGCGCTCGGGGCGGATGGGCACGGCGTGGTGCTCGACCTGGGCGTAGGAGAGGTACCAGTCGTCGGGGCGCTGGGTTCCGGTGGCCGCGGCCCAGGCGTAGTCCTGGATGATGTTGATGACGCCCGGCGTCGCGGACAGCGCCTCGGGGTCCAGGAACGGGTGGAAGAAGCGGTGCAGGCCCGGTGCCTCCAGGTCCCAGTCGACGGCCAGGACCCGTTTGCCGTTGGCGGCCAGGATCCAGGCGGTGTTGGCCAGCGCCATGGTGCGGCCCGTACCGCCTTTGTACGAATAGAAAGTGATGACACGTCCGTCGCGCGGGCCCGTCATGTATCTCCTCCGTGGTTGGGTCCGCCTTCCGGGTACGGCGGCTGGATGGGTCCCAGCCGCCGGGGCCCGGGAACTTCCAGCGAACGCAGGCGCCTCTGCCATGCCCCGGACGGTATGGGGGTTCGGTAACGGTCTACCCAGGACGGAGTGTTCCGCCCTGGACTGAACGGCGTGATGCGCGGACTCCCCGTCAGGACGCAACCGGCCAGGGACGTTTGCGGCCATCGGATCTCTCTTCCGGCACCCCTGACCTGCGGCGAAAGTAGTTCCTGACACCGGGCGCCACACCCGCGAACACCCCTCACAGCTGTACCTGCAGGGCAGCTGTCCGGGCCAGGGACGTGTGTTCGCCCACTCGACTTTCGTGCCGCAGGAGAGATCATGAAGCTGAGCAACGTCATTCGCCGTACGTCCGCCACACTGGCTGTCGGGGCGATGTCCCTGGGGCTGGTCACCGTCGCCGGCGGGGCCGCGCAGGCCGTTGCCTCGTGCTCCGGGAACGTGTCGATCTACGGCACGCTGTCGGACGGCCGGTTGACGTACTCGCAGATCGAGCCGAACACCGGCGACCGCGTGAAGACGCTCGTCGGCCCGAACCTCGGTTTCACACCGAAGGCGATGGCGACGCTCAACTTCAATACGGTGCTGGTCACTTCGACGGCCGGTGACCTCTACCGCGTCGACATCCAGACCAACAACACCGCCCTCGCGCTCGCCGGAGTCACCAAGATCTGGGACGGCGGCTGGACCTTCGACAAGCTGGTCTACGACGGCGCCGGCCACCTCTACGGCACGGTCGACGGGCAGCTTCACCAGTACCTGGTGTCGCAGGACAAGCCTTCCGGGTCGGCCCACATAGGCCAGCATGTCGTGATCGACACGGGCTTCGTCCTCAGGACGCTGGCCGCCGCGGGCGACGACCGCATCATCGCCTCCACCTCGGACGGGCGCCTGCTCAGCTACAAGATCAACGGTGTGAACGACTGGGACCGTGCGGTGCTGAAGTCGAGCGGTTGGTCGGCGGTCGACTCGCTGACCTCCCCCGGCGGGGGCCTCTACTACGGCCGCACCAACGGCGGCATGTACTGGTACCACGACTCCGACCCCACCGACGCGGACGGCTCCGACATCGCGTACCACCCCAGCGACCCGGTGGACGCCTCCGGCTGGACGCAGAGCCTGCTGTCGGCCTACGCGGACAACTGCGCCTACGTGCCCCCGGCCCCGCCGCACTCCGTGCAGGGCGGCACGATCTACCGCGGAGAGGTCATGACCCGGGCCAAGGACTGGTACAACCGCAACATCCAGTACAGCCAGAGCGCTTACGCCACCGACATCGAGGGCGACGACACCTACCGCACCGACTGCTCCGGCTTCGTCTCCATGGCCTGGCACCTCACGTCCTCGCTGACGACGCAGACCCTCGACAACGCCGCCGCGCAGATCTCCAAGGCCGACCTCCGGCCCGGCGACGCGCTGAACTCCAGCAGCGAGGGGCACGCTGTCCTCTTCGCGGGCTGGAAGGACCAGGACGCCGGCACCTTCTACTACTACTCCGAGGGCAGCCCGGACTCGGACATGAACTACCGTTCCGCGAACGCCTACAGCGGCACCATCGACAGCCACCCGGCCTCGGCGTACGTGGCCCTGCGCTACAACAAGATCGCCTGACGCTCCCTGTCCCCACCCCCCGTCCCCAAGGGCCCTGCCGACACCGGCGGGGCCTTTTGGCGTGCGCGCACGCCCGGCACAGGGGTTGGGGACAGCCGTACCGGCAGACGGGCCACCCTCCCCGGCACGCAGGCACGCAGGCACGCAGGCACGCAGGCACGCAGGCACGCAGGCACGCAGGCACGCAGGCACGCAGGCACGCAGGCACGCGGGCACGCAGGCACGCACGCCCGCTCGTCCGCGCGACAAAGGGCGGCACCTCCTCCACCGAAGGCCCACCCCTTGTGCCGTATCCGTAGGCCCACGCGCGCCTCACACCCCGCCCCACCCCGCCGTCCCCGAGGACCCCGCCGACACCGGCGAGGCCCTTCCGGCATACCCGCATGCCCGGCCCAGGGGAGCGAGGCGGCGCCGCACCGGCACACGACGGCCACCCCCACGGCACGCCTGCACCCGTGCCTGGCGCGTGCCCGCAAGCCCCGCTCGCACGACGAAGGGCGGCACCCCCTCCTCCGAGGGGCGCCGCCCTTGTGCCGTGTCCGCAGTCCGTAACTACGGTCCTAATACCAGTTGTTCGCCTGCCAGAAGTTCCACGCGTTGCACGGGGACCCGTAGCGGCCGTCGATGTAGCTCAGACCCCATCTGATCTGGGTCAGCGGGTTCTCGTGCCAGTCGTCGCCCGCGGAGTCCATCTTGGAGGCGGGCAGCGACTGCGGGACACCGTACGCGCCGGAGGACGGATTCGTGGCGTTCCAGCGCCAGCCGCTCTCGCGGTCCCAGAGGTTCTCCAGGCAGGCCCACTGGGTGGCGTTGGCCCAGGCCGCGTCCTTCTCGTTCATCAGCTGCCGGCCGGCCGCCTTGACCTCGGTGATGTTGCCGCGGTCGACGGTGTCCACGGAGGTCGTGCAGGTGTAGGTGCCGGGCTGCGCGGACAGCAGCTTCTGCGTCCAGCCGCTGGTGTTGACCGGGTCGTCGAGGTGGTACGAGATGTCCGCGCCGGAGCCGTCGGTCGGGTTGGCGTCCTTGTACCAGTACATGGCCCCGGTGGAGAGGCGTCCGTAGTACAGCCCACTGCCCGGGGAGACGAGCTGGTTGAAGCCCGACCAGCCGGAGGACTTCAGGGAGTTGCTCTTCCAGGAACCGGCGCCCGCGACGGTGTAGTCGAGCAGGCGCCCGTCCTCGGTGGTGGCGCCGAGCCGGTCGTCGCCGGTGGCGGTGAGGGTCTTCAGGACGAACCCGGTGCCGATCTCGGTGCGTACGCCGATGTGTTGGGAGCCGGCGGGCTTGTCCTCGGTGACGTTGTAGCGCAGCAGCAGGCCGGAGGTGGTGGTGCCGTAGAGGTGGCCGTGACCGTCGTAGGTCAGCTTGTCGTGGGTCCAGCCGCTGTCGGCGATCCGCACCGGCGGGTTCAGCAGGGTGAGGCTGGTGTTGTTGGTCCTGACGTCGACGCGGTAGAGGGCGCCGCTGGTCGAGGTCATCAGGACGGTGTTGAAGTTGAGGGTCGCCATGGCCTGCGGCTCGAAGCCGAGGTCCGGTCCGACGAGGACCTTGGCGAGGTCGCCGGTGGCCGGGTTGATCTGGCTGTAGGTGAGCCTGCCGTCGCCGAGTACGCCGTAGATGTTGACGCCGCCCGAGCACGTGGTGGCCGCGTCGGCGGTGGGAGCGGTCACCGTGAGGAGGGCGGTGCTCAGGGTGACGGTGGTCAACAGGCCGGCGGCTCTGCGGGCGTGGGTGCGGATGGTCTTCATTTCTGGTTCCCCCGGGGGTGGTTGGTGTCGGGCGGTCAGTGGCGGCGCGGACGGCTTACTGCCAGCCGGCGTCGGTGGGGGCGGCCTGCCAGCCGGCGTCGGCCGGGACGGCCTGCCAGCCGGCGTCCGCGGTGACAACGGAGGAGGACTGGGCGGCGTCCGTCCCGTATGCCGAGGTGACGGCCGGGGTGGCGAGGGCCGCGGTGACCACGAGGGAGACGACCGCGACGGCCTTGGCGATACGGGTGCGAGGCATGACTGTCCGTTCTGTCCGGGACGAGGGGTGAGTTCCGGCCGCCGTCGCGTCCCGCGGTGACGCGCTTGCTGGCCGGTGATCACCAGGTTCGTCGCCGCCCGGGCCGAAGAGAAGGGTTCCTCGGTGGACGGAAAGGGCCTTGGACCGATACGTCCACACGGGCCGCTTCAGTCCACCGGCTGCGCCTCGAACGCCAGAGGTATCAACGGCACCCCTGCCCCCGTCAGTCGCGCACCCGCCAACTGCGGTACGTCGCACAGCAGTCGGCCGCAGAGGCGGACGGCCCGTTCCTCGGCCTCTCCCAGCCCGTCGGCCAGCAGGTAGAGGCCCAGGGTGAGTCGAGTGGAGGAGCGGGGATGCACGGCGACGTGCTCGACGCGGTCGCCGGGAATGAGGGACGCGCGCACCAACTCTCGGACGTCCGGGGGCAGACGGCGGCCGGGAGGGAGTTCCAGGTGCGCGTGGACGAGATACATGCGCTCCAGCGTCTCAACGGATGGGGCCGCCAAGTCTGTCTGGTGGGTGGCCGGTTGCGTCCCTGGCCCGTTCCGGCCCGACCCTGTGACGAAACGTCTCCGTTCTGCGAAGATCGGCGCTGAAGAGGGGGCGATGTGTGCAGAGACGGGGGACGTACGTGCTGACCGCACTCGGGCTCGACGCTGTCGCGGAGACGGTGTACCGCGCCATGCTCAGACATCCGGCCGCCGGTGTCGCGGACCTCGGCGACAGCGTGGGGCTGTCCGAGGAGGAGGTGCGCGACGCCCTCGACACCCTGAGCGAGCTGGCGCTGGCGCGCCCCGCCGCCGGGGACGCGGGGCGGCTGCGGGCGGTGTCGCCGGACATCGGCATGGAGATCCTGATGGCCCGGCAGCAGGCCGAGCTGGCGGCGCAGCAACAGCGCCTGGAGGCCTCGCGGGCGGCCGCGGCCCAGCTCATCTCGGAGTACGCCGAGCTGCGGCCGGCCGCCAGTCACCCCGGCGTGGAGCAGCTGGTGGGGCTCGACCAGATCCGTGACCGGCTGGCTGTGCTCACCCGTGAGGTGCGCGAGGAGTTCCTGACGTTCGCGCCGGGCGGGCCGCAGACCGCGGAGAACATGGCCGCGTCCCGGCCGCTCAACGAGGATCTGCTCGGCCGTGGGGTGCGGATGCGCACGATCTACCTGGACAGCGTGCGCGCCAACCGGCCCACTGTCGAGCACGCCAACTGGCTGGCCGGGCTGGGCGGTCAGGTCCGCACGGTGCCGTCGCTTCCCACCCGGATGATCCTCATGGACCGGCAGATCGCCATGATCTCCGTCAGCAGCGACGACACCGCCGCCGGCGCGGTGATTCTGACCGGACAGGGCACGCTCACCGCACTGTGCGCGCTCTTCGAGACCATCTGGGAATCCGCCCAGCCGCTCGGCCGGCTCGCCCCCACCGACGCGCACGGCCTCACCGGCCAGCAGTCCACCACCCTGCGCCTGCTCGCGGAGGGGCACACCGACGAGGCCATCGCCAAGCGCCTCGGAGTCTCCCATCGCACCGCCCGCCGCATAGCCTCCGAGCTCATGGACCGCCTCGGTGCCCGCAGCCGCTTCGAGGCCGGCGTACGAGCCGTCCAACAGCACTGGCTCCCGCCCCACCCGTGATCCGCGCCCGTACGGTGACAGGGCCTGTCGCCAAGGCGAGGGGACACACTCACACTCGTGGTGGTCGAAAGCCGCCCGAGCCGGTGCCGTTGGGGCATCCGGCCGGGGCGGCGTCGTACGCGGCTGGGCAGCCGCTGGGTGCGCGGTTACGGGGTCGTGTAGGGGTCCTGGCTGATCAGGTGGGCCTTCAGACCCTCGCCGATGCCAGGTTCCGGGGTGCCCGCCCAGTCCTTGATGAGCACGCCGCCCGTGCTGCAGCCCCACGGGTTCCACGTCCAGGCGAGATAACCCAGGTTGTGCGCGTCAGCCCAGTCCACCAACCGCTGCATGTAGTCGAAGCCGCAGTTGTCCTGGCCGAACTCACCGATGACGACCGGCACTTGTTGCGCGAGGGGCGCGACCTGGCTGTCCCAGCAGGCTTCGGTCACACAGGCGTTGAAGCTGTAGGAGTGCCAGGACGCGGCGAGGTTGTTCAGTGGATCGGTCGGCTTGTACGTCAGCCACTCCCGCATGTCGTTGGCCCACTCCAGGCCACCCAGCATGAGGATGTTGGTCGCGCCGGTGGCCCGGACCGCGTCGACCAGGTCCTGCATGCCGGCCGTCTCATAGGGAAGGCCCGTGCAGGTGCCGCCGTCTCGCCAGCACCGCCAGCCGACGGTCTTGTCCCAGTCGGCGGCGATCTCCGGGTACGGCTCGTTGAACAGGTCGAAGACGACGGCGTCATTGCCCTTGAAGGCGTTGGCGACACCGGTCCAGAACTGGGTGGCGTACTGCGCGTCCGGCATCGGTTTCTGGCAGGTCGCGGTGGCGTCCTTGCAGTGCCAGTCCGGGCCGTTGGTATAGGCGCCCCGCGTCCAGTGCAGGTCGAGGATCGGGGTGATGCCATTGGCCACCAGCAGGTCGACGTAGTCCTTGACGCCCTGCTGGTAAGTGGCGCCATTGGGCGAGCCGTTGACGCCGAGCCAGCATTCCTCGTTCAACGGCAGGCGTACCGCGTGGATGTTCCAGGTCTTCATCGCGTCGACGGACGCCTGATCCACCGGGCCGCTGTCCCACAGCCCCTTGCCCTGGACACAGGCGTATTCACCGCTGGAGCGGTCCACGCCCAGCAGCCGGTACGGCTTGCCACTCGCGGTGACGATCTTGTTACCGGAAACCTTCAGTTCCGGGGCCGGATCCTGGGGATCAGGAGTCGGGCTGGGGGAGGGGGACGTCACCGAGCCGGTACAGGTCACACCGTTGAGCGCAATCGATGCGGGTTGCGGATTGGCGCCCTTCCACGCACCGGTGAACCCGATCGAAGCCGACTTGCCCGTGTCCAGCGCTCCGTTCCAGTCGAGGCTGGTGGCGGACACGTGGGTTCCGGACTGCTTCCACGTGGCACTCCAGCCATTGCTGACCTTCTGGTCGGAGTTCGGGAAGTCGAACGTCGCGGTCCACCCACTCACGGGGGAGCCGAGATTGGTGATGGTCAGGTTCGCGGTGAACCCGCCCGGCCATTCGCTCTGTACCTTGTACGCGACCGAGCAGCCGGTGGCGGCTGCCGACGCGGGCAGGGTGGCGATCGCAAGGCCACCCAGGACCAGCGCACCGGCGGCACCGGCGGCCGTTAAGGCGTGACGACGTTTCACTTGATCTCCTCGTTGCCGTAAGGGATCGATGAGCTCGATGCCCCGCTGATCGACGAACCGGTGAGCCGGGCCAAGGCCGAGGGCCTGCGGCTGACCGGTCCACCAGGCGGGTACTGCGTGCCGTACGGATCAAGGAATCGCCAACTGCCGCGCGTTCAGACCCGGTTTTCCCGACGGATCCCACGCGGGCGTCAGCAGCCGATCGGTGAGGAGCCCAGGGCCACGTCGTCGAACCACAGCGTGTCGGCCCCGGCGCCGTAGCTCTCCCACCCCAGACGCAGGCCGGTGGGACGGGGAGGGGTCCTGCGGGCGAGCCACTGCCCGTCGACGTCCTGGGTCGCCACCCCGTCCACGAGCAGTCCGGCGACCTCACGGTCGTCGACCCAGGTGCGCATGGACTGGGCGGTGGTGTCGATCTGGTACCGCAGGCACAGCCACCGGCCGGTCGGCAGCGGCGTGCTGAGCGCGACTCCCGCCGGGCTCTGTTCCGGCAGCGTCGCGTCGTCGGTCTCGCGGTTCCACTGCAGCGCGCCGTTCTGCCCGCCGACGCGCAGCGCCTTGCCGCCTTGTGAGGCGTCCGGCATGGATACGAAGGTGACGTGGCTGGCGGGCAGGGCGGTGGTGTGCCGGACCCGCATGCGTACGTACACCACGGGCCCTACGGAGGACAGATCGCGGGTGGAGGCTGCGAAGACGTGGTTGCAGTAGCCGGCGCCGCCGTCGACGCGCAGCGACCTGGTGCCGCTGTAGGCGACGGATGTGTCGACGCTGACCTTCCCCGTGCCCTGGCAGTCGGGTGCCGTGGTCTGCCAGGGGCCCGAAGGCACGGTACCGGTCTGGTCCTCGAAGTCGGAGCAGATCGTCGCCCCGGCGCATTCGGCCGGCGCCGGGGCTGTCGGTGTCGGCGAGGGGGGCGGCGTCGGGGTGGGACTCGCGGTTCCGCCGCACGGCGTGCCGTTGAGGGCAAAGGCGGTGGGCGCCGGGGCGGCGGTGCGCCAGGTGCCCTGGAGCCCGAAGTCCACGGACCCGCCGGCGGCGAGCACGGCATTGTGCGCGACGTTCACAGCGGTCACCGCGCTGCCCGACTGGGTGACCTGCGCGTTCCAGGCGGACGTGACCTGCTGGTCGCCGCCGTAGGTCCACTCCAGACGCCAGCCGTTCAGGGCGGCGCCGAGATTCGTGACGCGGATCTGGGCGGTGAAGCCGCCGGACCACTCGTTGGTGGTGTACGTGACCGCGCAGCCGGTCGCCGCGCCCTGAGCGCGCGATGTCGCGATGGCGGGAAGGGCCACCGCCACCACGGTCAGCACCAGCGCCCAGAGCGGCAGGCGGCGGCGCACGCGTAATGAAGTCATGGTCATGATCAATCTCCGGGAGTCAGGACGCGGTGCAGGAGAGTGTGCCGAGGTCTCGGGCGTCGCCGCTGAGCGTCATCCCCCAGGTCGTCGACGCGCCCGGTGCCAGCGAGCCGTTGTAGGAGGCGTTGTGAACGGTGGTGGCGGGTCGGGACGGATCCACCACCGCGTTCCAGCGGTTCACCACGGTCACACCGCCCGGCAGGGTGTGGTGCACCGACCAGTCGGTGACCGGCCGGGATCCGGTGTTGGTGACCGTGACGTCGGCCTGGTACCCGCCCTGCCATGAGCCGGTCAGCTTCCACTCCGCCGTGCAGGCGGTATCGCCCGAGGGGCTCGGCGCGGGAGTGGAAGGTGGTGTCCCTCCAGAGCTGCCGGTGGTGTAGGGGGCGGGGGTGTAGTCCTGCGCGCAGCCTCCCGCGCAGCCTGACGGCAGCGAGAAGGAGTACGTACGGCCGCCGCCCAGCCAGGCGTCGGCTGCGTCGCGGATCCGGATGGTGAAGCTGCTTCCGCCGGACGCCGTCGCGCCGATGACGTACGACTGCCCCATGTCGCTGTTCATCACGGCGTCGGTCCAGGTGCCGTTCGCCAGGTACTGGACGCCGTGGATGCCGCCCGGCAGATGGGAGACGGCGATCGCGGGCCAGTACCGCTGGGCTCCCTTGAGGAAGCCGATCCGGATGTCACCGCTGTAGTCCGGGGCCGGGACGAAGCTCCAGGAGACTCGACGGTTGTTCCAGCGGTCCGGGTACATCGTCCCCACCGGGGCGCCGCCGATCCGGAAGCGGTTGAGGGAGTCGGTTGCCAGGTCGAGGTGGTTTGGGTCGTCCCGGCACCACGCGTTGGCATCGGCGCAGCTGTCCGCGACGAGCATGGTCAGGGTGGCCCCGTTGTACTTGTCGGCCACCCAGGAGCCGTTGCGGCAGAAGGACTGGCCCGGGGCGCCGTCGTTGGTGCCGGTGCAGTAGTCCCCGATGGTGACCTTGACCCAGCGGCCGCAGTTGCGGCCGTTGTCGAAGGCGCCCTTGACCGACGCGCTTGAGTCCGGCACCGGGCGCGGGTAGGTGCTCGCGTAGTCGCCGGGGGTGTTGAACACGTTGAGCGCCACGAAGTCCTGGCTGTCCAGTTCGCGTTGCGGCAGACCGCAGCCGCCGTAAGGGCTGCCGAGCCCGGCGAAGTGGGTCGCGTTGCCCAGGACCTCAGTCGCGGCGGCACTCGCCGCGGGCGGCTGGGCCGCCGCGGCCACGACGGGTAGGACGGGTAACGCGGCGCAGCAGAGCGCCGCCAGCAATGTGGCGGTGCGCGTTCGGGCCGGCAAGCGGGGGGTTGAAAGAAGCTGCATGGGGGGATCCGCCTTCTTCGTGACGGGGCGCCGTGACGTTCGTCTGGGGGTCCTCTCGGAGGGAGGGGAGTGAGTGCTGGGACACCGTGCGTGTGGGAGCGCTCCCACGGTGTCCGTATCCGGGGACTGTAGAAGAGGGGCATGCCCCTGACAAGGGGTGTGGCTGCTGTCGTGGGTTTCGTTCTGGCCGAGCCGGGGGTGCCCGCCGCTGGATAGGGGTGGAGTCAGCTGAGGTTCGCGGCTGGTTGGTGGCGCTGTTGCAGGTCCACGGTGGGATGGGGGCGTCGTTGACAGGAGGGGCCGGTGAGGTCCGGGCGCAGGTCGGAGCGGATGCCGGTGGCCGTGCCGTCGGTGTTGAGGTCCCACTGCCTTCGATGAGACAGGACAGGGGCGGCAGCCGGAAGACATTCCGGCTGCCGCCCCTCACTGCGTGCGCCGTCCCAACAGCGCAGCCATGGCCGGCGTCACCATGCAGCGAGCCGGTGATGCCGCCGTGGCTGCTGCTCTTCCTAGACCGACCAGGACCAGTCCTTGCAGGTCGTCCAGTCGTAGGAGCCGTCGGGGCCGCCGAGGCATTCCCTGAAGCGCACGTTGCGCATCTTGTAGTTCGACCGGTAGTACTTGCCGGTCACCGCGCCGTCGCCGTCAGTGCAGTCGATCGCGGGGGAGCGCTCCTGCCCGTTGTGCCAGCTCCCGTTGACCTTGACGTCGTAGTTGACCACCGTCACGGCGCACCTGCCGTCGCGGGCCAAGTCCTTTGCACCGGCGTGTACCTCCACGGTGTATCCGGTGGACTCGCTCGATCCCAGCCCCCAGTCGACGCGCCCCCACCCCTCGGCCTGCACTACGGCAGAGGGAGAGGTCGGTCCGTCGTAGGCGTGCAGGGTCCAGCCGGACGCCTTGTGGTTGACGAGGTCACCGGTCCGGCTCGGTATCACATGCCAGTCGTCCGTCGCGGCCTGGGCCGGCGCGGTCGCCGCCAGCAGAGCGCCGACCGCCGACGCGGCCAAGAGAGCAACGCGCTTCTTCATTCACGTCTCCTTGTTGAGGTGCGGATACACAGACACCGACGCCACATGGCCTCGGGCTTGCCGGTCTGCACCACCCCGGCATCTCGAGTTCAGCGGTGCCGGGGTTGTTGCACAGCCGTCTCGCGGGCGCGAAACAAGGCAGGTCACAGCCTTGGGTTGGCGAGATGGTGCCTTTCAGGGGGGTGGGGCGTGTGTTGGGATGAGACGTCGTTGCTGCTCATGCGGCAGACACGGGGGAAGGAAGCGATGTGGGGCGTCCGGAGGCGGACCTCGATCCGGGGGCGGGACCGGTTCAGCGGTTTGCGTTCGAGTTGCGCAAGCTGCGTCAGGAAGCGGGCGGCGTCACCTACCGGCAGATGGCCCGGGAGGTGGAGGTCTCGGTCTCCACCCTGTCCAGAGCGGCCAAGGGCGAGCAACTGCCATCCCTGCCAGTGGTCTTGGCCTATGTGCGGGCGTGTGGCGGCGACAGGCAGGAGTGGGAGCGGCGCTGGCGTGAGGCGGTCACGGAACAGGCCCGAGCTGCCCATCTCGTGGAGGACGAGAGCATCCCTTCCCCTTACCGTGGCCTGGCCCGGTTCGAGGCGGGCGATGCGGAACTGTTCTTCGGCCGGGACGAGGTGACCGATGGACTGGTCCGCGCGGTGACGCAACACCGGGTGAGTGCGGTCTTCGGGCCGTCCGGCAGCGGCAAGTCATCTCTGCTGCGGGCGGGGCTGATTCCACGCCTGCGAAGCCTCGAGGGACCCGACCGGCCGGCGGCGGTGCGGATCCTCACCCCGGGCGAGCACCCACTGCGCGCTCATGCCGGCGTGTGCGTGCCAGCCCCGGGGGAGCAGGACACCTGGCTGGTGGTGGACCAGTTCGAGGAGGTCTTCACCCTCTGCCGCGACCCCGACGAGCGGGCTGACTTCATCGCCCGTCTGCTGGCTGCCGCCGGGCCCTCAAGCCGGCTGCGCGTCGTCCTCGGCGTACGCGCCGACTTCTATGCCGACTGCCTGGCTCATCCCGAACTGGCCGCAGCCATACGGGAGTCCACCGTGCCGGTGGGACCCATGGGGGCCGACGCGCTGCGCGCGGTCATCGTCAAACCAGCCCAGGCACACGGACTGATCGTGGAACGCGCCCTGACCGTTCGCCTCGTCGACGAGGTCGCCGACGCTCCTGGGGGGCTGCCGCTGCTCTCCCACGTGCTGCTGGAGACCTGGCGCCGCCGCCGTGGCAAGATCATGACCCTGGCTGGCTACGAGGCCGCCGGGGGTCTGGAGGGGGCGGTCACCAAGACCGCTGAGGACCTGTACGCCCAGTTCACCGAAGGCCAGGCGGCAGAAGCCCGTCGGGTGCTGCTGCGCCTGGTGGCTCCCGGTGACGGTACCCCCGACACCCGTCGGCCCGCCGAAAGGGGAGAACTGCAAGGCGCCGGCCGGCAGGAGACTGGCCATGTGTTGGAAGCCCTCGCCCGGGCACGCCTGCTCACCGTGGACGACACCAGCGTCGAGATAGCCCACGAGGCTCTGCTGAGCGCGTGGCCGCGACTGCGCGGGTGGATCGAAGAAGACCGTGACCGCCTGCGTGCCCACCGTCAATTGACCGAGGCGGCACGGGCTTGGGAGGAACTGGGCCGCGATGCGGGCGTCCTGTACCGGGGCCGCCGTCTGGCTACCAGCCTGGAGCACTTCAGCGACGCGTCTCCGGGCGTCTTGACCCACCTGGAGCACGATTTCCTCACCGCCAGTCTCGCCGCGCGCGAACAGGAACAACGCGCTGCGTCCCGCACCGGTCGACGCCTGCGCCGTCTGCGAGTGGGCCTGTCGCTCATGATCGTGCTCGCCTTTGTCGCGGGTGTGATCGCGTGGCAGCAGAGTGAGTCCGAGAAGCGGGAGCGGTTGCAGGCCGAGGCCCGTAGGATCGCTGCCCTGGCCGAGAGCCTGCGGGCGTCGGACCCGGTGACCGCGATGCGGTTGAGCATCGCTTCGTGGACTCTGGCTGACCTGCCCGAGAGCCGCTCGGCGCTGATGAGCGCCGCGGTGCAGAAAGAGCAGGACGCCTTCACGGACCCGGATGCCGATCCGGCCGCCGTGCGTAGCCTCAGCGGTGACGGCCGAACCCTGGTGAGCGTCGGCGCGAAGCAGGTCGTGACGTGGGACCTGCGCAGCCATCGGCGGACCGCTTCTTTCCCCGGGCTGGGCGGCGACCTGGCCTACGCCGGCGTGATGAGCGCCGACCTGCGACGACTTACTCTGCTGTACCGCGGAGACAAGGTAGGGATCTGGGACGTGCGGGCCGGCCGCGACGAGGGGCAGCGTCTGGCAAGCGGCGACGGAGCCGAGATCAGTCCGAGCGGCCGCACGCTTGTCCTATACAACACAAGCATCCGGGGATCCCAGACGGCGATCCAAGTCCGGGACATGAAAACCCGGCGCGTGCTGCTGGAGCGCCGCACGGACAGCGTCCTGCCCCAAGTCGGTCCCGGGGAGGTGTACGACGTCTCGGACTGGGCCATGCGGCGGTTGCACCAACAGCGCTGGGTGATCAACTACCCGTTCCCCGATGCTCAGGTCAGCGCGGACGACCGACTGATAGCGCTGTGCCTGCCCGGCGCACGCCTGCAGATCTGGGACATCCCCCGGCGCCGCAAGCTGCCGACCGCGTGGACCCCGATGACGACGGCCGCCAACTGCTCCGAGGAAGACTTCCAGTTCACCCCCGACGGCCGGCACATGATCCTGCGCGGCCCAACAGGAATCCGGCGCTGGGACATCACTTCGGGGCGGGAACTGCCGAAGCTTCGACACGAAGGACTGGAAGATCTCGAGTTCAGCCCGGACGGCAGGTTCATGGCCGCCACGGACCCCGACGAGGTCTTGCTGTGGCGGACCGCTGCGCCCGCCGCCCCTGTCTTCCGGTATCCGCTCTCCGACGAGACGGTCAGTGACCTCAGGCTGGACATGGAAGCACGCCGCATCCGCTATTTCGCGGGGCGGTCCCAGACCGTGGTGCGCTCTCTGTCCCTCGACGGGGTCGTGGACGCCGACTGGCAGAGCCGACCCGCCGTATCGGCCTCCTTCAGCCCGGACGGCAGCACGCTGGCCGTCGCCCATCAGGACACCGGCACCGGCAGGGCGCAGATCCGGTTGTACGACGGCCGCAACGGCACCCACACGGCCAGTCTGCCGTCGGCCGCCTGCCCGACTCCCCCCGAAGGGCGGCACAGTCCCCTGACCTGCCCTGTGCACATGGTCTTCCGCTCCGACGGACGCATCCTCGCCTATGGCGTCACCCAGCCGGATGTGTCCTCCTCCTTGCCGGACAAGCTGTCCCTGTGGGACGTTCCGCGCCACCGCATCACCAAGTCCTTGACCGTGACGCGGACCGACCCCGACAAACCTGGCGCTCTCGCGTATTCCGTCAACGGCGTCACCTTCCACCCGGACGGGACGTCGCTGGTGATCTCCCGTACACCAGAAGACGAACGGCTTGAATTCTGGAACCTGCGCAGTGGGGGCAAGAGCCGTGAGACTCGCGGCATCGGCGGTGAAACCCTGGCGGTGAAGCCCGGTGGGCGCATCCTGGCAACCAACCACGGCCAACTCCTCGATCTGCGGTCCGGCCGGATCACACGCCGTGCACTCACCTCCGGCGCGACCACGGCACTGGCATTCAGCCCGGATGGCAAGTACCTCGCAGCCGGCGATGAATCCGGTCAGGTAACCGTGTGGGATGGCGACGCCCACAAGTCCCGTGGCGTCCTTCCCGCGTCTCCGGTCCGTGACGGCACGCCTAGGCGTGTGTCGTCGCTGGCGTTCTCCCCTGACGGGCGCATCCTGGCAGCCGCGGGTGATGACGGCACACTGCGGCTATGGGACCCCGACGCCAACCGCCCCATCGGCTCCGCCCTCCCCACCCCAGGCACAGCCCTCCTGGCCCTGGCCTTCAGCCCCGACAGCAAAACCCTGTACGCGGCAGGCGAGCACGTGCCACTGCAGACATACGACATCACCACCAGCCAGGCGGCCACCCTGGCATGCGACCGTGCCGGGGCCGGGCTGTCCCCGGACGAATGGCACATGCACGTCCGCGACATCCCCTATCGACGGACCTGCTGAGCAGCTGTCGGTGGACGACCCCAGCCCGGGCCGCCTGCCGTCCACCCCCGCACCGCCGCCGGATGTGGAGAACTGCGGGGGATCAGCCCGCCTCGTCGTCTATCACTATCTTGATTTCCCTGGGGCGCTGGACCCGGGCCTCGGACCGCTTCAGCACGCCTTGAAGTGCCTTGCCCCTTTTGGCCACTGTCTTCAGGTCCTCCATGAAGCTGTCGAGTCTGTCCTCCATGGCCTCGAAGTCCCTCGCGGCGGCGGAGGCGCTTCTTCGTGTGAATCGCTCACGCTGCGCGACGAGTCCCGCGAGGACACGACGGGACTTGTCCGCTGACCTGACGGCCTTCAGGAAAGCCGCAAGGTCATCTTGGGCGGCGGGGGTCACCCCGGCAGACAGTCCGCGTGCTTCTTTCTGGCAGTCGACGAATGCCTCCTTCACGGTCTCCAGCGAATCCGGTTCTATCTCCTGAGCGGACCTTCCGAGCAACGCCTCCCAGCCGTCCTCGCATGCCTTGGTGGTGGCGACGACAAGCTTCACCAGCGCGGAAGTCACTGTGCTCCGCCCGTCTGCCACGTCTTGTAGACATCGCCCGCCATGTGCTCCGGCCTACCTGAGCCGGTTCACCGCCCCGCGCAGATCTGCCGTGACCTGCCGCAGCTTCTCCACCGTCAGACGTACTCGCAGGAGGTCTGCGGGTTCGCGTGCCGGCACTCCGAGGGAATGGACCTCCTGCCGCGTCACGGCAACCTGTCTTTTGAGATCTCCCAGCGCTTCTGTGTATCCGATCAGCCCGCGGTAGTCGGTGCTGCTGTTCTGGAGTCGCAACGCGACAAGCTCATGCGTCGCTTCGATCGCGGTGTCCGTCAGATAGCGGGCCATGGTTGCCTGGATGTGCAGATCCTGGCCGTGCGAAGAGGTGCCGAAGCCCGCTACTTCCATACGGAGGTCTTCCACGTCTGCGTGCAGCCGTTCCACCAACTCGGCTGCCTGTGCGACAGCGCCCACCAGGGGTACCGACAGTTGGGCTTCGTGTCGGGTCTCGTGCCGTCTCTCGAAGTCGACGTGCACCACAACGCCCTCGCCCCCGGGGCCGGCATCCGGTGCTTCCGTGCTGACGGCAGGGGCCGGCTCCGCCTGTGGATCCTCCATCGGGTCCTTCACTCCCTCCCCTTCCCACTCCTCGACGTAGTGCGTGGCGGCGTGTGCGGCAAGTCGAAGGAACCACATTCGGTTCTCCTCGGACACTCCCTTGCGTCCGCAGAACATCAGGGCACATGCCACGAGGGACAGGATGCGGTTGTCGGCCCACTCGTCCAGCAGCGATGCGGCCCAGTCCGGGACGAACTGCCGATGTGCGCAGATCACGGCCCACAGTTCGGGGCGAATCAGGCTGCCCGCCGAGCTCTCGGAGTCGGAGAGGACGCGCAACAAGGCTGACCTCTCGGCAGAGCCACACCCTCGCTCCGCGAGCCGGTCCGCAACGACGTGGAGCAGTAATTGGATCGGGTCGCGCGCCAATGGTGCTGCCTCGCTGTAGCGGGCGAGATCGATCAGTACGAAGCTCTTCGTGCCGCCACCCGTCGGTACGAGTATGTTGCCCAGGTTCAGGTCGCCGTGCGCCCTGCCGAAGAAGGTACGGCGCAGGGCCATTTCGCCCCACCGGGTTTCCTTGGCGAGCAGGAACGGATTGACAAGGTCCTCGGTCTCGTGGGGCAACAGCAGTCGTTCCGTAGGCTCTTCGAAGAGCCTGGCGTCTCGCGCAGCCCATTCACGCAGCGGTTGTCGGTCGTCCAGCCGATCCTGTAACAGCTCCTTGATGAAAGCCTGGACGGTCACACCACGCTTCTTGTCCGCCTCGCCCCATTTCTGGAGCAGGGCGCGTGTCACAACTTTGTAGGCTGACGCCCGCTTGTCCCACGGCAGTTGTGCGAAATCGGTGACGTTCTTGGTGCTGCCCCCCGCGAGACGCTGGAACATGAACCAGGGGGTTCCTGCGCACGTGTCGTTGACGGGCACCGCGATGGGCTCCCAAAGCGGTGCGAGGAGATGGCGGCGGAACCCCGGCGGGGCGTCCTGCCAGGCTGATTTCGTCTTCCGGTATTCGTCTTGAGTCTTGTCGCCTGCCGGGCACAGTTTCAGCACCGCCTTGCGGTCGGCGCCCCTTTCTTCGATATAGACCAACGCAACCTTCGCCCCGCTGCCACCGGACAGCCACCCTTCCAGATATACAGTCCGGCGGGTCTGGTCGAGCCAGAGGTCAAGAGCCCGGATCGCTTCGGCCCCCATGTCCTGGAAGGCGTCAAGGGGTTCCAGACCCATCGGTCCTCTCCTCCATCCGTGCCCGACGACGGATCAGTTGCGGCTGAGCGCCCTGTGCGCGCCCGCGATCACCGCTGTGGCGAGCAGCCAGCCGGCCAACATCAGCAGTACCGCGATCGCTTTGTCGATGCCGGTCGGCTCCCAAGCCGTGCGCTGCCCCAAATTGGCGATGGGGACGATCAAGTCGAGTGAATACAGCACGGGATCCCAGGGGCGGCGCACACCGCCCGGCACCGGTGCCGGCGGGTGTGCGGTGAACCAGGCCAATCCGAAGCCGACCAGCAGCACCAGCCACAACAGGGCACGCCCCGGTATGTATCCGTAGCCGAAGAGGACGTCCTGGAGCCAGCTCCATATCCGCCCCGGCAGCCGTTCCTCGTGTCGTAATCGGCGTTCGCGGGCATGGCGAACCATTCGGGCGGCCCGCTCGTGACCGGCTCGTTGATAAGAAGTGGCCAACTGCTCGAAGGAACCAGCGCCCACTGCCGTGTCCTTTGCGAGCCACGCCAGCCGCTGCTTGACCCCGACGTGCTCGGTCGAACCGAGCCGCTCGTACACGAGGCCCTCCACGTCGAGCCCGCCGGGTGCCGGCCAACTGCTGGGAGAGTCGACGTACGAACCGATCCTGCTGTCGCGCAGCACCAGTGCTCCCATCGGCGGGGCCCGGAAATCCACGCGAAGCCGCGGCGTTCGCAGCCGTGTGAGCACGGCGGCGCCGGCAGGCCCGGAAAGCATGGCATCGTGAAACGTGACGACGCTTCCGACAACTGCGCCCCGCAGCCGCACCGGCCCCCTGCACGTGAAACCCCAGTCGGCATAGAAGCCGAGCGCGCAACTCAGTCCCGTCGCATCGACTGCTCCGACCGCGGCGTGGTCGAGCAGGACCGACTGTCCCACACGTGCGTCCCGCAAGTAGAGGCCGCCGGAGGTCTCCAGGCGGCTCGCGCTCAGAGAGCCGCCGATGGCGATCAGGGGAGCGAACATCGCCCAGGGTCCCGGCCCGCCGAGCGTCGTCCCCTCCAACGACAGACCACCGTCGATGCGTGCGGCGGTCAGACGCAGGGCCGCGACGACCGACTCGTCCGGGACGCGCCGGGAGACGACCGAGCGATCGCCGTCGAAGCCGGGATCGCCTATGGGCGCCGCCGGGCTTCCGGCATCGCCGATCCGCATCGCGTTCAGCAGCAGATCTCCATGGACCCGCATCCGGTCGGCGCGCAGACCCGCTGCGGTGCTCCCGGTGAGGTCCACGGACTCCAATACGGCCCCGTCGAGCAGAATCTCGCCTTCGAAGACGCAGTTCACGAGCTCAAGAGGGATGCCTAGGTTGGCCTGGCGCAGGTCTAGGGTTCCTGTGCAGTGTGCGCCCTCGATGCGGATGCGCCGACGTTCCCTGGCTGCCTCACTCAGGACGAATGCGGCGAGCCTGGAGGCCTCGATGTCCCGGCCTCGCGCCACATCTCTGCGCACTCCCCGAGCGCCCCTGCCTCTGGCTGCCATCTGACCCCAAAGCGTTTGTCACGACAGTGAAGAGCGTCATCCCGCAGTTGATGATGGCAGGCACGTGCGCCGTCGGGAAGAGTGAGAAGGCGGGCCGGACGGTGCAGGTGCCGATCAGGACATCCTCGCAGATCACATGGCATGTACGTCCGGTGTGGAGCACAGGCTCCGCACCCAGCGGCGGCGAACGGACTTCACCGCTCCGTTGACCCTGCCGAGCCTCGGCGACCAAGTCGGCGATGCCGCCTGCCGACCGCCCGCGACGCTCGGGTCCGTGTGGGCGCAGCAGGCCGGGGGCCATGTAGACCAGTCAGGCCAAGACACCGGGAACGTGGCGGGCAGGCCCGAGGGCGTGCCCGCCGCCGTGGGTCATGGCGCCCCAGGGGTCACAGCGCCGTGAAGGTCCACTGCAGGTTGGTGCTGGCGCCGTAGGTCCACTGCTTGGTGACCGAGCCCGAGGTGACGTTGCCGCCGCTGTCGAGGACCAGGCCGGTGGTGCGGTTGGCGATCGTGTAGCTGTTGCCGCCCCGGGAGGTGATCTTCCATTGCTGGTTGGGGCCGCCGTTCCAGGGTGCCTGCTGGGCCGGGGCGCCGTCGGCGGTGTTGCCCCAGCTGTCGGCGACCATGCCGTTGGTGCGGTTGACCAGCTTGTAGTAGCCGTCGCCCACGTCGACCGCCTGCCACTGGAGGTTGGTGCTGGAGTCCCAGCTCCACTGCTTGAGGTTGGATCCGGAGGCGACGTTGCCACCGCTGTCCAGGGCGAGACCGTTGGTGACGTTGGTGATCCGGAAGTACCTCGACGGGTTGAACTGGACCCTGAGTGAGGTGATCTGGTCGTTGTTGCCGGTGACCCGGAGGTCCGGGTTGTCGGCGGTGAAGGTCCAGGCGGTGCCGGTGAAGTTGTCGCCGGAGTAGCCGATCACCTGGTAGCCGGGGGCGGGGCGCAGGCTGGAGATGGTGCGGGTGCCCAGTCCGGCCGCGCTCAGGTCGGCCGCGGTGTAGTCGCCGGCGGGCAACGGAGCAGAGCTGCCCGTGTAGTTGACGTCCGTGAAGGCGGCGGCGCCGGTGAGCGGCAGCAGGCCGGGGATGGCGCCGGAGAAGGTCAGCTTCAGGACGTAGGCGCCGGCACTGTACGGCGCCGAGGACGGCAGGGTGACGGTGAGTCCGGAGGAGGTCTGCGTGGGTGCGGGCAGGTCGATGTAGGTGCCGGCGGTGGATCCGAGCAGCTTCACCGAGGTCAGCGAGGAAAGGTTGATGCGGTCCGAGCTGAGCGTCTTGATCGTCACCGAACTGCCGGGCCAGCCCAGGACGGTGGCGTACAGGACGTTGCCCGCCTTGTTGCGAGTGAAGCGGATGTCCTGCGGGGTGCCGGCTGTCGGATTGGTGAAGGCGCCGCCGCCCATCTTCGTCGGGCCTTCGCCGTACACGGCCCAGGCGCGGGTCGAGTACACCGACTCGCCGAAGCGCTTCAGGTAGTTGCCCATGGCGAGAAGGATGTCCTTCTGCGCCTGGGGGATGGTGCCGTCGGCCATCGGCGCGATGTTCAGCAGCACGTTGCCGTTCTTGCTGACCCGGTCGAGGAACGAGTGCAGCATCTGCTGGTTGCTGTAGTAGCCGATGCCCTGCGTGTAGCACCAGCTGGAGCTGGAGATGCTGTCGTCGGTCAGCCAGCACGGGCTGGTGAGGTCGCCCGGTCCGCCGCGCTCGTAGTCGAAGACCTCGCCTTTGCCGTTGAACCCGTCCTTGTAGGTGGCGACGACCTCACGGCCCCAGGCGTTGGCCTGGTTGTAGTAGTAGGACAGGAAGTTCAGGCGCTGCTGCTCGTCGACCGCGTCCAGTTTGAAGTCCTGCCACAGGATGTCCGGTTGCGCCAGGTCGATGACTTCCTTGAGCTTGTCGTACCAGAGCTGGTTCTCCGCGGCCGCACCGAGCTGGCCGTAGAGCTTCTTGAGGCTGGGGTCGGTCTGGGCGGGGGCGAACTCGTAGAAGCCGTTGTAGTGGTACGCGTGGTGCATGGCGACCAGCAGCTTGAGGCCCTTGCCCCGGATCGCCGTGGTGAACAGCTGCAGCAGGTTGAGCTTCGGACCCTTGGCGACCGAGTTCCACTCGTTGACCTGGCTGTTCCACATGGAGTAGCCGTCGTGGTGCTCGGCGACCGGCCCCGCGAACTTCGCGCCCGCGTCGACGAACAGCTGTGCCCACTCGTCGGGGTCGAAGTTCCCGCCGGCCGACTTCAGCTTGGGCGCGAACTGCACGAAGTTGCCCGCCAGGTCCTTCGCCCCGTTGATGAAGTTGTGGTACGGCCATGCCGAGGGCTGGCCGTAGGTCGCGATGTGGTGCTGGTTGACGCTGTCGCCCGCCTGATACATGGTCCGCGGATACCACTCGTTGCCGAAGGCGGGGACGCTGAAGACGCCCCAGTGGAAGTAGATCCCGAACTTCGCGTCCTGGAACCACTCCGGAGCCGGCGGATGCTGATCGACCGAGTTCCAGTCGGGCGTGTAGGTGTTCGGCGCCGCCTGGGCGACGCCGGCGCCCAGGCCGCCCCCGGATATGGCTGCCGCCGCCACGCCGGTGGCGGCGGACAGGAACTGGCGTCTGTTGAGCGAACGCGACATGAGGACATCCCTGAGGTAGGGGCACGGGGGACTGGGGGAGACGCGGGACGCCGACGGGGCTGGAGCGTCGGAGGCCAAGCATGAAGTTCGACCATGTGACGTACTGATGTCAACGGGTGTACAGGGATGAAAACCCGTATCAGTATGGAGATTTGACCATGTATAGGCGCTATCAGCGCATTGCAGGGACGGTAAACATGGAATGTCTTGGGGCCCGGCATCGGGTGCGGCACCACACGGGCAGTCCACAGGCAAGCCGTCGGCGCATCACGAGTACGCATCATTGATGGGATGGATCGGCCACTCAGGAAGCTCGAGGGCAATCTGGGAGAGATCATCGGGCGGTCTTGTCCAGTGTATTTGTCACGCCCTATAGACAGCCTCACTTCCCCCGCTCTATAAACATCCCATCTCTCCGCCGACGACACACAGCCGTCGCATCGGCGCAACAACCCCGCCTCCGGGACCAGCGCGAGGAAGTACCCATGAGACTGAGAACCGCACTCGGCTCCACCGCCTCCGTCGTCTGCGCTCTGACGTTGCTCAGCGCCTGCGGCAGCGGCTCCGGCACCACCGCATCGTCGAGCGGCAAGCCGCTCGTGGGCGTCGACTACCCGCGCTCCGACACCGATTTCTGGAACTCGTACATCAAGTACACGCCCGAGTCGGCCAAGGAACTGGGGCTGGATCTGAAGACCACGAACTCCCAGAACGACGTCGCCAAACTCACCGCCAACGCGCAGACGTTCATCAGCCAGGGCGTCAAGGGCATCGCGATGGCGCCGCAGGACACCGCCGCCATCGCGCCGACGCTGGCGCAGTTGGAGGCGAAGAAGATCCCGGTCGTCACCGTCGACACCCGGCCCGACAGCGGCAATGTGTTCATGGTGGTGCGGGCCGACAACCGCGCCTACGGGGAGAAGGCGTGCCAGTACCTGGGCACGAAGCTCGGCGGCAAGGGCAAGGTCGTCATGCTCCAGGGCGGCCTCGACTCCATCAACGGCCGTGACCGCACCGAGGCGTTCAACGACTGCATGAAGAAGAACTACCCCGGCGTCACCGTGTTCGGCGAGGCCACCAACTGGGACGGCGCGGTCGCCGCGCAGAAGCTGCAGACCCGGCTGACCCAGCACCCGGACATCAAGGGTGTCTACATGCAGTCCAGCTTCGCGCTGTCCGGCACGCTCCAGGTCCTCAAGCAGAAGGGCCTGCTGGTCGATCCGAAGGACAAGAAGCACGTCTTCGTCGTGTCCAACGACGGCATCCCCGAGGAGCTCAAGGACATCGCCGCCGGCCACATCGACGCCACCGTCTCCCAGCCCGCGGACCTGTACGCCAAGTACGCCCTGTACTACCTCAAGGCCGCGATCGACGGGAAGACGTTCAAGCCCGGCAAGACCGACCACGACAGCACCATCATCCAGGCCCGCGAGGGTCTGCTGGAGGACCAGCTCTCCGCTCCGCTGGTCACCGCCGACGGCGGCACCTACGGCGGCGTGCCCAGCGTCAAGAGTGACGACACGTCGCTCTGGGGCAACAACCTCGGCTGACCCGGACTCTCAGACACCCAACGGCTCACCACTACAAGGCGGTTGACATGAGAGACGGGGAGCGAGCAGTCACCCCCGCACCCGCCCCGGCGGACGACGGACGGGCTCCCGCGACACCGCCCCTCGTCGAGGCGACGGGCATAGTCAAACGATTCGGTCCGACCGTGGCCCTCAACGGCGCCCGCATCACCATCCGGCCGGGCGAGACCCATGCACTCGTCGGCCGCAACGGAGCCGGCAAGTCGACCCTGGTCTCCGTCCTGACGGGCCTGCACGACCCCGACGAGGGAACGGTCACCTTCGGCGGCGAGCCGGCCCCCCGGCTCAGCGACCGCGACGCCTGGCGGCAGCGCGTGGCCTGCGTCTACCAGAAGTCGACGATCATCCCCACGCTGACCGTCGCCGAGAACCTCTTCCTGAACCGCCACCACCACGGCCGGGGCCGGCTGATCAGCTGGACCGGCGTACGCCGCCGGGCCCAGGAACTCCTTTCGACCTGGTCGGTGGACGTCGACCCGCAGTCCCCGGCCGCCGAACTCAGCGTCGAGCAGCGGCAGTTCGTCGAGATCGCCCGGGCGCTGTCCTTCGGGGCCCGGTTCATCATCCTCGACGAGCCCACCGCGCAGCTCGACGCGGCCGCGATCAACCGGCTCTTCGACCGCATCCGCGACCTGCAACGCCAGGGCGTGACCTTCCTGTTCATCAGTCACCACCTCCAGGAGGTCTACGAGATCTGCGACATGGTGACGGTGTTCCGCGACGCCCGGCACATCGTCACCGCCCCCGTCGCGGACCTGCCCCGCACCGAGCTGGTCGCCGCCATGACCGGCGAGGCGGCGGCCGACCGGCAGCAGGTGCGCTCGAGCACCCTCGACCCCGCCGCGGCCCCCGCGCTGTCCGTGCGGGATCTGGGCAGGGACGGCACCTACGAAGACGTCACCCTCCAGGTGGGCGCCGGTGAGATCGTCGGCCTCGCCGGTGCCGCCGCCAGCGGACGCACCGAGGTCGCCGAGACCGTCGTAGGGCTGTGGGCGGCCGCCACCGGCGAGGTGGAGATCGCCGGGCGGCGGCCCCGCCCGGGCAGCGTGCCCGCCGCGCTCGCCGCCGGCGCCGGGTTCGTCCCCCAGGACCGGCACCACCAGGGCTTCGTCCCCGACATGTCGATCGCCGACAACGCCACCCTGTCCGTGCCCCACCGGCTCGGCAGGAACGGCCTGCTCAGCCGTGACCGACGCGACCGGCTCGCCGACAACATGATCGAGAAGCTGGCGATCAAGACGCCGGGCCCCGAACTGCCCGTCTCCGCCCTGTCTGGAGGCAACCAGCAGAAGGTCGTCATGGCCCGCGCCCTGGCCGACGACCCGCGGCTGCTGGTCCTGATCAACCCGACCGCGGGCGTGGACGTGCGCTCCAAGGAATTCCTCCTCGGCAAGGTCGAGGAGACCGCCCGGACCGGCACCGGAGTGCTCATCGCCTCCGACGAACTCGACGACCTGCGTATGTGCGACCGGGTCCTGGTGATGTTCCAGGGCCGGGTCACGACAGAGATGGCCCGCGGCTGGCACGACCACGACCTCGTGGCCGCGATGGAAGGAGTGGACCTCAATGCCTGAAACCGTCCTCGCGGACACAGCCGCCAAGGCCGCGCAACCGAAGCAGAGGCGCACCGCGCTGCTCGGCGGCCGGATCCCCCTGGCCCGGCTGCGCGACCTCGCCCTCGTCCCCGCGATCGTGGTCATCGCGATCGTCGGTCAGATCGTCAACCCGGTCTTCCTGCAGACGGACAACCTCATCAACGTCCTGCAGACGATGTCCGAGATGGCCCTGCTCGTCCTCGCCCAGACGATGATCCTGATCGTCAAGAAGATGGACCTGTCGCTGGAGTCCACCATGGGCCTGGCGCCCGGTGTCGCGGCCTGGCTGGTCGTCCCCGCCGGCGCCGGACACGGACTGGGCCTGCTCTCCGGCGCCTGGGCGATCCCCGTCACCCTGGCCGTGGGCGTGCTCGTCGGCGTGATCAACTCACTGCTGATCATCCGTTTCGGCCTCAACGGCTTCATCGTCACCCTCGGCATGCTGATCGTGCTGCGCGGCATCCTCACCGGAATCTCCGGCGGCCAGACGTTCTTCCAACTGCCGCAGTCGATGCTCTACTTCGGCACCGCGCAGTGGCTCGGGATGCCCGCCTCCATCTGGATCTGCCTGACTCTGTTCGCCGTCGCCATCGTGGTACTCGGCTGGACCAGCTTCGGCCGCTCGCTGTACGCCATCGGCGGCAACGTCGACGCGGCGAAGGCGGCCGGCATCCGCACCGACCGGGTGCTGTGGATCGTCCTCGTCAGCGGCAGCCTGCTCGCCGCACTCGCCGGACTGCTGCTCTCCGGCCGGCTGGCCTCCGTCGCCTCCGCGCAGGGCAACGGCTACATCTTCACCGTGTTCGCCGCCGCCGTCATCGGCGGGATCAGCCTCAACGGCGGCAAGGGCACCATGTTCGGCGCGTTCTGCGGCATCCTGCTGCTCTTCATGATCCAGAACGTGCTCACCCTCGGCGGCGTCCCCGCCCAGTGGATCGGCGCCCTCAACGGTCTGATCATCCTGGTCGCCCTCGCCATCTCCCGCATCACCGGCGGCAAGGTCCAGGACTGACGCGGGCGGCCGTCGCAGGCCGCCCGCCCCGCGCCGCGTTCACCGCTCGTCGCAAGGGCCCGATTCCCCCTTGCCCTCACAGGAGTTGCCGCCATGTCCTCCACCCTGCCCGCATCCGCCCGCATCACCGCCCTGGACGTCCTGGACGTGCGGTTCCCCACCTCCGAACACCTCGACGGCTCGGACGCCATGAACCCCGAGCCCGACTACTCCGCCGCCTACGTCGTCCTGCGCACCGACGCCGCCGACGCCCTGGAGGGCCACGCCCTCGCCTTCACCACCGGCCGCGGCAACGACGTCCAGGCCGCCGCCATCGCTGCCCTCGCCCCGCACGTGGTCGGACGCTCGGTCGAAGAGGTCTGCGCCGACCTCGGGGCCTTCTCCCGCTCCCTCGTGCACGATCCCCAACTGCGCTGGCTGGGCCCGGAGAAGGGCGCCATCCACATGGCCACCGGCGCGGTCGTCAACGCCGCCTGGGACCTGGCCGCCAAGCGCGCGGGCCGACCCGTGTGGCGCTTCCTCGGTGAGATGTCGCCCGAGGACCTGGTCGCACAGGTCGACTTCCGCTGGCTGTCCGACGCCCTCACCCCCGAGGAGGCGCTTCAGATCCTGCGCCGTGCCGAACCGGGCCGCGAGGAGCGGATCGCTCGTCTGCTGGAGCGCGGCTACCCCGCCTACACCACCACGCCCGGCTGGCTCGGCTACTCCGACGAGAAGCTCGCCCGGCTGGCCCGAGAGGCCGTCGCCGACGGCTTCACCCAGATCAAGCTGAAGGTCGGCGCGGACCTGGAGGACGACGTACGGCGCATGCGCACCGCCCGTGAGACGGTCGGGCCGGACATCCGCATCGCCGTCGACGCCAACCAGAGATGGGACGTCCAGCCGGCCATCGACTGGATGCGCGCCCTCGCCCCCTACGACCCGTACTGGATCGAGGAGCCCACCTCACCGGACGACATCCTCGGCCACGCCGCCGTCCGCAAGGCGCTCAGCCCGATCAAGGTCGCCACCGGTGAGCACATCGCCAACCGGGTCGTCTTCAAGCAGCTCCTGCAGGCCGGCTCGGTGGACATCGTGCAGATCGACTCCGCCCGGGTCGGCGGCGTCAACGAGAACATCGCGATCCTGCTGCTCGCCGCGAAGTTCGGCGTGCCGGTCTGCCCGCACGCCGGGGGAGTGGGTCTGTGCGAGATGGTGCAGCACCTGTCGATGTTCGACTACGTCGCCGTCTCCGGCACCACCGAGGACCGCGTCATCGAGTACGTCGACCACCTGCACGAGCACTTCGTCGACCCGGTCCGCATGGCCGACGGCCACTACCTCGCGCCCGCCCTGCCGGGGCTGAGCGCACAGATGCACCCCGCCTCCCTCAAGGAGTACACCTACCCCGACGGCCCCGTCTGGACGGCCCGTGTCTGACGCCCAGGTCCTCGTCGACGCCCACCACCACGTGTGGGACCTGGACATCCGGCCGCAGTCCTGGCTCGACGAGCCCGGACACGAGCCCCTGCGCCGCAGCTTCGGCGCCGACGACCTCCGCGCTGCCGCGACCAGGCCGATCGCGGGTCGGGGGCTGGAGTGCACGGTGCTCGTCCAGTGCGTGGCGTCGGTCGAGGAGACCCGCGAGTTCCTCGCCCTCGCCGACGGCGACCCACTCGTCGGCGCGGTCGTCGGCTGGGCGGACCTCACGTCCCCGGCGATCGGCGACACCCTCGACGCCCTGCGCGCCGGGCCCGGCGGTACATACCTGCGGGCCGTACGCCACCTCGTCCAGGGCGAGTCCGACGCCACCTGGCTCCAACGGCCCTCGGTGGAGCGGGGACTGCGGGCGGTGGCCGAACGCGGCCTCGGGTACGACCTGCTCATCCGCGACCACCAGTTCCCCCAGGCGATCCGCCTGGCCGAACGCCTCCCCGACCTTCCCCTGGTCCTCGACCACGCCGGCAAACCCCCCATCGCCCGACGTGACCTGGCCGACTGGGAGCGGGGCCTGCGACAGCTGGCCGCGCACCCCCACGTGCGGTGCAAGGTGTCGGGACTGATCACCGAGGCCGACCACGAGACGTGGACCGTCGACGACATCCGGCCGGTGTGGGAGGTCCTCTTGGCGGCCTTCGGCCCCAACCGGCTGATGTTCGGCTCGGACTGGCCCGTCTGCGTCCTCGCCGGGGGCTGGAACCGCTGGGCCGCCACCGCCGAGGAACTCCTCGCCGGCTGCTCCGCCGCCGAGACCGAGGCGGTCCTCGCCGCCACCGCCACCACGTTCTACGGCCTCGACCCCGCTGCAAGGAAGGAGCGCACCGCATGCTGATGACCGAACTCCTGCACCCGGGCATCCTCGAATCCCTGGCGGGCGCCGGGCACGGTGCCCGGGTCCTGCTCGCGGACGGCCACTATCCGGCGAGCACCGCCACCGGCCCGCGCGCCAGGACCGTCCACCTCAACCTGGCGCCGGGGCTGCTGGACGTCACCACCGTGCTCGACGTCCTGCTGCGGGCCCTGCCCGTCGAGTCGGCACACGTGATGGTGCCGCCCGAGGGCGAGCCGGAGCCGCCCGCCATCGCCGAGTACCGCTCGATGCTGGCACCCGTCGAAGTCGAGACGCTCGGCCGCTTCGCGTTCTACGACGCGGCCCGCTCGCCCGACCTGGCCCTCGCCGTCGTCACCGCAGACATCCGCACCTACGCCAACCTGCTGCTCACGATCGGCGTCCGCGCCGAAGGGACCCTGAGATGACACTCGCCGTCCGCTACCTCGCCGCCCGCACCCTTGACACCGCGCCCGCCGAGAACCTGCCCCCCGGCCCCGGCCAGGTGGAGATCGCCCCCGCCTACGTCGGTATCTGCGGCACCGATCTGCACATCTTCCACGGCGACATGGACGCCCGGGTCACCGCGCCCGCCGTGCTGGGGCACGAGATGTCCGGCCGTGTCATACGTGTGGGTCAGGGTGTGGAGGGTTGGTCGCCCGGTGACGCGGTCACCGTGATGCCGTTGCGCTGGGACGACACCTGCCCGGCCTGCCGCGCCGGCCATCAACACATCTGCCAGCACCTCGACTTCATAGGTATCGACTCGCCGGGCGCGATGCAGCAGCGCTGGACCGTGCCCGCCACGACCCTCGTACGGCTGCCCGGCTCCCTGCCGCTCGACCACGCGGCCCTCGTGGAGCCCACCGCGGTCGCGGTGCACGACGTCGGCCGGGCCCAGGTCCGCGCGGGCGAGAAGGCCGTCGTGGTCGGCGGCGGTCCCGTCGGCGTCCTCATCGCCCTGGTCGCCCGCGCCGCCGGAGCGGAGGTCCGGGTCGTGGAGCTGAGCCCTCACCGGCGGCGGCTCGCCGAGAAGTTGGGGCTGACGACCTGGGACCCGGCCGCCGACGACCTGCCCGAGCTGGTCCGTGAGTGGACCGGCGACGCCGGTGCGGACGTGGCCTTCGAGGTCTCCGGCGCGCAGGGCGGGGTGGAGACGGCGGTCGACGTGCTGGGGGTGCGCGGGCGGCTGTGCCTCGTGGCCATCCACCCCCGGCCCCGAGAGGTGAACCTGCACCGCTTCTTCTGGCGCGAACTCGCCCTCGTGGGCGCCCGGTTGTACGACCGCACCGACTTCGAGCGAGCGGTGACCCTGGTGGCCGACGGCACCGTTCCGGCCGAGCAGCTGATCAGCAAGGTCGTCCCCATGGCACAGGCGCCCGACGCGTTCGAGGCCCTGGAGGGCGGCGGCGACGTGATGAAGATCCTCGTGGACTGCACCGACAACTCGCAGGGAGCCGACCAGTGAACGCCTTCGACCTGACCGGCAGGCTCGCCGTCGTCACCGGCGCCCGACGCGGCATCGGCCGTGCCATGGCCCGCGCCCTCGCCGAGGCCGGCGCGGACGTCATCGGCGTCAGCGCCCAACTGGAGGACACCGGCAGCGACGTGGAGAAGGACGTCCTGGCCGCGGACCGCACCTTCGAGGCGATCCGCACCGACTTCGCCGACCCCGAAGCCGTCCGCGCCCTGGGCGCCGACCTGGCGGGACGGGAGCGCCCGGTGGACATCCTGGTCAACAACGCGGGCACCATCCGCCGCGCCCCGGCCGCCGAACACACCGACGAGGAATGGGAGTTGGTGCTCCAGGTCAACCTCAACGCGCAGTTCGCCCTGTCCCGCGCGGTGGGCGCGGCGATGGTGGCCCGCGGCCACGGAAAGATCGTCTTCACGGCGTCGCTGCTCAGCTTCCAGGGCGGCATCACCGTCCCCGGCTACACCGCCGCCAAGCACGGCATCGCCGGACTGACCAAGGCCCTGGCCAACGAGTGGGCCCCGCACGGCGTCAACGTCAACGCCATCGCCCCCGGCTACATCGCCACCGACAACACCCAGGCCCTCCAGGACGATCCCGTCCGCAGCAAGGCCATCCTGGACCGCATCCCGGCCGCCCGCTGGGGCAGCGCCGACGACCTCGCGGGCGCCACCGTGTTCCTCGCCTCGGACGCCGCCGCCTACGTCCACGGCGTCGTCCTGCCCGTCGACGGCGGATGGCTCGGCCGATGAGCGACACCGACCTGGCCGCCGTGCTGGACGGCGCCAGCGTGTTGCCGGTGCTGACCGTGCCCTCCGCCGTGACCGCCGGCCCGCTGGCCGACGCGCTCGCGGCGGGCGGCGCCCGGTGCGCCGAGGTCACCTTCCGCACCCCCGACGCCGAGCAGGCGCTCAAGACGATGGCCGCCCACGGAGGGCTCACCGTCGGCGCCGGTACGGTCCTCACACCCGAGCAGGTGGACCGTGCCGTGGCGGCCGGATCCCGCTTCGTCGTCTCGCCCGGCTTCGACGAGGAAGTCGTCGCCAGGTGCCGTGAGCTGGGCGTGCCCGTGGTGCCCGGCATCGCCACCGCGACCGAGCTGATGCGCGCCCTGCGGTCCGGCCTCGACACCGTCAAGCTCTTCCCCGCCGAACCCCTCGGCGGCATCCCGATACTGCGCGCCCTCGCGGCCCCCTTCCCCCAGGCACGGTTCGTGCCCACAGGCGGCATCGACGCTGCACGCCTGCCCGCTTACCTCGCCGTCCCGGCGGTCCTCGCCGTCGGCGGCAGCTGGATGGCCACCCCCGCCCACCTGGAGCGCGGCGAGTACGACGAGATCCGCCGATTGACCGCCGAGGCCGTGCACGAGAGCGCGACGTGAACGACGTGGTGGCCCTCGGCGAGGTGATGCTCCGCTTCGACCCGGGCGAGGGCAGGATCCGCACCGCCCGCACCTTCCAGGTCTGGGAAGGCGGCGGCGAGTACAACGTCGTCCGCGGACTGCGGCGCTGCTTCGGCCTGCGCACGGCCGTCGTGACCGCCCTCGCCGACAACCAGGTGGGGCGGCTCGTCGAGGACCTGATCCTCCAGGGCGGCGTCGGCACCTCCCTCATCCGCTGGGTGCCCGACGACGGCATCGGCCGCACCGCCCGCAACGGCCTCAACTTCGTCGAACGCGGCTACGGCATCCGGGGCGCGGTGGGCGTCAGCGACCGCGCGAACACCGCCGTCTCCCAGCTGCGCAAGGGGGACGTCGACTGGGACGCCGTCTTCTCCCCGGGGCCGCGCTGGTTCCACACCGGCGGCGTCTTCGCCGGCCTGTCGGACACCACCGCGGACGTCGCGGACGAGGCCATGGCGGCCGCCCGACGGCACGGTGTCAGGGTCTCCTACGACCCCAACTACCGCCCCAGTCTCTGGACCGGCCGGGGCGGCGCCGAGGCCTCCCGAGAGGTCGACCTGCGGCTCGCCCGCCACGCCGACGTCGTGGTGGGCGCCCTGGGCCTGGCAGGGCCGTACCCGGGCGCGGTACGCGTCGCGGCGGACGAGGTGCCCGACGCCCTCGCCGAAGTCGCCGCGCTGCTGCCCCAGGCCGAGGTGCTCGCGACCACCCTGCGGGACGTACCCTCGGCCGGCGTCAACGACTGGTCCTCGGCAGCCTGGTCACCCCGCACCGGCTTCGTCAGCGGCCCGGAACTGCCCGGCCTGCACGTCCTGGACCGCATCGGCTCGGGCGACGCCTTCGCGGCCGGTCTGATCTACGCACTGCTGATGCTCGGCGGTGACGCGGCCGGACCGGCGGGTCGTGCCGCGCGTGTGGCGGGCCTCGACGGCGCCGGGCCGGGTCGTGCCGCGCGTGTGGCGGGCCTTGGCGCCGCTGGACTGGGCCGTGCCGCACCCCTGGCCGACCTCGACACCGCCGGACTGAGCCGAGCCCTGGCCTACGGCACCGCGCACGGCGCCCTCACGATGACCACCCCCGGCGACGTGTCCATGGCCTCGCTCGCCGAGGTCGAGGCACTCATGGCAGGCGGCTCGGCCGCCGTCAGAAGGTGACGGCCCCATGAGCGCTCACGCCGTCGCCGCTTCCAAGGAGCACAGTTGACACCGCACAACATCGGGCGCCGGAAGGTCGCGAGCACCCCGGTCGAGCTCACCGAACTCGGCTTCGGAGCCTCCGTCATCGGCAACCTCTACAAAGTCACCCCGGCCCACGACGCGCAGGCCGCACTCGAGGCGGCCTGGGACGCGGGCATCCGGTACTTCGACACCGCACCGCACTACGGGCTCGGCCTCTCCGAGCGCCGCCTTGGGGCAGCGCTGGCGGGCCGGCCACGTGACACGTATGTCGTCTCCTCCAAGGTCGGCCGCCTGCTCGTGCCCAACGAACACCCGCGCGGCACCGACACCGAGGGCTTCGTGGTGCGCGACGACCTGCGCCGGCAGTGGGACTTCAGCCGGGACGGAGTGCTCCGCTCCATCGAGGACACGCTGGAGCGCACCGGCCTGGACCGCCTGGACGTCGTCTACCTGCACGACCCCGACGACCACTGGAGGCAGGCGGCGGAAGAGGCCATGCCGGCCCTGGCCGAGCTCCGGGACCAGGGAGTCATCGGCGCGATCGGCGCCGGAATGAACCAGTCGGCCATGCTCGCCCGCTTCCTGCGCGAGACCACGGCCGACGTGGTGATGCTGGCCGGCCGGTACACCCTCCTCGACCAGTCGGCACTGGACGACGTCCTACCCGCCGCCGAGGAACTCGGCAAGAGCGTGGTGGCCGTCGGCGTGTTCAACTCGGGACTGCTCTCCCGCGACCATCCCACCGAGGGCATGACGTACGACTACCAGCAGGCCCCGCCGGAACTACTCGACCGCGCCCGGGCGATCGCCGGCGTCTGCGCGGCCCACGGCACCACCCTGCCCGCCGCCGCGATCGCCTTCCCCTACACCCACCGCAGTATCATCAACGTCACCCTCGGTATGCGAGACCCGCAGCAGGTCGTACGGAACGTAGAACTCCACCGCCAGTACGTCCCCGACGATCTCTGGGACGATCTCCGCGCCCGGGAACTCATCAGGTCGGACGTGCCCGCGGCTCACGGGACTGGAAGGAGCGCGCGGTGTCTCTGACGGACAAGGCCATCGAGCAGATCCGGGAACTGATCCGCAGCGGAGCGCTGCCGCCGGGCTCGAAGCTCCCGCCGGAACCGGAGCTGGCCGCCCAGCTCGGCCTCTCCCGCAACCTCGCCCGGGAGGCCGTGAAGGCGCTGGCCGTCGCCCGGGTCCTGGATGTCCGGCGGGGCGACGGCACCTACGTGACCAGCCTGCAGCCGAGCCTGCTGCTGGAAGGGCTCGGCGGTGCGGTGGAACTGCTGCAGGGCGATTCCGCCGCGTTGCAGGACCTCATCGAGGTACGACGGCTCCTGGAACCGGTCGCCACCGCACTGGCCGCCACCCGGATCTCCGACGAGCAACTGGCCGAGGTCGAGCAACACCTGAACGCCATGCGCGAAGCCCAGAACGACGTGGAACGGCTCAACGCTCACGACGCCGCGTTCCACCGCGCCGTCATCTCCGCCACCGGCAACGAAACGCTCCTCACGCTCCTGGAAAGCATCTCCGGGCGCACCCTGCGCGCCCGCATCTGGCGCGGCCTGGTCGACACCCAGGCCTCCAGCCGGACCCTCGCCGAACACGAGGCGATCTTCCAGGCCCTGTCCGTCCGCGACACCTCCCTCAGCCAGGCCGCCGCACTGCTGCACGTCAGCAACACCGAACTGTGGCTCAAGAACCACCTGCGCTCGGGAGTGGCCCTTCCGTGGGGCGTCACTACAGGGCGCTGACCGGCGGCCCTTCCCGGACGCGCTTCCGTCCGGCAGGAGCCGCCTTGCACAGCCACCGACGGCATCAGGAACCTCTGCGCCAGCTGCCGGGGGCATGCCGGATCAGGTCTGTGCCGAGAGCGCGGGGCTGAACGGATGATGGGCGTCTCTGGATTCAGTCTGGCGAGCCCGCGGCCTGCGCACACCTGGGACTCGACGCCTGGCTCGAGTTCCGGGGCCCGTTCCGCTACGGCGCCGCGGTCCGGGACGTCGGATATGACAACCGTGGTGTGTTTGTCTACGCCTCACTGGAAGAGGGCCGCTGCCCGCACCATGACAACGAGTTCTGTCCCAACATCGAGCTTCTGCTCTGCGGTTCGAAGCAGCACGTGAGGGATCATCGCGGGCATCCCCCCACCAGGATGGGCTCCGGATCGGACTGGCTGCATGACATGGCGGCCGACCTGGTCCAACGAGAGACAGCCGGGGACACGACACCCCCGGAGACATGGGCCTCCACCAGGTTGAGCGACCAAGAATTCGCGGCCAGGTCTGCCTTCGCCATGATTTCGCACTTCTACCCGACGCCTGGGTACCTGCGCGGGCACGCCCGCGTGCTGTGCAACTTCCCGCCGGAGCGGCTGCGGCACCGAATGATCGTGGCCACCCCCTTGTACGTGGAGTCTGGCGTCCAACCGGTTCCGCCCCTACCTCACGCCGGGGACGCTGAACCCCGCCGGCGCTGGTGGCGCCTGCCACGCCGACGCTCCGCCCGCGGACAGGGTTCTGCCTGAGACGCGCACCTGCTGACCGTGTGCACTGTGGCAGGTCCTCATGAGCACATCCGCCGCCGGTGTGTGAATCGGGTCCCCCAAGGTGCCAGGCCTGGCAAGATGGTGTCATGTTGATTCGAAAGGGCGATGCCGCGTAGGCGTCCCAAGGCCGTCCGGGCAGAGCGGTGGCGGCCGCAATGGCAATGTCCGGTCCTGAGGGTCCGCGGTGTTTCCGCACGAACTCGTGTAGCGATCCGCCGGGTCGAGGACCAGAAGATGTGGCCCAACGCGGTCGCGAACGCACTCTCTCGCTTCGAGTGGGCCTTCAAGCAACCAGGCCGATACCTGAACGCCTCCGCGGCCTGTTCGCCTGGGATCGAGGTGGAAGACGCTCGTGACGACCTGGAGCGGGCGATGCTGCACCTTCCTCCCGGAGCCAAACGGGACTTGGGGCGACTGATCACGCGTATCGATGAGGAATTCGAGCGCCGCACCTTGCCCGAGCCCCACTCCATCGAGTGGGCAGCGGACGGCTGGTGGTGGACCAGGACGCGTGAACGCTGACGGACGCTGGACGGGCCTGGTGAAAGGGGGTCCGTCACATGGGGAGGGAGAACAGACGCACTGGCTCGGGAGGCCAGCGTGCGTCGTCGTGCAGGGGCGTCACCATGGTCTGCAGCGGCATGGTCACCAGGCGGTTCTCGGGTTGCTCGACAAGCACCTCCTGGTCGAGGGGGTGCCATCCGAGGCGCTGGTACAGCGGCACGAGGGGAGGTCGGCAGAACAGGAGCGCGTGCTGAGGACCCATCGTGCGAGCGTGGTCAAGTGCCGCCGTAACCACGCGCCGGGCCAACCCCTGGCCCTGCATGTCGGGTGCGACGGCCACTCCACCGACGCCTACGACCTCTGTCTCGACATCACCGATCGCGACAGGTAGCCGTAGGAGGCCGGCGTGTGCCACAAGCCGGTCGCCGTGTCTGATGCCGAAGTGTTCCTTCTTGGGCAACCAGGTCAGACCGGCTGCGGCAACACCGAAGGGATCATCACTGTGACCGAGGATCTCGTTCTGGTCCGCCTTCGTGTAATGAGGAAGCCGCACTACAGCCGCTGCTACAGATGATCGCTTGTCAGACATCCCCACAGGATGATCTCTCTTTCGCCGACAGGCCAAGTGACTAATCAGCCGAGCACCGGGAGAGGGACTGGTGAGCGCCCTGTCCGCTGTCACGCGGCCCTGCGCGGCCGATACGCGCGCGTCCAGCCACCGTCCCACTCCGGACACCCACCCCGGGTCGATGTCCTCCAGCGCGCCAGGCGGGCCTCTGACTCCGAGCTCCGCGGGGAGGGAGCGTCGTGAAGACCGGTTCTCGTCGGGGACCCGGCCTCTACGCTGGGTTATTCGGCGTTGTGCGGGGGTTGCGGGGGCGTGATGGGTGTGGGTGCGGGGGTGCCTGACGGCTCGTCGGATCGGCGGTGGTTCATCAGTCATGCGGGGGCGGATCGGGCGTGGGCGGAGTGGGTGGGCTGGCAGCTGCTCGACGCTGGGTATGAGATCGAGCTGGACTACTGGGACTGGGGTGCGGGCGACAACTTCGTGCTGAAGATGAACGCGGCTCTGGAGCGGGGTCGGTTCTTGGCGTTGTTCTCTCCGGCGTATTTCCAGCCGGAGCGGTTCACCACTCCGGAGTGGACTGCCATGGTCGCCCGCAAGGAGAAGATCACCCCGGTCCGTATCGCGGAAGCCATCCCGCCGGCGATCCTGAGTTTCCTCCTGGCCCCGGACCTGTTCGGGCTGGACGAGCACACCGCGAGTGAGGCGTTGTTGCGGGCGGTGGAGGGCCCGTCCCGGCCTCAGCAGGCGCCGCCGCGGCCGCCGGGGATGCTGGCCCTGGTAAGCGGCAGCGGACCACGCTTGCCGGGGAGCCTGCCACGCGTGTGGAACCTGCCGGCCCCGAACGCGGCGTTCACCGGCCGCGACAGTCTCCTGGTTCACCTGCGGGAGAAGCTGGCATCCGGTCAGCGGGTGGCCGTCCATGCCCTCCATGGCCGTGGAGGAGTAGGCAAGACGCAGCTGGCGATCGAGTACGCGCACCGCTTCGCCGGCGAGTACGAGCTGGCGTGGTGGATCGCGGCGGAAGACCCCGCCCTCATCCCCGACCAGCTTGCCGCGCTCGCCCTCCACACAGGCGCCGTGCCAGCGGGAACGTCGTCCACCGACGCGGTGTCCGCGCTCCTCGCCGAACTGCGGACGCGCTCACGCTGGCTGCTGGTGTTCGACAACGCCGAAGACCCGGGTGCGCTCGCCCAGTTCCTGCCCGGCAGTACCACCGGGCATGTGCTGATCACCTCCCGCAACCCGCACTGGAACAGTTACGCCGTTCCTCTCGACGTGGACACGCTCTCCCGCACGGAGTCGGTGGCGTTGCTGCGCGCCCAGGGCGCGATCCTCACCGACGTGGACGCCGACCACATCGCCACGACTCTGGATGACCTTCCCCTCGCGCTGGCGCAGGCGGCCGCGCTGCTGACCCGGGGATTGTCGGCGGCGGATCTGAGGGAGGAGCTGGCGGCGAACCTGGTTCAGGTGATGGGACAGGCCCATCCGCCCGGTTATCCGACCGCGCTGGCTGCGCAGGTCCGTCTCACCCGGGCCCGCTTGGACCCGGACCATCCCGGGGCGGCTGTGGTGGTGGATGCGCTGGCATTGCTGGCCCCGGAGCCCTTCCCTCTCACCAACTGCGCCGGCCATCTGCCCGACCGGGCCTCCACCCTTCTGAAGGAGACGGTGGGTTCGCGGCTGGCAGCAGTAGGCGCGGTGGAGGTGGTCGCCCGGCATGGCCTGGCCCGTGTCCAGGACGGCACTGTCCAGTTGCACCGCCTCACCCAGGACATGCTCAGGGGGCAGATGACCTGCCAGGAGCATGACCGGGCGATGGCGGATGCCGAAGTACTACTGACCGCGGCCTACCCGGGAGACTCCAGTGAACCGCGGTGGTGGCCGGCCTGGCAGGTGCTGCTTCCGCACGCCCTGGCCATCGACCCCGCCCGGCTCACCACCAGCGGGGGTCGGTTCGTATTAAGGGAGGCGTGCTGGTATCTGATGGACCGCGGGCAGGCCCGCCCAGCCCGAGACCGGCTGCAACCGCTCTATGACATGTGCGTGCAGCAACTGGGTCCCGACCACGACGACACCCTGTGGGCCGCCCACTACCTGGCTCGCGCGGAATCCGACACCCAGGGCCATGAACGCGCCCGCGCTCTGGGCGAAGACGCCCTCGCCCGTCGCCGACGCCTTTACGGCGACGATCACCCTGACACTCTGGCCAGCGCCAACAACTTTGCCGCCTGGTTGTGGGTGCTGGGACGGGACGAGGAAGCCCTCGCCCTGAGTGAGAAGACGCTGAAGACACGGCGCCGAGTGTGGGGGTTGGAGCATCCAGAAACGCTGCACACGGCGACCGGACTGGCCATCAGGTTGGCGGCCGTGGGGCGGGTGGAGGATGCGGTGGCGTTGGGGGAGGAGACGTTGGGGGTGCAGCGTCGGGTGCTGGGGTCGGAGCATCCGGACACGCTGCTCACAGCGTCCAACCTGGCCGTCGACCTAGCGGATGTGGGTCGGGTGCGCGAGGCGCGTGTGCTGGGTGAGGAGACGCTGGAGGCGCGGCGGCGGGTTTTGGGTGAGGATCATCCTGAGACCCGCCGTACTGCGGTGTGGCTGGAGCAGCTGGTCAAAGGTGAGTGAGGGCCGAGGTCGGCTGCCCGGCGATCCACACGGTCAGGTTTGCGACAGAAGTTATTCTGCCCAGGCAGAAAGCGCCGACCTGCGGTCACGGCCGTGCCGGCGCCCAGGACGCATACTGCGCATGCTGTGCGCACCAGGGGGCGGGGATGAATGGTCTGGAAGCCGGCGTGGTCGAACTCGGCGACGAATCGGCGGCTCTACGGCTGGAGGCGCACCGGACCGAGTTGCTCGGCTACTGCTACCGGATGCTGGGTTCGGTCTTCGACGCGGAAGACGCCGTGCAGGAGACCATGGTCCGGGCATGGCGCGGCCTCGACCGGTTCGAGGAACGGTCGTCACTACGGTCGTGGATCTACCGCATCGCCACCAACGTCTGCCTGGACACACTCGCCGCCGGCAAGCGCCGAGCTCGCCCGATGGACCTCTCCGCCCCCACCAGCGGCGCTGTCTCACCGGGCCCTCCACCGGACACCAGCCTGTGGATCGAACCGTGCCCGGCCGCACTGACCCATACGTCGGACGACCCCGCAGAGGCAGCCGAAGCAGGGGAATCCGTACGCCTGGCATTCATCGGAGCACTTCAGCACCTGCCGTCCAGGCAGCGCGCGACTCTCCTCCTACGCGAGGTACTGGGCTTCTCGGCACGCGAAGTCGCAGACCTGCACGGCTGCACCGTCGCCGCGGCCAACAGCGCCCTCCAGCGCGCCCGCGCCACGCTGGCTGCCCGGCGCGAGATGGCTGGCGACGCGGCGGTACCGTCGCCCGACGCCGTTCAGCGGGCACTGGCGAAGCGGTATGCCGCGGCCTTCTCCAGCTTCGACATGGAGGAGCTGAACATGCTGCTGCACGTGGACGCCACCATGTCCCTGCCGCCCTACGCCCTGTGGATGCGAGGCGTCACCGACATCCAGGCATGGCTGACCGGACCCGCCGTCGGCTGCCGGGGATCCCGGTTGGTCCCCACTGTGGCAAATGGCTCGCCGGCCTTCGGCCAGTACCGGCCCAGCGTCACCGGAGCGGGATTCGAGCCCTGGGCCCTTCAGGTCGTCGACATCTCCGGGGACCGGATCCGCGACATCCATGTCTTCCGGGACACCGAGCGCCTGTTCCCGCTCTTCAACCTGCCTCAACACATCGGCGAGCAGGAGGTATGACGCGGCGCCCCCTCACCGACCGATGACTCCGTCCGCGCCCCTCGGCCATACCGGCAACGAAACCGAGGCAACGGGCAGACAAGATGCCTGGTGAAGACGCAGCTGAAGCGGATGCAGTACCAGCCCGGCCTCACCGAGGGCTTCACGGCTGAGACCCGACTCGACCTCCAACCGCCGTAACCCCAGCCGTCAAGATCTCTAGTCGCTATGGGCCATCCGCAGCGTCACCGTGCTGCCGCGCCGCAACCTGGTTCCGGCCCCGGGCTCCTGGCTCCACACTTCTACCCGCGCTCCCTGAGCGCCAGTGAAGCGGGGCACGAGGTCAGCGTCGCGGATCGCGTTGCCAGCCGCGTTGCGGGCAAGCCCCGTGACATCGGGGACGGTTGTCTCTTCCAGCGTCGTGTAGATGCGTATGGGCGTGCGCGCCGACAGCCCGCCGAACCACTCGACGCCCTCGCGCAGCATGCGCCACTGGAAGTGAGTGACGCCCGTGCCGGCGGGCGCGGTCACCCGGAACGGGAAGGTGATGTGCTCGCCGGGAGCGACAGAGCGGGGCAGCTCGACGCGGGTCAGACCCCAGGTCTGGTTGTCCTGCGGACTCTGCGAGCCCAGCCGGTGGGAGCTGGCCGTCGTCCAGGTCTCTGTGCCGACATTGCACATCGTCACGGACACGTTGTAGCCCTCGCCGCGCACCATGGTGGTAGGCACCTTCTGCGAGATGAACAGCGCGTCACATGCCCGGAAGTCGGAAGCGAACCAGAGGTCGTTGGTGTCGCGGTCGGCGAAGCCGGTGACCTCCTGCTGCCCCATGGTCCAGTCCGGATGCGAGTGGCCCTGGTGAGAGTGGAGGGCGTGCTCGGTCGGCACGTGGATCAGACGGATCTGTCGGCCCGCCTGCCAGGTCCCGCCGCCCTCGATCTCCACCCGCCAGGTGTCGTTGCCGTCACCCTGCCCGCCCTCACCGAAGCATGTGACCTCTTGCTGCCCGGTGACAGGGGAAGGGATACCACCGTGGCTATGCAGGTTCCTTCGGGTGGCCACGTGCTCCAGGCGTACCAGATCACCGTGGGAGACCTGCTGGCCGATGCGGTAGTCCGGCGGTGTTCCGTCAGGGCCCTTGATGATCCAAAGGTCGTTGTCGTCGGCCCCGCCGTAGCAGGTGACCTGTTGCCGCCCCGACGACCCTGGATGACCGTACGCGTAGGGGTGAGAGTGGAGGTTGGACCAGGTCACGGCGTGCCGTACGCGCAGCGTGGAGCCGTAGCGCACGCTCACGCCCGCAGCCTCCACCAGCACATCCGGAGTGAACTCGCCGAACCACTCGACACCGTCTTGCACCATCCGCCACTGGTGGTGGGTGGGCAATTGCGGCGCGGTCACACGCAAGGCGAAGGTCGCCTCGCCCCAGGTCGGCACCCGGTGCGGTACGTCGACCCGGCCGAGGCCCCAGACTGTGTTGTCCTGGGGGTTCTGGGATCCCAGACGGTAGTTCTGACCTTGCGTCCAGCTCTGGATCCCGGTGTTGCGCATGGTGACCGCGATGTCGTATCCCTGGCCGGGGACCATCGCGGTGGGCAAGGACTGGGACACGAAGGCGGCGTCCCGCACCGCGAACGGGCTCCGGATGCCCTCTACGGTCCACATCTCGGCGTCGATACCCACGGCGCCGTAGCGGATGCGGAAGAAGCCGTCCTCGCCCCAGTCCTCGCCCCAGCTGTTCTTGCAGATCCAGTAGCCGCCTTCGTCGTCGTAGCCCACGACACAGACACAGTGCCCGCCGACCTCTTCCCCCCACACGTGTCAGTACACACCCTCCGCATAGGCGAAGAAGTCCTCGTAGACCGTGAAGCAGGCGATCAGCGGTCCCGTGCTGCTCAGCCAGATCTTCATGGAGGCCGCGGTGACATAGCGGCGCCAGTTCTCAATGTAGGTGAGCCGGGACTGGGAACTGTCGCACTGCCCGGCACAGTTCTGGTCGCCGGCCGTGTACGGATAGCAGTGCTCGTCCACGACGCCGGAGTTCTTCACGGCCTCGAGCGCACGGTCCACCCACCAGCCATTGCCACATGTGCGGCCCTCGCGTCGTGCGTGGCAGTAAAAGAGGTGCGCCTCGGAATAGTCGATCTCCAGATCCGGGTTCTTCAGGGCCACTCGGTACGTGCCCTCGGCGGCGGCAAGGGTCCCGAAGGCCACGCACGAACCGCAGTTGTCTTGATCGCGAACGGGCGTGACGTAGTTCTGGCCGTCCACGTTCCGTAGGTCATATGTGCCAGGCATACCCAGGGCGGCCGAGGACTCTATGGCAGGGCCCTGCTGATTGCGGAGGGCCGCCGCTTCACGTTCGGCGAGCGACGGGTCATTGGGGCCGGGTACGAAGCCGAGGCGGAGGCGCTGTTCCTCGGCCGACAGTCGCGTCAGCCGGTTGGTGCTGGCCCGCCAGTCGGCGTTGACGCGGGTGATGGCCTGCTGGATTTCTTCCAGTTGCTGCGGTTCTGATTCCATTCTGTCCCCCATGAAACCGGATGAGCCACCATCGAGAAGGGCTACTTTTCTCCGCACTATCCATATCGACCAGGCTTTGCGCGAGAATGACCGGAAAGTGGGCCCATGTTCCGCACTGGTCCGTGCCGGTGGGCCTATCTGGAGCGAGGGAGGGTGCTGTGCCGCAGGTGACTTGCACCGAGGCGGACAACGGCCGTGAAATCCACGTAGGTGTGGGGGATTTGGTGGCAGTGAAGCTGCGGGAGAATCCCACGACCGGCCATCTGTGGCTCATCACCTCGGAAGCCTCGGACGTCTTGGTCGCTCAAGGGGCGCAATCCTCGCCGGGTGAAGGTGCCGCGCCCGGCGCAGCCGGTGCGCGGACGTTCACTTTCCAGGCGCAGGTCCCCGGCGTCGGGCTCCTGGAGCTTCACCTGCGCCGGCCGTGGCAGGCCGACGCTCCGCCCCTCGCGTCCTTCTCGCTTGTCGTGCAGGCCTGTTGAGTATGCCCAGCCGACCGACGGGGTTACGGCCGCAGGGGGCGCTGCAGCCTGGACCGTGGTCCCGCCAAGGGCCGACACAAGGGCTTCGCCGGGATCGACTACGCCCGGCTGCTGGACGCCGCACACCAAGAGCTTGGCGGGTCGATCATGCTCGTGTGGACGCTCTCGCTGGTGATGGCGAGGGTAGGCCGCGCAGCGGCGTGCGAGAACCTTGAGGGGGACGGTGCGGCAGTCCTGCGCGCCCGACTGCGCGCAGGTTGAAGAACCAGCTGAGACCGTGTGTCTGTCTGGCCTGTCTCAACAGCCGCTGACGTGGTTCTGTCAGGTGCTGGGGGAGGCTGCGACCTCCCGGCAGTCGGTGCTGGGCACTGGGCGCATCGTGCCCAGCTCGGCGACCCCACTGACGCCCCGCCACATCCCGTCTGTGTCACTCATCCTCCGCCGGCGCACTCACGGCCCCCGTGACCACGACGCCGTTCGGCGATTCTCGAAGTGCCGGGGGCTCCCGCCCTCTGTCGGGACATTCCGTACGGCCCGGCAGAGGCCTGTCCGTCCAGCCGGCACCGGGCACCCCGCCATGGCCGCGTCGATGCGGGGAAACCGTAGGGGCATGAAAATGATGCCCCCGCGGCACCTCGTGCCTCCGACGTTGTTGCTGCTGCTGGCGCTGCCGTTCGCGGGCTCCTGCGGCGGTGGTGGCAGTGACGCGTCCCGAGCCGACAACGCCCTGCGTGCGGCGGCGTCCGGGGGAGAAGTGTTGATCAGTACCGACAACGGACTGCGGCTGCGCCCGGCCGACGGTGACCAGATCGGCGTGGACGATCGGATCGACGGGCGCTGGTCCCACCACGGCGACCGCTGGACTCTGGATCTGGACTGCGCCGACCACGACGACGACGGCTGTCCACGGATGCCGTACGTCGAGATCCCAGACGGTGCGAAGGTCACTGTCGCCGCCCGCAATGCCGGCGTCGACGTGGTGGACGTCGCCGCCGCGCTGGACATCACGACCGTCAACGGCGATGTGACGGTGAACCACTCCGGTCAGGACCACGATCCGTTGCGGCTGTCCACCCGCAACGGGTCGGTGCGCGCGGCCTCGATCGAGGCCGGCCGGCTGCACGCGAGCACCGTCAACGGTGACGTCGTGATGCAGTGCGCTGCCGCACCCGCGAGTGTGACGGCGAGGACGGTCAACGGCTCGGTCGACATCACCGTCCCCCACGATGCCCCGGCCTATCGCGTCATCATGAGTACCGACAACGGGCGCACCACGACCGATGCCCACGCTCAGGATGCCGACCGAAAACGCCTGATGACCTTGACCACGGTCAACGGTGACGTCACGGCCCGCCGGGACTGAGGCGTGACGAGCTGTCAGTTTCACGTGAAACGCCCTGACGTGGTGTTTTAAACTGACTGTCGCCCGTTTTCCGCGACTCAGGGACCTGTGAGGGACACGCGAACCATGTCCACCGAAACGTTTGAGTTTCAGGTAGAGGCCCGTCAGCTCCTCCAGCTGATGATCCATTCGGTCTACTCGAACAAGGACGTCTTCTTGCGGGAGCTCGTCTCCAACGCCTCGGACGCGCTCGACAAGCTGCGCTTGGCCGCCCTGCGCGACGACGCTCTCGACGTGGACCTGTCCGACCTGCACATCCAGATCGATGTGGACCCCAAGGCCCGTACGCTCACCGTGCGGGACAACGGCATCGGGATGTCGTACGACGAGGTCGGCACGCTGATCGGCACCATTGCCAACTCCGGTACGGCCGCCCTTCTCAAGGAACTGGAGGAGGCCCAGGACGACGGCGCCGAGGGGCTGATCGGCAGGTTCGGCATCGGGTTCTACGCCGGATTCATGGTGGCTGACGAGATGACGTTGGTGACCCGGCGCCTCGGCGAGAACAGCGGCACGCGCTGGTCCTCCCGCGGCGAGGGCACCTACTCGCTGGAGAAGGTGGAGGAAGCGCCCCAGGGCACGTCCGTGACGCTCCACCTCAAGCCCGCCGACCCCGAGAACCAGCTGCACGACTACACCTCCACCTGGAAGATCAGGGAGATCGTCAAGCGGTACTCGGACTTCATCACCTGGCCGATCCGCCTCGTCCCCCCGGCCGGCGACGGCGAGGAGACGGCCGAGCCGGAGACGCTGAACTCTCGCAAGGCCCTGTGGGCACGCTCGCGTGAGGAGGTCTCGGCGGACGAGTACCACGAGCTGTACAAGCACGTGAGCCACGACTGGCGTGACCCTCTGGAGACGATCCGGCTCCAGGCCGAGGGCACGTTCGAGTACCAGTCGCTGCTGTTCCTCCCGGCCCACGCCCCGCACGACCTGTTCACCCGGGACTTCCGGCGCGGTCTCCAGCTCTACGTCCGACGCGTGCTGATCATGGACGACTGCGAGGCGCTGCTGCCGCCGTACCTGCGCTTCGTCAAGGGCGTCGTCGACGCGCAGGACCTGTCGCTCAACGTCTCGCGGGAGATCCTCCAGCAGGACCGCCATATCAGGATGATCCAGCGACGGCTGACCAAGAAGGTCCTGTCGTCGGTCAAGGAGATGAAGGCCCGCGACCCTGAGAAGTACGCCACGTTCTGGCGTGAGTTCGGCGCCGTGCTGAAGGAGGGACTGCTCGGCGACCCGGACAACCGCGATGCCATCCTCGCGGTCGCGTCCTTCGTCAGCACCCATGAGTCGGACGAGCCGACGACGCTCCAGCAGTACGTGGAGCGGATGAAGGACGGCCAGGAGCACATCTACTACCTGACAGGCGAGTCCCGGCAGAGCATCGAGAACTCCCCGCACATGGAGGTGTTCAAGGCCCGAGGCGTCGAGGTCCTGCTGCTGACCGACCCCGTCGACGAGGTGTGGGTCGACGCCGTGGGCGAGTTCGAGGGCAAGCAACTGCGATCCGTCGCCAAGGGCGAGATCGACCTCGACATCCAGGGCGGCGACCAGGAGGACAGTGGGCGGGACGAGCAGGACGAGAGCTACGCCGGCCTGCTGGAGTGGATGAAGGAGCAACTGGGGGAGGATGTCAAGGACGTCCGGCTGTCGACCCGCCTGACCGTGTCACCGGCGTGTGTCGTCTCCGACGCCCATGACCTCACCCCGGCGCTGGAGAACATGTACCGGGCGATGGGCCAGGAGGTGCCGGTCACCAAGCGGATTCTCGAACTCAACCCCGCTCACGCGCTCGTCCGCGGCCTGCGGCAGGCCTACGCGGAGCAGGAGGACCGGGCGGAACTCGCCGAGACCGCCCAACTCCTGCACGGACTTGCCGTCCTCGCCGAAGGCGGACAGCCCAAGGAGCCCGCGCAGTTCGTGAAGCTGGTGGCGGAACGACTGGAACGCACGCTCCGCTGACCCGGGAAGCCGTCGACGCGGCACGGCGGTTGTATTCCCGGCCGCCGGTTGAGGAGCCACCGTTGTGGAGGAGCCATGGGGCTCCTCCACATGCCCGGCGTTGCCGCACCGGGTGTCATTCGGTGCGGTGGACTGAGAGGTCGGCGTCGGGAATGCCGACCGGGGCGGTGAATCGAAGGCGAGAGTAGTCATCTGGCGTGTCCGGTTCAGGTGGCTCGGGTGGTGGCGGAAGGAGCTCCTCATGCGCGCCGCACCACACGGCCCGTCGTCCGGCTGAAAGTCGACGGCCGGCCGGTACCACATGGTCTCGGGACGCTGTGGAGGCGATGGACGCGATGGACGCGGACGCGACCGGGCCGTGATTCCCGGCGAACCGATCGCGGGGCAACGTCGCCGCGAACCGGATCGCCGTCGCGCTAGGCACCCCGAACCCGACCGGGCGGCCCGGCGCCTGGACCACGTGACCAGCAAGATCCCGCCGTACAGCTCCGGCTACCGACGATCCTGACGTTACGAGGATCAGGCCGCGCGGCCCTGCAGGAACACTTGCGCCGTCTCCGTCACCCGGCGGCCCAGGTGCTCGGCGGTCTTGACGTCGGCCTTGTGAACGCCGTCCGGGCCCTCGTCGACGTTGGTCTGAGCGGCGGCGCCGGCGAAGACGCCGAGACGGTTGAGGTCGTGCTCGGAGCCCTCGCTGTTGTTCCAGCCGGGGTGCAGACCGAGGTTGACCCAGTGCATGCCGTGCTGCGCGGCGAGGATCTGGAAGAACTGCAAGGTGTGCAGCTTGTCGCCGCTCTTGGAACCGGAGTTGGTGAAGCCAGCTGCCAGCTTGTCCTTCCAGTCCTGCCCGAACCAGCGCTTTGAGGACGCCTCGGCGAAGACGTGGAAAGCGCCGGAAGCGGTGCCCATGTAGGTCGGCGAGCCGAAGACGACGGCGTCCGAGCGGTCCAGCAGCGCCCACTGCTCGTCGGTGATCTCGTCGACCTTGATCAGATGCACCTCGGCGCCCGCCTCGGCGGCACCGTCCCGGACGGCTTCAGCGAGGACGGCGGTGTGTCCGTAGCCGGAGTGGTAGGCGATGGAAACAACGGGGGTGGTCACAGTGCGTACTCCTGGGACGAAGGGAAGAGCGAGCCCCTGAGACGGGCAGCTCGCAGCACTTACGAAAGGAAAGCACTAACGTGTAGTTAGTGCAACCCTTTGGTTGACGCCGCCTTCGAGTGCGTCCGAGGTGTGGAGATCTTGCAGAAGCGAGAAGTGCAGAATCCTCCCGTACGACGTGACCCTTCCGTACGAGGTGTTCGGCCGGTGGCTGGGGCCGTGCCGGAGCGCGTCGCGGCTGGGTTGGGTGCGAACGGGATGGGTTGGCGCCGGACCGTGTCGCGGGGATGGGGCTTTCGTCCCTGACCACGGAGTCAAGCGGCGAACACGGCGAATGACCGGGCGGACCAGTTCGCGCTCTCTGCGGCGTGGATGGACGGGGGTCCTCGCGAAAACCATTGCTACCCGGCTTGCTCCTCTGATGGGCTGACGTCCCGCCGTGAGTCTGCTGGGTGACGGAGGTAGTGGTTGTGACGGAATATGACGTGCTTGCCGAGGTGTATGAATGGCTCATCTCGGATGCAAAGTTGCCTCCCGCCGAGTTCGCTGCGTCCTTCGATGACGTCCTCAGTCTCCTGCCGTCGAACGCTCACGTCCTCGACTGTTCGTGCGGAACCGGACAGTTGGCGGTTGGCCTCGCCGGTCGTGGCATGCAGGTTGTCGCAACTGACGCCAGCGAGGCGATGGTTCGCCGGACTGCGGAGCTGTCTGAGGAGTTCGGGGCCTCCGTCCGGGCCGTACGGGCGAACTGGGAAGAGTTGTCCGATCATTTCGAGGACGACACGTTCGACATGGTGTTCTGCGTTGGCAATTCGCTGCACCATGCTGCGGGCGCGAAAGGCAGGGGTGCTGCTCTGGAGTCGATGTCACGGCTTCTGCGCCCTGGCGGGCGCTTGGTGCTCACATCCCGCACTTGGGAACTCGTGAGGGCCAGAGGTTCCCGGTTGGACATCAGGGACCGGCTCGTCCGACGAAAAGGCCGCGATGCCCTCGTGATCTACCGCTGGGAGATCGCGCCGCATTGGGAGGATGAGCACCACATCGAGATTGCGATTGCCCAAGTTGATGCGGCTGGGCTGGTTCTTGTCCGCTCGGAAGTGCTCTCTTGCTGGCCCTACCGGTACGAGGAACTCGAAGCCGAGCTGCACCGGGTCGGGCTCCGGACGGAAGTGAGCACGTTCGATCTCGAGGCCGAGAACTACATGGTGGTCGCGAGCAAGGTATAGACCCCGGACTCGCAGCCTTGGAGTAGACGGAAGCTCGCGGTGTCACAAGACGAGTCAGGCAGCGGAGGGCGAGACTTCAGGACCTAACGGCCCGTCACTCTATTCCTGGATCCTACCGACCCAGGCTAGTGGATCAATGAATCTGGGAAGTGGCGCCGGCAATGAAGGCGTTGAGGGCGTCCTGCAGCTCTTGCTCGCGTTCAGCCAGTTCCGTTCTAGTTGACGCCCTACGGATTGGGCCGATGGCGTCGAAGGCCGACGCCGCAAGTGCGACGAGCATGTCGTCTTCGGCGAGGAGCCGGACTCGGAACTGAGCATTCTCTGCGGCGGCGCCAAGTCGGTCGCACTCGGTGAAGGCGCGTCGCGTCTCGGGGCTGTCGGCATCTACCTGAAGGCGGATCCAAAGGGCAACGGTCTCTTGCTTGAGTGCCGTTACGGCTCCTGCGAAGGCGCTGTAAGTCGTCAGACGTTCCTGGCGCAGTTGCAGGGAGCGGGCGAAGAGCTCCGCTTGCGCACTGGAACGGCGCTGGAAGGTAAAGGTGATGATTGATCCCAACAGGGTTCCAGCGACAGCGATCAAGCTGGCCAGCACAACCTCCATATACACATGTCACCACGCAGACGCGCCCCGCACACCCAGCCAGGTCGACAATCCGACGTCCTGCTGACAGAAGGCACTTCGAGCCGCCACCAAGACCGCTCGCTCGTCGCCGACTCTCAGCGTGACTTGCGCCCCAGTTCGAGACCGGAGCGCGCGGGCCTACCACTCCCGAGGTCGACATCAGCAGGTCTCAGGGCGATCCACGGCGGTCACAGGTCGGCCGACGGTTGGTGATCGCCTCCGGTCAGCGCTACCCATACCGTTCCCGAAGGGCCGTACTCCACGGTGGCTTTGAGGATCCCGGCGCCGAGTTGGAAACTCCGGGCGAGGGCTGTGACGAGCGGATGCGGCGCGACCATCGGCGGCTTCCGACCGGCTGAACTTCGTACGGGAACATTCTGGCGTACTCGATCAACTACACGGCCAGGCGCTCGCTGCTCACGATGGTGCGATCGACTTCCACGAACGCGCGCAGCGTCCGTCCGGTCGGACTGACTGCGCGCGGTCGACCCTCCGCACCCCCACCGCCACCACCACCGCACCGCCACGCCCACACCACCGCGCCGCCACCGCCACCGCGGCCGTCACGCGCTGGAGCGGACGACCAGCCGGGTCGGCAGGACCAGGGGCGTGGGGTCCAGGCCATTGACCACCGAGACGAGCATGCGCGCCATCTCCCACCCCAGGGCCTCTATGGGCTGATGGACGGTCGTGAGCGGCGGGTCGGCGAACTGCGCGACGGCCAGGTCGTCGAAGCCGGCCACACAGACATCGGCGGGGACAAGCCGGCCGGCGTCGCGCAGCGTACGCAGGGCGCCCGCCGCCATGTTGTCGTTGGCGGCGAACACCCCGTCCACGTCAGGATGGTTCGCCAGCAACGCGGCCATGGAGGCGGCTCCGCTGGGCTCGGTGAAGTCGCCCTCCTGCGGCGGGAGTGGTTCGAGGCCCGCGGCCAAAAGGGCATCCCGATAGCCGCGGTACCGGGCGCGCCCGGCCTCGGTGTCCAGCCGTCCGCAGAGCGCGGCGACACGACGCCGGCCCCGGGTGATCAGGTGCTCGGTCGCCTCGCGCGCCCCGCCGACGTTGTCGACGTCGACGTACCACCGGGGAGTCGCGCCGACCGGGCGCCCGCCGAAGACCACGGGCATCTGTGCTTCCGCGGTCAGGGGCAACAGCGGGTCGTCCTCGCGCAGCGCCATCAGCATGACGCCGTCGGCTCCTCGGGACCGAAGCAGTTCCGCGACCCGTTTGCGACCCCGGTCGGAAGCGGCCAGGCACAGCATCAGATGCAGGTCGGCCTCCTCGAGGGCGGCCGACGCCCCGACGATGACCTGGGCGAAGAAGGGATCGGCGAAGATCGACGGATCTTCTCCCGAGATCACCAGGGCGGCCGCTCCCGTCTGCCGAGTGGCCAGAGCGCGGGCGCTCGGGTTGGGGACGTATCCGAGTTGCCGGACGGCCCGCTCGACGGCCTCACGTTTGGCGCGGCTGACGTGCGGGGCGTTGTTGAGCGCGCGGGAGGCCACGGAGCGGGAGACGCCGGCGCGCTCGGCCACCTCGTCGAGCGTCGGCTGCCGGCGCGGCGCATCTTCTGCCATGGATCGAGAGTCTTCCACAGGTGAGAAGGGCTGGGCGCGAATATTGGGAGCGCTTCCAGTATTGATGGCACCGCGTCTTGTCCGGCTCAAGGGCTGCGCCAGCTATTGACACCTAAACAAGCCCGCCTCACGATTGGGACCGCTTCCAGTGGGAGCGCTCCCAACTCCCATGACCCCCGCGATCCCCTGCCAGGAAACCGAGGTCTTGTGATGAGCCGCAGACTCCGCACCCTGGCGGCAGCCCTCTTGGCGCTGCCGCTGGCGCTCGCCGCCGCACCGTCCGCACATGCCGCCGACCCCACCTCCATGACGAGCGGGTTCTACGTGGACCCCAATTCCTCGGCGAAGCAGTGGGCGGCCTCCCACCCCGGCGACGGCCGGGCCTCCGCGATCAACTCCGCCATCGCCAACACCCCGATGGCCCGCTGGTTCGGCTCCTGGAGCGGCACCATCGGTACCGCCACGGGGGCGTACGTCGGCGCGGCGGACCGGGCCGACAAGCTGCCCCTCCTCGTCGCCTACAACGTCTACAACCGCGACTACTGTGGCGGCCACTCCGCCGGGGGAGCCTCCTCGCCGTCCGCCTACGCGAGCTGGATCGCCCAGTTCGCCGGCGGGATCGCGGCCCGCCCGGCTGTCGTCATCCTGGAACCGGACTCCCTCGGGGACTACGGCTGCATGACCCAGGCCCAGATCGACGAACGTGAAGCCATGCTCAGCGGTGCCCTCGCCGAGTTCAGCCGCCAGGCGCCCAACACCTGGGTCTACATGGACGCGGGCAACCCGGGCTGGACGGACGCGGCGACCATGGCCCGCCGCCTCCACGAAGCCGGTCTCCGCCAGGCCCACGGTTTCTCGCTCAACGTCTCCAACTACTTCACGACCGCCGAGAACACGGCCTTCGGCAACGCCGTGAACCGTGAACTCGGCGCGCGCTACGGCTACACCAAGCCCTTCGTCGTGGACACCAGCCGTAACGGCAACGGCTCCAACGGCCAGTGGTGCAACCCCTCGGGCCGCCGCATCGGCACACCCACCCAAAAGGGCGGAGGGGCCGAGATGCTTCTGTGGATCAAGACCCCGGGGGAGTCCGACGGCAACTGCGGCGTCGGGTCCGGCTCCAGCGCCGGCCAGTTCCTTCCCGAGGTGGCCTACAAGATGATCTACGGCTACTGACGGATCGGGGTGGGCCGGTACGGTCGCCGCACGACCGCACCCTCGGCCGGCGCGGGTGGCCACGCGGCCGTAGGCACGGTGCGAGAGCACCGCTCCGACGGCGACCGCGCCGGCACCTCCCGGCCCACCCCTCGGGGATCGAGCAGACACCGCGGCGCGCGGCGGCCTCGGCCCTTTCCGTGAACGCCCAGGCGGCCGGCGCCCTCCCGCTCGGCCAGAGCCAGCAGCAGGATCACTTCGTCGCGATTCCGTGAGGCACACGAGCAGCGACTGGAGCCACCCCCGTCCTTGGCGCCGGGGGAGGAGTCGTAACACCAGGGGTAGGACAACCCCGCACTGACCGTGCGTTCCCAGACCTCCCCGCTCACCTGTTGGGCAGGCAGCCACTCGTCAACGACCAGCGGGGTGAACGCCTGGTAGACCGTCCGTGGGACGTCTGTACGGGACCGGGCGGCCCACTGCCGTCGACGGCCACCGAATCAAGGCTGCGCCGCCTGCAACCTTTTCCCCCGTCCGACTGTCTTCTGATCATTAACCGCTCCTGGCTCTGTGGTCCCTTGGGCATCAACCGGCACAGGAGTGGTCGCAGAGAATCATCAGGAGACATTTCATGCGCATTCGCCCCGCAGCCTGCGCGGCATTTCTCGTGGCGTCCCTCGCCCCCGTCCTCACGGCTTCTCCCGCCAGCGCGGCGGCGGCCAAGTACGCGGACGACTTCAACGGCGACGGCTACCGCGACTACGCCAGCTACACCTACGAGCAGCACAGCAAGGGCGGCGGCGTCCAGATCACCTTCGGTACCGCCTCCGGACCCGGCACCCAGACCCAGGTGATCACCCAGGACAGCCCCGGCGTCCCCGGCTCCGACGAGACGGAGGACCAGTTCGGCGACGTCCGAGTGCCCGCCGACTTCAATGCCGACGGATACGGGGACCTCGCCGTGTCGGTGTCGCGCGAGGACGTCGACGGACGCACGGACGAGGGCGGCGTCGTCATCCTGTGGGGAAGCGCGACCGGCCTCTCAGGCGGCACCACGATCCCCAACGCCGGCGCCAAGGTGGCGAACGCCCGCTTCGGCCGCGACCTCGCCGCCGGCGACTTCAACGGCGACGGCAAGAAGGACCTGGCCGCGATCAGCGGGAGCAAGGTCTACGTCTACCGCAGCATCACGCGCACCGGTGTGGCAGGTTCGGTCACCAGCCACGACAAGACGACGCGATTCGCGCCCACCTCCCTGGTCTCGGGCAACATGAACGGGGACTCCAAGACCGATCTGGTCATCATCGGAATCAACGACGAGCCCAACAGCTTCGGCACGGACGCGTGGTTCATCAAGGGCGGCTCCACGCTCAGCGCGGGCAAGACCCTGCGCCTCGTCACGGACTACGGCGACCCCAGCGAGGCGGTGATCGCCGACTTCAACAAGGACGGCTACGGGGACCTCGCGGCGGGCAGCCAGATGTACAACAACTACCAGGGCCGGGTGTCCCTCTGGTACGGCTCCTCCACCGGCCCCGCCACCACTGCCCGTATCACGCAGGCCACCACCAACGTCGCCGGCACCCCGGAGTCCGGCGACTCGTTCGGCTCCTCCGTCTCGGCCGCCGACATCAACGGTGACGGCTACAAGGACCTCGCCATCGGCGTCTACGGAGAGAAGATCAGCCAGGAGACGACCGAGGGCGGCGTTCACGTCCTGCGCGGCAGCGCGAGCGGGGTCACCGGCACCAACTCCAAGTGGCTCGCCCGCAACACCGCCGGCGTCCCCGGCGACGTCGCATGGAACGACTGCTTCGGCGACGTGGTCCGCCTCCGCGACACCAACCGCGACGGCAAGGCCGACCTCTACGTCGGCGCCATCAACGGTTCGCTGCGCTTCCCGGGCACGTCGTCCGGCGTCACCACGACCGGTGTGACCGACGCCGACACCGACCTCATCTGGGGCATGCTCCAGTAGGCCCGGCCTCCCGCCCAGCTGCCCGGGCGTTGGCTCTGTTCGTAGGAGTGCGGCCGCGTCGTGGCCGCTCGCGCAGTTCCCCGCGCCCCTGAAACGGGGCTTCGCCCCTGCACCGGGCCCACTTCGGTGCAGGGGCGAAGCCCCAACAGCAACGCCGAGGGCCGTAACCATGCCGGGGGCTCGGGGCAGTGCCCTCAGTGACGGAATCCTCGGTCCGCACCTGTTGCTGCGGGGCGGTGAACTCTGGGCCGTCGTCCGGGCAGACGATCCCGGGCTCGGGCGCCGTGCAGGTATCGGCGTGAGGGGTCGGGGCGGCTCCATGGTCTGACCGTTTGGGGCCGTCATGTTGCCTCTGCGAGGAGTCCGGAGGGCTTGGAGCGAGAAAGTCTGGCCGGCGGGGCAGTCGAACCCGCCTTCGCGCCCGTCTTTACAGGGGAACGAGGGAGGGCGCATTGAACGCCGACGAGGAACGCCAGTTCCGCGAGTTCGTGGCGGCACGGTCGAGATCGCTGCTGCACACGGCCTACCTGCTCACCGGGGACTGGGAGCAGGGCCGGGACCTGCTGCAGACCGCGCTTGCCGCCACCGCTCGACGCTGGTCGAAGCTGCGCGACCGGGAGCAGCCGGAGATCTATGTGCGCCGGGCGCTGTACAACGCCCAAGTGGATCGCTTCCGGCTGCGCAGCTGGGGACGGGAGACGGTCACCGACACCTTGCCGGACCAGCCGTCCGCGCAGGGTGCCGACTGGGCCGACACCGTGGCCCAGCGGCAGGACATCATGGCGGCGCTGCGGCGGCTGCCCAAGCGTCAGCGTGCGGTGGTCGTGCTGCGCTACTTCGAGGACCGACCGGACGCGGAGATCGCCGCGATTCTGGGTGTCGCCCAGGGGACGGTCCGCAGCCAGACCCACAAGGCCCTGGCATCTCTCCGTAGCGCCCTGGCCGAGCCGGGTCAGTCGGCCGCCTCCTCCACCGCCTCCGGAAGGGGCGTCGTCGCATGAACGACTCGACCGAACACCCGCTGCACGAAACGGCCTTGCACGACGCTCTGCGCGCCCAGGTCCGGGGGAGCGGCGGGGACGTCGCCGGTGCCTATCTGGTCGGCCTAGCCGACGGCGCGTTGCGGATTGCCCGGCGGCGGCAGCGGCTGTCCCGTGCCGGTATCGGCGTCGTCGCCGCCGTCGCGGTCGCCACCGCCGGGATGGCCGTGGCGGACGCCGTGACCCCGCGCGCCCACGTAGGTCAGCCTGCCGCAGGGGTCGACACCACGAACTCCGGGAAGGCGGCCCTGATCTCCTTCCTGCCGGTCACCGCGTCCAACGAGCACGCCTGTGCCCAGGGCAGCGACGGCTACCCCGTGCCCGCGAGCGCGTCCCACCCGGAGTTCTGCGTCCAGGCCGACCGCGCCAGAGGCATGACCGACGTCCAGGTCGCTTCCGCGAAGGCCGACAAGAGCGGTGCCGACGGCACCTGGCGGGTCGAGGTGACCCTCGACTCCGCCGACCGGACGCGTTTCGCCGCCCTCACCGGGTCCGTCGCGTCGGCCCCGGTCCCACGCAACGAAATCGCCATCGTCGTCGACGGCAAGCTCTGGGGCACCCCCTCCGTGACCTCGTCGATCACCGGCGGCCGTATCGAGATCGTCGGAACCTACGCCGGAGACCTCACCGGCGCCGCCGCCCACGACCTCGCCCACCGGCTGGACCCGAACTGACAGCCGGTGCGGGTCGTGGTCGTGCCCTTGCGCTGGACTCGGCTGATGCCCGCGAGGGCATCGACACCGAGAAGTGACGCGGCGCGCGGCCAGATTGTGCGTCACCCGTGGGCCACGCGGCGGTGCTGCTGCCGTCTCGCAGTCAGCGAGTGCCCATGCCGCGGCGTCGCTTGGCGGTCTCGCGATCCAAGGAGGGGGCGAGGCCAGCGGGTCCTGAGCGGCAGACCGCTGAGAAACCGTCCTTGAACTCCGTTGGGCGTCCCCGCCGTTGATGAGTCGGGATGCTTGGCCTCCGGCCGGGTGGGGGAGACAGCTCGGTGCCCCGGGTCTGGCCTGGGGCACCGAGTTCGTTGTCTTCCGTCCCCGAGGTGAGCGGGGGTCCTGCGGGGGCGGCTACCAGCGCACCGGGAGTGAGGTGGGGCGGCGCAGCAGGGTGCCGTGGTCCCAGGGCAGGGACTGGGGGTCGGCGTCGAGGGTGAGTGTGGGAAACTCGCGGGCCAGGCGGGTGAGCAGCGTGGTGATCTCCAGGCGGGTCAGCGCGGCACCCATGCAGTGGTGCATGCCGTAGCCCAGCTGGAGGTGGCGCTTGCCCTGGCGGTCCGGGTCGATGACCTCCGGCTCGGGGAAGGCCTCCGGGTCGCGGTTGGCCGCGAAGGCGTCCGCGTAGACGACGTCGCCCTCGCGGACGAGGCCGCCGCTCGTCTCCAGGTCGCGGGTGGCGACCCGGGGGAAGGTGGAGATGGTGCCGAGCGGTATGAGCCGGAGCAGTTCCTCCACCAGCCGGGGTGCGATGTCGGGTTCGTCGACCAGCCGCTGCCACAGTCGCGGGGAGCAGAGCAGGACGTAGACGGCCTTGGTGAGGAACGACAGCACGTTCTGGTCCGCGCCGAGGACGGAGCCGAGCAGCAGGCCCACCAGTTCCTTGTCGGTGAGCGGGGGTTCTGCGCGGTCGCGTCCGGCGACGAACCGGGCGACCAGGCCGTCGGGGCTGACCGGACGGGCGCCGGTGACCAGGTCGGTGACGTAGTGGTAGATCTTCCAGAAGTGGTCGAGCAGGTGGGGGATGTCGTCGTTGGACGCCATCTGGACGGTGCGGGAGTACTGCCGGAAGTAGGCGATGTCGTCCAGCGGCAGGCCCAGGAAGTGGCAGTTGACCGTCACGGGGAAGGGGTCGAGGACGGTACGGAACAGGTCGGGGCTGTCCTGTGAGCGCAGGGCGGCGAACCGGTCGTCGATGACCGCTTCGACGGTGGGACGCAGTCGCTCCACGCCGGCGGCGCTGTAGTCGGCGGTGACGAAGCCGCGCATCCGTGCGTGGTCCGGTGTGTCGAGGTTGAGCAGCAGTTCCGGAGGCATCGTCGTGGGGAGGAAGCTGGGGCCGTCCTCGACGTTGGTGCGGGCTCGGGCGAACGTCGGGTCGGTGAGCACCTTGTGGACGTCCCGGTAGCGGGTCAGGTGCACGGCGGCGTGCCCGCTGGGCAGGGTGACCTGCGGCAGGCCACCCGCGGAGCGGTCCGGCCGCAGGGTGTAGACGGGCGATGCGTCCAGGTGGGGTATGTCCGCGACCGTGATGGCCGGGGCGGTGCTGGTGGTCATGACGAATCTCGTTTCGTCGGCGGGAAAGTCGGCGGGGAAGGAACCGTCCGGCGGTTCGGCGCGGGGCTCCGGCTGCCGTGTGCGAGGGGCCGGTGAAGTCGGCTCTCGGCCGGACACGTGTGCCGTGCGGGGCAGGCGGGGTGTCGGACGAGTTGGGCAGGCCGGTGATCTGGCGCAGTTCGTCGCAGGCTCCGGGCGTGGCGGGGCCGGTGGAGAGTCGGCCTTCGGGCCGGCCGCGTCTGCCGCGAGGCGGGCGGGGTCAGATGATGCTGGGCAGGCCGGTGACGCGGCGCAGTTCGTCGAGGGCCTGGGCGTTGTCGCGGAAGTGCACGGTCTGCCATCCCCGGGAGCGGGCGGCCTCGCAGTTCTCGGCGAGGTCGTCGATGAGGACGCAGTCGCCGGGTTCGGCTTCGGCCGTCTTCGCGGCGAGGTCGAAGATCCTGGGGTCGGGCTTGCGGACGCCGACCTTGCAGGAGTCGATGAGGCAGTCCAGCTCCCCGGCGGGTTCGATGATGGGCCGCCAGTAGGGCTCCCACTCCACTACGTTGTTCGACAGGATCCCGACGCGGAAGCCGTTGTCCCGGGCGTAGCGCAGGGCGCACACCATGAGGGGGTTGGCGACGACGCCGTCGAACCACTGCTCGCCGAAGGTCTCCAGCCGTGCGCGGGACAGGTCGATGCCGGGGTGTCTGCGGGTCAGGGCCTGGGCCAGGCGGCGGCCCCACTCCGCCTCGGTGATGACGGCGAGTTCGACGGGGGCCAGCGTCGGCATGTTCATCTCCGCCGCGACATCTCGCATGGCGGTTTTGAGCTGGTCGGGTGTGATCCCCGTCTTTCGGTGGTAGTCGTCGTACAGGTCGTCGAGGGGCGGTGAGAGAACCCCGCCGAAGTCGAACCAGATCATGGGCATGGGTGTGGGCATGCTGATGTGCTTCCTGGGGAGAGGGTGTGCTGCGCGAAGCCGCCCGGCGGCCCGGGGCCGACACGGGCGTCGACGGCGGGCGCTGCTGCTGGCGGGTTCGAGGAGATCCGCGGTCCGGGACAGCACTGGTCACGGCGGGGCCGCGGGGTGGGGGTGGAGTGCTCAGCCGACCTGGACGGCCAACGGCGCGGTCTCGGGGACGAGTCGGTGGCCGATGGGGGTGGCGCACTGAAGGCCGATCTCGGCGGTGGAGATCACTACGTCGTCCTGCGCGATCTCCATACGGAAGGTCACGCCCGGATGGTCGGGATCCTCGACCAGTTCCGCCCGGCAGATGGCCGGTATCTCGAACTCGCCGAAGCGGGTGAAGGCGGCGAGGCAGCGCATCATGGTGAGCCGGTGCGGGGACAGGCCCAGCAGTTCGTGTGCCGCGTGCAGGGCCGTTTGCCGGTACGCCTCGAAGAGCAGGGCGCCGGGGATGTGGTCCAGCGGGTGGTCGAACAGGGCGGGGTGTGACTGGTCCACCAGTACCTTGGCCACCAGTTCGCGGCCGATGACGGCCGACTCCGACAGGACGACGTTATGTGGCGAGTACCGTCCGACCGAGGCGGGAAGCAGCCGCCGGGCGGCTTGAGGCGCACGCGCCGGCTCGCTGCCGAGGCCGAGGGCGGCTCTGCCGCGTTCGCGCAGGTCAGCCCAGACCATCGGGGGCATCCACTGGATGGTCATGGTCATGGAAGCGGCGTCGCGTCCGTCCAGGGCCAGCCCCATCCGGAGCGTCACGCCGACCAGGTCGCCGCGGCGGCGCTTCTCTGCCTCGACCTCTACGACGAGCAGGGCGTGACCGGGCGTGTCCCCGATGCGGAGCGCCTCGGGGTCGAGCACCGCGAGGTCGCCGTCGTTGAAGGAGAACTTGTTGTCGGTCGGTGCGCCCAGGTGCTCGTGGGCCACCAGGATCGACGTCTGGCGGAACACCTCGAGCAGCAGCAGAGGGTCGTAGGCCGCGGGCGTGGCGAGGTGGTCGCTGTAGTAGCTGTGCACTCGGGGAAGCTGCGCCGCGACGAGGAATCTCTCGTTGGATTCACGTTTCGTGTCGGTCAGAAATACCTCACAGACGGCGGCCCGGTGGACGAGCTTTCGGGAAACCGTAGCCGAATAGGAAAGGCCGGTGAGGGTTGGCCTGGACAAGTAAATCTCCCCCTTCAGTCCTAGGTTCGATATAAATCGTACCAGCGTTGAGGCTCTTTTCCAGCCTGAATCACGGATCCCTGTGTGATCTATGCCTCGCCGCATTTGCATCGACGGGCATTGCGTGGGCCGCGGCCGTCGTCATCCGGCGGAGACCCCCGGCGCCGCAACCGTCACGGCTCCGGCCGCAGGCCCGGACGACACTGCGTTTCCGGCCGGCCGGGGGGCGCCGAACCACTTCCGCAGCGCCGACCGCACGCCGTCCTCCTCGTCCGCCGACCGGGAGCCGGCCCAGGCCACGTAGCCGTCCGGCCGCACCAGCAGGGCGCCCCACGGAAGGGGTTCCGGCGAGTGGACCCGTACGGCGTCCACGGCGTGCGCCCATCCGGCGGCCGCCCGGACGCACCCCGGGTCCACCCCGTCGAACAGCAGCAGCACGGGGCGGCCCGGGTGCAGCAGCTCGGCCACGCAGGTCTCCCGGCCGTCGGCGGTCAACGGCAGATTGGGCAGGAAGCGGCCCTCCCACGGCGAGCCGGGCGCGGAGCCGTAGACGGTCTCCTGGGCGCTGATCATGTCGCCGAGATGGGCGTTCACCTGGTCGAGGCTCAGCAGTTCGCGGAAGAGCGCGCGCAGGGGATCGGTCTGGGCGCCCGGCCGCATGAGGGCGAGCTGGGCCCGTGTGTTGTCCACGACTCGCTGCCCGGCCGGATGCCGTTCCTCGTGGTAGGAGTCGAGCAGGCCCGGCCCCGCGTGTCCGCGGAGGGTCGCGGCCAGCTTCCAGCCGAGGTTCATGGCGTCCTGGAGGCCGAGGTTGAGTCCCTGTCCGCCCACCGGGAAGTGCACGTGGGCGGCGTCCCCGGCGAGGAAGACCCGCCGGTCCCGGTACTGCCGGGTCAGCCGCGTGTAATCGCTGAACCGGCTGGTGAAGACGGCGTCGGCCATCGGGATGTCCTGCCCCGCGATGCGGCTCGCGGTGGCACGCAGTTCGTCCAGGCCCACGGGCGTGTGCCGGTCGGTGTGCGGCCCGGAGAAATCGAAGGTGATCACACGGCTGTACCCGAAGGGATTGACGTTGATCACCGTCCATCCGCGGGGCGTCAGGTGCCATCCCGGCGGGGTGCCGGTCGGGTCCAGCAGGCGGACCTGCCCGAGCAGGGCCGCCACGGTCGGCGGGTGGTCGTCGCTGGGGATGCCGGCCAGCCGCCGTACCGCGCTGCGGGCCCCGTCCGCGCCCACGGCGTAGTCGGCGGTGACGACGACCCGCCCGCCATTGGCCTGCTCGGCGGTGATCTCCACCAGGTCGGCGGTCTGGGACAGAGCGACGACCCGGTGGCCCCGCCGGATCGAGACCCCGAGCTCCCGCGCACGCCGCTCGAACGCCCGCTCGAGGTCGGCCTGGGTTCGTCCGGCGATGGGGGTGCCCTCGACGGCGGGAGCCGTGATCGTCAGGCCGGGCATGCCGGCGAAGTGGAAGGCGTCGGCGGTGAGCTGGTCCAGACGCCCGCCGCGCCGCGCGGGCAGGTGGCCGCGCCGGGCGAGGGACTGGACGGTGCGCGCGTGCAGGGTTCCCGCCTTGGGCTGGTCCACCGTCGCGGCGTTGCTCTCCAGGACCACCGTGCTGATCCCGTGCAGGCCCAGTTCGGTCGCGAGCAGCATCCCTACGGGGCCGCCTCCCACGACGGCGACACCGTAGTGCTGTGTCGAGGACATGATTGACTCCTTCGAAGGCCGCCGGTCAGCCCGCTGCCTGTGATCCGGTCGCGGCCAACGGCTCGCGTCCGTCCCGGCTGGCGCGCACCAGCGCGCCGATGACCAGGAACAGGACGAGGCAGATGCCGGTCAGGACCCACAGGATGGTGTGGAACGCCGAGTCGTAGGACCGCACCAGGAAGTCGGTGAAGTCGCCGCGCGACGAGGCGTCCACCGCGGAGGCGGGACCGGTCAGGTTGCCGCCGGCGACCTCGTTGGCCACGGTCGCCGGGCCCCCGGCGCCGGGGAAGTCGCCGATGCCGTCACGCATCCGCGATGCCAGCACCGTGGCCAGCAGTGATCCGTAGATCGCGACGGCGATCGCCTCGCTGCCCAGGCGGAGCGTGTTGAGGAAGCCGGCCGCCATGCCGGCCTTCTCCGGCGCGACGATCTCCAGCGCCTGGCCGTCCACCAGCCCCGCGGACAGCCCCATTCCGGCACCGGTGACGAGCATCGGCACGGCGACGACCATGAGGGCCACGTTCTGCCCGAAGAGGGTGAGCGTGGCGTCTCCCACCACGAGGCAGCCCAGGCTGACGTAGATCAGTGTGAGGGCCGAGACACCGCGGGCGACCAGCTTGGCGGCGAGCATCGGGCAGGCGAAGACCGGCAGGGTGAGCAGCACCATGATCAGTCCGGCGGTGCCGCTGCTGTAGCCGCCCACCGCGGTCAGGTAGCTCGGCAGGTAGGTCAGCATCGTCACGAAGCCGAAGGACGCGGCGACCGGTACGAGGCACAGTGCGAGGTAGCGGCCGTTGGCCAGCACGCTCAGGTCGAGCATGGGGTGGTCGCGGCGCTTCTCGACGGCGGTGAAGACGGCGAGAGCCACCAGGGTCCCGGCGAACAGCGAGAGCACGCCGGCACTGGCCCAGCCCCACTGCGACCCCTGCACGATCGCCGTGGTGAGCAGCAGCATCGCGAGGATGAACAGGACGCTGCCGAGCACGTCGATGCGGGCGCCCGCGCGGCGCGGCTCGGTGGTCCGACGGGCGATGACCGGCAGGGCGAGGAGCACCAGCCCGAGGGCGAGGGTGTGCAGCGCGAAGACCCAGCGCCAGCCCACACCCTGCACCAGCGCACCGGAGAGCGACGGCCCGATGCCGACACCGATGCCGGCGACGGTGCCGAAGAGGGCGAACGCCTTCCCGCGCGCCGGGCCGTCGAAGACGGTGGACAGGATGGCGCTGCCGCAGGAGAAGATCGCCGCGCCCCCGATCCCGGCCATGGCCCGGGCGACGTCCAGCATGATCACGTTGCTTGCGAGGGCGCTGACCAGTGAGCCCACGGCGTAGATCCCCGCGCCCAGGCCGAAGGCCCGCACGCGGCCGATGATGTCGGCGACCGAGCCCCACGCGAGGGTGAAGCAGGCGAAGGCCACGTTGAACGCGTTGACGACCCACTGCAGCGGTACGAGGGTCGCGTGCGTGTCCGCGCCGATGTCGGGCAGGGCGACCGCGGTGCCCGAGATGGACGTCGGTACGACGAAGACGGCGAGCAGGACGATCAGCAGCGTCAGCGTCTGCCGGGGCGTGGCCCCCGCCCCCGCGGACTGGCCGGGCTCGGCGGCGCCTGCGGCGCCGCCTCCGGCGGGCGAGGGTTCAGTCTGTGTGGACAATGATCGCTCCGTATGAGTCTGGCGGACGAACCGAGGTTCGCTTTTGACCGAACCTTACGCTGCCACGACCGCCAGGTACGATGCAACTAGAACCTAATCGCGCTCGACCACCGACGGTCGACCCGCCCGTACGATTCCCTGACCTGCGGTGCGCCCGCATCGACCGAAGGAGTTCACGCGATGCCCGACTCAGAGGGGCACCCCTCATGTGAGGAGATGGACCTGCGGACCGTCCTGCACGCCCTGTCCGATCGCCTGCGCTACGAGGTCATCTCGACGCTCGCCTGGGAACCTGAGGGCACCGAGCGGCACTGCACGTCGTTCGGCCTGCCGGTGACCAAGTCCACCCGGAGTCACCACTTCCGCATCCTGCGCGAGGCGGGCCTGATCCGTCAGGTCGACCGGGGCAACAGCCGGATGGCACAACTGCGCAAAGCCGATCTTGAAGCCCGTTTCCCTGGACTTCTCGACCTCATCAAGAAGAATCCGGCACCTCCGCGCGAACACTGACGAGCGCGCGTCGCAGGGGCGGGATGACGCCTGCCCTGCGATCCCTTTCCGCGCTTCTGCATATTCGCGGCATGCGGCCACGGTTACGCACGCATAACCCGTGCGACAAATGACTGTAGCATGCACTTTGATGCGTGGCTGGTTTTGGGTGCCGCTTGGCGAATATTTTTCCGTCGATACCGGGCATCATCTTTTCGGTGATCTCGGGGATATTCGACTGGGGTGCGTCATTGGGATCCATGTGTCCCTGAGGGGTCGTTTTCTCCCTTTGTTTCATCCAGCAGCGCGGGATGCCAGGCCGGAGATCGCTGAGCAGGCCGGGTCTGGTGTCGCCCTGCTGCCCGCACCCGAGCGCCCTCGGACAGTGGCGCGGCCAATGTCCCGGACGCGCCCGCTGACGGCGTACTGCCGTTTGCCGGGCGTTTTGATCATGATGGCCGCTCGGATCTTGCCATCGTCGCCACCATCCGCTCCAGTCGGGCCAGCCGGGTCTTCTCGGTGCGGGCGGTGACCAGGCGGAAGTACAGGGCGAACTGGTCGGACTTGCTGAGCGTCGCGTAGAACGCCCGTGCCGTCGGGTTCGCGTCCAGCGCCTCGACGAGATCCGGCGGGGCGGTGGCATTCTTCTGCGAGGCGTATGCCCTCTCCCAGCGGCCGTCGGCTCGCGCCGCCTCGATCTCGGCGAGGCCGCGGGGGCGCATCCGGCCTGCAGCGATGAGGGCCTCGGCCTTGTCGACGTTCACCTGCGACCAGGCGGATTGGGGACGGCGGGGTGTCGTGCGCTGCAGGAAGTACGTGTCGTCAAAGCCGCGCCGCAGACCATCGATCCAGCCGAAGCAGAGCACCGTGTCGACCATCTCTTCCCAGGTGAGCGACGGGATGCCGGTGTGCTTCTTGGCGATCTTCACCCAGAGCGCGGTGCGTTCACCGTGATGCGCTTCGAGCCAGGCCTCAAGTTCGGCCGGGCTCGCGGGGACAAGGATCTCGACGCCGTCCTCGTACTTCTGCATAAACCGCAGACTAGAGGCCCTGTAGGACAGTTACTGACCTACTTGAGCGCACCGTTAAGGTGACCCGCTCAAGCGGCCGCCGCAGGCGACTGGACCGACCACTACCTGACGAGCTTCGCCCTGCTGCAGCCGGTGTTACGGCATGTCAGCTCTCGTTGACCGACTGAGAGTTGGCCGAAACGTGGACGCTGATCGTCTGCTCTGCGATGGTGTGGCGATGTCCGAGGGGGAGCGGGAAACACTGGCCGTCGCGCTGGACCACGCATGGCGCTGGTACGAGAACCGGCGTGGCCGTGCGGTGTTGTTCCTTCAGATTCTCGTGTTGTGGCTGGCCATCCTCGGCACCGCCTACGGTGTCGCCGTGCAGGCCAGGCAATACGGACTTGCCGGCGCTATGGGCGTGATCGCGGCGGTCGCCGTGGCGGTAACCGATCTGGAGACCTCCAGGCTGCGCACTTCCGCGCAGCTTGCCGCCGAAGCGGTTACTGAGCTCCAGGGTCGTCTCGCCGATGCACTGAACCTGGAGGCGATGCGGCTCAACCAGCGTGAACAGGCTGGACGCCCTCCGACGCCGACCTTACTGGGCTTGGATTCGGGCCGATGGGTGGCGTTCGTCAGCATTGCCGTGGCGCTCGCGGGCGCCCTGTACACGTGGCTGGCCCTGCCGTAGCGACCGGGCCGCCACCACATTCCACAGGCCGAGGAGGCCCGGGCGAGCTGCGCGCAAGCAACTCGTCCGGCAGTTGCGGGGACGCCGAGCGTTGGTCAACCCGTCGCATACCGACAGCATCACCGAGTTGACCCGCTCGCCGATCGTGATGCAGGTCAGTCAGTCGCTGGAGCCCGGGCCATAGAGCGCAGCGATGTCCTTGGACGTCGCCCAGCGGCTGTAGGTGGGCGACTGGGGCCAGCCGTCGGGGGAGTCCTGCCACTCCTCCTGCCGTCCGTACGGCAGCACGTCGATCAGCGGAAAGGTGTGACTGAGCTGTTCGGTGCCTCTGCCGTTGGTGTGCCAGGTGCGATAGACGGTGTCGCCGTCGCGCAGGAACACGTTGACCGCGAATCCCGCGTCGGGCGGTGCGCCGACGTCGGCCCCGAAGGAGCTGTTGGCAGTCGAGTACCACGTCATCTGGTTGCCGACTCGCTGCCGGTAGGCGAGTGCCTCTTTGATCGGGCCCTGGGTGACGATGACGAATCGCGCATCGTAGTTGTCCAGGAACTCCAGGCGGGTGTACTGCGAGGTGAACCCCGTGCAGCCCGGGCACTGCCATTCCTTGCCGGCGAACCACATGTGGTTGTAGACGATCAGTTGCCTCTTGCCTTCGAAGACGTCCGCCAGCCGAACGGGGCCGTTCTCGCCCTCCAGGGTGTAGTCGGGCATCTCGACCATCGGCAGACGACGACGTTCGGCGGCGATGGCGTCCAGCTCCCGCGTCGCGGCCTTCTCCCGGGCACGCAGCGCCTCGAGTTGGCGCTCCCAGGTCGCGGCGTCGACGACGGGTGGTAGTGCGTGGGTGGTCATGGTCCCTCACAGAATCGTGTGCAGATCTCGCTCGTGCAGAGGTAGACCCCGCCGGGGCCCGGAACTCATCGGCCCGAGCCGCCCCTTGCAGCCACAGAACTACGTCCCCGCACGCCGGGAGGCGGAGGGTGAAGTGCGCACCGCGCGGGCTGGGAACGATCGGAGCCCGTACCGAGATCCTTCGGCGGCTTGTTCCGGCGGCTGGGCAAAGACTGGAATCCCTATCCGTTTCTTGAGGCGGATAGCGCTTCCGATTCCCTCTGCGGCCAGCGTAGTAGTAAAAATGGATAGACCAATCCGATTGCTAGACTGGCCGGTATGAACCCAGGCGCCCAGCACGCCGACGATCCCATCGCTCAGCCTCTGCGCAGTGACGCCGAGCGCAACCGCGAGCGGATCATCGCCGCGGCGCGCACGGTGTTCGCACGGGACGGCCTGAATGCCTCCATGGCCTCGGTTGCCCGGGAGGCAGGGGTGGGGATCGCCACCATGTTCCGCCGCTTCCCGACGAAGGAGGAACTGGTCGACGCCGTCTTCTCCGACCGCATGGCCGCCTACGCCGACGCGGTCACCACGGCCCTGGAGGACCCCGATCCCTGGCACGGTTTCGTCGGCTACATCGAGTCCGCCTGCGCGATGCAGGCCGCCGACAACGGCTTCGCCGACGTCCTGACCATGACCTTTCCCACGGCCAAGGTTCTGGAGCAACGCCGCAACGAGGCGTACGAGGCCATGCTGCGCCTCATCGACCGGGCCAAGGCCACTGGCCGCCTGCGCGACGACTTCGACCCCTCGGACCTGGTGCTGATCCACATGGCCAACGCCGGCGTCGTCAACGCCTGCGGCGACGCCGCGCCCGACGCCTGGCGACGCGTGGTCGCCCTGTTCATCCAGTCCCTGGAGGCTGCGGCGCGCGGCGCCCTGCCCGCCTCACCCGGGCACGAACTCCTCTACGAGGCTATGCTCCGTGCCGGCCAGGGCACCGCACCGCCGCAGCCGGGCAAGAGCGGCTGATCGTCGTACCCGATCCGCCCAGGTGGCTTGCTGACGGGCGCCGTGGTGAGGTGCGCCGGCCGCTGCGAGAACGACAGGAAGGCGGTGACGGGGTCTACCCCAGGAGGCTGCCGCCGCTGGCGATTCGCCGAGGCGTTGGAATGCCGTCTGGGACATCTGCTCCCGTACCTCGGGGATCTTCGAGAACTCCGGCCCATTGTCCGTGACGCCGGGGGCCACGGACATTGACCAAGGAGGCTTCCTTCCTCCGCGTCCGTACCTGACAGGGGAGTCCGGAGAGCGCGGCTCGCCACGGATTCCGGATCGCACCATGGCACCAATACCGCCGGGGGGGCCGGTCGTTGGGCGACGCTTCCGCGGTGCGGATGGTCGGACGGTCAGTCGCGGACCGGAGTGAGGATCTGGCGGGCTGTGCGGTGGGCGATCTTCCAGCTGCCGCTGCCGAGTTGGTAGTGGTTGGAGAGTTCGAAGATGTGGCCGCCGGTTGCCACCGTGCAGGGAGCCGGCCCTGGTCTGGTGGGGGTGAGTCCGCCGTATCCGAGCAGGGGGATGGTTCCCTGGGCGGTGGCGGCACCGACGGTGCGGAAGTGTGTGACGCCCGGGATGTGACGGCTGGTCTGCTGTTCCGGGCCGGGGCGGGCATAGAGCGCGTGCGGGATCTCGGCGTGGCCGCGGAGCGTGCGTCCGTGAACCTCGTACAGGGCGTCAAGAGTTCCAGCACTGCGTCGTGTTCGCGGCGGTCGTCGTGGTGGTAGAAGGCGGTGTTGAGCCGGGACAGCGACCAGGCGGTCGCGTCCTCGGGGCTCATGCCGTCGTCCCCTTCGGGCTGATGGCGTCGGGGCTGGGGTGTGGGCCTTGAGGACGGAGTCGAACTCCAGCGTGCGGTACGGGTTCTGGAAGCCGGCACCGGCGACGTCCTGGGGGTTTTCGTGCAGGACGGAGTCGGCCTGCAGGGAGAGCGGCGCCTTCTTCGCACCGACGAAGTCGACGGGGATGACCGGGTCTCCCTTGAAGTAGATCTCGCCCGCCCAGGGGGCGATCAGGTCGGGGTGGTGGACCTCGAAGTGGATGCGGGCCGGGGGGTAGAGGCGGCGTCCGAGGGGCGCGCAGACCTCGGCGATTCCCTCGACGGCGGCGAGGAGGGGTTCGGCATAGGCCGACGGGGTGATGGTGGTGAAGGCGTAGCGGCCGTCGGCGCCGGTGAACTGGTGCGCGCGCAGGTTGTGCTTGGGCACCCCGTCGTCGTAGAGCCCGGAGCACTTGCCGTTGTCGGCGGCGTGGAACATCTCCATCCTGGCGCCCTCGATCGGCTGGCCGTGACCGTCCAGGACGCGACCGGAGACGGACAGCGCAGAGCACTTGTTCCGTGGCTGCCGTATTCCTGTGATGACGCTCCTTGAAAGTACCTCTGGCCGAAGTTCCGTGAAGAACTCGGTGCGTGGCAGCTCAGGGGACACCCAAAATTGACGGGCCGAGGACTCTGTCCATCGAAACACTGGGCCACGTAGTCCGTCGCCGAAGGCGATGTGTCCGTGGAGGAGGGGAATTGCTAGGACTTGTGGATGAGGAGTGGTTGCCTGCTGGCAGGCGAAGGGACTTGAGTCTCCAGTAGGGGGAGACGCAAAGGTGGGGGCATGGACGGCGACACGCTCTACTCGATCGGCGAACTCGCTCGACGGACCGGTCTCACAGTCAAGACCATTCGGTTCTACTCCGATCGCGGAATCGTGGCGCCGACGGACCGCAGCCCGGCCGGCTACCGCCTCTACAACATCGACGCCGTCGCACGCCTGGACCTCGTGCGGACCCTGCGTGAGCTGGGACTGGACCTGCCCACGATCCGCAAGGTCGTGGACCGCGAGCTGTCGCTTCCCGAGGTCGCCGCGGCGCACGCCGAAGCACTGGAAGTGCAGATCCGCGTCCTGCGCCTGCGGCGCGCGGTGCTGACAGCGGTGGCCGAGCGCGGGTCCACACCTGAGGAGACGGAACTCATGCACCGGCTGGCCCAGCTTTCAGAGGACGAACGCCGACGTCTGATCGGCGATTTCCTAGACGCCGTCTTCGGCGGTCTTGACGCCGCCCCCGAATTCGCGGGGGTCATGCGCTCGATGACCCCAGAGTTGCCCGACAACCCCGAGGCGAAGCAGGTCCGGGCGTGGGTGGAGTTGGCCGAAATATCCCTGGACCTGGATTTCCGCGCCAGGCTGCGGCTGATGGCCGAGGACCAGGCAGCCGAGCAGACCCGAAGCGACATGATGGGCCCGCGCCGCGACATTGCCGCAGCCGTCCGTGACCAGGCCGGCCCGGCCCTGACCGCCGGCATCGACCCGGCCTCGCCCGAGGCCGATCCGATCGTCGCGGCGTTCACGGCGCACTACGCGAACCTCCTCGGCCGCCCCGACGACGTCGAGCTTCGCCGTCGGCTGGCGACTCGGCTGGAGAGCGTGAACGACCCCCGCAGGGAGCGGTACCTCCAGCTGCTCGCAGTGGTCAACGGCTGGCCGGCCCCAGAGAGCCTGGCTCCAGTGTTCGACTGGTCCGTCCAGGCTCTGCGCGTCCGGACGCAGCGATGACGGGGCGGTCGCAAGGCGGCATGGGGCGGACGCGGCTGGCGTCGGGAGGAAACGCCCCCACATATGGTCCGTTGATGAGTGCCCCGGTCGTACTTCAGGTGGCCGCGTCGCCGGTCTCTCCCGCTCTCGTCCTTCGCCCCTGGCGCATGGAGGACGTTGCCGCATTGGTCGAGGTGAGCCGGGATCCCGCACTGCGCCAGTGGGCGAACTCTGTCGTGGACAACGATGCCGACGGGGCACGCTGGGTGCAGGTTCAGCAGCAGGGCTGGGCAGCGGGGGACCGGTTCGGTTTCGCCGTCCTTGAGACACAACCCGGTTCAGTTCGCGAACAGTTGGTGGGCAACGTGGTCCTCAAGGAAGTCACCTCCGGCAAACCGGCGGCCGAAGTGGGCTACTGGACCGCGGCGCACGCTCGCGGGCGGGGAGTGGCCTCCCGCGCTCTGGAGGCACTCACCAGCTGGGCCTTCGACACCTTCGAAGCCGACGGGCTGGAGCGTCTCGAACTCCTGCACCAGGTGGACAACCTGGCATCGTGCCGGGTCGCACAGAAGAGCCGCTACGACTTCGACACCATCCTGCCCGCGGCACCGCCCTCCTTCCCTCGCGATGGCCACCTGCACATACGGCGCCCGAGTGCCTGAGATCCTCCCGGCTTCTGTGGATCGGCTGAGGCTGCTCACGCCGAGAGGGTCTCGGGGTGTTCGACGAGGTGGCCGCGTTCGAAGCGGGTCCCGGCACGGACCGGAGCGGCGAGGTGGGGTGCGTTCACAGCCCGCCAGCGGGCCTGGGCTGACTCGACCAGCTTGAAAACCATTGCCAGCCCGGCGGCCCGGTTGCCGGCACCCTTCGTCACCTTGGTCCGCAGCCGCACCGTGGCGAACGTCGACTCGATGGGATTCGTGGTCCGCAGATGGATCCAGTGCTCGCGGGGAAGTCGTAGAACGCCAGCAGCTCGTCCGCATCGTCCGCGATCTTCTTGATCTTGCTCGGTGACCTATCGATCAATCGCCCGGGAAGGTACGTCCTCCCGGGGCCGATGCACAGGATCTGAGCATTGCTCGTGGAGGAGCCGGGGTTCGCCGTGCTTGTGACCGAGCCCGGGAAGGGCGGACAGGAGGCCCTGCAGGCAGTCGGAGCGGTGACCGGACTGAGCCTGTGGCGTTGCAAGCTTCTACTCGACCGCGCCCCTGAGACGGTTGTGGAGGAAGCACCGCTCGACCGGGCGAGCGTGGCAGCCCGGCGGCTGCAGGACACCGGCATCCCTGCAGCAATCCGCTGTACCTGGTGCGACAGGACGGTGCCCCGCGACGGGAGGGGGCTCGACCCAGGCCCCTGTGCATCCCGCTGCTGGCCGACCGCCCATTGCCAGGCGAACTGTCTCGCCAGCTGTGATTGCGAGTTCTGCTGCGTCTACGGGCCGACCGTCCTGACCCTGTGATTGCAGGCTCATCCCGGGACTGAATGGATCCTCCGCGCGGCTCTTGGGGGTGGGACAGAGCGGCTCGCTGAGATTCCCCACCCACCCACCCTTCGCCGTCACGCACACCGCCTCATGCGGCCCTGACCGGTGCGGCACAATCACGGTCAACTGGGCAGGCAACGGTGGGGGTGGGAACGTGGGGCGTTTTGGCTCGCGAAGTCGACGTAGGGGCATACCGAACGAACCAGCACTACTGGCGGCGGGTGCTGAGAATCCCGGTGGCAGCGTCGCCGAAATCGACCCGACGTATATCGACGATCCGAACGGATACGTACCGCCCGAGGCAATCCGCGGCGCGTGGTTGGTGGACAACAGCGGGAAACTGACAGGTGAGTACCAGGAGAATCCTCGTCACGGGGTGCCGCAGGACGACTTCAGCAAGCTTACTGACCCTGATCACTGGCTTGGCTGGCTCGGCGATGATCCCGCGATCGCCGTCCGGAGAGGCATCGAAGAGTCCTTGCGAGCCCAGGTGGCAGATGCAGTGGTCGAGTGGGTCAAGATCCTTGAGACGCCTCGTTTTCTCACGGGTGGGCGTCGACATTCTGAGGACGAACAGGTCATGTTGGTGACCCGCGCGGCACTCGCCGCACCGTTCGCGTTGTCCGTGCGCACCACGCAGCACGGGCGTTCCCTTCTTCTGGGCGTGTTCTCGTGGGCGGCGGTGAACCTCTCACCGCCCGGAGTCCGCAAGGATCGGCACTGGTTTGATTTGGGCGTGGAGCTCGACTGGGCCGGTGAAAGGCTTCAAGGGCGGATCTACGAAATTGACGGTGCGGACGGCGCCGCCGAGTGGTAGAGCGGGAAGTCACTCAGCAGCGGCGGTCACGTACGTGGTGCTGAGTCATGCGAATTCGTTGGTCGGCAGAGGGGCTGGTACGGGATGCTGCACGCGTGATCGAGCGAGAAGCCGCCGTTCGGGCAGTCGAGGACCAACTGGAGCGCGACTACCAGCAGTGGCGGGCTGTGAGCACGGACGCGGTGAGGATGGCTGTGGTCCGTATCGAGGAGCACGAGCTGGTGTGGATCGTCTCCTGGCAGTCCGAGGAGTTCGTACGCACCCGGAACTCGAAGTACGCGCTGATTGGTGATGGGCCGTACCTGGTCGACCGCGCAGACGGGGGGCTGCATCAGATCGGCGTCGTCTCCGCGGTCACCGGGGAGTGGGAGGCGGACTACCGGGCTCGGATACGCGGTCTGCCGGTGCGCACTGCAGTGGACGATCTACACGCTGCGCTCCGCGGAGTCGCCGCTACGCGCGGACGCATGCGTGCTGTGAGGACACTGCGCCAAAGGCTGCCTGTGCTCTCGCCCGCGGAGGCCATCGACTACGTGAGCGCCTTGCTGGAGGGCGATACGCCCGCGCGCCTCGTGGCCGTCGCCACCAGGGAACTGGTGGAGCCTCTCAACCCGGTGCTTGCGGTGAGGACCATTCTGAGCGGGGCGGCGATGCGAGCCGGTCAGAGCCCCGAGGGGTGACTGGAAAGCCAGTCGGCGTGCCGATCGCGCATCTGATCCCGTTCCTCACGCGTGGGGAGGAAGACGTCGGCACCACCGTCGTAGGGGTGGTGGATGCGCTGCATGCGGGTGTCGGTGATGAAAATTCCCGCCACCGTCGCACTCGTCCTCTCGCGCATGAACTACCGACGACCACGATGCCGGTGCTCACGAACGAGAGACAGCGACGTGCTGAGCGTCAGCTCTGCCCGGCGGTGACCGCGTGACGCGGTTGGACAGCCGACGAGCACGAGACGGCAGGACTGACGCGTTCCCTGGTCAACGCCCCGCTACAGCCATGTTCCTCCCAGCCGTCACCGTCCACCCCTGACGTTTCTCTCACCGCGTCAGCCACACCCCACCCTCCCGCATGAGTTGGCCGCTTTGGTTCAAAAGGTTGACAGCACTCAAGGCGCCTGGCTTCATGAACAGCGCGCAATTTTGGGAGCGCTCCCATCGCTGTTCCGTGCTTCTTGTTCTGGCCATGCGACAGAAAGGGACATCGTGGGACTGTCATCAAGACGCGGCCGCAGGCGACCATTGCGGCGCATCCCGGCAGTACTCGCTGGGGTGTTGACCGCAGGACTACTGTTCGCGAGCGGCCCGGCGCTGGGGGCCGAGGAGCGCCCGGCCCCCGCGCGCAGCGAGGCGGCCGTCGCCGCACCCGGGGACGACTGGCTGCACACCAAGGGCAACAAGATCGTTGACGCGAACGGCGACGAGGTCTGGCTCACCGGCGCCAACTGGTTCGGCTTCAACGCCGGCGAACGGGTCTTCCACGGGTTGTGGTCCGGCAACATCACCGACATCACCAAGTCGATGGCCGACCGCGGCATCAACCTCGTCCGCGTGCCCATCTCCACCCAGCTCCTTCTGGAGTGGAAGAACGGCCAGGCCGCCGTCCCGAGCGGGGTCAACGCCTACGCCAACCCCGAGATCGCGGGCAAGACCTCCCTGGAGGTCTTCGACCACTGGCTCGCTCTGTGCAAGCAGTACGGCATCAAGGTCATGCTGGACGTGCACAGCGCCGAGGCCGACAACTCCGGCCACGTCTACCCGGTGTGGTGGAAGGGGACCATCACCTCCGAGGACTTCTACACGGCCTGGGAGTGGGTGACCACCCGCTACAAGAACGACGACACTGTCCTCGCCATGGACGTCAAGAACGAGCCGCACGGCACGGCGAGCACGTCTCCGCGGGCCAAGTGGGACGGTTCGACGGACCAGGACAACTTCAAGCACGTCTGCGAGACCGCCGGCAAGCGGATGCTCGCCATCAACCCCAACCTGCTGGTGCTCTGCGAGGGCATCGAGATCTATCCCAAGACCGGTGTGAGCTGGACCTCCACCACCGCCACCGACTACCACTCGACCTGGTGGGGCGGCAACCTGCGCGGTGTTCGCGACCATCCTGTGGACCTCGGCGCGCACAACGACCAACTCGTGTACTCCCCGCACGACTACGGGCCGCTGGTGTTCCAGCAGCCCTGGTTCACCGGTGACTGGAACCGCACCACGCTCGAGCGCGACGTCTGGGACCCCAACTGGCTCTACCTGCACAAGGAGAACAAGGCCCCGCTGGTGATCGGCGAGTGGGGAGGCTTCCTCGACGGCGGCCCGAACCAGAAGTGGATGACGGCACTGCGCGACCTCATCGTCGAGCACCGCATCCACCAGACGTTCTGGTGCCTCAACCCCAACTCCGGTGACACCGGCGGCCTGCTGCTCGGCGACTGGAAGTCCTGGGACGAGGAGAAGTACGCCCTGCTCAAGCCGGCGCTCTGGCAGCACGGCGGCAAGTTCGTCAGCCTCGACCACGAGGTTCCGCTGGGCGGCGCCGGCAGCACCACCGGCATCAGCCTGAGGGACGTGTACGACGGGCCGACGGACCCCGAGGACACCCAGGCGCCCACCGCCCCCACCAGCCTGGCCAGCACCGCCAGGACCTCCACCAGCGTGTCGCTGTCCTGGACGGCGTCGACCGACAACACCCGGGTGACCGGGTACGACGTCTACCGGGGAACGACCAAGGTGAACGCGGCACCGGTGACCGGCACGACCTACACCGACACCGGGCTGTCGCCCTCCACGGCGTACAGCTACACCGTGCGGGCCCGGGACGCGGCAGGCAACGTCTCCGCTTCCTCGGCGACGCTGAACGTGACCACGCAGTCCTCCGACACCCCGTCAGGGGCCGTGAAGGTGCGCTACAAGAACAACGACAGCTCCGCGACGGACAACGCCATCCGGCCCTCGCTCCAGGTCGTGAACACCGGCAGCTCCGCCGTGAATCTCGACGCCGTCACGGTCCGCTACTACTTCACCCGCGACGGTTCGGCCTCCGTGAGCGCCTGGTGCGACTACGCGGCCGTGGGCTGCGCGCAGGTCAAGCTCCGGGTCGTGCCGCTGGCGACCGCCGTCTCGGGCGCGGACGCCTATCTGGAGGTGAGCTTCACGGGCGGCACGCTCGCCGCCGGCGCCAACACCGGTGACATCCAGCTGCGGATGAGCAAGGCGGACTGGTCGAACTTCAACGAGGCGAACGACTACAGCCGTACGACCTCCACGACGTACACCGACGCACCGGCCGTTCCCGCATACACCGGCACGGCCCTTGCCTGGGGCACGCCCCCGGCCTGACCCGCCACACAGCGAACAGGGCGGCATTAATCCCCGCCCTGTTTTGGGAGCGCTCCCACTTCAAGCTCTATCGGCATACGAGGAGAGAGTGTGAAACGTCTACTGGCCCTACTGGCGACCTGCGCGACGGTCCTGGGCCTCACGGTGCTGGTCAGCCCACCGGCGGCGGCCGCCACGGGCTGCAAGGTCGACTACACGATCACGAACCAGTGGTCGGGTGGTTTCCAAGCCGCAGTGAAGGTCACCAACCTGGGTGACTCCATCAGCGGCTGGTCCCTGAAGTGGATCTGGTCCGACGGCGGGCAGAAGGTGACCCAGGGCTGGAACGGCACCTGGTCGCAGTCCGGCTCCGCGGTCAGCGTCACCAACGTCGACTGGAACCGCACCCTGGCCACCGGCGGCTCCACCGACCTGGGCTTCACCGGAACGTTCACGGGCGCCAACCCGAAACCCGCCGCCTTCACGCTCAACGGCGTGGGCTGCACCGGCTCCGTCGGCGGCGAGGAGCCCCCGCCGGACCCGGATCCCAACCCGCCCACCGGTACCCCAGTCGGCATCAACGGGCAGCTCAAGGTGTGCGGCGTGTACCTGTGCAACCAGTACAACCGCCCCATCCAGCTGCGCGGCATGAGCACGCACGGCCTCCAGTGGTTCAGCAAGTGCTACAACAACGCCTCCCTGGACGCGCTGGCCAAGGACTGGAAGTCGGACCTGTTGCGCATCGCCATGTACGTGCAGGAGGACGGCTACGAGACCGACCCGGCGGGCTTCACCAGCCGGGTGAACAGCCTGGTCGACATGGCCGAGGCGCGCGGCATGTACGCCATGATCGACTTCCACACCCTGACGCCGGGCGACCCGAACTTCAACCTCGAGCGGGCCAAGACGTTCTTCGCGTCCGTCGCCGCCCGCAACGCCAGCAAGAAGAACGTGATCTACGAGATCGCCAACGAGCCCAACGGCGTGAGCTGGGCGGCCATCAAGAGCTACGCCGAGCAGGTCATCCCGGTCATCCGGGCCGCCGACCCGGACGCCGTCGTCATCGTCGGCACCCGTGGCTGGTCCTCGCTGGGCGTCTCGGACGGCTCCAACGAGACCGAGATCATCAACAACCCGGTCAACGCCAGCAACATCATGTACACGTTCCACTTCTACGCCGCCAGCCACACGGACACCTACCGTGCGGCGGTCAGTCGGGCGGCCGCCAAACTGCCGCTGTTCGTCACCGAGTTCGGCACGGTGACCTACACCGGCGGGGGAGCGGTGGACCGCGCCAGCTCCACGGCCTGGCTGGACCTCCTGGACCGGTTGAAGATCGGGTACGCCAACTGGACCTACTCCGACGCCAATGAAGGCAGCGCCGCGTTCAAGCCCGGTACCTGCAACGGCACCGACTACAGCAGCAGCGGTGTGCTGACGGAATCGGGGGCGCTGCTCAAGAGCCGCATCAGCACCCCCGACGCCTTCCCCGCCAGCTGACTCCCCCGGGGGCTCCAGCCTTGTGCTGGAGCCCCCACTCATGCAGGGAGAGAACGCCACCGTGCCCTGCGAGCCAAGTCCTACTGTGCGGAGACCGAGGTGTGGACGCACTCGTCCGCTTCGCCGCGCCGACGCGTGACCGCGGTTGACCTGCCGGTCTGGATCAAGTGCACGTACACGCCCACCGAGCAGGCCGCGTCCGTCACGCGGAACTGCGGACGGCGCGATACGGGGCCATCGCAGAGACCACGCTCCGCCCTCGGGCCCGGTCGCGGACGCTCCCGGACGAGTCAACCGGCGGATCACGCCCGCATCACACGACCGAGGTGACGAGGTACGGCACGTTCGGCTGGGCGGGGCCGGCCGACACCACGCGTGGTGAAGTGGGGCGCGCGGGTCAGGCGGAGTCGCGGAGCACCAATTCCGTGCGGAGGCTGACATGCCGCCAGGCCACTCCCGAATCCTCCATCTCCTCCAGAAGCAGGCGCACCATGGTCCGGCCGATCTCCTGGAGCGGTTGGCGCACTGTCGTCAATGTGGGTTCCGTGCGCTGCGCCAGGAGGAAGTCGTCGAATCCGACCACGGCGACGTCCTGCGGCACTCGGCGACCCGCCGCACGCAGGGCGTTCAGCGCTCCGGCGGCCATGCTGTCGGATGCGGCGAACACGGCGTCGATCCCCGGCTCCCGCGCGATGAGTTCCGCCATCGCCGCGCGGCCGCTCTCCTCGGTGAAGTCTCCTTCTGTGACCCAGGACGGTTTTGCGTCGAGGCCCGCGCGTCCCAGCGCCTCGCGGTAACCGCGCAACCGGCACTGTGCGACGTACATGTCGAGCGGCCCGGTGATGGTCGCGACCGCGCGCCGGCCGCTGTTCAGCAGGTGGGTGACCGCGCTTCGGGCGCCCCCGGCGTTGTCGGCGTCCACGTGGGTGATGCTCTCGTCTCCCGAGCGGCGGCCCAGCATCACGATGGGCACGCCCGCGTCCGCGAGCATGTCGGGCAGTGGGTCGTCGGCGTGCACGGACATCAGCAGCACGCCGTCCACCCGGCCGCCACGCGCGTACTCGACGAAACGCTTCCGCTCCTGGTTCGTGCAGACCTGGGTGAGCAGCAGTTGCATCGCGGTGTCGGTCAGCGCGTCTCCGACGGAGCGAATGGTCTCCGAGAAGAACGGCTCCGCGAATTTCCGCCAGTCGGGCTCCGTCATCACCAGAGCGATCGCGTCCGTACGGCGCCCGGCCAGCGACCGGGCCGCAAGGTTGGGTACGTACCCCAGCTCGGCGATGGCGTGCTGCACGTTGCGGCGGGTCGACTCCTTGACTCCTGCCACGTTGTTGATGACGCGGGAGACAGTGCCCCGCCCCACACCGGCGAGCGCGGCCACCTCCTCCAAGGTCGGCCCCGCGCCGGGGCGCTGCTTGCCCATGAACTTCTCCCCCCACCCGCAGGAACCCCATGGTAGGGCCATGGCCGTTCGTGATCGACCGGCGCCGACCTGCTGATACGTGCCTTGTCGGGGACGCCGGGCACCTCGTCAGGGCGGGAGGCCGGGCGGCGCGGTGGAACACGAGGGTGCGTGCAGCGGACCAGGACCACCGCTCCTGCCGCAGGGCGTCGCGACGGGCGTCGACTCCCGCTCTGCTGAGGAAGGTTCGCGCCATCTGACGCGGAAGTGGCGCGAATGAACGTTGCCGCATCGGCTCAGGACACTCAGTCTGGAGCAATGGGAGCGCTCCCAATCTTTACCCCCATGCCGAAATTCGGCATCCCCCACGGGAAAGAAGGAGACCGTGACTTGTCATGATCACACCAGAGTGGTGCGGCGCCGTTCGACGCTCGTTCTGAGCCTCCTCGCGGCGATGCTCCTCAGCCTGCTCCCCTGGAGCGGCACCGCCGTGGCCCACGGCTCGGTCGTCGACCCCGCGAGCCGCAACTACGGCTGCTGGCTACGATGGGGCAGCAACCACATGGATCCGTCCATGGCCCAGCAAGACCCCATGTGCTGGCAGGCGTGGCAGGCCAACCCCAACGCCATGTGGAACTGGAACGGTCTGTACCGCAACGGCTCCGCCGGCAACTTCCAGGCAGTGGTCCCCGACGGCCAACTGTGCAGCGGCGGCCGCACCGAGGGCGGCCGCTACAACTCCCTGGACGCCGTGGGCGCTTGGAAGACCACGGACATCGCCGGCAACTTCACCGTGAAGCTGTACGACCAGGCCAGCCACGGCGCTGACTATTTCCTGGTCTACGTCAGCCGGCAGGGCTTCGACCCGACCACCCAGCCGCTGCGCTGGAGCGACCTCCAGCTGGTCGCCCGCACCGGCAGGTACGGGCCCAGTCAGAACTACTCGATCCCGGTCAGCACGTCCGGGTACAGCGGTCGCCACATCGTCTACACGATCTGGCAGGCGTCGCACATGGACCAGACGTACTTCCTGTGCAGCGACGTGAACTTCCGCTGAGCCGGCGCCCATGAGCTGTCCCGCCGGACGAGCCCCCGTCCGGCGGGACACCGCGCGCTCTGCCCCACCACGATGCTCGGACACTCCACGCGCCGCCCGAGCATCAGGGCCGTCGGACCGGCCCCGAGGGGTGGCGTTCGCCGCCCTGTGCGCGTCCTGCGGGACCCGCCACCGGGCCGCGTCCCCCCGTATGCGAACACCACCACCTGACGAGCGTTTTGATACCTGGAGCCGACATGCCAGAACGCCGCTGGACCGGACCGCTCCTGCTGGCCCTGCTGTTCACCACCCTCACTCCGCTGTCCGCCGCCGCGTCGGCCCCGCCCGCTTCGGCGGACACCGTGCGAGCCGCCACGGCGGCGGCCCCCTCGACGGTCCCCCTGCCGTCGCTGAAGGCGACCACCACCCAGGTCGCCTCCGGCCTGCGGCGACCCGTCGCCCTCGTCGCCCCCGACGACGGCACGGACCGGTTGTTCATCGTCGAGAAATCGGGCACTGTCCGCACCTACCACCCGAGCACCGGCCTGGCCCGGGACCCGCTCATCGACATCACGTCCGCCGTGGACGAATCGGGCAACGAACGCGGCCTGCTCGGCATAGCCGTCCCGCCCGACTTCGCCGACAGCCACCACCTGTACCTGGTGTACACGGCGCTGCCCGACGGCGCCGTCACGCTCGCCCGATACCACCTCGACGACTCCCGCCTGGAACCCCTGCTCTCCCAACCCCACGCCGAGTACAGCAACCACAACGGCGGCCAGATCGCGTTCGGCCCCGACGGCAACCTGTACTGGAGCATCGGCGACGGAGGCGGCTCCGCCGACCCGTTGCACGCCGGGCAGCGCCTGGACACCCTCCTCGGCAAGATCATGCGCATTGACGTCAGCCGCACCTGCGGACAGCTCGCCTACTGCGTGCCCAGTGACAACCCCTTCGTGGACACCCCCGGCGCCCGTGACGAGATCTGGCTGTACGGGCTGCGCAACCCGTGGAAGTTCTCCTTCGACGACGCCGACGGCTCGATGTGGATCGGCGACGTCGGGCAGGGCCGATGGGAAGAGGTCGACCACCTCCCGGCCGGTCAGGGAGGGCTGAACCTCGGCTGGTCCTGCTACGAGGGTCTGGAGAAGTTCCAAGGAGGCCACTGCGTACCCGGCGAGCAGTACACCGAACCGGTCTTCACCTACTCCCCGTACACCGGCGGCTGCTCGATCATCGGCGGTCACGTCTACCGGGGCCAGAAGTACGCCGACCTCGTCGGCGGCACGTACATCGCCACCGACTACTGCTCGTCCACCGTCTGGGCGCTGCGCCCCAACGGTGAAGGCGGCTACGAGCAGGCAGAGATCGGGGAGATGCCCACCCAGGTGACGGCGATCGGCGCGACCGTCGACGGAGAGTTCTACGTCGTCAACGATCTGCCCGGCGGCCTGCACCGCGTGTCCTTCGCGCGGGAGGAACCCACCTGCCGCGTGGATCGCACCGTGCGGACCTGGGGGACCGGCACCACCGTCGACCTGACGATCACCAACACCGGCAACACCCCGGTGAACGGCTGGACGCTGAAGTTCCCCTTGGCTCTTGGCCAGACCGTCACGTCCGACTGGAACACCGACCTGACGCAGGGAAGCAACACGATCACGGCCACCAACGCCTCGTACAACGCAACGATCGCACCCGGCGGGCGCGTCACCCTTGGCTACCTCGCCAGCCACACCGGTGACTCCTCGCCGCCGCCGCGGTTCACGCTCAACGGTGACGCCTGCGCAATCGGCCGCTGAACGGTCCGCACAGGGGCCCGCCGCGCCGTCAGCGGCGGGCCCATCCGCCCACTTCGGTCCCTCCTGGCCCCCTCTACTCTCCCTCTTCCGTCATCTCCGCAGATCGCATGGTCCCGAAGGTTGACATGATCTCGTCCTCACTCCGGCCTCGGAGGAACGTCATGCCCGAGTCCCGCACCCCCGGGCCCCGGCCTGCCCTTCTCTTGTCCTGCTCCGTCATCCTGCTGGCGCTCACGGCGTGCAGCGGCGAGGACGAGCGGCCGCCCGCACCCCCGACCGGGGTCACCGCGCAGTCCAGCAGCGCGACCACCGTCCACGTCATGTGGAAGGGGGTGCAGACCGCCAAGGACGGCGAGGGCGTGGCGGCGTACGAGGTCCTGCAGGCCGGGAAGAAGGTGAAGGAGGTCGGCGCGGAGCGCACCATGGTCGACATCACCGGCCTGAAACCGTCCGCCGACTACGAGTTCACCGTCCGCACCCGCGACACTGGCGGCAACTATTCCGCCCCCAGCCGCGAGGTCGCCGTCACCACCCTCGCCGCGCCCGCCGAGGACGGCCAACCGCCGACCCGCCCCGGCCGGCTGCGCGGGAGGGCCGACGGATCGCGAGCCGCCGACCTGCGCTGGACCGCCTCGACGGACGACCAGCGCGTCGTCTCGTACGACATCTATCAGGGCGGCGCGAAAATACACACGGTCGACGGTGCGGAGACGAGGGCCGTCCTCACCGGTCTGCGCCCCGGCACCGGCTACGTCTTCACGGTGCGAGCCCGGGACGCGGCGGGCAACCTCTCTCCTGCCAGTGCACCACTGCGACTGACCACCGCTGGGGGCGGAGGCGGCGGAGGGGCGGAGCCAGAAAACTTCCAGGTCTCGGTGCGCAAGGACGCGAAGGACAGGGCGTACTACCTGGATCTGTCGTGGACACCGCCCAGGCCGGACGGACTCGTGGCCGAGTACCAGGTCTACCTCGACGAGGTGTTCGTGACGACCTTGGCCGGGGGTGACGAGCCGCGCGGGGGACGAGCGAGGCACACCGTGAACCTGGGCACGGAAGAAGGCAGGACGTATGACGTGAGGATCAGACCGCGCCTGCCGGACGGCACCTGGGGAGCGTTCTCGCTGGAGCGGACGGTCACGACGGGCAACTGACATCTCGACGGTATGGTCAGCGCCCATCATGCCGACGAAGACTCTGGAGTGCCCGGTGTCGCCGTCGTCCTTCGTGGTGTTCCTGGTCGGCGCCAAGAAGCAGTTCGCGGCCACGTCACTGCGGAGAGCCTCCGCTGCGTCGTACGCCTTTCGGGACCGGCGTGACGTACTGCGGCAGCTCGTGGACGGCCTCGGGGATGTTGGTTGAGCTGGGACACACCGTCACGCAACCAGAAGACGGTGGCGACCTGCTGGCTCTGGCGGACGAGTAGGGCAATCCCTGACGTGCTTCGTATGCCGCCACCCGGTTCGGGGTGGCTCATGTCGGCTCCTCGCGGAGGGACCGACTGGCACCTGGGACCATGAGCGGATGTCCGAGGAACCGAACCTGATGTCCACCTTGTGGCCGCTCGTGCCGTCCGGCGCCACTCACTGGCTGTTGGAGCTGTGCGGCGACGGCCTGACCGGATTCATGCCTCCGGCGATGCCTGACGCGGTGTGGGTCCTCAACGCCATGTACGAACTTGAGCAGGGGCCGCACGAAACGTCGTACGACGCATACCACCAGGCAAGTCTCGCCGGCGGGAGCCCTCAACCCCACCTGGTCGGAGGCATCGACCTCGATGCCGTGAGCATCGCCACGGGGGGAGGTCTGGGGCGTGCCCGGCATCCAGGCCCCGGCTGGCGGCGGCTGCGCTGGACCGAGCTGGCCCGACGGACCGGTGACCCGGTAGTGCCCGACGGACTGATGCCCTCCTACCGCTGCTTCCCTTCGGTCAAGAAAGAGGGCAGGTGGCCGCTGGGCATCGCTCCGCCGACCGAGGGAAGCCTGGACCGTGAGACCTGGAACCGGCTGATCACGATCCTCACCCGGTACAGCCCCGCAGGCCCGGACACCCGATGCCTGGCCTACTACAGCCCTCTGGTGCTTGGAGCCACTGACGTCGACAACCTCCACGTGCGTGCGGGTCGACTCGGCGATGCCGAGATCTTGTACGACCAGTCCGAAGCAGACTTCAGCCCTTCCAACCTCTGGGCCGATGACCGCTCCTGGGTCCTGTGCACCGACTACGACCTGTGGGCCACCAAGGTCGCCGGTTCACCGGCCCTCATCAACGCCTTGCTGAACGATTCCGAGATCGAGGCGGTTCGTCTGCCCTGGGCACACTGATGACAAGCCGCCTCGGTTCCTTTCCCGGCGCGCTCAACGCCCGTGCTCGGGCCGCGCCGCGAGCGTGCTCGGCCATCCCTGGACCGGCTCATCAACACCAGCCACCAGGTCACCATGAACGGCCCCGGCTACCGCCCCAACAAGCGCCCGAAGAGCCCCACCGACGAGAAGAGCGGCAGGACCCAACCACGTAGGAAAACCGGTGGACGCTGCCGAGATACTGCCGTCATGGCCGTAACCCAGCAACTCGCCCGCGTCCCGGCGGAGTACCTTAACGCCTGCCGACAGTCAGCCGGAACGTCGCCCGATGGAGATCCCCTTTGGGATCCGCCGCCGGCGGACGTCCTGGACCTGGACTGGGCGCCGGCCCTGCTGCAACGGGTCTGCGAACTGGCAGGCCTCGACGGCGTCCACCTGGATGCTCTTCGGCAGGCCACCGAGGGGGACTCGGTGATCGATCTCGGTTTCCTTAACACGCACCCGCATGCCATTGGCCCCTTCGGACCGCCTCCCACTGCCCTTTCCGCAGCTCAAGTGGCCCGCGTCTCGGAACTGCTCGGTCAAATCGACTTCCCGGCCGTCCTGGCCTGCCTGCCGACCGAGGACACCGAGGCCGCTTCCTTGATCGGTCACGGGGCAGACAAGATCGTCGGTGGCCCGAGGAAGTACCTGCTGAGGCACTTCAATGCCCTGCGCGAGTTCTACCTTGCTGCAACGAAACGGCACCTTCTCCTCGTGCTGTGGTGGGACTGACCCCGGACTTCATCGTCGGCTCACGACCCCAGCACCTGGGGAATCACGTGACGGTCCGGCCGGGGAATCGCGCGAATGTCCACAAGGTCGGCAAATGCAGCGATTCCCAGCGGACGCCCGAGTTTTGGGGCCAATGCCGACGGGGCATTCGGGGGCGAGGACTTGGTCAAATCGGGCTGGGCGGTTCCACGGACTACTGCAGGCTGTGCCATCGGCGGACCCACGGTGAGCCGTGTGATCGCAGACGTGATGCAGGACTCCATGTCCTGAGAGGACCTGAGAGGAGATGACATGGACGCAGGCCGGGACGAAGAGGGACTGCTGGGTCCCAGTGACGAATTGGGACCTGCCGTGGCCTCGATCGGACTGTGGATCACGCTGGCCGGTTCGGTCGCTCTCGTGCTCATTGGAGTCTTCGGCATGATCGCAGGTATCGAGCCGGCTCTCTGGGTGGCGGTCGTTGGCGCGATCTGCTCCGTGGGCTCAGGGGTGCTCATACGCACGCGGAAGAGATGACGCAGGGAACTTCAGCCTTGGACCGGTGGCCTCGCCGTCGCTGTCTTTCCCTTGGTCCGAAGTAAGAGGCGTATCCGACCAAAGTCGATCGTCTTGCCTACCTTTGGAGGCTGTTGGCGTACTGGGCATGGCGGCACCCTGGGTTCATGAGCGATTCGAAGGTTCCCCTTGCGGTGGGCTCGTACGTCGGTTCTCCGGCCGAGGAACTCGCCGGGCGCAAGCGAGGTCACCGGATCGCCGCGGGGGTGGACCAGCGGGTGCTGTTCTCGCGGACCGGCCGGCTGGAGCTTCATCCCGACCGCCTCGTGATCGGCGGCTGGCACGGTGGATCCGATCTCGTGCTGCGGCCGGAGGAGGTGAGATCGGTGGCCAACGAGTACACCGGCCTGTACGGCCGGTTCGTCGGCGGGCTGCTGAATTCCGGCAGGCCGCTCATCTTGGAGACGGTCACGGCCGGCCAGATCTACCTGATGGTGGATCACAAGACGTTTTTGGAGACCACCGCCAACCGCAAGTGGACGCGCCTGCTGAAGAGCTGGTTGGTGTCGGGAGATGGCTGAGCCGGGCATGAGGCGACGGCGGCGGACGGCCAAGCCGGTATGGGTCATGACGGCCCTGATGGCGATCTCCCTGAGCGTCCCGGCGGTCGGCGCTTCGGATACGGCGGGCGCGGCAGGCCCGGTGGTGCGCACCGATCTGGGTCCGGTGCGCGGAGTCGCGACGGGACGCACGGAGCTTTACCAGGGCATCCCCTACGCCCAGCCGCCGACCGGGATCAGGCGCTGGCGTCCGCCGGTCCGCCCTCGTCCCTGGACAGCGGTGCGGGATGCGAGCGAGCCCGGACCGGCATGCGCGCAACTGGACGAGACCGGCGGCGTCGCGGCGCATTCCTCCGAGGACTGCCTCTACCTCAACGTCACCCGCCCCCGTCGGAACCGTTCTGAGCGCCGGCCGGTCATGGTGTACCTGCACGGCGGGGCGTTCAGCTCGGGTTCGGGCAGCGACTTCGACGCCCGCCGCATGGCCGCCACGGGCGACGTCGTGGTGGTCACCGTCAACTCCCGGCTCGGCGTGTTCGGGTTCTTCGGCCACCCCAGGATGGCCGGGTCGGGGACCTACGCTCTGGACGACCAGCGGGCCGCGTTGCGCTGGGTACGGGCCAACGCGGTGGCGTTCGGAGGCGATCCGGGTAACGTCACGCTGATGGGGGAGTCCTCGGGCGGGGCAAGCGTCTGCGCCCAGCTGGTCTCGCCCCCAGCGGCCGGGCTCTTCCACCGCGCGATCATTCAGAGTGGATCGTGCCTGCAGAGCTGGCCCGAGAACGTGATGGCCCCCGGCCTCGACGCCATCTCCTATTGGGCGCCCCGAACGACCGTGGAGTCCCGGGGCGCTGCCGCGGCGGCGGGGCTGGGCTGCGCGGGACCACACGGGCCGGCATGTCTGCGCCGGACGGACACCGAAAAGCTCCTGGCGTTGAACGGCCAGTTCGTCACGCCGGCGTTCGGGACCCGGACACTGCCCACCGACCCGGTCAAGGCACTGCGGACCGGCGCCTTCCATCGGGTACCGGTGATGCAGGGCAACACCCGGGACGAACACCGGCTGTTCGGGAGCCTTTTCGAGGCGGAGAAGCCCATCGACGACGCCCGCTACCGGGCTCTGCTGGCGACGTCCTTCGGGGAGCGCATGGCCCGTCGCATCTACGCTCGGTATCCGCCCCGGGCGTACTCCGGCCAGTCGGGTTCCCCGGCCGCGCTGGCCTGGGCCGCGGTCGGCACCGACGTCGGATGGGTGTGCCCGACCCTCGCCGCCGACAGGCTTCTGGCTCGGCACGTGCCCGTCTTCAGTTTCGAGTTCGCCGAGCCGGACGTCCCGGATTTCCTTGGCATCTTCCCCAAGGGCTACCCGCCCGGCGCCTTTCACGGCTCGGAGCTTCCCCTGCTCTTCGACATCAAGGGCACGTCCGTGCCGCTCGACCCCGCCCAGCGGCAGCTCTCCGAATCGATGATCATGTATTGGACCGCGTTCGCTGCCCAGGGCGATCCGAACAGGGCGGGACTGCCCCGCTGGCCGAGGTTCCCGGCCACCCAGTCTCTGGACTCGGCGCGCGACGGGATTTCGCAGACCGATCTGGCCACCGGTCACCACTGCGGCTTCTGGGCCTCACGAACATGAGGACTCTGTGGCGTCCCGCATGACCGACGACGACCGGTCGCGCTGGGTGTCGTCGTCGGACGTCCCTCGTCTTCCGTCCCCGCCGTCGGCACCGGCCGTGAGGGTGGGGACCGTTGGCAGGTGACCCGGTCGCGAGAGGCACGTGCCGGTGGCCCGCGTGTGTCGTCCTCGACGCGGGGCACCGGAGGCGTGGGCGCCGCCTGCACCGGCCTCTCGGTTGGGGTCATGCGTACGGGTCGAGCTGGTGTGCGCGGTGGCGGTGGAGGACCAAGGGGTGGGCGTCCGCGTCGTGGGACACCCCGGTGGGGCTGCCCACGACGAGCGTGTGGTCGCCCACCTCGATGGACCGTTCGACGACGCAGGTGAACACGGCGGACGTGTCGGTCAGTATGGGCTGGCCGGCGCGAACCGCGTGCGCGACGCCGTCAAAGCGCCGGAGGGGGTCTCCCTGGGCGAACCGCCGGTACAGCTCTCGCTGCTGCCAGGAGACGACGTTGACGGCGAAGCCGCCGCTGCGCAGGGCGTGGATCAGGGTGCGGCTGGTGTTCGCGAGCGAGACCAGCAGTGAGGGCGGCTGGGTGGACAACGAGATGACCGAGTTGACGGTGCATCCCAACGGGCCGTCCGGACTGTGCGTCGTGATGATGCTGACGCCGGTGGGCAGGTGAGTCATGGCGGCGCAGAAACTGTCGCGGTCGGCACGCGGCCCGTGCTGGGAACTACCAGCGGAAGTCGGCGGCGGGGTCGTGGCGGTGGATGCGGGAAGAACCATGGGTCGTTACTCCTCAGAACGCGGGTAGCGGCAGGGCGCGGTGGGCACGGGATCGCGGGCGCGGTGGAGGATCGGTCTCAGCGCGTTCTCCACGGCCGGCCCCGCGCGCGGAGTTCGTCGCGGCTGCCAGCCCCGGCCCCGGCGACGGCCCCGGCCCCGGCGACGGCCCCGGCCCCAGCGACGGCCCCAGCCCTGGCCCGGGCCCCGGCGACGATGCCGAGGGCGGCGTCGAGGCAAGTGGCCTGCATACGATCCAAGGGACGGTGCCTTTTCGAACGGGGCACGGTGGTGAGACCCTCGGCGGGACGGGCTCCAAGGAGAACAACGGACGGCCCCGCAGGGTGCCGCGTCATCGGAGTTCCTTGACCGGTGTTACGGCGGCGGGGGTGTCGTGCAGCAGGGCTGTGAGGGCCGCTCGGTCCGTCTTGCCGTTCCCGTTCAGAGGCAGTTCGGGGCGGACGTGGAGGAAGGCCGGGACCATGTAGGCGGGCAGTCGGTCACCGAGCGCAGCCCGCAGGGTGCCGGGGTCGGGGTCGTCGCCGGTGCACACGGCGTGCAGTTCGGTCCCGCCGTGCGCGGTGGGCAGCGCGAGGACCACGGCGTCGTGGACGTCGGGCTGGTCGCGCAGCGCGGATTCGATCTCGCCGAGTTCGACGCGGTAGCCGTCGACCTTCACCTGGTGGTCGAGGCGGCCCAGGTGGAGGAGACCGTCCCGGCCGGCGGGGGAGACCCGGTCGCCGGTGCGGTACCACATGCGGGCCGGCACCACGCCCGTCGGCCGGGCGGTGGAACCGGGGAGCGGCGAAGCGGGGTCGGTGGGGCGGTCGCCGTCCAGGTCCCAGAAGCGTCCGGAGTTGTCGGCGGGGTCCAGATAGCCGGGGAAGCGCTGAGGTCCCCGCACGCACAGTTCCCCCTCCTGCGCGGGTCGGCCCGAGGCGTCGAGGACGCGGTGCTCCAGGTGGGGGTAGACGTGGCCGATGGGCACTGTTCCGTTGGCGGTCGTAGGCCAGTTGCCCAGGTCGGTGTCGAGGGCGAACTCCGAGCAGGTGATGGTCAGTTCGGTCGGACCGTAGAAGTTCTCCAGCCGCGATGACGGTGCCGCCGCGTGCCATGCCTGGGCCTGTTGGAGGGTGAGCGGTTCTCCCGCGAAGAGGCTGTGGCGCAGTCCGGGCATGGCGCCGTGGCGCAGCGCTCGCATCCGGCGGGCGAAGGAGATGACCGATGGGACGGAGCACCAGTGGGTCAGGCGACGGTCGTTGACGAACCGCACGGGTGTCAGGATGTCGTCCCGGTTCGGGACGACGAGGGTCGCACCGCCGCCCCACGCGGTGAACATATCGAACACCGAGACGTCGAAGGTGAGATCGAAGGTCTGGGAGAGTCGGGAGCCGGGTCCGACGTCGTAGCGGTCGATGACGTGGGCGAGGTAGGGGGCGACGTTGTCCTGGAGGATCGGTACGCCCTTGGGTGCTCCGGTGCTGCCGGAGGTGAACAGGATGTAGGCGGGCGCGCCCGGTTGCCCGGAGCGGGCGGCCGCGCCGTCAGCTGAGTTGCTGGCCGCGTCGGCCAGGTCGAGCAGCGGTACGGGCAGTTGGTGCGCCTCCCCGCTTCCGTCGGTCAGCACCAGGTCGAGTCCGGCCCGTTGGGCGACGGAGGCGTTGCGGGCGGCGGGCCATGCGGTGTTGAGGGGGACGACCGTGGCGCCAAGCTGTTGGACGGCCAGATAGCCGGCGTATGTGGCGGGCCGCCGGCCGGCCAGGAGACCGATGCGGCGCGGCGGTCCGGGGCAGGCACGCAGGATGCCGGAGGCGATGTGGGCGCTGTACTCGTCGAGTTCGCGATAGGTCAGGGCCTGCCCGTCCGCTTCCAGGGCGACGCGGTCGGGGTGGCGTCCGGCTGATGTGGCGAACCATGCGTGCAGGGTGGCGGGGTGGTCCCCGGGGCGGGTGGTCACCAGGCCGCTCCCGCGCTCACGGCGGCGGGGTGGGGAGTGGCCGCGTGGCCGGGGTCGATCGCGGTGAGGATGCGGTCGAAGGCGGTGCGTACCAGCGAGGCGCGGGGCCTGCCGCGTTCCGCTGACTGAGCGGCGTAGCGCAGTGAGCGGGACAGTTCGCCCCACGCGGCGGCGGTCGCGGGTTCGGCGCGGTGCAGGTACTGGTGGTGGCGTGCCGCGGCCCAGAGGTCCTCGGCGTAGCGGACCAGTGCCTGCGGGTCGGACGGCAGCAGGTCGCGGAGGAGGGCGAGCGAAGCGCCGGTGCCCCGGACCCAGTCGCCGGGGTGCGGATCGTAGCGTCCGGCGCCGTGCTCCAGCCAGCGGTGATGGCCAGGGTCGGGGACCCAGGCGGGGCCACCGCCGAGGGCGTAGGCGTCGCGTTGGTGCAGCACGGTGTCCAGGCCCGGCAAGGGGCTGAGCAGTACGCGCAGTTCGGTTTCGTCGACCCAGCCGCGGTGTGGTGACTGCTGCCCTTCGGGGAGCAGGGCGTCGAAGTCGTCGACGACCAGCCAGCGGTCGTTGTCGCGGGCGGCGAGGCGAAGCCAGTGCGGGACGTCTCGTGTGTGGTGGGAGGGGCTCCACGGCAGGTTGCGGCAGTTGGCCACGGCGAGAACGTCGCCCCGGCGGGCGAACTCGCCCCGGAGGGCAGACAGCGTGTCGTCCCAGCGGCGTGCGCCGCGGTAGCCGAAGTCCGGTGCCACCCGGTGGTGGTGGCTGAAGGCCAGGGTGTCGTCGAGGCCGTCGCGGCGAACGGACAGGTCGAAGCCGACTGCCAGCCGTCGTTCGGCATCGGGGTCGGTGAGGCGGAGGTGTTCCTTGAGGTTGGTGGTGTAGCAGCTCAGTGCTTCAGCGGGCACGGGAATCTCCAAAGGCGCAGCTCACGGGATGGACGCTGAGGTGACGCAGGGCGATCCAGGTGAGATCGCCCGCGGTTCCGGTTCTGGGCCGCACCGGGATGTCGAGGGACCACGGGCGGCCGGCGATACCGGTGCCGTCCGCCTTCACGCAGGCCTCCTGCACGGTCCACACCCAGGCGAACTCCAGGGCGCGCCGGGCGGCCGGCAGCGGGACCAGTTCGGCGGCGCGGTCGCGCAGACACCGGCGGAGCAGGCCGGGCGGCGCGTCCGGGCTGGGAGGCAACTGGACGTCCACGCCCACACGGCGGCCGGGGGCCACGGCGGCGGCCACCAGGTCGCCGTCCGGGGCGTCGTCCGCGCCGTCGTGGGAGAGGCTGACCCCGAGACCGGGCAACCCCTCCAGCAGGGGTCGGCCGCGGGCGTCGGCGGTCAGTGGGATGTCCTCGGTTCCGGGGCACGCGTCGGCGAGCAGGGCCCGCAGCAGTCCCCGGGCGGCGAGGGACTGGCGGCGGTGCCACTGCGGCCTTGCGCTCACGTCCGCCAGGTCGGCGGGGTGGGTGCTCGGAGCGGCCTTGCGCGCCCAGGCCACCCACACGCCGGGTGCCGCCTCGACGGTGACGGGCCGGGTTCGCCGGTCCGCCGGACCGAGGCACGCCGGGGGCATGGGCGCGGTCACGACTGCGCCCCGCGGTGCCGGGACAACAGTGCTTGCGCCTGGTCTGCGACAGAGGCGAGGACGGTCTCGGTGCTGCCGCCGGCGATGCCGAACAGGGCGGCCTCCGCGCGCCGGTGCTGCATGCCTGCGGCGGCGAAGCCGTCCGCACCGAACAGATGCGCGCACACGTCGAGGACGTGGTCGGCCGTCTCCCCGGCTGCCGCCTTCACCAGGGCCGCACCGGTGTGGTCGTGCTCGGCCGCGATGGCGGGTCCCAGGGCCTCCACCAGCGTCTCCAGTTGGCGGGTGCGGACCACAGCGGCGGCGAGCCGCTGACGGATCGCGGGCTGTTCCCACAGGCCGCGATCCGCCAGCCGGTCCCGGGTGTCGGCCAGCGCCCGGCGGCAGGCGGCCACCGCCCACAGGCCGCCGGCGAGGCGTTCCACCGTGATGTGCCGGGCGAACAGGGCCAGGCCGCGCCCCGCGCCGCCGACGGGCACGTCCGCGAGTACGGGCACGCCGTCGAGGTGGACGTGGCCGGCGCCGGACCCCGTGAAGTACGGGCCTGACGCGGCCTCGACTTCCACCCGCGGGTCGTCGGCGGGCACGAGGTACCAGGTGAAGTTGGTGAAGTGAGGGCCGGGACGGCGGCGGGCCAGGACGAGCAGCAGGTCGGCGTGGACCGCGTTGGTGATCCAGCGTTTGGTGCCTCGCAGGACCGTCCCGGCGTCGGTTGTGTCGGTGTGTGTCGTCAGGGCGGTGAGGTCGGAGCCGGGGCCGGTGTCGGTGGCGGCCAGGGCCACGACGGATGTGCCGTCGAGCATCCGCCGGGAGACCTCTGCCAGGGCAGGCTCGCGTCGGCCCGCCTCCGCCAGCAGCGGCAGCACGGTGGCGGCCTGGACGCAGACCGACAGCAGCGGCCCGGTGCCCTCTTCCTCCTCGGTTTGGACGACGAGGTCGCGGAGCCGGTCAGGTATCACCCCGCGTTCGGGCAGTCCCTCCCGGTAGATTCCGCGCAGGACGCCGGTCGCGCCCAGGTGTGCCCACAGCCGGCGTCCGGAGTCCCGGCCCGTGGGCACGGGCTGCGCCACCGGGGGGCCGCCTTCGAGGAGTTCCGCGAGCTCAGGCAAGGCGCACGTCCGCGTCGAGGAGGGTGAGTTTTCCGTCGGCCAGCAGGAGGCGGTCGTTGCTGAAGTTGAGGCTCGCCGACCGTAGGTCGCGCAGGGTGCGCTCCAGTGCGAGGGGTGAGTCGCGCAGGTAGCCGTGGCGCAGTCCGACCGCGTCCACCAGTTCCTGCACCGCCGAGTGGCACTGCTCGGACGCGGTCACCTTCAGGCCGTTGACCAGGAGTTGGACGCGGGGGCGGGAGACGTCCTGGTGCGTGACCGTGTTCAGGGTGTGGGCCAGCAGCGCGGATACGGCCTCCAGGCGGTGCCGTACCCGGGCGAGCCGGGTGAGCAGCAATTCGGAGTCGAGGCAGGCGCCGCCGCGGGTCCGGGCGGAGCGGAGCATGCCGACGGTGCGGGCCAGTGCGCCCTCGGCCGTGCCCAGCCAGGCGGCGCTCCAGCCGAGGTGAGCGAGGGGTCCGAAGGTGTGCGTGACGATGTCGCGGAAGCGGCCGTGCTCGCCCACGACCTGGTGGCCGGGAAGGATGCCGCGCAGGTGGACCGCGCCGCTGTGGCTGGCCCGCATGCCGTGCGGGTCCCAGCCGCCGGCGGAGGCCACCTCCAGCTGGCTGCGGTCGGCGTACACCAGCGAGACGTCCTGTTCGTTCTCGGAGTCCGGGCTGCGCATGGTGACGAGGAAGCCGTCCGCGTGGGCGCCGCCAGTGACGATCGGCGCGAAGCGGTCGAGGAGGAGGTGGCCCTCGCGCTGTTCGAGGGGCGCGGTGGCGGTGAGGAGTGCGCCGCCCTTGCCGGCTTCCGTGGTGACCGACGCCAGGTACACCTCGCCCGCCCCGATCCGGGGCAGGAGTTCGTCGCGCAGTGGGCCGTCGGCGTGCTGGACCAGGGCGGCCACCTGCTGGCAGTGCATCGCGAAGACCATGGCGAGCGACATGTCCTCGCGGCCCAGTCGCCGGGTGGCGGTGAGCATGTCGGCCACGTCGCCGCCGAGTCCGCCCTCGGCGGCCGGCACGAGCAGGCCGAGCAGCCGGGTGCGGCGCAGCGACTCCAGTGCCTCGACGGGGAACACGGCTTCGGTGTCGGTGCGGCGCGCGTGGACCGCGGTCACCTCCGCGGCCTCCTCGACCAGCGGGGCGAGGAGGAGAGGGGAGCCGCCCGTGTCGGCCGGGTCGGTGACCGGGACGGAGGCGGTGGAGGTGGCGGTCACGCGACCGCCTCGGAGGTGCGGGCGGCGTCCACGGCCCGCCACAGCGAGCCGGCGGTGGCGAAGGTCGACTCGTTGAGGTCGTCGTCGGGCAGCGAGACGTCCATCTCGTCCTCGATGGCGAACAGCAGGTCGACCGACTTCATGGAGTCGAGCCCCAGGTCGCGCAGGTCGGTGTCGTGGTCGAGCGGCTGCTCCTGGAGGCGGGGCAGGTGGTCGCGGAGCACTTTCTCGAAGACGGTGTCCATGGCGGTTCAGTCCTTCCGGGTGAGCGTGAGGCGGGAGATGTGCGGTGCGGCGTCGCCGTCGACGGCGACTTCGAGCGGGGCCGGGTGGCCCAGGAAGGCGAGCAGGCTGGCGGACAGCCCGTAGGCGCCGACGTTGGGGACGGCGAGCAGGTCGCCGGGACGCAGCGGGGGCAGCGGGGCCTGGCGCGCCCAGGTGTCGAGCGGGGTGCACAGGGGGCCGGTGACCATGGTGGGCCGTGCTTCGCCGCGCCCTGCGGCGTCGGCGAGCAGGGTCGGGTTGAGCGGCGGCAGGCGGCGCAGGCCGGCCATGCCGCCGAGATGGTTGATGCCGGACTCAAGGACGGCGACGTCCCGGCCGTGCGACCGCTTCACGTCGAGCACGCGGGTGAGGAGGGTCCCGGCGGTGCCCACCAGGTGACGGCCGGACTCGTACGCCGGGCGGGGTGCGCCGTCGCGCCAGCCGGGTGCGGAGGCGTCGAGCAGGTCGGCGAGTCCTTCGCGCAGGCCGCTCAGGTCGGCCGCCTCACCCTCCTTGGCGAAGGGGGCGCCGAAGCCGCCGCCCAGGTCCAAGGTGGTGTCCAGCCTCGCGGTGTGCGGGGCAAGGACGGTGCGGAGGCCGGCCGCCGTGGTGAGCGCCTGCTGGAACTGGGCCAGCAGGTCGGGTACGTGGGTGAGGTTGGTGCCCATGTAGAGGTGCAGGCCGGTGACCTCGACGTGGGGGCGGTCCCCGAAGCGCTCCGGTTCGTCGGTGATCCAGCGCGTGTCGGCGCCGAACTGGGAGGCGACCCCGGTCATGGCGAGGCCCTGTCCGGCGGCGGGGCGGTCGTCGTTGACGCGCAGCAGTGTCCGTATGCGCACGCCCGCTCGGCCGGCGAGCCGGTCGAGCTGGTCGAGGCCGGTGGGGGAGTCGGCGCAGAACTCGCGGACCCCCTGGTGCAGGGCCCGGTCGATGTCCTGGTCGCGTTTGCCGGGCCCGGTGTAGAGGACCTGCCCGGCGTCCCAGCCGGCGGCGAGCGCGGCGTCGAGTTCGCCGGGGGAGCACACTTCGGGCAGGGTCCCCGCGTCCTTCAGGGTGCGCAGGACGTGGGGGTGGGAGTTGGCCTTGAGGGAGTAGTAGAGGTCGGCCGGTTCGGGGAGAGCCTCGCGCAGTCGGGCGGCGTTCTCCCGGACGCGTGCGAGGTCGTACACGTAGGCGGGTGTCTCGGCGCCCGTGGCCAGGGCGGCGGCCACCGCCGCGGGCAGGGCGTCGGGGAGGGTCCCGGCGTCGGGCCCGGCGGTGTCGGGGCGGACGACGGTGGTCGTGTCAGACAAGGCTGGCCACCTCCTGGGCGAGGGCTTTGCGGTCGACCTTGCCGTTACGGGTCAGGGGCAGGGCGGGCAGCGGTACGCAGCGGCCGGGCACCTTGAACTCCTCGATCTCCTCGCGCATGGCCTCCAGGACGTCGGCGGGTGCGCGGGTGGAGACCACCACCAGGCGGGCGGGCGATCCGTCGGTCGGGGGCAGGACTGCGGCCTGTTCCACGCCCTCCACGCGCCGGGCGGCGGCTTCCACCTCGGTGGCGCTGACCCGGAAGCCGCGTTCCTTGTAGATGTCGTCGCGGCGGCCGGCGAAGTGGACGAGGCCGTGGTCGTCGAGCCATCCGTGGTCGCCGGTGCGCAGTTCGGGGAAGAGCCCGTCACGGCGGGGGAACCGCTGGGCGGTCAGCTCGGGGCGGCGCCAGTAGCCGGCCATGACGTGCGGTCCGCGCACCACCAGTTCGCCGATCTCGCCCGGCGGCAGTCGCTCCCCGTCGGCGCCGGCCGCGTAGATCTCGGTTCCGGGCAGGGCCCGGCCGCAGCTGCCGGGGTGTTCCAGGTCCGCGTCCGGTGGGTTGATTGCGGCGCGTTTGCACTCGGTGAGCCCGAACATGAGCTGCACCCGCAGTCCTGGGACGGCGGCCCGCAACGTGGCGAGGGGCTGCGGGGGCATCGCGGCGCCGGTGTTGGTGAGCAGTCGTAGCCGCAGGCCGTGGTCGGGTGAGCGGCGCACCAGTTTGGCCAGGGTTTCGGCGACGGCGGGCACGGAGGCCAGGACGGTGGCGCCCGCCGCCTCGATGTTGCGCAGCAGGGTGGCGCCGACCTCGGCGGGCAGCCCGAGCCGTATCGACGCTCCGCTCAGAGCGCCGAGGAAGACCTGGTAGAGGCCGTAGTCGAAGGAGAGGGGGAGGGGGCTGTAGACCACGTCGTCGGGGCGGTAGGCCAGTTCGCCCTGGATGGCGTGGACGGCGAACAGCGCCTGCTGGTGGGTGCTCACCACGGCTTTCGGGGCGGCCGTGGTGCCGGAGGTGTAGATCAGGCAGACGGGGTCGACCGGGAGGGGGGTGTCGGCGTGGGGCGCGTCGGCGGCTGGTCCGGGGGCCGGGCCGCGCGGGACGTCGGAGAGGCGGGCGGCGGTGATGCCGCGCTCGGCGGCCAGGCGTCGGGCGTCCTCGTCGTCGGCGAGCAGGAGGACGGGTTCGGCGTCGTCCAGCACGTGGGCCAGGGCTCGCCCGCGAGTCTGTTCGTGCAGCAGTGCGAAGGGGGCGCCGAGCCGGGAGGCGGCGTAGACGACGACGGGGACCTCGACGATCGAGGGGGCCACCACGACGACACGTTCCCCGCGGCGGACGCCGAGGGTGCGCAGCCAGTGGGCGGCCGTACGGCTGGCGACGGCTAGTTCGCCGTGGGTGAGGGAGTCCCGCGAGGTGGTGACGGCGGGTGCGTCCGGCGTGTGGTGCGCCGCGGTGTCGATGAGGTCGTGCAGCAGGTTCACGGCGTCTCCCGGTGGGCGCGGGCGGTGATGCGGCACAGGCCGTCGAGGTCGTGGAGGTTCTCGGGGACGAGGTCGGCGGCGTCGAACTCGATGTCCAGCCGTTCCTCGATCCGCTCGACGATGTCGACCATGCGGAAGGAGCCGAAGCCCGGTATCTCGGTGAGGGCGCGGCCCGCCAGCAGTTCGTCGGCCGGGACGCGGAGCACGGCGGCGGCCTCTTCGGCGACGGCCGTGCGCAGCGCGTGTGTGTCCGAGGAGGTGGTGTCCGCAGTCCCGGCCCTGGCGGTGACCGGGTCGGCCTGCCCGGTCGGCGCGGTGAACACGCGGGCGTCGGCGTGCAGGAGTGCGGGGAGCCGTTCCAGTGGGCCGGTGGGCTCCGGTCGGCCGCGCTGGACGCGCCGGTGGGCGAGGAAGGTCTGTTCGGCCAGCTTGCCCCACGCCGTCAGATGCTCCTCGACCGCCGGTGGGTTTGCGTCGGTGGCGCGGCGCGCGGCGTGCAGTCGCCGTGTCCGGGCCAGCAGCCAGGTCTCCAGGGTGAGTTGGGCGAGTGCCTGTTCCCGGTCGGGGTGCTCCCGGTAGGCGCGCACGTACGACTCGACGGCCGCCGCGGTGGCGGGTACGGCCTCGATGGCGTCCTGCGGGACCCCGGCGCGGGTCAGGCCGTAGACGTGTGCGCCGTCGGGCAGTGCTGCGGCGAGCTCTTCCTCGGTGAGGGTCCAGGTGCCCGGCCGGGCTGGGCCGTAGGGGGTGTCGTTGTGGTAGCCGTCGCGCACCACGGCCCGCCCGGAGGGGTCCCTGTCGAGCAGGAAGCTGTGGTCCATGTGGGAGTGGCCGCGGTAGGGCACCCAGGGCAGGTGGTAGGCGTCGGCGATCACGTACGTGGCGCCGGGGCCCGGTGGAAGGGCTCCGGTGCCCGGCGGGAGCGTGTGACGGTGTGTGAGGGACAGACCGAGTGCCTGGGCGGTGCGCTCGACGTGGGCGTCGGTGGCCGCTTCGACGGTCGGCAGGCGGCCGGGACCGTGGTCGCGGGGCGTGAAGTCCAGGCGCGCGCCGAGGACGAGCGGCGACACGCCGTACTCGGCGCGGGCCAGCCAGGCCAGGTTGACCTGGAGGCAGTCCAGTAGCTCGGCGTGCAGGTCCGCCGGCGGGGCGGTCTGCGGGATGGCGGGGGCGGTCATCGCACCTCCTTGAGACCGACGGTGCCGGCGGTCGGCCGTGCGGCGGTCCGGGCGGGCGGGACCGTGAGGGGGCCTGGTGTCGCGTCGGTGTCCGCCGGTGTGGGGAGGGGGGCGAGGCCCGCGACGGCGTCGGCGATCGCCGCGGGGTCGGGTGCGCGGTCGGTCAGTTCGCCCTCGAGGAGCTGCTGGTAGGCGCCGAGGTCCAGGTAGCCGTGGCCGCTCACGCAGACCAGGACTCCGGTGCGGGCTCGGGGAGCGTCGCCGTCCCCTCCGCCGTCGCTCGCCGCGCGGGCGGCGGCAGCCAGGGCGTGTCCGGACTCCGGTGCGGGCAGGGTCATCTCCGCGGTGGTGAAAGCGCGGCCTGCGGTGAGGGCGGCGACCTGGTCCACGGCGGTGGCGCTGACCTGACCCGCGTGCCGCATCGCGGAGATGAGTTTGGCGGCGCCGTGGTAACGCAGGCCCGCGGAATGGGAGTCGGGGATGGCGTACTCGCTCCCGACGGTGTACATGGCCTCGAGCGGGGAGGATCCGGTGGCATCGGTGCGGTCGTAGGCGTACACGCCGCGGGTGAGCTTGGGAGTTGTGCTGGACTCCGCCGCGATCAGGGCCGGTGCTTCGGTGCCCTCGGCGGCGGCCAGGGCGTGGAAGGGCAGGGCGATGCCGCCGAAGTTGGAGCCCGCTCCGACGCAGCCGACCACGGCGTCGACCTCGCCGCCCTGCTCGGCGAGCTGGTCGATGGCCTCGAGGCCGATCACGGACTGGTGGAGGATGCTGTACGTCTCGCCGCTGCCGATGCAGAACGCCGCGCCGTCCGTGCGGGCGGCGTACTCGACGGCCTCGCCGATGGCGAGCGAGAGGCTGTTGCCCGCCGACCGGCCGGAGCGGGCGACCTCGGTGAGGGGGCTGGGGCTGGAGATGACGCGCGCGCCGAGCATCCGCATCAACACGCCCCGGTACGGCTTGCGTTCGAGGCTGCCGCCGACCATGAAGACGGTGCAGCGCATTCCGAAGCGGGCGCAGGCGGCGGCCAGGGCGGTGCCCCACTGGCCGGCTCCGGTGCCGGTGACCAGCTCCCGCACGCCGGCCCGGTGGTAGTAGTAGGCCTGGGCGAGCGCGGTGTTGAGTTTGTGGCTGCCGGAGATGTTGCCGCCCTCGTACTTCACCCAGATCGGCACCCGGGCGCCCACCGCCTCCTCGAAGGCGCGGGCCCGCCACAGCGGGGTGGGACGGAACCGTCGGTAGGCGTCCACGACCTCGTCGGGGATGTCCCAGTACTCGCGTGACTGCAGGCTCTGGCGGACGAGTTGCATCGGCAGGTTCGCCTGGATGCCGGTGCCGTCGGTGGCGGAGTGCTGGGTGCGGTCGGCGGGCAGCGGCTGGTCGAGGTGGGGAAGGACGCTGCGCCAGCGGCGGGGGACCTCGGTCATGCGGCTGCCTCGCTGCTCTGCGCGACGATCGCGGTGATGTCGGCGACGGTGGTGAAGGACCTGCCGACGAACAGCTCGTCGGAGAGGGCGAGGCCGGTCTCCTCCTCGACCTGGACCAGGAGGCTGATGAGGGTGAGGGAGTTGATGTGGAGGCGTTCGCCGTTGAGCGGTTCGTCGTCCGCCAGGCCTTGCGGGTCGACGGGGGGTTCGGAGGCCGACGCGACGACTTTCTTGACGACGCTCGTGAGGTGGGGCGTGGGGTGTGCGTGCTGCATGCCATTCCTTTGCGGGAGCGGGAATTGGGACGGGCGGGCATCCGCCATACGCTGCGCGCATGACCGGACACGGGGGATGACCGCCGACGGGCAGTCGTGTGTGCCCTCCCGGGCGCAGGCAGGGGTGCACTGCTGCACTGCGCCGGAACAGGAAAAAAAGGGGGAGGGGAGAGGACTACGGGTGGTGGCAGGCCGGCCGCGGCCGCGTGGGTGGCGCCGTGAGGGCGCCGGTGGAGCGGGGTGGGTCAGCGGACGGGAGCCGTGACGGCTCTACATCGTTCCGCGCCCGGCGCATGGCGCCTGGACCGGCCGTTGCTGCGAGACGCGGTGAACTCCTGGATGTGCGCGTTGAGTTGCCGCAGGTGCGGTGCGCGCAGAACGCCGAAGTGGTCGGTGTCCAGGGAGCGGACCGAGACGCCCGCGAGGTGCGGTGACCAGCGCAGGGCTTGCTGCGGGTCGTCACTACCGGTGCAGGTGATCAGCAGAGTGCGGCCGGGATGCCGGCCCTCCGCGCGGTAGAGGGTACGGGCCTTGAGGTGGGCGTCGACGGTGCGCTCCGTGCGGGCGAGAGCGTCCGTGTCCATGTGGGCCTCGGCCTCGCTCAGTACCGTGCGGCGTACGGCGTCGTAGACCTCGGGTTCCTTGCCGAGCGGTGCCGGACTGCTGTCGACGAGCACCAGGTCGGGGGTGTGTCCGCCGGGCAGGCGCCGCGCTGTCTCGAAGGCGAGCAGTCCACCCAGGGACCAGCCGACGAACAGGTCGGGACGCGTGGGGAGGGCGGCCACCGCCTTGGCGTAACGGTCGGCCATGTCAGGTATACGTGTGTCCGGCTCCTCGTCCTCCTCCAGGCCGAGCGCCCGTATGCCGTGGACGGGGCCGTGGCGGGAGAGATGGGCGACGAGGCCCAGATAGGGAAGAAGGCCGCCCCCCAGGGGATGAAAGACGACGGTACTGATGTCGCCGGTCCGCCTTCCCAGCGGTAACAGCAGCGGCCTGTCTAAGACGGCCGTCGTTTCGGTCCTCGCGCTGTGGCTCAAGAATTCCCCTGGCTCTTGACCTGCGGTCGGGACCGGTTGGTCTCGACCCGGTGGTGCGTGGAGCGCCGAACAGCCGCGGTGCCTTCGGACGAGGTGCCGTCCTCCGGATGACCCCGGATCTTCGCTGCCCCGAGTTCACCAGCACCGCTTGCATCACACATCAATCAAGGGTAAATGTGACTCAGGTCACAGTCTTTGGTGGAGGGTGAACATGTGATTCTTCTGCGTGTTCGCGCATCGGCCCACGTCACACGCACCGTCTTCCTCGGGTGCCCCGCCCGCCCACCGGCGGGTTCGTGCGAGATCCCAGCCGACCGGACATGAATCGCGCTCACGGGGAACACCTGTCATATCCGGCGCCATCCCGCATCCGTTCGGATCGACACCCCGCCGCCATGCGGCGAAGAAGGGTCGCAATGTCTCACCTCCTCTTCGTGGAGACCACGGGCCTGGGTGTTCAGGCACTCGCCCACGCGAAGCGAAGCGGTCACACCGTGACCTACCTGCACTGCCCCCTCTACGACTTCACCGCCACCCCGGCCCAGCGCGAGGAAGCCATCCACCTCGCCGACCACACCGCCCCCTTCGCCGATCCCCTGGACGGCGATGCCGTGTACGAGGCGCTCCTCGCCTCCGGCGCGGACCCCGAGAGCGTCGACGCCGTTCTCTCCACGCTGAGCTACGGGGCCCAGGCCGCCGCCGACCTCGCCGCCCGCATCGGCGCACGCGGCACCTCGCCGGCCGGCACCCTCGCGGCCCGCGACAAAGGCGAGTGCCGCCGCATCCTGCGCGAGCGCAAAGTGCCGAGCGTCGGATTCCGCGTGGTGACCGACGCCGCCGAAGCCCTCAAGGCCGCCGAGGAGATCGGCTACCCGGTGATCGTGAAGCCGGTTCTCGGTATCGGCAAGGCCGTGACCTCCATCGCCCGGGATCCCTCCGCCGTACGCGCCCACTTCGCCGCCGCGGCTGCGGACCGGGACGAGCTCACCGAGGGCATGGCTCGGCAACTCGACGAGAGGTACCTGGTCGAGGAACTGGTCTCCGGGGACCTGTACTCCGTGGAAGTCGCCGCGTCCGGGGGACGCCTGGTCCCCCTCGTGTGCGCCAGCCGCAAAGTGAGCCAGGAGAACCCCGTACTGGAACTGGGATGCACCGTCCCGTCCGGGCTGCCGGCCGCCGACGAAGCCGCCCTCGGCGACTACGCCGTCGAGGTGTGCCGCGCCCTCGGACTCGACCTGGGCATCTTCCACGTGGAGGTCATGCACACCCCCTCCGGCTTCCGGCTCATCGAGGTCAACCCACGGCTGACGGGCGGCTCCCTGCCCGACACCATCAGCAGCGTCGCCGGAGTGGACGTCTTCGCCCTCCTCGTCGACCTGTTCCTCGGCCGGCCCTTACCCGACGGGCCGCTGCCCCTGGAGGGCGCGGCCTCACACTCGTTCCTCGCCGCCCTGGAGAAGTCCACCGTGCCCGCCCACCTTCCCGACGACTGGTTCGACCCCTTCCTCCAGCGACTGCACTCCGGGTACGCGCGGGTGGGCGCCGGCGACGTGGTGCCGCCCATGCGCACCAACTTCGACTCGTTCGGCATGCTGCGCGCCCTCGCCCCCACGCCCGCCGAGGCCGAGGCGGCATGTTCGGCGGTCAAGACCGACATCGCGGATCTCTTCGGCTTCCCGCTGCTGGCCGAGCGCACCCGCACCCCGGCCCCGCCGGCGTGAGGCGCGCCGACGGCCGGCGGACCACCGCGGGCACGAACAGCAACAGCGCGTCCGGACACCGCGGCCGGACCTCGTCGAACGGAGAAGAAGTGCCTGACGGCCGCAAACACGCCGACGGCGACGCGACGCCGCCCGGCATCCTGCGACCACCAGACACCACCGCCGTACCCAAGGGGCAGGAGCAGGGGAGTCGGCAGGGGAGTGGGCAGGGGAAGGCCGGTAGCCCGGAGGCCTCCGACCGCGTCGACAGCCCGTCGGCGCCGGAACCCCAGGAAGCGCAGGACGTGCCTACGGGGGTGCGGCAGAGGCGAGGCTTCGGGCTCGCCGTGTACCTCACATCTGCGACGCTCGTCCGCTCGGCGAGCGGCGGCGCCCCCGTCGGGCTCGTCTCGCTGACCCTTGCCCGGCCCGGCCACGGCAGCGCCATGCTCGGCGGCATCCTGGCGGCCCTGCTCACGCTGCCCAACGTCGCCGGACCCTGGCTGGCACGCTGGCTGGAGCAGGCCCGCGACCCGAGAATCCGGCTGGCGGCCGCATTCGTCGTCTTCGGGCTGATGCTCGCCGGGACGGGTCTGACGCTGGGCCGGGTGCCCGTCGGTCTGGTGGGCCTGCTGGTCGTCATCGGCGGTCTTTGCGGTCCGCTGATGACAGGAGGACTCAGCAGCCGGCTCGCGCTGATCGTCGGCGACGACACCCGCGCTCAGCGCAGGGCCGAGGGCTGGGACTCCGCGACCTACGGAAGCAGCAACATCGTCGGTCCGGCAGCCGTCGCCGCGATCACCGCCCTGAGCGGGGCCCTGACCGCGGTCGTCGCGCTCGGCGCGGCGGGCGTGGTGGGCGGGCTGCTGATGTTCGCGCTGCCGAAGGAGAACCGGACCGCCGCCGTGAAACAGCGGTCGATGCCGGTACGGGAGGCCCTCGGCGTGATCGCCCGGCGTGGTCCGCTGCGACGGGTCATGATCGCCACGATGATCACGTCGGTCAGCACCGGCGGCGTGATGGTGATCGCGGTCGTCCTCGGCCGCGACCTCCAGGGCTCGGCCGGAGCGGGTGCCGCCCTCGGCGCCGCCTACGGTGTCGGCAACCTCTGCGGAGCGCTGCTGACGGGCGCCTTCCCGCTCACCGGGGAACCGGAGCGATGGGTGCTGCGCCTGATCGCCGCGAACGCCGTCGCCGTCGGTCTCTGCGCGCTGGCGCCCGGTTACGTCCTGGCCCTGACGACCTTCGCGCTGGCGGGGGCGACGAGCGCGGTCCTGTTCACCGCCTCACTGGCCGTACGGTCGGTGTACTCCCCGCCCAACGCCCGAGCGCAGGTGTTCGTGACGATGGCCGGGCTGAAGATGGCCGCCGGATCGGCCGGCACGGCACTGGCCGGCACCCTGGTCGGCATCGGCCCGCGCCTCGCCCTGTGTCTCAACGCCGTCGTGGTCGCCTCGGCTGTCACCATCGCCCTGACCGACCTCCGTCTTACCGGCCGTCGGCCATCCACTGCGGATTCCGATGACACGTCATCGTCGGCGACATAGCGAGAGCGCCGACCGGGCAGGCGCGCGGCGGCGTCCTCGACGCCGTCCGCGGCACCTTCGCAGGGTGCAAGCAGGTTGGAGTGCTTCTCCTGTCCCGACGGGTCCGGCTGGGTGAAGCGCCCGGGGGAGGGGGCGTTGCCGGTGGCGACCCCTGTCGCAGCGGGAGGCCTGCCAGTGGGCTTTGCTGACGCACGTACGGGCAGTCATCCGTCAGAACCTGCACGCCCCCGAGCTGGCGCCGCTTGTGATAGCCGCCGCGCATCACATCTCGCTGAGCTACCTGCACCAGATCTTCAAGAAGGACGCTCCCGGTGAGACGGTCGCGGACTGGATCCGCGACCTGCGCCTCGAGGGCGCCCGACGCGACCTGGCGGACCCCGACCTCGTATCCACGCCCCTCCACACCATCGCTACTCGCTGGGTGATGGCCGATGGTCCGCGCGTCCGACTTCAGGCGAGCCTGCAGCCTGTGCCCGGAACGGCCGGGGTTCGACTTCCCGAAGCCAGGGCCCGCCGCCAGCGGTTCACCGACATCCGGGTCACCCTGAATTGCCGGGCCACCTCCCGGTCACCGGCCCCGGCCTCGATCAGATCAGCGGCCGCAAGCCGGACCCGCTCACGCCGAACTCGTTCCTCAGCCGTCAGTCCTCGCCATCGGGATACTCATCCCTGCGGCATGGCGCGACCCACGGCAGCCGTCACGGCCGCACGTAACCCGCACCCTTAAAGATCTCTTGCTGCAGGCCCCTTTTCCACCGCTGGCAAGGTCTCTCCGGCGTGGTCGGATTGCATAGGAGACCGTGGACGGATTGCGCACGACAGTTGTTCAGGTCCATGGCAACCTCGATCACGCGCGGCCTTCACCCCCGGATCGGCCAATCCGTCCGCTCACCATTGCGGTGAGGGAGGGGGAGAGGGGTGACCAATCGCACATCCTGTGCCGTAACTATTCCCGACCATCGTATGCAATTCAAATAGAGGAATCAGCATGAGGAATCGTTCCATTTTGGCCTTCGCCGGTTGCCTACTGCTGGGAGCCATAGCCACCACCGGCACGGCACAAGCGGCGCCGGCCGAAGAATGGGCGTCCTGCATCACCAATGGTGCTGACGGCAGTTCAAACGTCAGATGGTGGGGCGGCATAACCGAGGAAGTCAGCGTGAGCCTCAACGTCAACGACCTCAGAGCGGACGGAAATCATGTTGCAGTTCGGCTCCTGACCCACGATTCCAACGGAGATCGCCACAACTGGTCGTGGCATCACTGGTACGGCGGCAAGGATACCGGTCACTATTGGGACACAACGGCCCAAGATTCCAGCCAGGGTATTCGCGATGCGGGAGTTCAGGTCGCCCGTTTCGAAGGGGATAACCTCCTCGACTCGTGCACGTCGTGGGGCAACTAACGCTGATGTGATATGCCAGGGGGGCCACTACCTGGTCGCCCTCCTGGCATATATATGGCCACTACGATGCGCGTGGCTGGAATTGACGCCAGGTGCGCGTGGCATTCTCCGGAAAGACTCCCACTCGCCCGCCAATTCGCCCCGCGGTAGCGAGGCAGTAGCTGTCACGGTGGGCCCACGGAGAGGGATGACCTGCCCCATGGGCCGGTCCAGCTGGGCCAGGCGGTTCAGGCCGTGGCGTACCAGGAGCCGGTGCACGGTCGAGGCGGGCAGGCCCAGGCCCGGTCCGAGCCGTGCGCAACGACCGCCGCACGGTGCGGGGTCGTTCGTGGCCTCCTGGAGCGCCCCGCCATCATGAGCGATGAGACGGCCGCCTCGTTCATCCGTGCGTCGACGACCGGGTCGCGAAATCACACGGTCCGGACGACGGTGCCGCCGCCTTCGAGTGCGGTGACCTCGTCGACGGCCGCGGAGGCGTCGGTGACGAGGGTGTGCACCAGGGCCGCGGGGCCGACATGGGCGTAGGCCGTGTGGCCGAGCTTGCTGCCGTCGGCAGCGGCGATGACGCGGCGCGAGGAGGCGATGGCCGCCTTCTTCACCGCGGCGTCGTCCAGGTCGTAGGCGGTCAGGCCGTCGGCCGCGCTCAGCCCGCAGCAACCGATGACGGCGGTGTCGAAGCGGAGGGCGGCCAGGGAGGCCAGGGTGAGGGGGCCGGTGAGAGCCCCCTCGGCGGCGCGGGGCTGGCCGCCGGGCACGACCAGGGTGGCCGGGCCGGGAGTGCCACCGAGCAGGTGGATGGCCTGCAGGGACAGCGGCATCACGGTGACTGGCCGCTCTCGCAGGAGACGGGCGACCTCCAGGCAGGTGGTGCCGCTGTCCAGTAGGACGCTCTCGCCGTCGGCGATGAGCGCGGAGATCTCGGCGGCGATCCGGCGTTTGGCGTCGAGAGCCTCGTGGGCGCGCAACCCGAAGGGGGGCTCCGCGCCCCGGAGCAGCAGGGTGCGTGCCCCACCGCGGACGCGTTCGAGGACACCCTGGGCAGCGAGGGTGTCGAGGTCGCGCCGGATGGTCATCTCCGAGGCGCCGGTCAGCTCCGCCAGTTCCTGGACCGTGGCACCCCCGGAATCCCTGACCACCTTCGCGATCAGCCGGTGCCGGTCTGCGTTGTTCATACCGCGATTGAACACCACCGTAAAATGAACAACAACACTGTTCATTAGCGTGCTTTCCGAACACGACAAATGTTCGCTAGGGTGTTCGGCATGGAACGTTCCCTGCGAGCCGCCCGCGTGGCGACCTACGTGTACTTCGTCCTGTGCGGCGCCTTGATGGGCACCTGGGTGGTGCACATTCCTGCGATCGAGGAGCGCGTCGGCGTCAGTCACGCCACGCTCGGCGGCCTGTTGGTGGTGCTCGGGGCCGGGGCCTTCGTGGGCATGCAGGTGGCGGGCCCTCTCACCGACCGACTCGGCACCCGCACCGTGGTACCCGCCGGCGGCGCACTGTGCGCCACGACCCTGGTCCTGCCCGGCCTCGCCCAGGACCTGTGGACGCTCGCCGCCGCGCTGCTGGTCTTCGGGTTCTGCAACGGCTGCCTGGACGTGAGCATGAACGCCCATGCCGTACACGTGGAGAAGGCGTACGGCCGCCCCGTCATGTCCGGCTTCCACGCCACGTTCTCCGTCGGCGGTGTCCTCGCCGCGCTCGTCGGCGCGGGGGCGGCGGGCATCGGCCTGAACCCGGCCGTGACCATGGCCGTCACGGGGCCGTGAGCGTCGTGGTCGCCCTGGCCGCCCAACGTGCCCTGCTGCCTGCCGCTCCCGCCGTCGGGCGCCCCGGCTCCGCGAAGGAGACCGGCACGTCACCGGCCGTCGAACGCCGCGGCAGCAGGGGTCGGGTCTGGCTGCTGGCGGTCCTGGCGCTGATGGTCATGCTGTGCGAGGGCGCGGCCAACGACTGGAGCGCCCTGCACATGAAGGACGTCCTGGGTGCGCCCGCCAGTACGGCGGCCTTCGCGTACGGCACCTTCGCCGCGGCCATGACCGTCGGCCGACTGCTTGCCGACCGCTGCGCCGCCCGGTTCGGTCCCACGGCGATCCTGCGGTACGGCGCGGCCACGGCCGCCGTGGGCATCACCCTCGTGACCATCTGCCCCTGGATGACGGCCGTGCTCACCGGCTGGGCGCTGTTCGGCCTGGGTCTGTCCGGCTGCATCCCGCAACTGTTCAGCGCGGCCGGGCATCTGGACCCTTCCGCCGCCGGGGCCAACGTCTCCCGCGTCGCCGGACTCGGCTACGTCGGCATGCTCGCCGGCCCCGCCGTGATCGGCTGGCTGACCCACCTCGTCGCCCTCGACCACGCCTTCGTCCTGTTGACCGTGCTGTGCGTGACCACCGCCGTGGGCGCGGGCATCCTGCGCGACCCCGTCGTCGTCCGACAGGGCGGGAGGGCGGACGACCGCACCCGTGAGTGCGAGACGGCAGCCGACACCCGCTGACCGCTTGTGCGGCACGGTCCCTGACAACCGTGCCGCACAAGCCCATGTCTTCCCGGTCGCCATGGGCCGAGGAAGGAAGACCTGAGCAGACCTCAGCCGACCGAAGGAGTCCTCGGTGTCCGAGTCCCCCGCAGTGCCCGTCCGCGGCAGCGTCGGTGTCATGCTTCCGCTCGATCTCCCCGTCGGCGAGGTGCTGCCCTATGTGCGGCGTGCCGAGGAGCTGGGGTTCGACCAGGTCTGGGTCGTGGAGGACCTCGGCTGGCGCGGGGGCGTCGCCCAGGCCGCTACCGTCCTGGCCTCCACCACGAACCTCACCGTCGGGATCGGCATCATGCCCGCCGGCGCCCGCAACGTGGCCTTCGCCGCGATGGAACTGGCCACCCTCGCCCAGCTCCACCCGGGCCGGCTCATCGCAGGCATCGGCCACGGCATGCCGGCCTGGATGCGCCAGGTCGGGTCCTGGCCCGCAAGCCCCCTGACGCTCATCGAGGAGTACGCGAAAGCACTCCGCCTGCTCATCGCCGGCAAGCCGGGTCCCGCGAACGGCCGGTACGTACGCTGCGAGGGCGTGGTACTGACCGAGATCCCGGACATCGTCCCCCCGGTGATTCTCGGCGTCCGCGGCCCCAAGTCGCAGGCCGTCGCGGGCGAGGTCGCCGACGGCCTCCTCCTGGCCGAGCCCGCCGCACCCGGCTACATCACAGCCTCCCTGCGCCACCTGGGCTCCGCCGCGCACCCTCGGGAGATCGTCGTCTACGACGCCGCAGCCGTGGACGACGACGAGGAAGCCGCCCTGGCCCGTGTTCGCTCCGTCCTGGAGTCGGTCGGTGAGCCGCAGTGGGCCGCGCACATCGACCCCCTGCCCTTCGCCGAGGAACTGCGCGCACATCGCGCCGCCAGCAGCGACGCCCGGCAATTCGCCCAGACGATGCCCGCCGACTGGGTCCGTGCGCTGAGCATCGTCGGCACCCCCGCCCAGGCCCGCGCGGCGATCGACGCCCGCCACGCGGCCGGCGCGACCAGTGTCGTTCTCGCCCCGGTGGGCCCCGACCGCCTGGCCGCTCTGGACTCACTCGCCCGCGCTCTGCCGCACCGGCACTGACCCGAACGCCCCCGGACCCCCACGAGAACGGACCCGCATGTCCACCGACCGCCGCCGTATCGTGCTCTTCGACCTCTTCGGGGTCATAGCCCGCCACCAGCGCCCGGGCGCCCTCGAGAAGATGGCCGTCCGCTGCAACACCTCCGTCGACGCCTTCACCACGGCCTACTGGACCCACCGCCCGCCCTACGACGCCGGCCGGCACACCGCATGCGCGTACTGGACCGAAGTGTTGTCCGCGCTCTCCCGGCCCGCCGACGCCGACACAATCGAGGAGCTGCGGCTCACCGACATCGACAGCTGGTCCCGCGTCGACGAGAGCATGGTCGCCCACGTGCGAAACCTGCGGGAGCGCGCCCGGGTCGCCCTCCTTTCCAACATCCCCGCGGACCACGCGGACGCCTTCCTCGCCGCCCAGCCCTGGCTCCATGACCTCGACCACCTCGCCTTCTCCGGAAGAATCGGTGCCGCCAAGCCCGACCCGGCCGCCTTCCAGCACTCCGTCATCGCCCTGCGGTCCGCACCCGCCGACTTCCACTTCGTCGACGACCGCGAGGAGAACGTCCGCGCGGCACAGGCGGTCGGCATGAACGGGCACGTCTTCCAGAGCCAGGACGACCTCGCGGCCGCCCTCGACGCGTGGCTGTGAACCCGACGAGCGACGCTCCCTGTCTCGCGTCGAACCCGGAGGTTCTCGCCACGAGGAACACATACGGCGTGTCCCCCCGCACGCTCCTCCGCTCGGCCCTCCACCCGATGCGCGAGCCGGTCAGATGTCGCCACCGTTGGGGGCGCCACCGGCGTCCACCGTTCCGACGGCGTCGCGAATCTGCCGCCTCAAAGGCGACGGCGTCCACGTTCCCGGAACCGACAGGGCCCGGTTCTCCATTGGCCGGCGAGGGCGGGCCGCTGCAGCAGTTGACCAGGACAGTTCTGGAGTCAGCCGTGGAGGGCGAGATCACCGGCCATCTCGGCTAGGACAAGCACGTCCCGGCGGGCAAGGACGGCGGCAACTCCCGTAACGGCACACGGTCCAAGACGGGTGCTGACGGACGTCGGGCCGGTTGAGACCGACGCGCCTCGCGACCGGAAGCGCGCCATGAATGCCTTCCTCCTGGCCTTCGACGGCCGTCTCACCGCAGGCGAACTCTAGCCACACCAAACCCAGTTACACCGCTCCCTTTACGAACCCGGGGGACGGCCGCGTCCCAGGTCCTGTGGAGCGCACCAGACCTGCTCTGCATCGCCGGCCCGGCGACTTCACCCGCTACGACGTACACGCCCCGCGCGAGCACCGCCGATCGGGCTCCCGTCGTCGTCTCGAACCCACCACGCGGTACGAGCTCAGGCGGTCTCACGACGTAAGAAGGCCACTGCCTGAGCCGCGCCTGTGTGCACTCGAGCGCCGGGGGTTCGATGTCGGAACACCTACGTCTCGGGTGGTCAGTGCGCGGCGTCGAAACGGGCGCGTGCGGTTTGTACGTCGCTTTCGCGGGCGAGCGCCCATTGCCCGAGTGTGATCAGGAGTTCGTGCAGGGAACGACCGAGTTCGGTCAGGGCGTACTCGGCCCGGGGAGGTGTGTCGGCATGAAGAGTTCGGCTGATGAGTCCGTCGCGTTCCAGCGACCGCAGCGTACGAACCAGCATGCGGCGGCTGAGGCCCTGGACCGACCGGTCGAGCTCGTTGAAGCCGTAACTGCGTTGTGCCAGCAGCGACAGCAGCAACGGGCTCCACTTGTCGCCGATCCGGCGCAGCAGCGCCGTCGCCGGACACCTCTCGTGGTCGTCGACCGTGACCGGCACCGTGAGGCCGGCGACGGGTTCGTGTGCCGCAGTTTCGTGGAGGGGTGACATCAATGTGCCTTCTTACGGGACCGACGCGCCGTCACTCATCATCAGGCTACACACACGGCACAAGGAGCTTGTCTTGATCGCAGTGAGCGGAGCCTCGGGAAATCTGGGCCGTTCGACCGTCCGTCATCTCCTCCAACGCACCGACGCCGCACGGGTGTTGGCGCTGTCCCGTACCCCCGACAGGAGCGTCGGCCTGGGCGTGGGCACGCGGCATGGCGACTTCGACGAACCGGACGCGCTGGTGCGGGCCCTGGACGGGGTGGAGCGACTGCTGATCATCAGCATCGCTACCGACGACCGGCTGCCCAGGCATGCCCGGGCGATCGACGCTGCCGCGAAGGCGGGCGTGGGCCACGTCGTCTTCACCTCTCTCACTCGCGCCGGCGACCCGGGCCACCCCAACCCCCTCGTCCCCGACTACGGGGCCACCGAACGGCTGTTGGCGGAATCCGGACTGCCCTTCACGGTGCTGCGCTTCAACGTATGGGTCGAGATGCTGACACTGGTCGGGGTGGCACCCCGGGCCGTGGCCGCGGGCGTCCTGCCCAGCAACAGCCGAGACGGACGCATCGCTCACCTCACTCGCGATGACAGCGCCGCAGTGGCCGCCGCCGTCCTGGCCGAGGGCAGCAGCCAGGGAGAGATCCTCGAGGTCACCGGGCCACAGGCAGTGACCGACGCCGATGTCGCCGCCGCGCTCAGCGAGGCCACCGGCCGCCGCGTGCGCTACGAGGAGGTCTCCGACGCCGATCACCCCCAGCGGCTCGTGGACCACGGCTTGCCCGAGCCCTTCGCCCACGCCTGGAGCGCCGCCGGCATCGCCAAACGTCATGGCTGGTACGACATCACCACCCACACGGTCCAGCGGCTCACCGGCCGCCCGGCCACGTCGATCACCGACTATTTCGCGGCGCACCGCGCCGAGTTGGTCAGCTGAGCCGGGCGCCGAAGTATCTGCACGGCAAGCCCCGTTGCATGAAGCTCATGGCTGGGTGAGGACCGGGGTTCGGAACGGTTCGAAGGTGGTCCGGCCGTACACGGCCCTCTTGAGCGTCTTCAGCAGCCGTCGGGCCTTGGCGCCCACCTGACCCCCGCGTCGCCCGTTGCCAAGCGCGGCAGTTGGCCGGGCGTGGGACATCATCCAGGCGGGGGCACGGCCTCCCGGTTGTGTCCCGGTAAGTGGTGGGGGTGCTGCGCGTCCCGTGGTGTCAGTGGCGGGGGGTTAGGTTCTGCTCGTGAGGGGCTGCCATATGGCGGACCACGGTACGGGGAGGGCGGCGCGATGGGCCGGGGGGAATGCACAGGGCGGGCTGCGCTGGATAGCCGATGACTATCCGATCAACTTCACGCTCACCCTGAGCGAGAATTTTTCGCCGCGCGAGCTGCTGCGCAGCTAGGTGCCCAGGAGCAGCATATTGTCCCGCTGACTCGCTCTGCGGCACATGAGTTGCTGACCAGGGACGAAGAGGACCACATCAGTGAGCTTGAGTTCCTGGACTGGGACGAAGCGGCCGTTGCCCGCCTCATCGAGGGGGGCTTTCTGCCTGTTCCGCCCAGCACCATCGTCCGGGCGGGCGCGGTGGCGGGTTGGGCGTATGCGCTGGAGGAATTCCACCCCCATACAGCCAGCTACCTCGCGGCGCTGTCCCGGCGGGGGCGGGCGTTTTCTATCCACCGCAGCGCCAAGGGGTTCAGCCGGATCGGCTATGCCCTCCACGGCGAGCTGGTGACGTCCTTCGAACCCGGCCTGCCGCACCTCACCCATGGGGCACCAGCCGACGAGGCGCTCGGCTTCGTTCACCACGGACACGAGGCGGGCGATGTGGCCTTCCTCCGGTTCCTGGAGGACGAGCTGTGCCTCTGCCTGGCCTGGGAGGAGACGGAAGCAGAACTGCTCGCAGTCGCATTCACCTGACGCCAGCATCCGATGGCCACGGGGGCTGTTCGTGCCGTGGCCACCACGTGCAGCGCAGCGTCCGGAAGATGGCCGCCCCGCCACAGATCCACACCAGTGAGGGGCATCTTCGTGTGCCTCGCCGGCATCGCGAGGACGCGACGGCGAGTTCCTCGGGCTCGGATCTTTCGTTGCCAACGCCCGCAGGAGGATCGCCAAGCGTGGCCCAGGGTGGCCGCTGCGTAACCCTGACTTGGTTGGCGTGCACGGCGAAGAGGGCAAGGAGGAGCGAGCCGGGCCGAACGGCCCGGTTCGTCGTCTGTTCCCCGGAGGGCTGGCGAATTACCCGAGCGCAGAGCTGCTGGGAAGTACCAGTGTCGAGTGCGTGTGGAGCGTGATGTGCACCGGGGTGAAGGTGGTGGCGTCTACCGGGGTCTCACCGGTGCCGGGATTGCGGGCGTAGCGTGGGTGGGCGCCTCCGCTGATCTGCCAGCGTATGCGGTGGCCGACGGGGAAGCGGTGGGCGGTGGAGCTCATCGGCACAGTGACCTGCGAGGGCGTTTGTTCGGCCGTCCGTAGTCGGCCGAACCCGTCGCAGATGTTGACGGAGCGGCCTTGTGGGTCTACGTCGCACAGGCGTGTGAAGACATCGGCGTGCCCGGTGTCCGTGGAGATGGTCAGCCGTGCGGAGACGGGGCCCAGGATGTCCACGGGCTCGGTCAGTGGTGGACCGGTGAATGTCAGGACGTCGTCTCGGGCCTCCAGAGTGGCGTTGTTCCGGGGACCGGCGGTGCGGGAGAGCAGTGGGCCGCCCAGCGAGGGGGTGGGGTCGGCCGGGTCGTAGCGGAACGCCGCCACGGGTGCGGACTCTGCGGGGGCCTGCTGGGTGAGGTACCCGCCGGGCATGGGGTACCACGAGGTGGCAGCCGCGGCCGGCGGCCAGTCGTCGAGGTCCCGCCAGGTGTCTTCGCCGCCGATGTGCACACGTACCGTGGTGGGACGCAGGCCGGAGGGATCGGCGTACAGGTGGGCGCGGAGCCACGCGAGGCTTTCGGCGAACACCTCGGGCCATCCTTGCTGCAGGGCCGAGGTGTGGGTCCAGGGACCAACGAGCAGGGCGGTCTCACATCCGGCTTGGCGCAGCCGGTCGTACTGCTCGAAGGTCTGGTCGGCCAGTGCGTCGTGCCATCCGGTGATCAGAGCCGTGGGCACGCGGAGCCGCTCCGCGGACTCCGCCAGTGAAGCGCCGTGCCAGTAGGCGTCCTTGGCGTCCGGGCGTGTCATCACGTCTTCCAACCAAGGCAGTTCGCTACCGAAGGCTGACACGTATGCCCCACGGAGGGGCTGTGCGGTGGTGATGTCGCGCAGGCGGCGCTGCAAGCGCAGCGTCGCCTTGAGGAACGGTGCCATGCCCTGGTGCTGGTAGTTCATGCCCACGCCCACGGCGAGGGCGTTCTCCAGGCGAAGCGCACCGCCTGCGTGGAACAGGGCGTAGGGATCGTGCAGCCCTACTTGCACCACCATTGCCTTGAGTTCTGGCGGTGGGTCCAAAGCGAGGGCCCATTGCACGTAGCCCAGATAGCTGGGGCCGACGGTCCCCAGTGTTCCGTTGAACCAGGGTTGTTCGCGCAGCCAGGACACCGTGGCCTGGCCGTCCGCGGCCTCGTTGCGCCACAGATCGAACATGCCGCCCGAACCTCCGGTGCCCCGGCAGCTCTGGAGGATCACGTGGAAGCCCTGTTCGGCGAAGAGCAGGCCGAACTGGGGTGACCACGGCAGACCTCGGCCATAGGGAGAGCGGACCAGGATGGTGGGGAAGTCGCCCTGGTCGCGCGGGAAGTAGTGGTCCGTGATCAACGGGCTGCCGTTGGCGGCCGGCACCGACAGTCCCGGCTCCCATCCGACCTCGTGCCGTTTCGCCGGCAGACCTCGCCAGGTCGCCCTCAACATCCGGGAGGACAGCGGCGGTCTTCCGGCGGGTGGCACCCAGGCTGGTCTGGCTACGGCATCGGGCGTGCGTGATGGCATCGTTCCCCTCCTCTATTCTCGTACGACGTACGAGAATAGAGGATGCTTGGATGACCTGGACAAGAGCCCCCTCAACAACCAGGGGAAGGAGTGCGAGGTCATGGCCAGCGACGGAAAATCCGGTGCCGAGAGCGTCGGTCCCGAACAGCTCTGGCTGCGCCCCACCGAGCCACGCAGGGGCCGCCGGCCCTCCTTCAGTCGGGAGGCGATCACCGCGGCGGCCGTCACTCTGGCGGACGCAGAAGGACTCGATGCGGTCACCATGCGGCGGGTGGCCGCCGAGGTCGGGGCGGGCGTCATGTCGCTCTACAGCTACGCCCCCGACAAGGAGACGCTGCTGGAACTGATGGTCGACCACGTCAGCGGCGAACTCACGGTCACGAACCCACCGAGCGGCGACTGGCGTGCCGATCTGAAAACCGTGGCCCACTTGCAGCGCGCCCACATGCTGCGCCACCCGTGGCTGCCCGCCGCCTTGTCCACCCGTCGCGTTCCGGGTCCCAACACGCTGGCCTTCCTGGAACACGTGCTTGCCGTCCTGCGGCCCACCGGGCTCGACGGTGCGGCGAAGCTCGAGGTCTTCTCCCAGATCACCGCATTCGTGGCCGGGCACGTCACCTACGAGATCGCGCAGGCCGCAGTCTCACGATCACCGGACCAGACCGCGGCCGAGGGCCGCTACCTCGCGGCTGTCGCCGCCGACGGCCGCCACCCGGAACTCGCCGAAGCCCTTTCCGCCCCCGGACGGCCCCTCACTCCCGACGCCACCTTCACCCGGTTCCTCAACCGCCTGATCGACGGCCTCGATACTGACTGATGCGCCACAGCGCGACTGGCGTCCCGCCCGCGGCGCCTGCGAGGAACAGGCCGTCGGCTTGTCCACGGCCACGGCCATTGCGAGGGCTGCCGCCAGCGTTGTTTTCGGCGCGCGGCAGCCCGACTACCCACTGGGTAGGGCCTGCGTGGGCAGTGCGCGGAGACGAAGGCGTCGTGGAGTTTCGGTACGTCGCTCCCAGCGGGCCGCGAGGCGTTTGTAGCAGGGCGAAGGTCTGCCCGGTGACTGGCCGAGCTTGCCCAGGCCCTTGACGTTCGGGAAGCCCATGCAAGAGATCCGTGGCTGGATGCAGCGGCGTCGCAGCTCATGCGCACAGCCTTCGATCAGTACGCCTTGTCCCGGGTCGGCGGCCGTGCGCGCCCCGAAGGTGCGATGTCCCTCGGGGCGCGCGGCAGGGGTTCGGGTTCAGGCGTTGTAGCCACCATGGGCGTCCAGCACCGCGCCCGTGACGTACGACGCGGCGGGGCTCGCCAGGAAGGCGATCGCCGCGGCGATTTCGTCGGGGTGCCCCATGCGTTGCAGGGACAGTGAGCTGACCAGGGCATTGAGGGTCTCGGGGTCCGGCGGTTGCATGCCGCCCTCCATCAGTCCGGCCTCGACGACGTTGGCCGTGATGTTTCGGGGCCCGAGGTCGCGTGCGACGCCCATGGTGTACCTCTCGATTCCGGACTTGGTCGCCGCGTAGTCGGCAAGGCCGGGGGCGCCGACCCGGGAGCCCAGTCCGGAGCTCACCGTGATGATGCGGCCGCCTTCGCGCAGCACTCGGGAGGCGGCCCGGATGGCGGCGATCACGCCGAGGTAGTTGGTGGCGTGCATACGGTCCAGTGCGGCGGTGTCGGCGTCTGGATCGTCCACGGTGCCAGCCACGGAGATCGCCGCGTTGTTGACGAGGATGTCCAGGCCGCCGAAGTGCGCGACCACGTCGTCGATCAGTACGGCCGCCCGGCTCGTGTCTGCCTGGTCGGACTGGAAGGCGACGGCCTTGGCTCCCTTGCCGTGCACCTCGTCGACGACGGCCTGCGCCTGTTTCTCGGACCTGACGTAGGTGAAGGCGACGTCGGCGCCCTGCTCGGCCAGCAGTCGTACGGTTGCGGCTCCCAGTCCGCGTGACCCCCCGGTGACCAGGGCGACCTTGCCCGTGAGTGGCTTGCTCATTCTTCTCACCTCGTTGATTTGCCCTTTCCGGCAGTCGCAACGCTAATTGTTACGACAGGCCTGTTGCAACCTTCGCTGTTACGACGGCGCTGTCGTAACATGAAGCGTTGCGGCCGGGAGGAGGGGTTCATGAGCGCCAACAGCAGGTTGACCATCGCCGCCCACGCGCTGGCCTGGATCGGCCTCTATCAGCGCCAGGGGCATGAGGTCGCCACCTCCGAGCAGATCGCGACCAGCGCGAACACCAACCCCGTGGTGATCAGGCGACTGCTCGGCGAGCTGCGCAGGGCCGGACTCGTGGAGTCCCGACGGGGCGCGGGCGCGGGCTGGTCGCTGGCACGCGAGCTGGAGTCGATGACCCTGCTGGACGTGTACGAGGCAGTGGAACCCGGCCCGCTGTTCGCAATGCACCGCACCACCCCGGACCAGAGATGCGTGGTGGGTCACGGCATCCAGCCGGCACTGCAGGGCATCTACGAGGGCATCGAGGAGACCCTGAGACAGGAGCTGGCCCGCGTCACGCTCGAGAACGTCCTCCGGGACGTACTCGCGGCACCTCGTTAGCGTCCACGTTGCGCCTTGACATCACCCAGATCCGATCCGGTGCATGCTGGATCCCGAACTCCTGGAACGGATCACCGTGCGGCGCGCGGAGCTGGACGAACGTGAGGAACTGCTCGCCAAGGAGTTGGCAGAGGTGCGGTCTGAGCGAGACGAATTCGCAGTCGCGGAGCGGGTTCTTGAGCGGGTGAGCGAGTAGCTTGCCGACGAACGCGCCTGGGCCGCGCCGATGCCTGGACAGGTGGGCGGACGCGCCGTGATGCTGAACCCGCACCGCACCTCAGGCGTAAAGGAGACCCCCTCTTCCGCTGGACTACCAGCGCATTCTCGTGGACTCATGCCAATGACCAAGAAGTCACTTCTCGCCACGCTCATCTGGACCGGCATCGGGTTGGGAGTGATCGGAATCGTCCTGACCATCATCGATTGACTACCGCCGACACAGAAACCCGCCGCTGGCCTACAGGTCGGCGACTTGACGCAGGCCCAGGAAGGAGCGCAGGCGCACTGCGGCTTCGTCGGGCTCATGCGTCGTGACTAGGGACACCGCCGAAATAGCGGAAGCTCGCGACGTGCGCTTCCGTCCACGCGTGCTGGTTCAGGTACACCACCAGCCGGACGAACATGTGCCGCGAGCAGGCAGCACTCTTCACGAACGCCCAGGCCCGATGGCGCTTCCCGGACAGCGGATCGACCCACCTGGGACGCATGCAGAGTCCCGTCCAGCCCCCGCCCGCCACCGCAGCAGCGCGCCGTCCTCGAGACCGTGGCCGCCGCGATGGCGTAGCCGGGCCGTCGGTGCCGTTCCGCCCACCGTTCCGCCCACCGGGCAGCCTCCCTTCTTCGTCCGGGGACGTCCCCGGCGTCGCGCGCCATCAGCGGCCAGCGGGTTCGGGGTAGCGTCGGCGGCAACACGCTTCCCGGGGCGCGTAGAAGCACGCCAACGAAGATCTCTCGCTGCACATCATCGGTGGACTGTGAGGCGTCACCGACACCCTTGACGCGCCCGTCGCACACACTTCCCGCCCTGACGGTCCGTCAGGCATACGATGCCTGATGATCGGATCGGAAAGGGCAGGATCCCCATGTCGGCATGGCTTCAGGCACATCTGGGACCCGCCCTCGCGGCGGCCCTCACCACGGTCGCGCTGGCCGCGTCCCCCGCTCCCGCGCATGCCCGACCGGACACAGTGGCGGCGGAGTTCGAGCAGCGGGTCCTCTTCGATGCCTCCAAGGACCCCGGCTACGCCTGCTTCCGCATCCCGGCGATCGTCAGGACGGTCGAGGGGACCCTGCTGGCGTTCGCCGAGGGCCGCGTCCTCAACTGCGGTGACGCCGCCGACATCGACATCGTCCTCAAGCGCTCCACGGACGGCGGACGCACCTGGGGCCCGCTGCGGGTGGTCGACGAGGGTGGCGGCGACACCCACGGCAACCCCGCCCCGGTCGTGGACCAGAGCACCGGCCGCGTCCTGCTCGCCGCGACCTACAACACCGGCCGCACGGACGCTCAGAACTGCTCGGTGCCCTGCGACCGCGTCCCGCACCTGCGGTACAGCGACGACGACGGCCTGACCTGGTCGACACCGCGCGACCTGCGGGCCCAGCTCCGGCCCGCGCACTGGAACTCCTGGTATGCCACCGGCCCCGCGCACGGCGTCCAGCTCACCCGTGGCCCGCACGCCGGGCGGTTGGTCTTCGGCGTCAACACCGAGACGTGGGACGGCAGTCGGGTCACCGCCGCCCACGCGGCCCTCGCCGTCAGTGACGACGGCGGCGAACACTGGAGGGTCGGCGCCACCGACTCCTGGCTCGTCCCCGCGGACGGCACCGTCCGGCAGAGGCCGTCCGAACTCACCCTCACCGAGCGCCCCGACGGCTCGCTGCTGGTCAGTGGCCGCGAGCAGAACGGCATCGACCCCGGCCACCGCACCCAGGCCGTCAGCCTGGACGCCGGCGACAGCTTCACCGCCCCCTTCACCGGCCTCCCGGACCTGTACGCGCCGCAGGTCCAGTGCGCGACGCTCGCCTTCGGCGAGCGGCTTCTGCTGTCCTGCCCGGGCGACCCCGACCGCCGCCGGACCATGATGGTCCGCTCCTCCTTCGACGGCGGCCGCACCTGGGACAGCGTCGACCGGGGCAGGGTCGTGACCACCGACTGGTCCGGCTACTCCGACCTGGTGCCGGTCGACGACGCCACGGTGGGCCTGCTGTACGAGGGCGGTGCCGTCGACGCCCGTGATGAGATCCGCTTCGCCCGCTTCACCGAGGAGTGGCTGGGGACGCCCCGGGGCCCCGACCCGACCACCGCCGACCTCGCCCCCGGAGCCCGGCCCGCGACCGTGCTCGGCGGCGCCCGGCGGACGGCCGGGACGCGGGGCGGCGCCCTCGAATTCGACGGCGCCGACGACGCCGTACGCCTGCCCCACCGCGATCGGCTGCTCCTCGGCGGGAAGGACTTCACGGCGTCGCTCTGGTTCCGCCACACGGCGACGGCCGGGGAGCAGCCGCTGCTGTGGATGGGCGGGGTGGGCGACAGCCAGCCGCAGGTCTCGCTGCGTGCGGACCCGGCGCGCGGCCGGATCGAAGCCGGGATCACCGTGCGGGAGGGCGCCAAGACCGTCCGCTCCGCGTCTGTGACCGCAGCCGGCGCCCGCAACGACGGACGGTGGCACCGGCTGGTCCTGCGCCGCGGCGGCGCACGTCTGACCCTGTTCGTCGACGATACGGCGACCAGCACGGTGGACGTGTCCGGTTCCGTCAGTCGCAACTCGCCGTTCGGGGTGCACATCGGGCAGCGGATGGACAGCCGCGCCTTCTTCACCGGCGCGATCGACGACGTCCGGGTCTGGGACCGGGCGCTCACCCACGCCGAGATCACCGCCGGTACGGCGTCCCTGTCGGACACCGTTCTGTGGCTGCCCATGGACGAGGTGAGCGCGGGGCAGTGACGGGCCGGAACGTGCCCGAGGACAGACGAGCACGACAACGGACCGGAGTCGGGGTCGGCCGACTCAGTCGGGCACGATGCCGGACGCAGCGACGCGAGCGGAGAGCGCCGGAGTCACCTCACGCTGAGCGGTTCGGCCTCGTGGGCCAGGTCGGTGAGGGCGGCACCACGTGCGGGGCAAGGTGCAGGGCAGTGTCCAACCGCTTGTGGGGATCGAGCTCCTGGAAGATGAAGTGCGTCCAGGAACGCATCCCTGGCGATCACCACAGCATCGGCCTGCTGCTGAAAGCGGTCGGCGCTCTTCTCGTTCAAGTCCAGGTCGCCGGTTGCGGCGACGAGGGCCTCCGCGGTGGCGATGACGTGCACGCTGCCGCACAGCCGTACGCCCTGCAGGGCGCCGATGAGTTCGCTGCTGACTTCCCACGCCTGGGGCAACTGACTCAGCAACACCTTGTTCGCCGACCGCCCGGCCTCACGCCGGAGGTGGGCGAATTGGTAGGCGCGGCCGAACGAGCGCGCGGAGGCGTCCAGCAGCCGCCGGTACGCCTCCGCACGGTCCTCGTTGCTGCCCAGCCGGGGCACGCCTGTGGGCCGATACCGTCCGATCAAGCGCTGGCCATGCTGCCCGTGGCCTTGATGCCAGCAGCGGCCATGCCCGGCGTTATGAAGGTCATGCCCGGTTCTACCACCTGTCGGTTCCAACGCCGGCCGGAACACTACAGCAGCCGGACCAGGCGGGCGGGAAGCAGAGAGGGAGCGGAGTAGGAGAGAGTAGGCAGGTGAGCAAGACAAAGAGCACCAGCAGCAAGGTCAAGCGGATCCGCCGTCAGCAGACCGCTGAGGAGCGCCGTCGCCGGGCGCAGGAGTACGAGGGTGTGCCCGCGGACGTCGTGGAGCTGTTGGAATCGCCGCATGTCCTGCCGGAGTGGAAGGTGTTCTACCGCGCGTTTCCCACGGTCACCGCGGCTGTCGAGGCCGTACGGCGGGGCGACAGCGTGGAGCTCTACACCAGTGAGCATGAGCTGTTGCTGCTGCGGGTGACCCTGGTGGAGGGCGACCCGGTGGTGGAGATGCGCTTGTACGTCCCGTTCGGCACCCGTGATGCGCTGTGGAGCGGGCTGCTGCACAGCGACGATCAGGACGACGCCGTGCAGCGGATGATCAGCGTGCTGCCTGAGCTGCTGCCGGAGGATGCCCGTGTCGAGGGAGTCGACTGCGTTGCCGAAGGGCCGCACCCTGGGGCGAGGTTGCCCCGTTTCGCGTACCGGTACCGGATCCCCGTCTCGGGCGTGGATCGGTGGAATGAGCTGTGGGAGGAGGCCCGCCGCTTCGAGCCCCTCCAGGACGCCGTCGGCCGGATGGACCCCCGTGCCGCTGGCCACGCGGACGCCGTGACCGTTCTGCGGCGGCACGGTATCCCGGCGGTCAGCTGCGATGCCTGCGGGCATGCCGTGACGAACCGTCACCCTGCATGGCCCGGTACGTGGGTTGACTTCCAGGTCGATGAGTACGGGCCACTGTGCCCCGCATGGGATGACTCAGCCCTGGAGACGGAAGACGAACTGGACAGCCTCGCCATCGGCGGCCCTCACCGAGTCGATGAAGCGGCCCTGAACACACGGTAGGCGCAGACCAGCCCAACTCCCACGCCCGTGCCGCCGGTCCCCTCTCCACTGGCCGACGCCTCCGGAGGACGCTCGGCCGCACTGCCGACCGCGTCGGCGGGGTGATGCGGCGAGCCCAATTCGCGCAGACGGCCACCTCGGAACAGGGCATTGCAACTGGGCGGTGAGGGAGGCGGCCCGCAGGGGCACCTCGGCGCGGAAGTCGGGCCGGGTAAGGCGGGCTCCGGCCATGCTTCGCAACAATCAGCAGTGATCAGCACCCTAACCGGCGGCCTGGGTGTCCCAGGCGGGACTCAAAGGGGCCGCCCCCACTCGGTCGGGTGAGGACATGGCAAGGGCGGAACCCTCCCAAGACGCCGGGCGTAGGGCCGTGCATGGACCCCATCAACGAGGCGCACGCGGGTGAGCCCGGCCTCCTGGTCGTCGACGTGGCGGCCGCTGACGACGCCACCGCCGTCACCTGCCAGCGGCTGCTCGCCGAACGGTGGGCGACGGCGGCAGCGGAGCGGACGACGCGGGATGCGGGGGAGCCAGGCGTCCGGCTGTGCTGCTACCTGGACCTGTCCCAGCCAGTCGGCTCATAGCAGCGGGGCTTCTGTCAGCGCCCAGGGCCACACCCCCTGGCCCAGTGCCATCTACCAGGGGATTCATCACGTTGTCAGCCCAACCACCTTTCCTCAAGGGCAAGTTGGAAAGGGGTCCCTGGCGCCAGATTCCTTTGCTTGGTCAAAGGATTCGATGGTTGTCGATCCGGTCCCCCCGGACGGTCCGCCGCCCTATGCTGATGGTTCGTCAACAACACTGTTGATGCGAGGTTTCGCACGCATCGGGGGACGCGGCGTGAGTACCACACCACCGCACGCCAGCGAGGCGACCAGGCTGCTCTGCGCGGGCACCTACCTGGATCCGCGGTACCGCGACCAGGTCATCGAGCAACTGCATTTGAACGAACAGCGGATCGTGGCGCCTTCGCTGGGCCTGGACGCGGCCCGCGTCCTCGCCCACGCCCTGCGCGCCCGCCGGCAGGAACTGCTGTGGGCCGGGCTGATCCTGGGCCTGTGGGTGGTCGGGCTGCCGCTGACCGGCGGACTGCTGTTCATGTTCCTCGTGCCCAGCCTGATGCTCGCCCTCGCCTCCCGGATCCGGGGCCGTGCCGCGCAGCCGCCTCTGTACCGCTGGCTGCCCGCTCTCTGGCTCCGCTGGTCGGGTCGGTTCACTTTCGCGCTGTTCCTGCTCGTCACCCTCGTCGCCGCGTTCGGGGCCGGGAAGGAGGACGATCCGTACGACTCGTCGAGCGGCGACGTGGACGGCTGGGTCGACGCGCTGTTTCGCGCCCTGGCCGCGGCGGCCGGAGGTATCGAGGTCTGGCGGGCCTGGCTCGTGCTCGTCCTCTTCGCGCTGATCGCCCTGTGCATCGCCGTGCAGCGCGGCCGGTTCGCCCGCGCGCTGGACGCCGAGCTGTCCCCGCGGCGCTTCCCGGACACCGCTGGCGACCCCGCCGAGCAGGACGAGTCGCCGCGGTTCCAGCGCCTCAAGGAGCGCATCCGGATCGAGCAGCACGCCCCGCTGGTCATGTACCACGAGCAGCGCCCCTTCTGCGGGGCCGGGCTCGCCTTCGACACCTGGGTGATCGCCGTCGAGCTGAAGCCCGACAAGGAGAAGAAGCAACTGCCCCTGAACAACCGGGCGATCCTGGAGAAGATCCGGCCGCTGCTCGAACAGCTGCGGCTGCCCTCGGAGTTCGCGGGGTATCCGGTCCGGGACCGGTTGCGTCGGCTGGAGATCGACGAGTGCGTGTTCCTGCCCGTCGAGGGGCTGCGCCGGCGCGAGGAGGCGCCGTACCACCCGCAGGTCTTCGAGGAACACCGGGCCCGCGCGGTCGAGGAGGGCGGCGAGCGCCGCCGGCACTTCCTGCGTGTGCGCGTCGGCGGCTGGGAGGAGGAATTGGTCGTCACGGTGTTCGTGCGCGTGCACACCCAGGGCCGGATGCTGATGCTGGAGATCGCCCCGCATGTACTGCTGCCGGTCCGCGAGGACTTCAAGGACGCCGACCGCACGGCACACAACCACCGGCACAACAACGTGCTCGGCAAGGCCGTCTGGGCCCTGGTGCGGGTGCCCGGGTCCGCGGTGCGCTCGCTCGTCGTCCTGGGTCACTGGCTCGGCTCTGTGTGGCGGCTGCTCACCGGCGGGTACGCGGGCGCGCTGCCCGATGGTCCGGCGCTGTCGGTGCGGGAACTGGGCTCGGCGGAGGACTCGTCGCTCTTCCAGGGGATGGACCGCACTCGCTACCTCCGGAGCATCCAGGACCGGGTGGCGAACGGAGTGACGACCGCGCTGGCCGAATGCGGTTACGAGACCGGCGAGTTCGTCCAGAGGGTCGTGCACAACTATGGCATCTACAACGAGGGCGACGTGCACAACAGTAGTCTCGCGGCGGGCGACGGGGCCACCGCGATCTTCAACTCATGAGCGGCGGCACGGGGCCGCGTCACGGAAGGGGGCCGGTATTGATGGCCAGGGACGAACCGGGCATCCACATCAGCGGCGGGGTGCACGGCAGCGCGTTCGCCGTCGGCAACCACGCGCGCGCCGAGATGAACCAGGGCGCGGCCGTCCCGCGGGACCAGGCCGCGGAGGAGCTCCTGATCGCCGTACGAGAACTCCGCGCGGATCTCACGAGGTTGCGAGCGTCCGAGGCCACGGCCGCCCTCGACACGGCCCTCGCGGAGACGGAGGAGGAGATCGTCACGACCGGCCGGGCGGCGCCGACGCGACGTGAGCGGCTGCGTCAACTCCTGGACGACTCGCAGGCGTTGGTGGGTCTGGTCGCGTCGGCCGGGGCGGTGGCCGGGTTACTGGGGATGTAGGCCGGCCTGCTGCCGGCGCGGAGCGAAGGGGGACGGGATGGGCGGGGCGCGGTACTGGAACGACGAGACCCAGCGCTGGGAGGAAGGCGACGGCGGGGGCGGGTCGGCGGCGCCGACGCCACCGCCGCCGAGCCGGCCAGGGTATGCACCGCCCTCGCCGAGCGGGCCGTGGCAGGCATCGCCCCCGTCCCCGTCCCCGCCAGCGCCCCCGCCTCCTCCTTCGGCCGGCTGGCCCGGAACCGGTGAGGGGAGCACTTGGCACGGGCCGAGAGCCCACGACGGATCCGACGGCGTCTGGTCGCCGGACGAGCCGATCGTCGGGCAGCCCGCGTTCGTCCCGGGACCGGCCCCGGCGGCCGGCGGCGGCAACCGCCGGCTCGTGTGGTCCGTCGTCGGTGGAGCCGTCGTTGTCGGGGTCGCCGTGGCACTGGTGCTGACGACCGTCGTCGGGGGCGGTGACAAGCCGTCGACCGCGACGAGTTCGTCGCCGGTGGCCACCGTCTCGCAGCAGAGCGATCCGTACACGGCGTCGGAGTCGGCATCGGCATCGGCATCGGCGGAGCCGACCGTGGGGGCGTCCGCCTCGGTGCCCGAGCTGGACGCCGGGTACGAGCTGTACGACGACCAGGAGGGTTTCCGCGTCGGGCGCCCCGTCGGGTGGTCGCGCACGACCACGCCGTCACAGTTCGGCATCGCGGTCGTCACCTACGACAGCCCCGACCGCGAGCACCGGATCCAGGTGTACCAGGTGGAGGAGGCCACCCCGCAGGCGTCCTTCGACGAGTTCCTGTCCGACCGGGTCGGGAAGGCACCCGGCTTCCGGGAACCCGACCTCCAGCCCCTGACCGACGGCCGGTTCACCGGCCTGCGGCTGGAGTACCTCGCGGATTCCGTCAAGGACGCCCCCGACGTGGGCGTCTGGCACGTCTACGACGCGCGGTTCGTCGTGGAGGGCGGCGACAGGTTCGCGGTAGCCGTCTACGGCCCGCAGGCGAACGGCGGCACGGACGAACTGGAACTGCTGGACACCGCGCTGGAGGGCTTCTGCCCACCACACGTCTGCGAGCCCGTCTCCCTGGACTGAAGAGTGCCGCGCAGGGAGCTGTGGCGGGCGCCGGCGATCGTGTCCCGGATCAGGCTCGGGTTTGCGAAGGCCGAACCGCCGGTTCAGGCGGCATGTTCCCACTCGTCCCGGCGAGGGTCTTCGTCGTCGGCCGGCGGGTCGTCGGCGTTCTTCTCGCAGGCTCGCAGTGCCGCCCAGGCGAGGGCAGCCGCACCGGTCAGGAACCAGGGTGTGGGCCAGGTGTAGGTCCACCAGGGGGCGCGGGGGTCGAGCAGGAGGTCGGCGGCGGCGGTCGCCATGGCGGTGGCGAGGCTCCAGCACAGCAGGCGGCCGGTGTACTGGACGGCGCGGGTGAGCCGGCCGGGGGTGGTGCGGCGTGGGCTGCGCGCGCGGCATGCGGGCGTGGGTCTGCCCGGATCGGTCATCGCGGGAAAGTCCTCTGCTCGAGCGGCGGCTGCTGCCGCGGATGCGGTCGGGCTCACCGGACGCCGTAAGTGTGCATTCGGTGAAGTGCCGTGCACAGGGGCGTTCTTGGGGCGGGCGCGGCCTACGAGACAACTTTCCTTCCGGGGCGTTTGTGCATGAACCAGGACGCAGTGTGTCGTCTCATGCGGTCGACGTCAGAGTTGAGCGGACTGAACTTGTCTGGAATCCGGCGGGTAAAGGCGGGCCGGGGCGCGCAATTCGGGAAAAGGAAGCGCTTTCAGTCAAGTCACGTGTCATATCCAGGGCAGGAACTGAGTATTCCTCAGGTTTTGGGCGCAGGTTCGTACCCGCTTGCCCTGTTCTGGCGACCTGAAGAGGTAGGGCCGATTCCGGCCCGTATCAGAACGCGTTCGGGGGGCACATAGCGCCGTTTTGTGTGTCTCCTGTGACAGCTTGTGCGTCGTCTGTGACCGCTGGGGTCACGGTTTCTGACTTCCTGTGGGGGGAAGCTGATGCAGTCACGTGCTGCGCGCACGCCTGGTCGGCGTGCCCGGAGATCATCCAGAACCATCCTCACCGCCGCCATCGCCACCGCGGCTTTAGTCGTGGCCGCCGCACCCGTTGTGGCGGCCCCGTCCGAACCCGAACTGCCCAGGCAGGAAAGCCCGTGGACCAGCCCGACGAAGGTCGACAAGCCCGCGACGCCGACGGGCGTGACGAAGGCCCCGGTCTCCGAGGCGGAGGCCGGGGTGCCGGCCGAGGTTTCCGCTTGGCGGGCGGCGCAGAAGGCCCGCACCACCGGCACCGCGGCCTCCTCACGCAACGCCGCTGTAGCCACCCCGTACCTGCCGGAGGGGCAGGGGCAGGTGCCCTGGCACCGCATTCTCGACACCCGCCTCGACGATGCGCTGGTGGCGCGGGTGAACCTGTCCAACGGCAACCTGATGCTGGCAGCCACCGACTTCGACATCGCCGGCGTCGGCCACAAACTCCAACTCGCCCGCACCTACAACTCGTTGGAAGCCCCCTGGGGCAAGGTCTCCCAGCGCTGGTGGCAGGGCTACGAACGCTACCTCCAGGTCAACGACGGCGAGGTGGACGTCTTCGACGCCACCGGTGACCTGCTGCGGTTCACCGCGAAGACCGGCGGCTACACCACCCCGACCGGCTACTCCAAGGACCTGACCAAGAACGCGGACGGCACCTACACCCTGACCGACCGCAAGTCCGGCAGCCGCGACACCTACGACGCCAACGGCACCCTGACCAAGGTCAGCGACAAGAACAAAGGCACGATCACCGTCGAGCAGCACGACGAGACCGGCGAGCACAAGGGCTTCAAGCTCACAGAGACCCGCTCCGGGCGCTGGATCGACCTGGTCAAGACGTACCCGAACCAGTGGCAGGCCAAGGACCACACCGGCCGCACTGCCGTCTTCGACCTCGACCCCTCCGGCTATCTGGCCAAGGTGACCGATACGGCGGGCAAGGCCACGGCTTACGGGTACGACGGGGACGGCCGGGTGACAAAGGTGACCACCCCGGAGGGCACGGTCACGGTCTTCACCTACGACGACCACAACCGCGTCACCTCGATGCTGCGCGCGACGGAGTCCACGAGCAGCGGTCACACCGGCCCGACGTGGCGCTTCGACTACTCCGCCGCGCCGGCCGCCGCGGGCACGACGACGGTGACCGATCCGGACGGCGACGACACGGTGTACACGTACAACGCGGACGGCGAGGTCACCAAGGTCACCGACCCGCTGGAGCACTCGCGCCACACCAAGTACGCCAACCACCTGACCCAGACGGCCACCGACGCCATGGGCACGGGCGCGGACGGCACTGGCGGCAACGTGACGACGTACGGCTGGGACGCCCGCAACAACGCCACCTCCGCCAAGCTCCCGATGGGGGCGACGGCGTCCGTGACCGCGTACCAGACCGTCGCGGGCACCGACCTGCCCAACGACTTCACCAGCGCGGACGGGCGCAAGGACAGCTTCACGTACGACACCAACGGCAACACCATGTCGGTGACCACCTCAGGCACCGCCGGCGCCACCCGCTCGTACACCTACAACAAGGCCACCCCCACCTGCGGCGGCTTCGAGGGGCAGCGCTGCACCGCCAAGGACGGCAACGGCAAGACCACCTCCTTCACCTACGACGCCAAGGGCAATCTGTCCAAGGTCACCCCGCCCGCCCCGCTGGGCACCACCACGTACACCTACGACGACCTCGGCCGCGTCGACACGGCCACCGACGGCCGCGGCATCAAGACCGTCTACGTGTACGACACCCGCGACCGGGTGAAGAAGGTGTCCTCGACGAACGCAACCGTCACCTTCGACTACGACGGCGACGGCAACCTCAAGTCCCGCACGGACGCTTCCGGTACCACCGGCTGGGACTACGACGAGCTCAACCGCGAGCGCCTACGAACCCTGCAGAACGGCGCGCAGACCGCCCTCGCCTACACCCCGGGCGGCGAGGTCGACTACTACACCGACCCGACCGGCAAGACGGATTACACCTGGGACAAGGCCGGCCGCCTGGACTTCCTGACCGACCCGGCCGGCAAGAAGACCGACTTCACCTACGACAACAACGACAAGCGCACCTCGACCGTCTACCCCGGCGGCACCACCCAGTCGTTCACCATCGACAAGAGCGGCCGCCCCTCGGCCATCAAGACGACCGCGGGCACGACGACGCTGGTCGACCTGGCCTACAGCTACGCCAGCGCGGGCAAGGACACCACCAAGATCCGCACCCGCACCGACAACGCCACCGGCCGCAAGACGAGTTACACCTACGACAGCCAGGAACGGCTGTCCTACGCACTGGAGGCCGACTCCGCCGGCACCCGCACGGCATCCTGGCTGTACTGCTGGGACAAGGCCGGCAACCTCACCGCCCAGGACGGCACCGCCGCCACCTGCCCCACCACCGCCACCTGGACCTACAACGACGCCAGCCAGCTCACCGCGCAGAACGGCTCCACCACCGGCTGGTCCTACGACAAGGCCGGCAACGAGACCGCCGGCGGACGCACCGCCGCCACCGCCCGCAGCAACGAGACGTGGACGGATTACAGCCAGCTGTCCGCCATCACGCACGGCGGCACAAACCACGATCTCGTGCATGCCGGAACCGATAACTCCGAGCGTACGAAGCTGGGTTCGACGTGGTTCCACCACACCGCGCTCGGCCTCGCCTCCACGACGACCAACGGCGTCGACACCGGATTCATCCGCGAACCTGCGGGCACGTTGAATTCCATGACGACTGGGGGGAAGTCCTACTACTACCTCACCGACGCCACCGGCAACGTCCTCGGCCTGGTGGACGACGCGGGCAAGCGCACGCACACCTACGCCTACGGCCCCACGGGCCTGCCGCGCGGGACCATCACCGAGGCCGTCTCCCAGCCGTTCCGCTACAGCGGCACTTACCTGGACCCGACGGGCCTGTACAAGATGGGCGCCCGCTACTACGACCCCCAACTCGGCCGCTTCACCCAACCCGACCCCTCCGGCCAGGAAACCAACCCCTACCTCTACGCTGCCGGCGACCCCATCAACAACAGCGACCCCTCCGGACTCTTGTGGGGCGAGATCGGTGGGGCGTTGAAGTCGAGGGCACAGAGAGTGGGACGTTGGGTAAAGCCAGCACCCGGCTTCGTCGCTGTCTGCTATGGCACAAATTCCTTGCTGGATGAAGACGGCAATGACTGGAGTGAAGAGATGGGGGATCTGTGGGCTTGCGCTGACCCTACTGGCGGATTCATCCCAGATTAGGTCGAGTGAATTGCAGGAGGGCAGTTCGCAGAAAGAAACTTGTCCTCCTGTGTACCCCTCCGCTATCCCAAAACCGTGAAGGTGATCGAGTCGTGACTAACTCTAAAAAAATTCAGATCGCTCTTTGGGTGATCGTGATCGTGGCTGGCATCATCGTTGGAATCCGGACGGTCGATTAATCTCCGTCTTTCTCGACGGGGCGTAAGTTCGACCGCTACAGCGACTCTTACCTCGACCCCACCGGCCTGTGCAAGAATGCGCGCCCGCTATGACGACCCGCATATCGGACGCTTTACCCCTCGTGGCCGGTGCGGCGTGTGGTGCTGCCACCGCCGGGGCAGCTTGTCTCGCGGTTGGACAGCCACGGTTCCGTATCCGCACTCGGCTGTCCTGCGGGAGTGAATCACTCGCTCCGCAGGGCATGGAGGTATCAGCGGAGCGAGAAACTCCCGCTCCTGATCGGGAGTTCATGGCGGCGTACCACGTCGCCATGAACCCCCATCCGGTGATCAGGAGTGACCCCTAGCTATTCAGCGGGTCACGCTCCGGTTCGCACGCGGTCATCCCGCCCTTGAAGGGGAAGTAGGCCTCACTGCGCATGAGCTTGCTGTCGTCCTTGGACGTGGCCGGGTGGTTCTCGATGCCCAGGGAGTCGCCGGGGTGCAGCGTGACACTCATGACGGGCATGTCGTGGGGAAGGGTCTGAGTGTCCCTCGGGGTGCCGGTCCTGGGCAGGTCGAAGATGGCACTGACCCCGACGACACCCAGGGAGGTGCCGCGCGTCGGCGCGCATCGATACCCGGGCTTGAGGTCGTCGATGGTCACGTGGATCCCCGCGGCCCGTAGTTTGGCGGCGAGTTCGTTCTGGGCGTCGGGGCCGATACCCAGCTCGTGCAGGCTGAGGGTGATGCCTCCGTCGTCGTGGCGCTCCAGCGAGTACGCCGGTGAGACGGCGGGCGAGCCGGGTACCAGGGTCACTGCGAATCCTGCCAGCGCGCAGGCACCTGCGGCGATGACGAGCCGGGGACGGGTCACCAGCCGGCGCCGAGGACCCTGTGTCCGGGGCCGGCCCCCCGCTCGGGCCCCGAAGGCACCTCCCGCCCCGTGGCCGGTCGTGGTGTCCGCAGCCCCGCGTTCCAGTGCCCCGTGCGCGTCGGGCGCGGTCCGCTCGCGTCGTGTGATCTCTTCCTGGAGTTCCGTCAGCAGACGGTCCTCGAATGTCGTCCCTGCGGTCATGCCTGTCCTCCTGTTCCTCCGTTGACGAATGACAGTGACGTGTCGCGCGGTGGCACTCCCGGGGGCGATCCCGTGGCCTGCGGGCGCAGGGCCTTGCGAGCGCGGTGCAGCCGGACTCGGGCCGTGGTGCGGCGGATGCCGAGCGCCGCTGCGGCCTCGGTGACCGTGAGCTGGTCGATCACGATCAGTTCCAGCACCGCCCGTTCCCCGGGCGGAAGGCGTTCGAAGGCCGCCAGCGCACGGCGTGCCGCGCTCTGCGCGTCGAGCTTGTCCTCCAGCCGGGCGATGTCGTCGGCTTCCAGTAGCCGCCGCCCTGAGACCCGCCGGACGCGATCGGCCTCCCGGGCCACCCGGCGGTACTCGCTGGAGACGACGTTGCGGGCGATGCCGTAGAGCCACGCGGTCTCGCTGCCCCGGGAGGGGCGATAGGTGTCCGCGGAGTCCAGGACCGCGAGGAAGATCTCGGCGGTCAGGTCGGCCACGGTGTGCGCGTCGGTGACGCGCCGGGCCACGAACGACGTCACGGCGTCTACGTGATGCCGGTAGAACTCCTCGAAGAGCTGTGGGTCGCGAGCCGCCTCGGCGGGCCCGCCCCGGTTCCCTGTCACTCGGATCCCCTCGTCGTTGCTTGCGCTTTCGTCCGTACTTGGCGCAACAGGCGGCAGGCGTTACACGGACGACACGTCTGCGGCCGCGGCCCATCCCCCCTCGCTTGAGGAGGTGCGGATGTGCGAGGTCGAGGCTTCGGTCTCCCCACCCACACGGTCACCCGGACCCGGCCCCCAAGGCATCCTGCGCTCAGCGCAGAACGCGACCGGTCGTATCGCTCGGAGAAATTTCGCCCACCTGCACAACCCTTTCGCCGTCCGGTGAGTCTTGCGGGCACGTCTGTGACGGTGTCATGTCACATCCCGTGTCGCGTTCTCTGGAGTTGCCCGTGCGCAAACGCACTCTGCTGATGTCCGCCACCCTGCTCGCCTCAGGCCTCACACCGCTGGCCATGGCGAGTGCCGAGGCCGCTGTCGGCACATCGGGTGACGTGAACAAGGACGGTTACCGCGACGTCGTCATCTCCGCTCCGGACGCCACCGTGGCGGGCCGCCCGAAGGCCGGGGCGGTGGTGGTGCTCTATGGCACCGGGCACGGCATCGATCCCTCCAGACGCACCGTACTGACGCAGAACTCGGCCGGCGTCCCGGGAACAGCCGAGTCCGGCGACCGGTTCGGCGCGGCCGTCGTCGTGTCGGATCTCAACCGGGACGGCTACAGCGACCTCGTGGTCGGCTCACCCGGCGAGGAGGTTTCGGGGGACGTCGGCGGTGGCTCGGTCACCGTCGTCTACGGCACGTCCTCCGGCTTGACGAAGGCGAAGCCGGTCGAGGACCCGTGGCCGTCGTCCCACGACGCCTACGGGCGGACTCTCGCCGTGGGGACCTACGACGGCCTGAACCCCGTCAACGACGGCAAGCTGTCGATCGTCGTGGGCGCCAACGACGCCGAAATCACCTTCATGCCCGCCGACCTGTCCGGGCAGTCGGGGACCTCGGGCAACGGGTTCGCCTTCAACCCCGCCCACGGCATCGTCGCGCTCACGGCGATCGACCTGCCCGCCAGTGACAACGACCGCCTGATCGTCCACGGCCGGGGTGTCGGCGACGGCGGCTGGGGCTACGACGGGACCGGGGACGACCCACAGACCCATTTCGCCGACCCGGCCGGGTTCGAGGATGCGGAGCTGCCCGCCGGTACCACCTCCGCGGTGGGGGACCTGGACGGCAACGGCTCCCTGGACCTCGCCATAGGCCATCCCGAGGACCCGTCGCAGAGCCCGGACACCGCGCTCGGCGGGAAGGTCACCATCTACTACGGCGCCGGATACTCGGGCTCGTCGAGCCGGGTGCAGACCATCACCCAGGACACGGCGGGCGTCCCCGGGGCCGGTGAGGCCAAGGACCGCTTCGGCGCTTCCGTCGCGATCGGCGACACCGACAAGGACGGTCGCGCCGACCTCGTGATCGGCGCGCCGGGCGAGAACGGCGCGAGCGGTGCCTTCACCGTCGTACGCGGCACCGCCGACCTGCTGGACACCGCCCACGCCCGCACCTGGTCGCAGAACACCGCGGGTGTGGCGGGCAGTTCGGAGGCCGGTGACGCCTTCGGATCGGCCGTGCGGATCGTCGACACCAACAAGGACGGTTACGGCGACCTCGTGGTGGCCGCCTCCGGCGAGAACGGTGGCGCGGGAGCGCTGTGGTCGCTGCGCGGCTCCGCTGCATCCGTCACCACGACCGGCTCCACCAGCGTCAGCACCGGCGCACTGGGCCTCGGGTCGGCCGGCGCCACGCACCTGGGAAGCGTGGTGACCGGTCCGTGACGCACCCCCGCCCCGCCCCGCACGCCCCCGAACCCGGAGCCCCCATGACGCCCCACGCGCACGCCCGCCCCCGCCGCAGGTCCTCCTCGCGCCTGCTGTCCGCCGCGATCGCCGTCAGCGCGACCACCACGCTGACCGCTGTCGTCCTGCCCGCCGGACCCGCGGCAGCCGCCGCGCCCTACCGCGGCGCCAACACCCCCGCCGTGCAGGACGACTTCAACGGCGACGGCTACCACGACCTGGCCGTCGGAGCCCCCGGAGCCGCCAACGGCACGGTGGACGCCGCCGGCGCGGTCGTCGTGCTGTACGGCTCGGCGAACGGCATCTCCGCCTCCCACCGTGCGGTCATCACCCAGGCCACCACCGGAGTCCCCGACAGCCCGGAGGAATGGGACGAGTTCGGCCGCGCGGTCACCTCGGCCGACCTCGACCGCGACGGCTACGCCGACCTGCTGATCGGCACACCCTCCGAGTCCGCCGGCACCATGGAGGGCGTCGGCTCCCTGACCGTGGTGTGGGGAGGCTCGGCCGGCCTCAAGGGCGCCGCCTCCATCTCCCCGCCCACCGGACTGGACGAAGGCTGCGGCTTCGCGGCAGGCCTGGCCGTCGGCGACGTCACCGGCGACGGCGCACCCGACATCGCCGCCACCGGCAATTGCGGCGCCACCACCTACACCGGGCCGTTCACCCGCACCGGCGCCGCGGCACAGCGGAACTTCGTCAACGCCCTCGGCACCAACCGCGGTGTCGTCATCGGCGACGTCGACGGCGACGGACGCGCCGAGCGCTTCTGGCTGCCCGGCCCCACCGACGGAGACGTCAGCGGACCCGTCCACGCCGAGAGCCACGACGGCCACTACACCGAACTCCCGCTCGCCGACGGCCTGTCGGGCCAGATCGGCGACATCAATGGTGACGGCTACGGCGACCTGGTCACCGGAGTGCCCTACGACGCCTCCCTGCAACCGGGCGACACCCCCGCCCACCGCGGCGGCGAGATCCAGGTCCTCTACGGCAGCGCGCAGGGCATCACCCCCTCACAGAAGCCCCAGGTCATCCACCAGGACACCGCGGGCGTGCCCGGAACGGCCGAAAACGGCGATCAGTTCGGCTCCTCCCTCGCCATCGGTGACGCCAACGGCGACAAGTACGCCGACGTGCTGGTCGGCACTCCGGGAGAGGCCATCGGGTCCGCCCAGTACGCGGGCGGCGCGACCCTGCTCCGAGGATCAGCCGCCGGTCTGACCACCACCGGTGCGAAGGCCTACACGCAGAACACCAGCGGCGTACCCGGGACCGCCGAGAGCAGCGACCAGTTCGGCGCCGCCACACACCTCGTCGACGTCACCAAGGACGGCAAAGCGGAGGTGATGACGGGCACCCCCGGCGAGAACCACGACGGCGCCCTGTGGACCGCCCGGGGATCCGCTTCCGGCCCCCTCACCAGCGGCTCCACCACCATCAGCGGAACTGCCGCCGGCCTCAAGTACAAGTACACCGACATCGAATTCGGCGCGGCACTCCCCGCAGCCCGCTCCACCATCTGACCAGCCGAACAGCGACCAGCGGTGGCGGCGTGCCCCGGAGCCGGGCCGCCGCCACCGCGGCTCTTCGCTCGGCTGCAACGCCGCGGTGTAGGGCGTACGGACGTGCTCTAGGTTGACCCACGTGAGCGAGCGGGGACGGAGCTATCGATATGTCGGGCCGGCCGAGCTGGAAGCGGCGGTCCGGCCCGGTGACGGCGGGCGTCGCATCGGCTCGGCGGCCGACTTCAGTGGCTGGATCAGGGAGCAGTCGGCGACGGAGCTGACCGAACCGTTCACCTTCGTGGTCGGCCTCGATGGCGTCCTTCGGCTGGCGCCGCGGCGAAGCGAGCACGTGGCCTGCGCCGGTGGCGACATGGTCCTGAGCGCCGGCGAGATCAGCTTCATGCGTGAGGCGGACCAGTGGACCGTGGGCGAGGTCAGCAACCAGTCCACCGGCTACTGCCCGGACGTCACCTCCTGGACGGAGGTCGCCCGCGCCCTGGACGCAGTAGAGCTCCGGCGGCCCTCCGGCTTCACCCACGAGGTGGTGTTCCGGCTGTGCCCCGACTGCCAGGAGCACAACATCGTCCGTGAGGACGACTTCGTCTGCGTCTTCTGCGGCAGCGATCTGCCCACGGCGTGGAACGCTGACTCCACGGCGTAACGCCAGGGCGGCACCGCCGACGAACGACGATCGGACGCCGATAGCCCGCGCTGGGACAGGACGTTGAACTCCGCAGTCCGCCGACATTCCACCCGCAGCCCCGCCCTGGGCCGCCCATGGGAACCCCGGCACTGCGACCACGGTTCCGACCGGTTGATCACCGACCGGCAAAGCCGGGCGCCCCCACCTTCCCAGGGCTTGTGACCTGCGGCTATCGTTTCGCCGCTGCCGTACGGACGCACGTGAAGCCGTCCATTCGCCTTGGGGGAGGGGATCGGCAGCCATCCATTCGCCATGGGGGCACATTTGAACCTGCGTACGCGCCGCAGATCCGCGGCGCTCACCACCGCCGCCGCACTCGCGGCAGGCCTCATCGCCGCGCTTCCCGCGCCGGCCGACGCCGTTCCCGCCAACTGGCCGGCCACCGACGGCAAGCTGCTCTACACGGACGTCGGCGACGAGATGGCGTTCGTCCGCCCCGACGGGTCGTCGTGGGCCCAGTTCCACCCGACCGGACACCAGGGTGCCTGGTCCGCCGACGGCAGCCAGATCGCCTTCGTGAACCCTCATGACGACCATCTCCGGACGGCTTGGGCAGACTCCGAGGACACCGGTGTCGACATCGCCATGCCGTCGGGCAGCGGCTGGCATCCCGCCGATCCGACCTTCTGGTACGGCGGCGGCGACATCGTTTTCACGGCCGGCGGCCGGCTGCGACTGACCGCGGCTGACGGCAGCCGCACACCGAAGGCCCTGTTCGGCACGGATGTCGACGGCTGCGACTCCGAGCCCAGCGGTGCGGTGAACGGCATGCTGGCCTTCGTCCGCACCGGCACGAGCTGCGGGACCGCGGGCGCCCCTGCCGTCTGGGTCTACAACGGCCGCTCCGGGGCGTTTACCAAGCTGGCAGACGACGCCAAGGACCCGAGCATCTCCCCGGACGGCCGGTCGGTGGCCTTCACCCGGTCGATCGACGGGCACCGGCAACTGTTCAAGGTCAGCACCGACGGCACCGGACTCACCCAGCTCACCACGGACGCTGTGGACCACGATCGGCCCGCCTGGTCCCCGCAGGGAAACCGGATCGCCTACGACGCCCACATCTCGGGCGACCCCTACGTCGCCGACGGACCCCAGGTGCGCATCCACGACCTCGGCACGGGCACGCAGACGCGGGTACCCCAGGGCACCGGCACCGACGTGGCCTGGCAGCCGCTGAGGAACAACGCGATCTCTCGGGTCTACGGTTCCGACACCTATGGCACCAACATCGCGTCGTCCAAGTGGACCTGGAACACGGTCGGCGCCGGCGCCACCGGCCTGCCGAACGCGAACGCGGCCGTCCTCATCAGCAAGTCCGACGCCGCCTACGCCTCCACCGCGACATCGCTGGCGGGCAAGAAGCGGGGACCGGTGCTGATGACCTCCGGGACGGGCCTGGACTCCTCGGTGCAGACGGAGCTCAAGCGCATGCTGCCCAAGGGCAAGACGGTGTACCTGGTCGGCGGCACCAAGATCCTCAGCAGCGCGGTGGCGACCAAGGTGACCGCGCTCGGGTACGTGGCCAAGCGGCTGTCCGATGCCTCGCGCTACTCGACCTCGGTGGCCGTGGCCAAGGCCGTCACCAGCACGCCGAAGTACGTCTTCCTGGCGACCGGCACCGACTACCACAACGCCCTCACGGCGAGTTCCGCCGCCGGCTCAATGGGCTCAGCCGGGACCGCGACCGTCCTGCTGACCGAGGGTGCGACCATGACCGCGTCGGTCTACGGGTACCTCAACAAGTACAGTCCCGCCACAACGAAGATCATCACGGTGGGGACCGACAGCGAGTCGGCACTGACCAAGGCGTACAAGGCCGGGAAGATGCCGAACTGGCCCGGCTCGTTCAACTACTACCGGGTCACCGGCGCCACACCCCAGTCGAACGCCATGCGACTCGCTGACATGTGGTGGTCGCTGCCGTCGAACGCCGCCGTCGCCTCCGCGGGAAGCTGGCGGGATGGTGTCTCCGCGTCCTCGGCGATGACCACCCACGGCCCGCTGCTGTGGACCGACGTCACCGCGCTGTCGTCCGACACCAAGCGGTACCTGATGCGCATGTCGTCGAGCATGTACCACGTGGCCGTCTTCGGCGGCTCGGGCTCGGTCGAGGCCCCCGTCATCCCCAAGATCGGCGCGGCCATCGGCGTAGGCACACACTACGTCTACACGCCCTACTACAAGGGCATGGCCCCACAAACCCCGACCACGCAGACACTACTCGGTGCCACCGGACCGATCCCGACTCCGGACCTCGCGCCCCTCCGGGTAGCGACCACAAGGTAGCCCTCACGGCCGACAGGGCCCCGACCGGTAGAGCCGGTCGGGGCCTTCACCGCAGTCGCTCGGCGGATGCAGCAGGTACACCCGGAAGGCCCCGATTCTCGGAGTAGACGGGACTCAGGCGACCGTACCGAACTCGCTCAGGGGGCGGTCTGGTTGGCGGTGGGATCCGTGGCCTGGCCGGGCACAGGTGTGGCGGTCTGGGGTTGAGTAGGGGCGTTGCGCAACCAGCGGCCGCCAGCGAAGTGGCTCAGGATGTCCGAGCCGAGGACCTTCTTCAGGACGAAGATCGAGGCGATGGATGTCACTGGGATTCCACACAACAGGACGCAGGCGTAGACGTGGTCGCGCAGCACCATCTGGTATCCCACGAGAAGGTAAGCGCCAACGATGGCTGCGGAGACCAGCGATCCGAATGCGGTGGTGGCGCCTTCGACGTAGATCCGGATGCGTTCGGTACGGGCCGGATAGTTGAGGGCTTTGAGCGCGAACTTGAGTTGCTTTTTCGTCGTGCCTTTCAGCTTGCGGGACAGTTCGATAATGACTTCGAGTTGAGCTTTGGCCTCGTCGTCGATAGCCAAGGGCGGAGTCAATGGGCCTCGCTGGTGTCGGTCGTTGTCACGTCGGATGCCAACCTGCGCAGGACACGGGCCAAAGGGTGCTGGGGCCCGGCGACAGCCATGACCCGCGCGAGCGACAAACTGCGCTCCCGGCCGCCCGCCTTGGCGGCGTGCGCCTCGGCCGGCTGTTCCGCGTCCGCGTACTCGGTCACGATCGTGGCGAGGATGGCGCTCGTCAGTTCGGGACTGTTCTTGCTGCGCTCGATGAGTTCGCGGTCTTCCAGATCGGCCACGCGCTCCCGGGCCAGTCCTTCCAGCAGCTCTTTCATGTGATGGTGGTGCAGTTGCTGCTGGGTGGCGCGGCGGCTGATGGAGCGGCGCAGTCCGGCGAAGAAGGAGATGATCAGTGAGGTGGCGGCGATGGAGGCAGTCGCTACGACGATCAATGGCCACTCGATGCCGAAAGCCAGCGGTGGCACGCACAACGCGGTCAGTACCGCGGAGACGAAGCTGACGCGCACCGTGGCGATCCGCAGTACGGGCAGATCGTCGGGAACCGCGGTTGCCTCGGTCGCGGGCAGCCGGTCCAGCTCGGCCAGCAGAGCCTCGGCGCCTTCGGTGAAATTGCGCGGTGTGACAGTTGTGCGCGGGGGGCGCGCGGGAAGTACTCGTGCGCTCGGATCGAGGATCGCGAACATCCCAGTGAGTAGACTTTCCTGATTCATCAGCACCCCCCGAGGCTCCAGCATATGTACCCACCGTTCATCATCGACAACCCTGAGTGAAATTTCAGGGCGTGAAGCCAACGTAGCGAAGTGGGTCGAGGTTGCGGGCTGAAAGCCGAAGAGTTACTGCTGGCAAGAACTGGCAAACGCAACTCATTTTCGAAGAAACCTCACTGCCCCCGTCCACTGCTTCGCTTTTGATTGCAAAAGACAGAAACTGACCGCAAGGGTCCGCATCACGATCGCTGACCTTGCGGCGCACCACTGCCGGAGCTGTGACCCACGCCGAACTGCAGTGGGTCGCCGCGCCCGGCCCCGCAGTGCGACACCCACAGCACCCCACGGAACCCGTGCTGAGCTGGCACCAATTCTGCTGGTGTGAACTTCGCGTTGTGCGGTGGGGAAGGGGGCCAGGTGTACCGGGTTCTCGCCGAGAGTGGGCCGGCCATGGGGGGGGGTGCCTCTATGTCTTTCGTCAAGTGAGGCGTGGGGTTCTGGGTTCGTAGAGGGTGCCGTCGCGGAGCATCGCGAACAGCACGTTGATCCGCTGGCGGGCCAGGCGGAGGAGTGCCTGGGTGTGGGTCTTGCCGCGGGCCCGGCAGCGGTCGTAGTAGGTGCGGGAGGCGGGATCGTGCAGGGCGGCGAACGCGGACAGGAACATCGCGCGTTTGAGTTGTCGGTTGCCGCCTCTGGGCGCGTGTTCGCTGTGGATCGAGGTCCCCGACGACTTTGTCGTCGGGGCGAGGCCGGCGTAGGAGGCCAGGTGGGCGGGGGTGGGGAAGCTGGTGCCGTCGCCGACGGTGACCAGCAGAACAGCGGCGGTCCTGACCGCGACCCCCGGAATCGGGGTCAGGACCGCGGAAAGAGGGTGAGCCTCCAGCAGCTGCCCGATCTGCGCTTCCAGGGCCCGTCGCTGTTCGTGGACGGCCGCGAGCGAACCGGCCAGGGACGGGATCACGAGGTCGAGGGTGCCGGTGCCCGGGACCACGACGGTCTGCTCGTCGAGCGCGTCGAACACCTCGTCGATCAGCCGCTGGGCCATGCGCGGAGCCTTGGGCCGGATCACCTCAACCAGCCTGCGGCGTCCGGCTTTCGGCAGGGCGGCCGGGGATCCGTGGCGTTCCAGCAGCCAGGTCACGGCGGGATGGTCCAGGCGCGGGCCCAGGACCCGCTCCAGGCTGGGGTGGAACTGGGTGAGCAGGCCGCGTATCCGGTTGGAGGTGCGGGTCGCCTCGGCCGCGAGGTCCTGGTCGAAGCCCACCAGAACGGTCAGTTCGGCGGTGATCTCGTCGGTCAGTTCCAGCGAGCGCAGGGTGTGCGGCATGGCCCGGGCGGCGTCCGCGATCACCGCGGCGTCCTTCGCGTCGGTCTTCGCCTCGCCCGGGTAGAGATCGGCGATCCGCCGCATCGAGAGTCCGGGCAGGTAGGCGACCCTGCAGCCGGCGGCCCGGGCGACCGTCAGGGGCAGGGCTCCGATCGAGGCGGGCTGGTCCACGATCGCCAGCACGGTGCCGGACTTCGCCGTCAGCTTGTCGAAGACGGCCCGCAGTTTCGGCTCGCTGTTGGGCAGCTGCTTGTCGAAGACCTTCTTGCCGGCCGGGGTCAGCCCGTGCCCGTGATGGGCGCTTTTGCCGACGTCCAGGCCGAGGAAGACGCCCACGTCGTCGATGTCGTCCAACCCATCCTCCCGAACAGGGTTCATGTGGTGCTGGCCCAGGCGTTGGCGTCGTGCGCGCATCCACGTTATGCAGACCTGCCGCCGACAAGCGGCCCGGCGTTGCACCAGGCCAGGCGGTAGTCGGACCTCTCATCAGCGTCTCCCACGGCGCCTCTCGGGCCCGGTGGCACCACCCCGCAGGTCATCGGTTCGACAGGGGGGACCAGCCATGCCGGGCCCGGAGGCCAGCGGCCCTCTTGCAGGACCGCGAAAAACATAACGGGGGAGGGGGGCCGTACGACCGACCCGGCGACGTGGCTGCGTACACCGGAGAACCTGAAACGGCTTGCCGCCGTCACTCGCACGGCCAATGCCCGCCGCCGCGCGTTCGAGGCCCGGCCAAGGCCGGAGCAGCCTGCCGATACGGTCAAGCCCGCCGACCAGCAGCTGACCGACAACGCCTGGCCCTACGTATCAGGTTCTGCCCACCAGACGGACGCAGGGGACCGGTGTGCCCTGGCCGCATGACGTGCACGTCGCGCTCCCCCCGTCGTACGAGCACGGTGACCGCAGCTACCCCGTCCTCTGGGTGACGGATGCTTCCCTCAGCTTCCCGCTCGTCATCGGCCTGATGAACTGGCTCCACACCGTGCAGGAGATCGCCGAGCTCATCGTGATCGGCCTCGGCGCTCCCGCCGAGAGCGATTCCGCCGAGTTCGGCGCGCGTCGAACACACGACTTCTATCCGATGCCGAGATGGGTGAATGCAGGACCCGGCGGCGCACGCATGGAAGCACTGTCCAGCGAAACGCCGACGGGCGGTGGCGGCGCCGATGCGCTGCTGTCGTTCCTGGTCGACGAGTTGCGCCCGCGGCTGGCGACCGAGTTCCGGTTCGACGACGACCACGGTCTCGTGGGCTTCTCCGGCGGCGGACACTTCGTCGGCTACGCGCTTCTCTCCCGGCCGGCGGCCTTCGGCCGCTATTTAACCAGCAGCCCTGCCCTCAGCGGATGTGAGGATCTGCTGTTCGCGCTGGAGGCCGACTACGCCATGACTCACGACGACCTGGCGGCGAAGGTGTTCCTCGGCGCGGGCGAGGCGGAGCTCACCGATCCTTATGTGGCCGCCGCCGACATTGTCGGGTCGATGACCCGCATGTCGCAGCTGCTGCGACTGCGCGACTACCCGTCCCTGGAGCTCACCTCCCGCCTGTACCCCAGGCAGACCCACGGGTCGGCGTTGTCGTATGCGTTGAACGAGGGCCTGCGCACGCTGTACCCCCTCACCACTCCCAGCGTCGGATGAGCAGATCCACAGCAGCGTGGGCCAGTGGCGCCGTTCACCGGAACGCCCATCCCGCCCAAGGCCCGGAGACCAAGGGCGGGAGGGGTGCAGTCACCACGTGATCGCCTGGGCGATTGCGAGTCGGCCATGTCGACGAGCCAGTTGGTCGCCCTGCTCCCGGATGGACAAGAGGCTACCGACCATGGCCCGCTTTCTGGCTGTGACCAGGCGCCATTTGGAACAAACCCATCTGCTCCGACCAGAGCGGCCGGGAGGAGGGGTCAGCAGTTCTTGACGTACCAGATGGGGGCGTAGTCGTAGTAGAGGACGAGCCAGTAGTCGTCGGGCCCGTTGGAACCGGGGGCAGTGCTGACGACAGTGTGATTGACGTCCATGAACCAGGCTTGCTGGCCAGGAGTCTGACGGTTGACCCAGGAGCCCCAGCCGTTCCAGCTGTTGAGGCTGTACGTACTGCAGTTGTAAAGGTCGAACCTCGTCCCGGTCTGATTCGGGCCGGTGTACAGACACAGGTTGCCGTAGGCGCAGTCCTTGCCGCCGTTGTTGGCACTCGGGTGGCCGGTGACGCCGATGATGGACGCACCGCTGTTGTCGGCTGCGGGCGCTGTCGTCGTCGCCGAGGCAGTGCCCGAGAGGCCGATGAGGAAGGCCAGAGAGGCCGCTGCTGACGCGGCCGCCTTACGTAGGGCCATGGTGAACTTATCCCCGTTTTCGATGGCGCCTGGCCTCAGGCCAGGCGCGTGTCGGTCAGTTCCGACTCTTCGGTGTTCCGCCGGAGGCCTCGCCGAGAGGCCTCCGGCGGACCCGGAGATCAGCGAATGCCGATGTAGCCGCCGCCGTTCATCTGGGCGACTACCGTGACCGTGCCTCCGGCGACCCCGCTGCAGGTCCACGACCTGGGCGGATCGATCGCACGGTAGGTCCCGTAACACTGGTAGGAGCCTGCACCGTTGATCAGGTCCCAGCGGTGAACGGCCGTGCCGCTGCCGTATTCATCGAGGTCGATCGAGATGGTGCCACCGGGGAACCCGGTGACCTGGAACGAACAGGTCGGCGCGGGTGGGCAGTTCCTTGTCGCCAGCACGGTCGTCTCTCCAGCGGCCGCGGGTCCGGCGAGCGTCGTGCCCACCAGTGACACTGCGGCGACTGCTCCCCCTGCAAGTTTCGTGCGGAGCTTCACGTGTATCCCCACTGATTCGACGGTCAGGAGTCGCGGGTGGCCACCGCTGATTGACTGGTTGACGGTTGTAGCATAAGAGGATGCGTGCAGTGGCCAACAGTGCCTCACCGGCCAATCGGCAGCGCTTTCTGCGCCGGAGGGCGGAATGTGCTGAAACACGTCGAAGAGTCCGTCTTCGAAGATCACCGGGTGGTGGATCATGGTGGGGCGATACGTCGTCATGAACTCACTGATCAGGAGTGGGAGTTACTGACTTCGGCTCGTCAAGGTGATGCGGGTTCGTCGAGGGTCAGGCCGGTTCCGGCTATGAAGCCGTCGAGGGTGTCGGGCCGGTACTGAAGGCGTTTGAGCCGGTTGCGGACGAGTGCCTCGAGGCGGTCGAGAGCGACAACGGCGAGGTTGGCCAGGCTGCGTCTGACGTGTGCCCATACCCACTCGACGGGGTTGAGGTCGGGTGAGTAGGCGGGCAGCAGGAACACCGCCAGCCACTCGCGCTCGGCGATCAGCTCACGCATGGCGTGGGAGACGTGGGTGTTCAGGCGGTCCCAGATCAGCACGATCGGTGCCTTGACGAGCTGGTGGACGCCGTCGACGAGTGCGATGAAGTCCCGCTCGCCCATGCTGCGGCGCTTTCCTTTGCCCGCTCGGTGGGTGCGCAGACGGTGGCACAGCCGGGTCCGCGAGCCCGGCCGCATCGCGATCAGCCCGGCCACCGACAGACGCCCAGAGCGGCGCCCACTGACAGTCACGACCGGCGTGCGCCCGCGCCGGCCCCAGGTTCGACCTCGGGGCGGCTTCCGGGTGAACCCTGCTTCATCCTCGAAGCAGATGTAGCCCCCGCAGGCCGCCCGGACTCTTTTACCTCGGCCCAGGTCACCTCCTTTCACGCAGTGACGGCCTGCTCGTCGCGTTCTGCGACCCTGCGTGCGGGGACCTGCGGACTGAAGCCGAGCCGGTGCATCAACCGGGTAGCTCCGGAGACGCTGTAGGAGACGTGGAACTTCCTGCCGATCAGCGTGGCCACCCTCGCCGCGGTCCACACCTGGTCCTCCACCCAGCCGTGGGCGGCAGGGCCCTCATCGAGGTACGCGGCCAGTTTCTCCAGACAGCGTGGCGACAGTCGGCAGCGAGATCCGCTCGGCCCACGGGAGGCCAGAGCCCGCACGCCGCCGTCCCGCCACAAGTGGTGCCACTGGTAAGCCGACTTCGGGCTCACTCGCAGGCGCCGTGCGACCTCCGGCGGCTTGATCTCCTGCTCGAACAACTCAGCCGCCTGCATCCGTACCGACTCCCGGCGGCGACGCCCCGCAGCGGTCAACCCGCCCCCATCACCGTATTTCACACACCATGGGATACAGCCACCACTCCGAGCCCATCAGAAGCTTCGCCAAGGTTCACCCTGACGAGCCGAAGTCAGTAGCGTGGACGGGCGGCTGGCGGGCGCGCAATGCCTGACCAGAGGTTTCCTGTTGCCGCTTCTCCGGGCGTGGTCAAGGCGGTGGATCGGCTGGGCTGGGACGCGCAGCATGTCCACCCCGATCTGGCACTTGTCCGCCTCCGGCGTCGTCCGCGCATCATGGCCATCTGCCCACCGTCCGGCAGCGCAGGGTAGCCATCCCCTTGGGGTGCGCCGCCCCACCCCACAGGATGCGTAGGGTCGTTGACTGGCGCGGCGCGCACTGGTCAACGACCGGTGTCCGCTTTCGTCGTACAGACTCCTGGCAGCTATGGCCGCTCGCAGTACTCGTCTCCGCGCTGGACGGCGCACCAGACGAGGGCGTCGCCGAGACCGTCTGCGTCAAGGAGTCCGACCTGCACCCATCCGGCCCCTCCGGGCACGTCTGCCTCGAGTTTGATCTCCCGGGCAACGGGCCCGTTGCACACTTGGCCCGTCTTTCCGGCGTCCAGGAGTCCGGTGTTCGCCAACGCGACTGCATCTCCGTGACGGCATCCCGTGCCGCTCAAGCCTCGGATTTGGCCCCGGACGGTGACCGACCGGTTGTGGAAGTCGACTGTGCCGCGGAAGTACGTCGCGCCATATTTGAGATCGAACGAGGCCAGCTCGTCAGCAGCCGCGCTGGGCGCGCCAGCCAAGGTCAATCCCGCGGTGGCCACGAGCGTAGCTGCGATCGCAGTCGCTCTTCTCGCTGTGACTCTCATGGCTGGAAGCAAGTCAACCCCCTATTTTCTGCACCGTTGTTGAGAGCTCTCGGCCGCCGAGTCCGGCCCAGTCCAAGCTACAGGTCTGTCGCGTAATTGCCTGGTCATGAGCGGAGTGAATGCCGGCCACAGGCGCGGCCCTGGGAGGTTGGCGCCTCCGCCCGGTCCTCCGGGGCCGGCCCCTGCACCACACCGGGTGCCGCTGCCATCCCTGACGCTCACCCGGGCCAAGGCCGTCCGGCAGGGCGCCGTGGGACGCCGTGATGGCGCCGGGTTGGGCGCGCAGGGACGGCCGGGTCACCCCGGCCGGGTGATCGGTACGCATACCGGCCGGGGCCATGCGACGGACCGGCTGGCGCCGCTGCTGCTGGTGTTGGAGGCGCGAGAGGACGGCCGGGTCCGGCAGTGCGGCGGCGACTCGGGCCTGGCGAAGAAGTCCTTGATCTTCTCCTTGTAGGAGCGCTTGTCGTCGCTGTCGTCTGTGTCCGGCGGGCCCTTGGCGTCGTCCGTCCCGGTGCCGTCCTTCGCGGTCCTGTCATCAGAGCTGTCGGACGGCTTCTGGTTCGGGGGGCTCTACGAGTCCGGTGCAATGAGCTGCGGGAGATCTCGAAGGAGACCGGGACGACGCTGCCTGAGTGGATGCCCCGCCGCCCGCGGTGGCGGCTCCGGGGGGCGGGGTCGTTATCCGAAGAAGAGAGCGACATTCTTGTCGACGCAGATACGCAACACGGCTACCAGCCGCTGAGCGTCCTCGACGTGTCGTTCCATGCCCACATCGCGAGACTCTTCCCACCCAAGGGTGTGTCAATTTAACGGCTGATCTTGTTTGTTGAGTGGTCAGTTGTTGCTCGGGGTCAGGCGGCCCTCGAAGGCGATCTGGAACGCGTTGAGAGGCGCCTTCCAGCGCATGGTCCACCGCTTGCGGCCCTTCCCGGTCGGGTCCAGGCTCATCAGGGCCATGTAGATGCACTTGAGGGCGGCGGCCTCGTTGGGGAAGTGCCCGCGGGCGCGGACGGACCTGCGGATGCGTGCGTTGACGCTCTCGATCGCGTTCGTGCTGCAGATGACCTTGCGGATCTCGACGTCGAAGGCGAGGAAAGGCACGAACTCGGCCCAGGCGTCCGACCACAGCTTCACGATCGCCGGATACTTCCGGCCCCAGGAGTCCTGGAACTCTAGGAAGCGCTCCGTCGCGGCGTCCTCGCTGGGTGCGGTGTAGACGGGTTTGAGGGCTCCTGCGACCTTGTCCCAGTCCTGGCGGGCGGCGTATCGGAACGAGTTCCGCAGCAGGTGAACGATGCATGTCTGGACGATTGTGCGAGGCCAGACGGTCTCCACGGCCTCGGGGAGTCCTTTGAGCCCGTCGCAGACCAGCATGAGCACGTCGTCCAGGCCGCGGTTCTTCAGCTCGGTGAACACGTGCAGCCAGTACTTGGCTCCCTCGCCGCCGTCGCCGGCCCAGATGCCGAGGATGTCGCGGGTGCCGTCCACTGTCACCGCCATCACCACGTAGATGGGACGGTTCGCGACCTTCCCGTCCCTGATCTTGACGTTGATGGCGTCCACGAACAGGACCGGGTAGACGCGGTCGAGGGGACGGTTCTGCCATTCGGCCATGCCCTCCATCACTTGGTCGGTGATGGTGGAGACGGTCTGCTTGGACACCTCGGCGCCGTAGACCTCGGCGAGATGAGCCGATATCTCTCCGTGCGTGAGGCCCTTCGCGGACAAGGAGAGCACCATCTCGTCGATGCCGGTCAGGCGTCGCTGTCGCTTCTTGACGATCTGCGGCTCGAAGCTGCCGGCCGTGTCGCGGGGGACCTTCACTTCCACCGGCCCCACGTCGGTCAGCACGGTCTTGGCCCGGCTCCCGTTGCGGGAGTTGCCGCTGCCCCGGCCGACAGCATCGTGGCGTTCATAGCCGAGGTGATCGGTGATCTCACCTTCCAGAGCAGATTCCAGGACCCGCTTGGTCAGCTGCTGCAGCAGCCCGCCCTGCCCGGTCAGCTGCAGACCTTCAGACCGGGCCCGTTCCACCAGCATCGCGACCAGTTGCTCGTCAGACGCGGGCGCAGGCTGCCCGGCGGGGGCACTCTCGACAGGTTCCACGTTCTCCAACTCCACGGCGGTGTCAGTCACTTGACGTCTCTCCCATGATCGTCGGATCCGCCGTTAGATTTACACTCCCGCCTTTCCGGGGACCGCATCCTGGAAGGCCCTGGACGATGTACGTGCCGCCAGGGGGGTGTGCCGAACATCGTCAATGACCCACTTGCTCAACGATCAGATCTATTGCTCAGCTTCCTTGGTGCTGCTGACGCTCTCGAAGTCGCCGCACGTGCCTGGCGTACTGCCCAGCGTGCGATCTTTGGGCGCGGTCGATTGAGAGTGCCTGGGAATCTGCCGCGTGCTCGTACAGCTCAAGCTCGTAGGAGTCCGTGTTCGCCTCGACAAGTCTTGCCAGGGCATCCCGGTCCTGCTCGGCTGTCGGACGCGTTCGTACCTCGTTCCTCCACAGCTGACCGCTCGCCTCGGCTTCGTCCATCTCGCCAATATATGTGCGGGCGGCAGTGCGTGACGTTCGCCCGGAGCAAGATCTCGCGGTGCCCTGGTTGTGGGGCTACTACCGGTTCCGCCCTGGACTGGCTGTACAACGCGCAGCCTGTCCGGGTGAGGTACCGCGGGTCAGGTGCGGGGGGCGCATCGTACTGCTGTGGTGATGGCAATGCCGGGCAGTGCGAGGGTGACGGCGGAGAGCGTGTATGCCAGCCAGGGCGCCATGGGTGTCCAGTGGTTCCAGGGGATCCCGACGGCGCTCCCGCCGGCGACGGCGAGGAGTCCTCCGACGGCTACGGCTGTCCTGGCTGCGATTCGTACGCGGTGGTTCAGGTGGATTTCGTCGCGCCAGTGGGCAGGCCATTCAGCCGCGGTGATGCCGTTGGGCAGCGGGGTGGGCGCTGCCGGGGCAGTGGGGAGGGCGCTGCCGGGGCAGTGGGGAGGGGCTTCCACCAGACGAAGAAGATGGTGGCCATGAAGGCGAGGCCACCGCCATAGATGAGTGCATTGGCCCAGGGGCTGACCTGGCGCTCGAGCACCGAGTTGTTGAACCCGTCGGCGGACACGATCACCATCAACATGGAGAACTGCGCGGCGAATTGAATCAGACCACGGAAGAAGCGGACTTCACCGTGCTTGTTGCGGTCGTATGCCGGCAGGAGCCAGGCAAGGGCGACCACGACGATCAGCGCGTCTGTGGCGAGGATGGCCCCGGAGAACAGCTGTTCCGTGATGGCGCGGGAGCACACGAGTTCGCCGGCGGTAAGGGCGTACAGGTAAGAGGCTGTCGCGAGGCCGATGAAGCAGGGGAGGAAGAGCTTCAGGCCTCGTGAGGCGTGGCCGTCCCCGCCGGGAGCATTCTTCTGGCCGATCACGGTCACCAGGCCTGCGAAGACGAAGCCGGCCATGATGCCGCAGAACGCGCTCATTGCCCCGGCCGAGGCGATGGAGCTCCAGTCGATGCCGTCGGTACCTAAGAGGCAGGTGTCGGGAGTGAAGCGCGGGTGCTCCCTGAGAAGAGTCATAGCCGCTGATGGTGACAGCCTGGCTCCTTCTGCACATCCGAGTCAGCGCAAATAGTGACAATGCGACGGAGCTACTTGACGTGACGACGTGACGTGAGGTCGCCGTGCGAGGGGCAAACGCCGCTCCCGCTCGAAGATTGGGGGCCTGCCTGGGTGATGTCGTTCTGCGGTACATAACACTTCCAGCCAGCGTGACGCTCACGGTGGTGAGCGCGGTCGCGCCTCCCATCACGCTCCGAGTGCGGAGCGGTCTGAAGGGCTGGTGAGGCTCAGCCGCTAACCCGTGAGGTGTCCAGGGACCGGGCGAAGTCGGCGAGGGCGTGGAAGTCATTCTCCCGTAGGCCGATCCGCGGGTTGACGTGGTGGAGGAGCCCGGGGCCTTGGTGGTGGGTGGTCACGTAGGTCTGATCCAGCTCGCTCTGCTCGTCGTCCACCCAGGCGAAAGGACGGCCGCCTGCGTAGTTCACCAGCGGTCCGGTCTTCCAGTGGACTCCGTCAGGGCGTTCTTGGAGTAGGGCGTCGCCGAACTCGACGAAGGGAAGTTCCGGGAGGCCGAGAACCGGTGCGATCCACCGGTTGGCGTCGTCCATCCATGTGGTGGCCCAGCACAGCTCGAAGCCGAGCTGGAGCAGGATGTGTCCGTGCTCTGGGTTGAGCCAGACTCGTAGGGGGCGTCGTCGGGACGATAGGCCCGTATCGTGCTGTCGGGCGCCGTTCTGGGGAACTCTGAGTGTGGTGTAGCCGTCGGGGCGCCTCTCCGGCTTGGCTGCATAGGGGTTGAGTGGCCCGTCCACGTCGAGGAACAGCAGCGGTCGGTTCACGGTTACCCCGGGTCTTGCGCGCTGTGGACTGCCCTGATCAGGGTAGCTGCGCGAGCGTCTCGCCACGGAGTCAGCCTGAGTGATGATCACAATGTGGCGAGTGTGATCACGGCATCGGAGCCGTCGGTCACGATGGCGGTCACGTGAGTGTCGGGCTGACGCCGAGTCGTCCTGGGACTTGATCCCTATGTCCAGAGCGGTGATGCCCGACGCTCTCGTGACTGCCACCATCGCCAACACTGCCCGCTTGATCACTCTTTGGTGTCTGTGGTGCGAGCCCGTTGCATGGTGACCCCTCGTGATACCCGAGCCACTTCAGCTCCAACGCAGACCGGGGCCCATGCGGTGAGCTGGTGCCACGAACAGCTGCTGAGGTGGCGGACCGACCTCGTGTCGAGTCCTTGGATTAGGTCGCTGCGTGGTTCCGCATGAGCTCGTGACCAGTACGAACACCCGAGCACAGGGAGGGGGAGATCTTGATCTACTGCGGCATCGACTGGGCGGAGAAGACGCACGAAGTCGCCCTGGTCGGCGGACGCGAGGTCCGCCAGGTGGAGAAGTACTTCCTCACCCGCATCTCCGCGGCCGACGTCGACCCGGCTGGCGCCACACAGCCCGACAACATCCGCGAGCACCGCTGGTGGACCCTCGCCGAACTGCGCGCCACGACCGAGACGGTCTATCCGCTCGGTCTCGCCGACCTGGTCACCAACGTCCTCAAAAACGGTGCACCCCTGCGCCCCGTCGTCCTGAACGGATGAGCTTTCCCCGCTCGGCGCGGCGGAGCAGACTGCGGGCGTGACTGAGAACTAGGGTCCGTCTTCAAACGGATCTTGCCCAGAGCAGGATTGATGCGAGTGTGACCGCCGCTTCGTAGGAGGTGGCGGTCTTCTCGTATCGGGTGGCGATGCCGCGGAAGGCCTTGAGTCGGTTGAAGCATCGTTCGACAATGTTGCGTTGGCGGTAGATCTGCCGGTCGAACGTTGGCGGTCGCCCGCCGCGACGGCCGCGATTGCGGCGGTGTCGCTGCTGGTCGGTCTTCTCCGGGATGGTGTGGCCGATGCCGCGTTTGCGCAGGTAGGCGCGGAAGCTGCGGGAGCTGTAGGCCTTGTCTGCGATGACCTGGTCGGGCCGGCAGCGGGGTCGGCCCGGGCCGGTGCGGGGGACACGGATGCGCTCCAGAAGAGGTCGCGCGCAGATGCTGTCGTGGCGTTGGCCTGGTGTCACCAGGACGGCGAGGGGGCGGCCCTTGCCGTCGCAGGCGAGATGGATTTTGGTGGTCAGTCCGCCTCGGGATCGGCCGAGGGCGTGATCGTCCGGTTCGTCCGGGCTGTTGGTCCCCTTTTTCGGCCGGTGGCGGCGGCGTGCTGGTGGGCGCGGACGATGGTGGAGTCGATCTGGACGAGCCAGTCGATGTCGCTGGCCGCGTCCGCGCCGGCTTGGATCTGCTGCAGGGCTCGGGTGAACACGCCGTCCAGGGCGTAGCGGCGGAAGCGGGTGTAGACTGTCTGCCAGGGGCCGTAGCGTTCCGGCAGGTCACGCCAGGAGATCCCGGTCCGGATCTTGTAGACCATCCCGTTGATGACCTGCCGGTCCGCCACCCGCGGCCGGCCTGTCGCAGCCCGCGGTATCAGCGGAGCGAGTAACTCCCACTCCTGGTCAGTGAGTTCATGACGACGTATCACCCCACCATGATCCACCACTCAATGATCTTTGAAGACGGGCCCTAGCCCGGCCGAATCCCGTGACGTCGACACCGACCGGTAGAGCGCCTAGTGTCTCCCGCGCACGCGCCTAGCTAGGCAGTGTCTGATAAATGATCACGGACTGGTTTCGCTGATCCTCTGGCTCCGCGAAACCAGTCCGTGATCATTTATCCCCCTAGCGATATGGACGCCCCCGTCCTCCAATTCCGGGAGGCGGGGGCGCTGCGGTGTGCGAGGTCTGGCAGTGTCAGGTCTGGCACTGCGAGGTGGCCGCGCTGGACCAGTTCGACCAGGCTCCCCCCGCCGGCCTCACGTGGACGCGGATCGTGACTTTGGTCGTGTCACAGAGGCGGGTCGTGGAGGCGATGGCGATCGGGCCGATGGTGGAACGCCGCTCCACGATGATCCGACTGCCGCCCATTTTGTCCCAGTAGCTGCCATCCGTAGTCGAGTACGCCTCGTACTCGACCCACGAGGCGTGGGCACGGGAGTTGGTGAGGAGGACGTGAGCGGTGATGTCGCGCCAGTAGATCCGCCCGTCGTTCCATCGTTCGGCGGAGATACAGCCCCGGGCGCCGATGTTCTGCGTCGAGACGCCGCCTCCGCAGGCAACGGCAGCGGCGTGGGCGTCCGCCGGCAATACCAACGCGGTCAGCAGGGCTCCTCCTGCTGTGGCGACAAGGCGTTTCAGTTTCATGGGTCCCTCTCGGTCTGGGTGTGACGAAGTCCACACTGCCCTCACCGTCGTGCGGAGGCGACCGCCTCAGATCGGGCAGTGAACGTTGCTGCCGTTGTCCGGTAACAGGACTCAATCACGCGTGGACCTCGCGCCGGAAAGCATTCGAGCCAGTTCAAATCCAGGGCGACGACTGCTAGCGTCGGGGCGGTGCTCACTCTGCGGGTAGACGCCGACACAGTGTCCAGGACACGGCTGGCCCCTTCCCCCGCGTCGGAGTCCATGGCGTGGCTGAAACTCACTGCCGCGTCGAGACGGCACCCGGTGTTCGGACATCCCGGACCACTCGCCCGCGCGTCACTTGCCCATCCCGACGTTGCCCTGCTCGCGGACCTGTTGCCGCAGAACGGCGACACCTACATACCCGACCTGCTCACCCCTCAGCCAGGGACGGACGCACAGCGCCGTGACCTGATCGACGAGCAGATCGCGCAGATCGAGGCCACAGCGCAGGACGACCTCCTAACCCAGGTCTTCACTCACACCCGGACCCACTGGAACAGGCCGCTGCTGGCCACAACCCGCCGGATCGCGGAGTCGGGGCGTATGCAGCGGCATCTCGCCAACGGTCTCGCCCGGTTCTGGCGCGAAGCCCTGGCCGATGGCTGGCCCGAACTAAGCTCGATCCTTGATCAGGACATCGCCCACCGCGGGACGGCCATCGCCACCCAGGGCGTCGGCCGGGTGATCGGAGCACTTCATCCCGACATGGCCTGGGCAGGCGACGCGGTCACTCTCGCCACGCCGTGGGACGGTGAAATCGATGTCACCGGCCGGGACCTGGTCCTCGCCCCCAGCGTGCTCAACCGGCCCGACGTCGTCATCCAGGTCGACACCCCCGGGCAGTTCGTCCTCTACTACCCCGCCCAGCGGATCGGAGCCGACCGGGACCGCAGGTCCGGAAGGATCGCGCAGGTGGTCGGCAACACCCGAGCGGCCTTACTGGCGGAGCTCGAAACCGCCCGGTCCACCGCAGAACTCGCCGCCCGGATCGGATGCACGCCAGGGACCGTCTCCTACCACCTCAGCGCCCTGCACCGCGCACGCCTCGTCACCAAGGTCAGAGAGGGGCGCTACGTGTTGTACCGGCGGACCGCACACGCGGCAGGTCTGTTGGAAGCGGCCCGCGTCTAGAAGCAACCCGGGCGGCACGACGGCGATATGGGTGAGTACTGCAACGGTGCTTGTTCTGAGTGCTGGGCAGTTTTCAAGGGCTGTGTCCACGGCGCTTGTAGTGACTGAGCCGTGCTTGATATTGCCGTC
>NZ_JBIRUZ010000020.1:0-167682 GCF_044386545.1 Streptomyces sp. NPDC020489
CGGTGCTTTCCAGGTTCCCGCTCTCGCGTTTCCCTTTCCGGCGGTTCCGACTCTATCAGATCCTTTCGGGCCTGACTCCCAGTCAGAGGGGCTTGCCTTCGCGGCTGTTGGGCCGTTCCGACGAGTGAGACTTTAGCGGATTCCGTTGCCCCGCGCTAATCGGGGCTGCGTTCTTTCGAACGCGGATTCCTCATTTCGCAAATACGCACACCAATTCAACGACGGCAGCCGGATCGACGGCAGTCGACTGGTGGTTGGTACTTGCGGAATGGCTGTCCGGGGACCGACCGGGGTCGGCGCTCACGTCGGACAACTCGGAGAACAGTACGTAGGCGGGCCAGGCGTGTCAACTCACCTCCGGACCGGTCCCTGGAGGCGTAACCTGGCCCCCATGACGACGCGTACGTACACCCAGCAGTGGTGGGCCGCCTGACGGCGGCCGGACGTACGTATGCATCCAACGGCCGCCGCCTCGGCGGCCGTTCTCGTATCTCCCTCCAGAGCTCCTGAGGGTCGGCCGCCAGGGGCGGCGGTCTCGACCAGGAAGTGGAGTAGAGATGACACGGGTCTTCAGTGGGATCAAGCCGACCGGGCATCTGACGCTGGGGAACTACCTCGGGGCCATGCGGCGGTGGGCGGCCGTCGATCAGCACCAGGCCGACGCCCTGTTCTGTGTGGTCGACCTGCACGCGCTGACCGTGGACCACGATCCGGCGCGGGTGCAGCGGCTCAGCAGGCAGGCGGCGACGCTGCTGCTGGCCTCGGGGCTGGATCCGGAGCTGTGCACCGTGTTCGTACAGAGTCATGTCGACGAGCACGCGCGGCTGTCGTACGTGCTGGAGTGCGTGGCCACGGACGGCGAGATGCGGCGGATGATCCAGTACAAGGAGAAGGCCGCGCGGGAACGGGAGCGGGGCGGGAGCGTGCGGCTGTCGCTGCTGACGTATCCCGTGCTGATGGCGGCGGACATCCTGGCGTACGGGGCCGACGAGGTGCCGGTCGGGGACGACCAGACGCAGCATGTGGAGCTGACGCGAGACCTCGCGGTGCGGTTCAACCAGCGCTACGGGCACACCTTCGTGGTGCCCCGGGCGACGCCGCCCGCGGTGGGGGCGCGGGTCATGAACCTTCAGGACCCCCTCTCGAAGATGGGGAAGAGCGATGACACCGGGCCAGGGATCGTCTATCTGCTCGACGAGCCGGACGTGGTGCGGAAGAAGGTCATGCGGGCCGTGACCGACAGCGGGCGTGAGGTCGTGTACGACCGGGAGGCGCGGCCGGGACTCGCGAACCTGCTGGAGATCCTCGCTGCGTGCACGGGTGGGAACCCGGAGGAGCTGAGCGGTGTATATGAGACGTACGGCGCCTTGAAGAAGGACACCGCGGAGGCCGTGGTCGGGGTCCTCAGGCCCGTGCAGGAGAGGCACAAGGCGTTGTGCGCGGATCCTGGCTATGTGGAAGGGGTGCTGCGGGATGGTGCGCGGAAGGCTCGGGCGATGGCGCGGCCGACCGTCGATGCGGCGTACCGGGCGATCGGGTTGCTGCCGGCGGCCGCGGATATCGCGGTGACCGTGTAGGGCGTGCGCCGGGCCGCTCTCCGGGGTGAGGGCGGCCGGGCGGGGTCAGCTGTTGCCGGAGGCCAGTTCGCGACTGCGGTCGCGGGCCGCTTCGAGGGCGGCGATGAGGGCTGCTCGTACGCCGTGGTTCTCGAGTTCGCGGATGGCGCTGATCGTGGTGCCCGCGGGGGACGTGACGTTCTCGCGGAGCTTGACCGGGTGCTCGCCGCTGTCGCGGAGCATCGTGGCGGCGCCGATCGCGGACTGGACGATGAGGTCGTGGGCCTTGTCGCGGGGCAGGCCGAGCAGGATGCCGGCGTCCGTCATGGCTTCGACCAGGTAGAAGAAGTACGCCGGGCCGGAGCCGGAGAGGGCGGTGCAGGCGTCCTGCTGGGACTCGGGGACGCGGAGCGTCTTGCCGACGGCGCCGAAGATCTCCTCGGCGTGGGCGAGGTGCTCGGCGGTGGCGTGGCTGCCGGCGGAGATGACGGACATGGCCTCGTCGACGAGGGCGGGGGTGTTCGTCATGACGCGGACGACCGGGGTGCCCGTGGCGAGGCGCTCCTCGAAGAAGGAGGTGGGGATGCCTGCCGCACCGCTGATGATCAGGCGGTCGGTGGGGACGTGCGGGGCGAGTTCGTCCAGGAGGGTGCCCATGTCCTGCGGCTTGACCGTGAGGATCAGGGTGTCGGCGGTCTTGGCGGCCTCGGCGTTGGTGACCGGGCTGACTCCGTAGCGCGTGCGGAGTTCTTCGGCCCGTTCCTGGCGGCGGGCGGTGACCAGGAGGTCGGCGGGGGCCCAGCCGCCTCGGATCATTCCGCTGAGCAGGGCTTCGCCGATCTTGCCGGTGCCGAGGACTGCGACTTTCTGGGTCATGGCTGCGGGTGCCCTCCGGGTTCTCGTCGTCCGGGGTTCATCCTCGCACCGGGGGTGGGTGTGCGGCTCGGCTGTCCGGCTGGCGGGATGTGGGCGGTGGGGGTCGGCTATGCCGTGCGTCGGCGCAGCGTCGCCGCTCCCAGGGCCAGGACGAGCAGGGCGCAACCGGCGACGATCAGCGCGTCGCGGACGAAGGCGGCGGTCATGTCGGTGTGCCTGAGGACTTCGTTCATGCCGTCGACGGCGTAGGACATGGGCAGGACGTCGGAGATGGCCTCCAGGACGGGGTGCATGTTGTCGCGCGGGGTGAACAGTCCGCAGAGGAGGAGCTGGGGGAAGATCACGGCCGGCATGAACTGGACGGCCTGGAACTCGGAGGCGGCGAAGGCCGAGACGAAGAGGCCGAGGGCGGTGCCGAGGAGGGCGTCGAGCAGGGCGACCAGGAGGAGCAGCCAGGGGCTGCCGGTGACGTCCAGGCCGAGGAACCAGACGGCGAGGCCGGTGGCCAGGGCGGACTGGATGATCGCGAGGGTGCCGAAGGCGAGGGCGTAGCCGGCGATGAGGTCACCTTTGCCGAGCGGTAGGGCGAGGAGGCGTTCGAGGGTGCCGGAGGTGCGTTCGCGCAGGGTGGCGATGGAGGTGACCAGGAACATCGTGATCAGCGGGAAGATCCCGAGGAGGGAGGCGCCGATGCTGTCGAAGGTGCGGGGGCTGCCGTCGAAGACGTAGCGGAGCAGGAGCAGCATCACGCAGGGGATGAGGATCATCAGCGCGATGGTGCGGGGGTCGTGGCGTAGCTGGCGCAGGACGCGGGCCGCGGTGGCGGTGGTGCGGGAGAGGTTGAGGGCGCTCGTCGGGGCGGGGGTGACCGGCGTGGTGGCGGGCGTGGTGGTGGGCGTGGTGCTCATCGGGGGGTCTCTTCCTTCTTGCGTCCGGCCGCGACGGCCTCGTCGACGAGGTGCAGGAAGGCCGCTTCGACGGTCTCGGTGCCGGTGCGGGTGCGCAGGGCGTCGGGGGTGTCGTCGGCGAGGATCCGGCCCTCGCGCATGAGGAGGAGGCGGTGGCAGCGCTCGGCCTCGTCCATGACGTGGGAGGAGATGAGGAGGGTCGCTCCGCGCTGGGTGGCGATGTCGTGGAAGAGGGCCCACAGGTCGCGGCGGAGGACGGGGTCGAGGCCGACGGTCGGCTCGTCGAGGACCAGCAGCTCGGGGGTGCCGAGGAGGGCGACGGCCAGGGAGACGCGGCTGCGCTGGCCGCCGGAGAGGTTGCCGGCGAGGGCGTCGGTGTGGCTGGTGAGGTCGACGTCCTCGATGACGCGGGTGACGTCGGCGTGCCGTCGGTCGGCGGCCGCGTGGCCGGGGGCGAGGATCGCGGCGAAGTAGTCGAGGTTCTGGCGGACGGTCAGGTCGTCGTAGACGGAGGGGGCTTGGGTGACGTAGCCGATGCGGGTGCGCAGGGTGGCGTGGCCGGCGGGGCGGCCGAGGACGTCGAGGGTGCCGGTGACCTTGGCCTGGGTGCCGACGATGGAGCGCATGAGGGTGGACTTGCCGCATCCGGAGGGGCCCAGCAGTCCGGTGATCTGGCCGCGCGGGACGGTGAAGTCGAGGCCGCGCAGGACGGTACGGGGGCCGCGAGTCACGGTGAGGCCCTCGGCTCGGACGGCGGGGGTCTGGAGGGTCGCCGTGCCGGTGTCGGGTGGCTCGGAAGGGTAATTCATCATGTGATGAATAATGCTCCCGGGGGTGGACAGCGTCAAGCGGGGTGCGTTCGGCGGGGCGGGCGTGCGGAGGGGGATCGGAGCGGGGTGATCGGGGTGGGGTGATCGGAGTGGGGTGATCCGGTTCGTGTGCGTGGTCTGGCGGCCTGCTCTGCGCGGGGCCCCGGTCCCGGCGGGCAGGCGGCCCGGCAGTCCTGCCGCCCCGCCCTGCTCAGGGCCCAGGGGCCCGGCGACCCAGGGGTCCGTGGGGGCCGCGCTCCTCCCGCCCCGCGTGTCGGGCTCAGGGTTTGGTGAGCAGCAGGATGACGTCGTAGACCTCCTCCAGGACACCGTCCGGGAAGGTGCGAAGGAGGTGAGCGCGCTCCTCGGTGAGGAAGGCGGCGGTGGTCTCCTCGTTCTGGACCAGGAAGGTGGAGTGGCTGCCGAGGTTGGCGAGGTGGGTGTCGACGGTGACGCGGCGGCTCCAGCGGACCTCGCGGCGGGTGAAGGCGAGGCGCTCGGCGGGGTCGGCCACGTGGGCGTTGATGTTCAGTTTCTCCTCGGCGATGTTCAGGCCGAGGTGGCGTTCGACGCGGCGGGCGGCCTGGGCGATCCAAGGCACGTCGAGGGCCTCGGTGTTCCACCACAGGGCGAGCGCGCCGCCCGGGCGCAGGACACGGACGGCTTCCGGGAGCGCACGGCTCGGGTCGGTCCAGTGCCAGGCCTGGGCGTAGGTGAGGAGGTCGGCGGAGTCGTCGGCGAGGGGCAGGGTGTTGCCGTCGCCGCGGACGACCGGGATGTCGGGGTGGCCGCGGCGGAACTCGGCGGCCATGCCGGCGCCGGGTTCGACGGCGATCACGTCGGCGCCGCGGGCGTGCAGCAGGGCGGTCGCTATGCCGGTGCCGGCGCCGATGTCCACGACGCGGGAGCCGGTGAGCGGGCGGCCGGCGAGGTCCCCGATCGCGTCGAAGAGGGCGGGCGGGTAGGAGGGGCGGCTCGCCGCGTACTGGGCTGCGGCCGCGTTGAAGCAGTGGGCGCGGTCGGTGTGCGAGGGAGCCGTCATACGGCCATGGTGACCGGGCCCGGGGTGCGCGGTGGTGGTTTTCGGTGTCCGGCGGGGCCGGTCAGGAGCGGCGGCGCTTCTTGGAGGGGTTGCCGGTACGGCGGGAGGTGCGCTTCTCGTACTGCTGGACGGCGTCCTCGTACTCCGCGCGGTGGAGCTTCTCGCCCGGGGCCTCGGTGAGGGAGCGGAGGAAGTAGGCGAGGAGGGAGCCGACGAAGCCGATGGCGAGCAGGCCGCGCAGGGACGCCTGGCGGTCGGGGTCGGCGCGCCGGGTGAAGCCGCTCCAGGTGTGGCGGAAGGCGAGGGCGCTGCAGATCGCGAACATGACGACCATGAGCAGGGTCACGAAGCTGCCGATGTCCGCGATCTGGAGCCCCTGGAAGGCGAAGCGCAGGACCAGGCAGGAGAGGACCGCGACGGCGAGGGAGCCGACGGCCGCGCCGATTCGGCGGAGGGTGTAGCCGTCGGTGTGGTCGACCCATGTGGTGCCGAAGAAGCGGATGGGTTCCGGGCGGGGGCCGGTCGGGGGGCCCGCGCTTGCCTGGGTGCCGTGTTCGTCGCTCACGCGTCGATTATGGCTGCGGATGGGCGCGGGCTCCGCGGGGGCTCGGCTGCGGGCGGTCGCGTGGCCGTCGCCGCCAGAGCCTAGTCGCCGGTCTCGGCACCGCCACCGAGGCCTCCGTACGGGGAGTGCGTCAGGCGCATCGGGGGGCGACGTGACCGTCGCCACCGGTCCGGACGTGGGTGTCCGAGACGAACTCGACGCTGCCGACCCGTACGGGCTGGTGATCGTGGTGCTCGGTGTGCGGCGTCCGGCTGTGGCGTCCGGGAGGCGGATCGCCGGGTCGGCCGCTTCGGGCAGGCGTCGGCGATCCGGTCCCTCACGTACTGGTCGGGTGGGTCACACGGAGCAGCCGACCCGTACGGGCCCGTGATCGTGGTGCTCGGTGTCCGGCGTCCGGCTGTGGCGTTCCGGAGGCGGATCGCCGGGTCGGCCCCTTCGGGCAGGCGTCGGCGATCCGGTCCCTCACGTACTGGTCGCGTGGGTCACACGGAGCAGCGGGGTCGGACGTAGCCGTCGCTGCCGGTGTTCACGTAGGCGTCCGAGACGTACTTGCCGTTGGCGATCGAGTCCCAGATGTTGGTCGTGCCGTAGGGACCGGTGACGTTCGTGCCAGGGGTCTGGCAGATGATCGCGACCTTGGAGCCCTCGGGGAGGACGTCCACGATCGGGTAGCCGGTGCCGGGACCGCTGCGGACGTTGAGCCGCACGCCCGGGGCGATCGAGTAGTAGCGCACGGTCGTGGCCGTGGCCACGGCGGTCTCCCGCTCGTTGCCCTCGGCCTCTTCGATGCTGTCAACAGACATGAAAGTCCTCCCCCGTTGAGCCCCACGCATGCCGTGGGCCCCGTTGATTCCCCTGCGTCACGTCACTGAACAGACGTGCGCGACTCGAACACGAACGCTAGCAAGCCGCCTCTGACTCGTACGAGTCATCGACTAGGCTCCGTGCGTCGCGCGCGCGGACGAACAGCACGGGGGTGGTCCCATGGCGCCACATCACAACGCCGGAGCGGGCGCGGAAGCGGAACTTCCCGATTACGCCGGTCACTACCGTCTGGAGTCCCGTCTGGGGTCCGGTGGCATGGGTGTCGTGCACCGCGCCCGCAGTGCCTCGGGGATGACGCTCGCGGTGAAGATCGTGCATGCCGAGTTCGCCAAGGACCCGGAGTTCAGGGGCCGTTTCCGGCAGGAGGTGGCGGCCGCGCGGAAGGTCAGCGGGGCGTTCACCGCGCCGGTCGTCGACGCCGACCCCGAGGCCGACCGGCCGTGGATGGCCACCCTGTTCATTCCGGGGCCGACGCTCTCCGACGAGGTGAAGCGGAACGGCCCCATGACCGCAGCGCAGTTGCGGCGGCTGATGGCCGGGCTCGCCGAGGCGCTGCGCGACATCCACCGGGTCGGTGTCGTCCACCGTGATCTCAAGCCGAGCAACGTCCTGCTCGCCGAGGACGGTCCGAAGGTCATCGACTTCGGTATCTCCCGGCCGAAGGACAGCGAACTACGCACCGAGACCGGGAAGTTGATCGGCACGCCGCCGTTCATGGCGCCCGAGCAGTTCCGGCGCCCCCGGGAGGTGGGGCCGGCCGCCGACATCTTCGCGCTGGGTTCGGTGATCGTGCACGCGGCCACGGGGCGTGGGCCGTTCGACTCCGACAGCCCGTATGTCGTCGCCTACCAGGTCGTGCACGACGAGCCGGACCTGACCGGCGTACCGGAGAACCTCGCGCCGCTCGTCGAGCGGTGTCTGGCCAAGGAGCCCGAGGACCGGCCCACGCCCGACGAGTTGATGCGGGAGCTGCGGTCGGTCGCGGCCTCGTACGACACGCAGACGTTCATACCCGCGCAGCGGACCGTCGACAGACCCGGGCCGGAGCGGCGCACCGAGGACAACGAGCCCTCCCCCAGGCGGCGTTCGTGGAAGGCGGTCGTGTTCGGGGCCGGGGCACTGGTCCTCGCCGTCCTCGTGACCCTGGTCTCGCTCCCGTTCCTGAACGAGGACGGCACCTCGGCGAAGAGCGGCCCGGCCTCCACCACGGTCGCTCGTTTCAGCCCGTGGGCCGAGAAGCCGGCGGGCGAGGACGGCGGCCTCCCCCGGTGTGCGAACGGGCCACGACAACTGCTGTGCACGCAGACCGGGTTGGTCACCGCGCTCGATCCGGCCGACGGCCGGGTGCTGTGGCGGCACGCGCTCGGCAAGGGAGAGGCCGCCGGTGGGGCGCCGGTTCTGTCCGGGGGCCTGGTCCATGTGCTGACGCACGCGGGGAAGCGGATCCTCGCGCTCGATCCGGCGTCGGGCGGCACGCGCTGGGAGCTGGACGTCTCCGCCTATCGCAGCTTCGTGCACGCGCGCGGCATGCTGCTGCTGACGGGCAAGGACGGCAAGGTCACCGGCGTCGACAGCGCGTCGGGCGAGACCCGGTGGAGCCGACGGATACCCGGGTTGAACGCCCAGTACCTCGACGTGTTCCCCGGCAGCCCCTGGGCGTACGCCACGACGAGTGCGGCCGGCGGAGCACGCACCCGTGTCACGGCGGTGGATCCGGCCACCGGCGAGGTGCGGTGGGACGAGCGGCTCGACGGCAGGCTCAGTCCTGTCGGCGCCTCGGCCGACAGCGTCTTCTTCCTGGCCGGCGGTGGCTACTACGACGCGGCGAGCGCCGTGGTCCGCTACGACACCACGTCCAAGGCCTCCCGGCGGGTGGCGTTGGCCGCGCCCGCCGACCAGGCGCAGGCCACCGTGCACGGCGACATCGTCTATCTCGTGGGGGCCGGCGGTTCCATGGTGGCCGTCGACATGGCCGCGAAGAAGCGGTTGTGGGCGCTGGAGACGTCGGTGAGCCAGAGTTCGGCGCCCGTGACCGACGGCCGCCACGTCTACGTCACCGCCCCCGACGGGCGGCTGCTCGCCGTCTCCGCCGACGACGGAGAGCTGGTCGGGCAGACGCCGCTGCGGCTCGGCCGGGAGACCGACCAGGTCACCTCGTCCCTGCCGGTCCCCGTCCTCGCCGCCGGTCACCTCTACGCAGCCGCCCCCGACGGCACCGTCTTCGCGGTCGACCCCCGCTCCCCCACCGCCTGGTGACACGGGAAGGGCCGCCCCGGAAGGGACGGCCCCGCTGAACGCGACCCGGTTCAGCCCAGCTTCGAGACGTCCCGCACCGCGCCCTTGTCCGCGCTCGTCGCCATCGCGGCGTACGCCTTCAGCGCGGCCGAGACCTTGCGCTCGCGGTTCTTCGGGGCGTACACCCCGCCCAGCGCGGCGTCGCGGCGGGCGAGCTCGGCGTCGTCGACGAGGAGCTCGATGGTGCGGCCCGGGATGTCGATGCGGATGCGGTCGCCGTCCTCGACGAGGGCGATCGTGCCGCCGGCCGCGGCCTCGGGGGACGCGTGGCCGATGGACAGACCCGACGTGCCGCCGGAGAAGCGGCCGTCGGTGACCAAGGCGCAGGCCTTCCCGAGGCCGCGGCCCTTGAGGTACGAGGTCGGGTAGAGCATCTCCTGCATGCCGGGGCCGCCCTTGGGGCCCTCGTAGCGGATGACGACGACGTCGCCCTCCTTGACCTGCTGGGTGAGGATCTTCTGGACGGCTTCCTCCTGGGACTCGCAGACGACCGCGGGGCCCTCGAAGGTCCAGATGGACTCGTCGACGCCGGCCGTCTTCACCACGCAGCCGTCGACCGCGAGGTTGCCCTTGAGAACCGCCAGGCCGCCGTCCTTGGAGTACGCGTGCTCGGCGCTGCGGATGCAGCCGCCCTCGGCGTCCTCGTCGAGCGTGTCCCAGCGCTCCGACTGGGAGAAGGCCTCCGCCGAGCGGACGCAGCCCGGGGCCGCGTGCCACAGGTCGACCGCCTCGGGCGACGGGGAGCCGCCGCGCACGTCCCAGGTCTTCAGCCAGTCAGCCAGGGACGGGCTGTGGACCGAGTGGACGTCCTCCCGCAGCAGACCCGCGCGGTGCAGTTCGCCGAGCAGGGCGGGGATGCCGCCGGCGCGGTGCACGTCCTCCATGTAGTACGTGCGGTTCTTGGCGACGTTCGGGGCCACCTTCGCCAGGCACGGGACCCGGCGGGAGACGGCGTCGATCTCCTCCAGACCGAAGGGGACGCCCGCCTCCTGGGCCGCCGCCAGCAGGTGCAGGATCGTGTTGGTCGAGCCGCCCATGGCGATGTCGAGGGCCATGGCGTTCTCGAAGGCCGCGAAGGAGGCGATCGCGCGCGGCAGGACCGTCTCGTCGTCCTGCTCGTAGTAGCGGCGGGTGATGTCCATCACCGTGCGCGCCGCGTCCTCGTAGAGGCGGCGGCGGGCGGTGTGGGTGGCCAGGGTGGAGCCGTTGCCCGGCAGGGAGAGGCCGATGGCCTCGGTCAGGCAGTTCATCGAGTTGGCCGTGAACATGCCGGAACAGGAGCCGCAGGTCGGACAGGCGTTCTCCTCGATGCGGAGCATGTCCTCATCGGAGATCTTGTCGTTCACGGCGTCGGACATCGCGTCGACCAGGTCGAGCGTGCGGACCGAGCCGTCGACCAGCGTGGCGCGGCCGGACTCCATCGGGCCGCCGGAGACGAAGACCGTGGGGATGTTCAGCCGCAGGGCGGCGTTGAGCATGCCCGGGGTGATCTTGTCGCAGTTGGAGATGCAGATCAGGGCGTCGGCGCAGTGGGCCTCGACCATGTACTCGACCGAGTCCGCGATCAGGTCGCGGGAGGGCAGGGAGTACAGCATGCCGCCGTGGCCCATGGCGATGCCGTCGTCCACCGCGATGGTGTTGAACTCGCGCGGGATGCCGCCGGCCGCGACGATCGCCTCGCTGACGATCCGGCCGACCGGCTGGAGGTGGGTGTGGCCGGGCACGAACTCGGTGAAGGAGTTGGCCACGGCGATGATCGGCTTCCGTCCGATGTCCGCGCCGGGTACACCGGAGGCACGCATAAGGGCGCGGGCGCCCGCCATGTTGCGGCCGTGGGTGACTGTGCGGGACCTCAGCTCGGGCATCGTCGCTCGCTCCTTCAGACAGATAGGGCTGATATCGAGCGTACGCCGGTCATCCAGGGTGCGGACACCATGTCCGTCATACGGGACGACCGTCTCACCTCACGCGGCGTTCACGGGTCCGTCAGGTGACCCTGCACCACCGGCGCCAGCCGCGCGATGATCTGCTCCACGTCCGCCGACGCCAGCGGCTCCACCTTGATCACGTACCGGAGCATGGCCGTCCCCACCAACTGCGCGGCCGCCAGCTCGGCGCGCAGTTCGGCGTCCGGCAGATCGACCTGGGCGGCGATACGGCGCATCAGCTGGGAGGCGACGATGCGGCGGAAGACGGCGGCCGCGGTCTCGTTGTTGACCGCGGAGCGGACGATCGCCAGCAGGGGCGTACGGGTGGCCGGGTTCTCCCAGACGCCGAACACGAAGCGGGTCAGACGCTCGCCGACGCCCTCCAGCGGGCCGTCGGCGACCGCCTCCCCCGCGCCGAACGCGGGCGCCGCGGCCAACTCGATCGCCGCCTCGAAGACCTGCTCCTTGGTGCCGAAGTAGTGGTGCACCAGCGCCGGGTCGACGCCCGCCGCCTTCGCGATCGCGCGCACCGACGTCTTCTCGTAGCCCCGCTCGGAGAACTCCTCGCGGGCCGCGGTCAGGATGCGGTCGCGGGTGTCGGCCGACTCCGTACGAGGGGGGCGGCCCCGTCCGCGCGCGGCGACCGGGCCGGTCACGGCCTCGGCACCTTCACCGGCGACGCCAGGTGGAGGCGGGTGAACGCCAGCGCCTCCGCCAGGTCGGCCTCACGTTCGGCGCTGGACATCGCCCGCCGGGTGTTGACCTCGATGACGACATGGCCGTCGAACCCGGTCAGGGCGAGACGTTCCAGCAGCTCGGCGCACGGCTGGGTGCCGCGCCCCGGGACGAGGTGCTCGTCCTTGGCCGAGCCCCGCCCGTCGGCGAGGTGGACGTGGCCGAGGCGGTCCCCCATCCGGTCGGCCATCTCCAGCGCGTCGGAACGGGCCGTCGCCGAATGGCTGAGGTCGATCGTGAAGTGGCGGTAGTCCTCTTTCGTCACGTCCCAGTCGGGGGCGTACGCGAGCATCTCGCGGTCGCGGTAGCGCCAGGGGTACATGTTCTCGACGGCGAAGCGGACGTCGGTCTCGTTCGCCATCCGCCAGATGCCGCTGACGAAGTCACGGGCGTACTGGCGCTGCCAGCGGAACGGCGGGTGCACGACGACCGTGGACGCCCCGAGCTTCTCGGCGGCCGCCCGGGCACGCTGGAGCTTGACCCAGGGGTCGGTGGACCACACGCGCTGCGTGATGAGCAGACACGGGGCGTGGACGGCGAGGACGGGGATCCGGTGGTAGTCGGAGAGGCGGCGCAGCGCTTCGATGTCCTGGCTCACCGGGTCGGTCCACACCATGACCTCGACGCCGTCGTAGCCCAGGCGTGCGGCGATCTCGAAGGCCGTCGCCGTGGACTCCGGGTAGACGGAGGCCGTGGAGAGCGCCACCTTCGCATCCGGGATCCGTACGACTGGTTCTGCCACGGGGGCCAGCCTAAAGGGTCGGGTCGGGTGGGTGCGGGGTCCCTGTTCGCTGTTGTGGTGCTCGCCACGCGCGCGTGCGGGACGCTTGTTGGCTGCTGGGGTGCGCGCCACGCACGCGCGGGGCGCCTGTACGGGTGCGGGGCGCTTGTTCGCTGTTGTGGTGCTCGCCACGCACGCGGGGCGCCCGTACGTGTGTGAGGCGTCTGTTCGCTGTCGTCGTGCTCACCACGCCCGCGTGCAGGGCGCCTGTTCGCCGTTGCGGTGCCGGCCACGCGCGCGTGCCGGGCGCCGCTCGCCCCACGCGTGCGGGGCGGCTGTTCATCGCTGTGGTGCTCGCCACGCGCGCGTGCCGTTCGCCTGCTCGCCGTCGTAGTGCACGCCACGCGCGCGTGCGGATGCGTGCGGGGTCGCTCGGGCGGTGCCGTACTCCCCCGCGTGCGTCACGCGGAGCCCATGTGATCGAGCCGTCGCAGGATGACGCCCTCGCGCAGCGCCCACGGACAGATCTCCAGGGTCTCCACGCCGAACAGGTCCATCGCCCCCTCGGCCACCAGGGCACCCGCGAGCAGCTGGCCCGCGCGGCCCTCGGACACCCCGGGCAGCTCCCCGCGCTCCACGGTCGTCATGCCCGCCAGCTGCGGCACCCATGCCTCCAGGGACTCCCGCTTCAGCTCGCGCTGGACGTACAGGCCCTCGGCGGAGCGGGCGGCACCGGCGAGACGGGCCAGCTGCTTGAAGGTCTTGGAGGTGCCGACCACGTGGTCCGGGGCGCCGAAGCGGGTGAACTCGCCGACGGTCCGGGCTATCTGGGCGCGGACATGGCGTCGCAGCGCCCTTACGTCCTCCGGGTCCGGGGGGTCGCCCGGCAGCCAGCCCGCGGTGAGCCGACCGGCGCCCAGCGGCAGCGAGACCGCCGCGTCGGGCTCCTCGTCGAGGCCGTAGGCGATCTCCAGGGAGCCGCCGCCGATGTCGAGGACCAGCAGCTTCCCCGCCGACCAGCCGAACCAGCGGCGGGCAGCGAGGAAGGTGAGCCGGGCCTCCTCGGCGCCGGTGAGGACCTGGAGCCGGACGCCGGTCTCGGCCTGCACGCGCGCGAGGACGTCGTCGGCGTTGCTGGCCTCGCGCACCGCGGAGGTGGCGAACGGCAGCACGTCCTCGGCGCCCTTGTCCTCGGCTGCCTGGAGGGCCTCCTTGACGACACGGATCAGTTTGTCGATCCCCTCGGGGCCGATCGCCCCGTCCTCGTCGAGGAGTTGGGCAAGGCGCAGCTCCGCCTTGTGCGAGTGCGCGGGCAGCGGGCGGGCGCCCGGGTGCGCGTCCACCACCAGCAGATGCACCGTGTTCGATCCCACGTCGAGGACACCGAGTCTCATGTACGGAACGCTACTGCCACCTGCGTGGTCGGCAGTGCTCGGAGTCTTGCCAAGCCACTTACCCTGGACACGTGCCAAAGACGAAAAAGGCGAAGGCCGACAAATCTTCCGGCAGTCCTTCGCAGGCGAAGTCGCCGGTGAGGTCGGAGCCGGGATCACCGGCGTCACCGGCCTCACCGAAGTCATCGAAGAAGGCGAAGCGGGCCCTGGCGGGCGACGAGAAGGGGCTCGACTTCGCGCGCGCGTGGGTGGAGTTCCCTGATCCGGCGGACGACGAGCAGGTCTTCCGCTGCGATCTGACCTGGCTGACCTCGCGCTGGAACTGCATCTTCGGCAGCGGCTGCCAGGGCATCCAGGCGGGCCGCGCGGCCGACGGGTGCTGCACGCTGGGCGCCCACTTCTCCGACGAGGACGACGAGAAGCGGGTCGCCGGACATGTGGCCAGACTCACTCCGGAGATCTGGCAGTTCCACGACGAGGGCACCGAGCACGGCTGGATCTCGGAGGACGAGGACGGCGACCGCCAGACCCGCCCCTTCAACGGTTCGTGCATCTTCCAGAACCGTCCCGGGTTCGCCGGCGGCGCGGGCTGCTCGCTGCACATCCTGGCGCTGCGGGAGGGCCGGGAGCCGCTGGAGACCAAGCCGGACGTCTGCTGGCAGCTTCCGGTGCGACGGACGTACGAGTGGATCGACCGGCCCGACGACACCCGGGTGCTCCAGGTGTCGATCGGTGAGTACGACCGCCGCGGCTGGGGTCCGGGCGGCCACGACCTGCACTGGTGGTGCACCTCGGCGACCTCGGCGCACGGCGCGGGCGACCCGGTGTACGTCTCCTACCGGCCGGAGCTGACCGAGCTGATGGGCAAGGCGGGCTACGACCGGCTGGTGGAGCTGTGCGAGCAGCGGCTGGCCGCGCAGCTGCCCCTGGTGGCCCCGCACCCCGCGGACCCGGTCGGCTAGCACCGGCGCGCGCTACGACGTCGACGGGCTCGGGTCGCCGCTGTCGCTGGGCGGTGGCGCCGAGCTCGCCGGGTCCGACGGCATGGGTTGCGTGGGCGTCGGGTCGGGCCCGGACGTCGAGGGCGGCGGGTCGCTGGGGCTCGGGTCCGTGGGGGCCGAGGTCGTGGGGGTCGGGTCCGGGTCCTGGGTGGACGGGGGCGGGTCGACGGGGGTGCCGGGGTCGGTCGGGGAGGGCGCGGTGCCGTAGCCCTCGATGGAGACGACGGCGCCGGCGGGTGCGACGGCCACCCGTGCGCTCCAGTAGCCGGACGGCTCGCGCAGATGGTCGACGTACACCTTGATCGTCAACGATTCACCGGGTTCCAGGGTTCCCGAGGACTCGCTGAGGTAGAGCCAGGAGGCGCTGGTGCTCGCGGACCAGCGGACGGAGGCGTCGCCGGTGGCGGTGAGGGTGATCAGCGTGGTGTCGCCGCTGTTGCCGGCCTCGACCTGGAGGTGTCCGGCGCCCTTCTTGCCGGCGCCGGCGACGCTGATGACCTTCACCGAGACGTCGGGGCCGCCGCCCTTGGTGAAGCGGCCGGCGGGCTGGTCGCTGGCGTTGCCCGCGTTCTCGTAGCCGCCCGCGGCGTCGCCGTCCAGGCTGTCCGGGCCGTGCGCCTCGCTGGCGGTGGCGGAGCGGCCGTCGGTGCCCTCGGCGGTGGGGGTGCCCCGGTAGGCGGCCCAGAGGGCGAGCACCGGGGCCGCGACGACGGTGGCGACGACGGTCGTGGTGACGGCACGCGCGCGCAGACGGTCGCGGCGGGCCGCGTGGTCCTTGGGGTCCATCGGGAAGCCGCGGCGGTCGAAGCGGGGCGCGGCCGCGCGGGGGAAGTGCGCCATGGCGACGTGCAGTGTCGCGCGCGGGGCCTGGAGGACGGGCAGCTCGGAGGGGGTGACGACGGTGCCGGGCCAGCGGCCGGCGACCGCGCGTTCGGCGGTGCGGCGGCACTGCGGGCAGTCGTCGACGTGCCGCACGAGCTCGCGGCGCACGGCGGTGCTGAGCACCAGCTGGTTCTCGCCGGTGAGCCGGGCGACGCCCGGGCAGGTGCCGGTCTCCACGACGGCGAGCGCCGCGCGCGTGCGCTCCACCTCGCAGGCGGCGGAGGCGAGCAGCTCCCGCGCGGCGGCCAGTTCCATGCCGAGGACGGCGGCGACCTCGTGGGCGGCGAGGTGGTGGCGCACGGCGAGTTCCAGCGCCTCGCGCTGCTCCGGGGTGGTGCCGGCCGCCTCCGGCCAGGCGAGCAGGGCCAGTTCGCGTCGGCGCTCCTCCTGGACCTCCTCGGAGACTGGCGCGGACGGCTGCTTCGCGGGGCTGTGACGCCCTGCGGCGTGGGTGGCCTGACGTTTCTGCTTGGCCTCGGTCAGCTTGCGCAGACAGGCCCAGCGGGCCAGCGCGTACAGCCAGGCCCGGCGGTCCCCGGCCGCCTCGGGGTCGCGGCGCCGCTCGGCGAGCGCGAGGGCGTCGCCGAGGGCGGCGGTGGCCGCGTCGTGGTCGCAGAGCACGGACAGGCAGTAGGTGAACAGGCCGTCCAGGTACGGCTCGTAGCGCGCCGGCGTGCGCTGCGCCAGCGTGCGCGCCGCACCGCGGTCACGCGCCTCCCGTTGCGCCCGGTGCGCGCCGGTGGTGCGGGTCGAGGTCTCCGGACTGCTGCTCATCATCCGTGGACCGTAGGACGCCTGCGATCGCCCCTTCCTGCCCCTTGAGCACTTTTACTCCGTACGGGTGAAACGATCCCTCATAAGGGGACAGGAACCCCGCATTCCGTGGCCGGTTCTTGACGGCGGTGGCCGGTAAGCACCGGGCGCTCCCGGTCGGCGCCGGGCATTGTCAGTGTCGCCCGTTACGGTTCGTGCATGGCTGCCCGTACGAAGACCGCCAAGGACCGCCCCGCCTACCGCTGCACCGAGTGCGGCTGGCAGACGGCGAAGTGGCTCGGCCGCTGCCCCGAATGCCAGGCCTGGGGCACGGTCGAGGAGTACGGCGCGCCCGCGGTGCGCACGACGGCCCCGGGCCGCGTCACCACCTCCGCCCTGCCCATCGGCCAGGTCGACAGCCGCCAGGCCACCGCCCGCCCCACCGGCGTGCCCGAGCTGGACCGGGTCCTCGGCGGCGGCCTCGTCCCCGGCGCGGTCGTCCTGCTCGCGGGCGAGCCCGGCGTCGGCAAGTCCACGCTCCTGCTGGACGTCGCGGCCAAGTCGGCGAGCGAGGAGCACCGCACGCTGTACGTCACGGGCGAGGAGTCCGCCAGCCAGGTCCGGATGCGGGCCGACCGCATCAAGGCCATCGACGACCATCTCTACCTCGCCGCCGAGACCGACCTGGCCGCCGTCCTCGGCCACTTGGACGCGGTGAAGCCGTCCCTGCTCATCCTGGACTCGGTGCAGACGGTGGCCTCCCCGGAGATCGACGGCGCCCCCGGCGGCATGGCCCAGGTCCGCGAGGTGGCGGGCGCGCTGATCCGGGTCTCCAAGGAGCGCGGCATGTCCACGCTCCTGGTGGGCCATGTCACCAAGGACGGCGCCATCGCGGGCCCGCGCCTGCTGGAGCACCTGGTGGACGTCGTGCTCTCCTTCGAGGGCGACCGGCACGCGCGCCTGCGCCTCGTCCGGGGCGTCAAGAACCGCTACGGCGCGACGGACGAGGTCGGCTGCTTCGAACTGCACGACGAGGGCATTACGGGCCTTACCGACCCGAGCGGACTTTTCCTGACCCGTCGTGACGAACCGGTCCCGGGCACCTGTCTGACGGTCACCCTGGAGGGCCGCCGCCCTCTCGTGGCCGAGGTCCAGGCACTCACCGTCGACTCCCAGATCCCCTCCCCCCGGCGCACCACGTCCGGTCTGGAGACCTCCCGCGTCTCGATGATGCTCGCCGTCCTGGAGCAGCGGGGCAGAATCAGCGCCCTCGGCAAACGGGACATCTATTCCGCGACGGTCGGCGGGGTGAAGCTGTCGGAACCCGCGGCGGACCTCGCCATCGCCCTCGCGCTGGCGTCGGCGGCGAGCGACACCCCGCTGCCCAAGAACCTCGTCGCGATCGGCGAAGTGGGCCTTGCGGGCGAGGTCAGACGGGTCACGGGGGTTCAGCGCCGACTGGCCGAGGCACACCGTCTGGGCTTCACGCACGCGCTCGTGCCGGGCGACCCGGGCAAGATCCCCACCGGCATGAAGGTCCTGGAAGTCGCGGACATAGGGGACGCTCTGAGGGTCCTTCCGCGCTCTCGTCGGAGAGAGGCCCCACGGGACGAGGAGGAGCGCCGGTAGACTTTGCCCTGGTCTCGCCCGTCCGTACGAACCGAAGGTGCGAAAGGGGAGCCCCCAAGAACCTGCGACCGGAGGAGTGCAGTGGCAGCCAACGACCGGGCAGCAGCTCCCGGAAAGTCCGGTGGGAGCTCCGGTGCCGATGGCCTGATGCGCGCCTCACTGAGCGCCGTGGCACCCGGCACGGCCCTGCGCGACGGCCTCGAGCGGATTCTCCGCGGCAACACGGGCGGACTCATCGTGCTCGGATTCGACAAGACCGTGGAGCCGATGTGCACGGGCGGTTTCGTCCTGGACGTCGAGTTCACGGCCACCCGCCTGCGTGAGCTGTGCAAGCTCGACGGCGGCATCGTCCTGTCCTCGGACCTGTCGAAGATCCTGCGGGCCGGCGTCCAGCTGGTGCCCGACCCGATGATCCCGACCGAGGAGACGGGCACCCGCCACCGCACCGCGGACCGCGTCTCGAAACAGGTCGGCTTCCCGGTCGTCTCGGTCTCCCAGTCGATGCGCCTGATCGCCCTGTACGTCGACGGCCAGCGCCGCGTCCTGGAGGACTCGGCGGCGATCCTGTCCCGCGCGAACCAGGCCCTCGCGACCCTGGAGCGCTACAAGCTCCGCCTCGACGAGGTCGCGGGCACGCTGTCCGCGCTGGAGATCGAGGACCTGGTGACGGTCCGGGACGTCTCGGCCGTGGCGCAGCGCCTGGAGATGGTCCGCCGTATCGCGACGGAGATCGCGGAGTACGTGGTCGAACTCGGCACGGACGGCCGCCTTCTGTCACTCCAGCTGGACGAGCTGATCGCCGGCGTCGAGCCCGAACGCGAGCTGGTGGTGCGGGACTACGTCCCCGAGCCGACCGCCAAGCGCTCCCGCACGGTGGACGAGGCGCTGTACGAGCTGGACGCGCTGACCCACGCGGAGCTGCTGGAACTCTCCACGGTGGCGAAGGCGTTGGGCTACACGGGCTCTCCGGAGGCCCTGGACTCGGCGGTGTCGCCCCGGGGCTTCCGCCTGCTGGCGAAGGTGCCCAGGCTGCCCGGAGCGATCATCGACCGCCTGGTGGACCACTTCGGCGGTTTGCAGAAGCTGCTGGCCGCGAGCGTGGACGACCTCCAGACGGTGGACGGCGTCGGCGAGGCACGCGCACGGAGCGTACGCGAGGGCCTGTCGAGGCTGGCGGAGAGCTCGATCCTGGAACGGTACGTGTAGGAACGCCTAGGGCCTCGCAAAGGCGCGGGGTCCTGCGGGACCGGTGCGACGGGCCCGCGCCGGAGGGGGGCCGGGCCGCAACCGGCCCGCGCCCGAGGGAGGTCAGGCCCGAACGGGCCCGCACCCGCGCGAGGTCGGGCGCAACCGGCTCACGCCCGAGGGAGACGGGCCCACACCGGAGCGGGGTCGAGCCTGAACGGGCCTCCACCCGAACGACGTCACGCGCAACCGGCCCACACCCGCGCGAGCAAGGTCAAGCGGCAACGGGCCCCCACCGAAGCGGGGTCGAGCCTGAACGGGCCTCAAATCAGTCGCTCTCCAGCACGAACGACGTCTGCACCTTCGCGTATCCCGGTGCCTTCAGCTCCACCAGATACGTCCCGGCCCCGGCCGACCCCGCGGGCGGCGTCGCACACTTGGGCGCGCTCGGCTTGCGGTCCCACTTCACGGTGTACGTGATGTCGCTCCCCGCCGGCGCCCGGAACACAAGGCTCCCCGCGGACTTGGGGCAGTCGGCGGAGGACCAGTACTCGTCGTCCTCCGCGGCCTGAGTGATCGTCAAAACCGCGCTCTTGGGCCCGAGGTCGACCTTGCAGTCGCTCTTGGAGGAGTTCTCGGCGGTCACCAGGAGCGTCGGCGTCTCGCCGGGCCCGTACCCGTTGTGGAGGCTGCGCACCGTCAACTTCACCGCTCCGGCCGTGCAGTTGGGCAGCGTGGATCCGGCGGGGACCGTGTCGCCCTGGCCGACCCCGCTGCCGGTACCGCCACTGGCCGCACCGTCCGAGCCGCCCGCGCCGGAACCCGAGCCCGACCCGCCGCCGGAACCGGAACCGGAACCGGAACCGGAACCGGAGCCGGACGACGACCCGGAACCGTCGTCGGAGCCGGAGCCGGATCCGGAGCCGCTGGAGTCCCCGCCCGCCGTCGACTCGTCGCGCCCGCCCGGCGCTTGACTGATCGCGGGACCGGAACCGGTCGGCCCCGGCGTGATGGTCGAGGGCGAGGGATTCTTGTCGTTCGTCCCGTCGGCACCGTTCCTGCCGCCGCCGCCCGTGGAGACGATCCACGCGATCAGCAACGCCAACAGGGCCAGCACGGACAGCAGTACGGCCCTCCGTCGCCAGTAGATGGAGGAGGGAAGCGGCCCGACCGGATTGCGCAGAGATCCCACGGCGCAAACTGTACGAGAGATCGGCGTCTTCGCTGCCCCCACCCGCCGCCGGGGACGACAACTTTTCCGGATCATCATTCCGGAGCCGACCCGCGCGGCCCCGCCGTCCGTCGGAGCGAGCATCGGACGGTCGCGGAACGTGATTATTCGCTCCGCTCAACTACCCTCGGTGACCGTATGTTTGGGGCGACACGATCGCCCACGACACCCCTACGTGGGTACGCCACATGATCACGACATGGACGCGGGCGGTCCCCGCACCCCCGCGCGCCCTGCCCGCCGTACCCCTGAGGGGTGGCGCGATCCCCGCGGCCCCCCTCCCGCATGGCAGGATCGGAAGGCCATGACTGCGCCCACGAAGCCCCCGCACAGCAGCCCTGCCACCGCCCCCTCCGGTTCCCGCGACGGGTCCCTCGGCGGAGAGCACCTGCACGCCCCCGTCATCGACTGGTTCGACGAGCACGCCCGCGATCTGCCGTGGCGACGCCCGGAGGCCGGTCCCTGGGGGGTGATGGTCAGTGAGTTCATGCTCCAGCAGACGCCGGTCAGCCGGGTCCTGCCGGTGTACGAGCAGTGGCTGGCCCGCTGGCCACGCCCCGCCGACCTCGCCGCGGAGGCCCCCGGCGAGGCCGTGCGCGCGTGGGGCCGGCTCGGCTACCCGCGCCGTGCGCTGCGGCTGCACGGGGCGGCGGTGGCGATAACCGAACGGCACGGCGGCGACGTACCGACCGACCACGCCCAGCTGCTGGCGCTGCCCGGCATCGGGGAGTACACGGCCGCGGCGGTCGCCTCCTTCGCGTACGGGCAGCGGCACGCCGTCCTCGACACCAACGTCCGTCGCGTCTTCGCGCGGGCCGTCGCCGGTGTGCGGTACCCGCCGAACGCCACCACCGCCGCCGAACGCAGGCTGGCCCGGGCGCTGTTGCCCGAGGAGGAGCACACGGCCGCCCGCTGGGCCGCCGCCTCCATGGAGCTCGGCGCGCTGGTGTGCACCGCCAAGAACGAGGCCTGCCACCGCTGCCCGATCGCCGCCCAGTGCGCCTGGCGGCTCGCGGGCAAGCCGGAGCACGACGGCCCGCCGCGGCGCGGCCAGACGTACGCCGGGACGGACCGGCAGGTGCGCGGCAAGCTGCTCGCCGTGCTGCGCGAAGCCCACGCGCCCGTGCCGCGGGCCGTGCTCGACCGGGTGTGGCACGAGCCGGTGCAGCGGGCCCGCGCGCTCGACGGACTGGTCGCGGACGGACTCGTCGAACCTCTTCCCGGTGGTTTGTATCGGCTGCCGTTGACGTAACAGCACCGCACCTCACCGCGATATCCCCCCAAACCAGCGCCAATCGGTGCGCCGGTTTGCCCCTTTCCTCCTTCCGTTACACAACCGACGGACAGCCGAGCGCTGGCCGCGCGCTGCTCCGCACAGCTCCGTGACAACAGCTCCGTAGCTTCATTGGCGTACCGCGGTACAGCGGCACACAAGGCATGGGAGAACCGGCAGCGAGCGGGCCGGACGGGGATGGAGGCGGTCGATCATGGCGCAGGGCGAGGTGCTCGAGTTCGAGGAGTACGTCCGCACCCGACAGGACGCGTTGCTGCGCAGCGCCCGTCGCCTGGTCCCGGACCCGGTGGACGCCCAGGACCTCCTCCAGACGGCGCTCGCGCGGACGTACCACCGCTGGGACGGCATCGCCGACAAGCGGCTGGCGGACGCGTACCTGCGCCGGGTCATGATCAACACGCGGACCGAGTGGTGGCGGGCCCGCAAGCTGGAGGAGGTGCCGACCGAGCAGCTGCCCGACGCCTCGGTCGACGACGCCACCGACCAGCACGCGGACCGCGCCCTGCTGATGGACGTCCTGAAGGTGCTCGCCCCGAAGCAGCGCAGTGTGGTCGTGCTGCGACACTGGGAGCAGATGTCCACGGAGGAGACGGCCGCCGCGCTCGGCATGTCGGCCGGAACGGTCAAGAGCACGCTGCACCGGGCCCTCGCCCGGCTCCGCGAGGAGCTGGAGAGCCGCGATCTGGACGCACGCGCGCTGGAGCGTGAGGAGCGGGAGCGTTGCACGGCGGCCTGACCGACGCGGACCCCTCACCGGGCCGGGGCACCTTGCAGGCGGCGATGACGGCAGTGGCCGTACTCGCCGCCCTCGCCCTTTTCGTCTCCGCCTGCGCCACCGGCGGCACCGGTGCCCGTGACGAGGGGCCGGCCTTCACCGACTCCTCGGCGGGCAGCGACACGGCCTCCGGCACCGCACCCTCCGAGGCCACCGCCGTCACCCCCTCCGACCTGCCCACCCGAGCCGCCTCCGCCTCGCTGAGCCACGCGGAGGCGGCCGAGCTGGTCAAGGACGACCCGAGGGTCTCGGCGGAGGTCAAGGACGACCTCAGGCCCTGCGTCGCGGACGAGTACCCGGTCGACGTGGCCCACGGCGACCTCACCCGAGGCATGTCGGACGACATCGTGGTCAACGTGCTGACCTGCGGCGACGGCGTCGGGGTGGGCGCCTATGTGTATCGCGACACGGGTGGTGCGTACGAGAATGTGTTCAGCGCCGAGGAGTCCCCGGTCTACGCGGAGATAGACAGTGGCGGCAACCTCGTGGTGAGCAAACAGGTGTACGAGAAGGGGGACTCGGTGTCGAGCCCGTCCGGCGAGGACGTGATCACCTACCGGTGGTCGGCGGGCCGCTTCGTCAAGCGGCGGTACACGCACAACGAGCTCGGCGACCTCGGCCCCGAGCCCTCGCCGGTGCCCTCGCCGCGGTGAACCGATCGGGTCCTGCGATCCGATCACTCATCGACGGCGCTCTCCGGCACACCCGGCGAGCGACCCGGCACCCCCCTCGGCCCCCGGCCGAGACAGACACCTGACCGACAGCGACACGACCGACAGCGAACCGACCGACAGCGGCCCGGCCCACAGCGACCCGACCGACAGCCGACCGACCGACAGCGACACGAGGACAGAGAGCAGCGGGATGGCAGATCAGACCCACGTTCTGTTCGTCGAGGACGACGACGTCATCCGCGAGGCCACCCAGCTCGCCCTGGAGCGGGACGGCTTCGCGGTCACCGCCATGCCCGACGGACTGTCGGGCCTGGAGGCGTTCCGCGCCGACCGCCCGGACATCGCCCTGCTGGACGTCATGGTCCCGGGTCTGGACGGCGTCAGCCTGTGCCGGCGCATCCGGGACGAGTCGACCGTGCCGGTGATCATGCTGTCGGCGCGCGCGGACTCCATCGACGTGGTCCTGGGCCTGGAGGCGGGCGCCGACGACTACGTCACCAAGCCGTTCGACGGTGCCGTGCTGGTCGCCCGCATCCGCGCGGTGCTGCGCCGCTTCGGGCACGCGGGCGGCGGCGACCGGGCCGACGAGTCCGCCGCGGCGCCCGAAGGCGGCACCCTGACCTTCGGCGAGCTGGAGATCGACACCGAGGGCATGGAGGTGCGCCGCGCCGGGGAGCCGGTGGCGCTCACCCCGACGGAGATGCGGCTGCTGCTGGAGTTCTCCTCCGCGCCGGGCACGGTCCTGTCCCGCGACAAGCTCCTGGAGCGGGTGTGGGACTACGGCTGGGGCGGTGACACCCGCGTCGTCGACGTCCATGTGCAGCGACTGCGCACGAAGATCGGCCAGGACCGGATCGAGACGGTCCGTGGTTTCGGCTACAAGTTGAAGGCCTGAGCGGGGCGGACATGCGGGGGACACTTCGGCGCCTGGTCCCGGCGCGGCTGGAGCGTACGGGCATCCGTACGGGACTCAGGTGGAAGCTGAGCGCGGCCATCGCGCTGGTCGGCGCGCTGGTCGCGATCGCCCTGAGCCTGGTCGTGCACAACGCGGCCCGGGTCTCGATGCTGGACAACGCCCGCGATCTCGCGGACGAGCGCATCCAGATCGCCCAGAACAACTTCGAGAAGACCGGGCGGGCCAACTTCCCCGGCGTCAGCCAAGGCGACTCGGCCCTGCCCCCTCCCCTGCGGGACATGGTCGAGAAGGGGCGCCGGGCCACGTACGTGACGGAGGGGCCCGGCGGCGTACCGGACATCTGGGCCGCCGTGCCGGTGTCCGACGGCACCGTGCTCTCCCTGCACACCGGGTTCACCGACCGCAGCACCGACATCCTCAACGACCTCGACCAGGCGCTCGTCATCGGCTCCATCGCGGTCGTCCTCGGCGGCAGCGCGCTCGGTGTGCTCATCGGGGGCCGGCTGTCGAGCCGGCTGCGCAAGGCCGCGGCCGCCGCCAACGAGGTCGCCGGCGGCGAGACCGACGTGCGGGTGCGGGACGCGATCGGCGGGGTCGTCCGCGACGAGACCGACGACCTCGCGAGCGCCGTGGACGCCATGCGGGACGCGCTGGAGCAGCGGCTGGAGGCGGAGCGGAGGGTCACCGCGGACATCGCGCACGAACTGCGGACCCCGGTCACGGGCCTGCTGACCGCCGCGGAGCTCCTGCCACCGGGCCGGCCGACCGAGCTGGTCCTGGACCGGGCCAAGGCCATGCGCACGCTCGTCGAGGACGTCCTGGAGGTGGCCCGTCTCGACAGCGCGTCCGAGCGGGCGGAGCTCCAGGACATCCTGCTCGGCGAGTTCATCTCCCGGCGGGTGGCCGCCAAGGACCCCGAGATCACGGTCCGGGTGGTCCACGAGTCGATGGTCACGACCGACCCCCGGCGCCTGGAGCGGGTCCTGTTCAACCTGCTCGCCAACGCCGGCCGGCACGGCAAGCCGCCCATCGAGGTCACCGTCGAGGGCCGGGTCATCCGGGTCCGCGACCACGGCCCCGGGTTCCCCGAGGATCTGCTCGCCGACGGGCCGAGCCGCTTCCGCACCGGCAGCAGCGACCGGGCGGGGCACGGACACGGGCTCGGGCTGACCATCGCGGCCGGTCAGGCCCGGGTGCTGGGCGCGCGGCTCACCTTCCGCAACATCCGACCGCCGGGCGCGCGCGAGGGCATACCGGCGGAGGGCGCGGTGGCCGTGCTGTGGCTGCCGGAGCACGCGCCGACGAACACGGGGAGCTATCCGATGATGCCGTGAGGTGCCCTGCGGGCCCTCGGCGGAGGGACCGGGGCGCGGGTCAGAACGGCTTCGAGAAGTCGAGCTCCTCGCTGCGCTCGGTCAGCGAGTACCAGTTGCCGTTGTCGTCACGGAAGATCGCCTCGACACCGTACGGCCGCTCCTGCGGTTCCTGGACGAACTCCACCCCGCGCGCACGGAAGGTCTCGTAGTCGCCCCGGCAGTCGTCGGTGTGGAAGGCGCCCGCCCCGATGACGCCCTTGCCCACGAGCTTCTTCAGCGCCTCGGACGACTCAGGGTCCAGTCCGGGTCCGTCCAGGCTCATCAGCGCCAGCTCCACGTCCGGCTGGTCCTTGGCCCCGACGGTGACCCAGCGCATGTCGCCCATGGAGAGGTCGTTGCGCACCTCGAAGTCGAGTTTCTCGGTGAAGAACGCCTTGGTGCGCTGCTGGTCGAAGGTCCACACGGTGGTGATGCCCAGGCGCTTGATCATGGCTCTGCTCTCCTGTCGTCCGGGGCCGCGACGGTCCGCGACGGCTCGCGAGGCCACGGTAGGCAGGGCGGGCCTCAGGACGCTTCTCCAGAGTTGCGGTCCTTGCGGGGAAAGCCGCCGGCCCAGAAGAGGGCGTAGCAGCCGGGGATCAGCGAGGCCCCGCGCCCCACGTGCCGCGCCCGGTACTCGCTCGGCGTGAGCCCGGTGCGTGTCTTGAAGCGGGCGGAGAAGGTGCCGAGGCTGCTGAAGCCGACGAGATGGCAGATCTCGGTGACGGACAGATCGGCACCGCGCAGATACTCCTCGGCCCGCTCGATACGCCGATGGGTCAGATACTGCCCGGGCGTCTCGCCGTAGGTCTCCCTGAAGGCACGGATGAAGTGATACCGCGAGTACCCGGCCTCACCGGCCACCGCCTCCAGATCGAGCTCCGGGTCTGCCCAGTCCCGGTCCATGACGTCCTTGGCCAGCCGCAGCCGCCGAGTCCTGTCCATGGGCCGATGGTGACACGGAGAACTGACAGGGGCGCGGGACAGCGCCTCACGGGCCCGGGGCGCCGACCGGAGAGACCGCCACCCACCGCCGACGGTCCGGGGCGGGACCCGCGGGAGCCGTGGCAGGGGTGCCGAGGGAACCCTCGGATACGGGACCGCTCGGGGGCGGCGAGCACCCTCGGGCGCGACGAAGGCCCCCCGGGGCGGACACCGCCGGAGGGCCTTCGGTTGCTGCGGGGCGAGTGGGGGTCAGACCGGCTCGGCGACCTGCATCGGGGCCGGGGCCTCCTGTGCCGCCTTCTCCTCGTCCGTCTTCGGTCCCGCCCCCTTGAGCGGAACCTCCTTCACGAACACCGCGGCGATCAGCGCCAGGATCGCCACCGCGGATCCCAGCAGGAACGCCGAGTGCGTGCCGGCCGACACAGCGTGCTGGTAGGCCTCGCGCAGGGCCGCCGGCAGCTTCGCCAGGCCCTCCGCGTTCACCTGCGCGGACTGCTCGGTCATCTTGGCCCCGGCCGTGCCGCCCCGCTGGGCCATGACGTCCTGGACCCGGTTGTTGAACAGCGCGCCCATGATCGCGACGCCGAAGGAGGAGCCGAGGGTGCGGAAGAGGGTCGTGGACGAGGACGCGACGCCCATGTCCTTCATCTCGACGCTGTTCTGCGCGACCAGCATGGTGATCTGCATCAGGCAGCCCATGCCGAGCCCGACGACGGCCATGAAGACGCCGGAGGTGAACCGCGAGGTGCCGGTGTCCATCGTCGACAGCAGGTAGAGCCCGACGATCATGAGGGCGCTGCCGAGGACGGGGAAGACGTAGTACCGCCCGGTGTTCGTGGTCACCCGTCCGGCCACCATCGACGTCACGAGCATCGCGCCGAGCATCGGCAGGAGCAGCAGCCCGGAGTTGGTCGCGGAGGCACCCTGGACGGCCTGCTGGTACAGCGGCAGGAACAGCGTCGCGCCGAACATCACGAACCCGGTGATGAACCCGATGAGGGACATCAGCGTGAAGTTGCGGCTGCGGAAGATGTGCAGCGGCAGCACCGGCTCCGCGGCCTTGGTCTGCCAGAACACGAACCCGATCAGCGCGGCCACGCCGATGCCGATGAGCTCCATGATCCGCGCGGAGGTCCAGGCGTACTCGGTGCCGCCCCACGTGGTGACCAGGACGATCGCGGTGATGCCGACGGTCAGCAGCCCGGCGCCGAGGTAGTCGATGCGCGCCTTGGCCCGCTTCTTCGGCAGGTGCAGCACGGCGCTGATCGCGGCGAGCGCGACGACACCGAGCGGCAGGTTGATGTAGAAGGCCCAGCGCCAGCCCCAGTGGTCGGTGATGGTGCCGCCGACCAGCGGTCCGCCGATCATCGCCAGCGCCATGACGCCGGCCATCATGCCCTGGTACTTGCCGCGCTCGCGCGGCGGGATGAGGTCACCGATGATCGCCATGACCCCGACCATCAGACCACCGGCGCCGAGACCCTGGACGGCCCGGAACCCGATGAGCTGCCCCATGTCCTGGGCCATGCCGCTGAGCGCCGAGCCGACCAGGAAGAGCACGATCGACGACATGAAGACGCCCTTGCGCCCGTACATGTCACCGAGCTTGCCCCACAGCGGGGTGGAGGCCGCGGTCGCCAGCGTGTACGCGGTCACGACCCAGGACAGGTGCTCCAAGCCGCCGAGTTCGCCCACGATCGTCGGCATCGCGGTGCCGATGATCATGTTGTCGAGCATCGCCAGCATCATCGTGATCATCAGGGCGAGCAGAACGACCCGCACGCTCCTGGGTTTCTCTGCGGCCTCCGGTGCGGCCGCCGTGTCTGTGTCCGCCATGACTCCCACTCCCCCAGCTACTTACTTGCTGCCCGGCAAGTTGACTACACTGGGAAGGTAGACCCGCAACTAGCCGGTCGTCAAGTAAGTTTTGCTCAAGGGCAAGGGCTTCACGGAGAATGGGCGGCACCATGGACGGCACCAAGCAGCGGCGCCGCGGGGACACCCGCCAGCGCATCCAGGACGTGGCCCTCGACCTCTTCGCCGAGCAGGGCTACGAGAAGACCTCCCTGCGCGAGATCGCCGAGGCCCTGGACGTCACGAAGGCGGCGCTCTACTACCACTTCAAGACCAAGGAAGAGATCCTGGTCAGCATCTTCGACGATCTGACCCAGCCGATCCTCGACCTGATCGAGTGGGGCCGGGAGCAGCCGCACACCCTGGAGACGAAGCAGGAGATCATCCGGCGTTACAGCGACGTCCTCGCCGACGCCTCCCCCCTGTTCCGCTTCATGCAGGAGAACCAGGCGACCGTACGGGAACTGCGCGTCGGCGAGACCTTCAAGGAGCGCATGCAGGGCCTGCGCGACATCATGATCGACCCGGCGGCCCGACTGGTCGACCAGGTCCGCTACACCAGCGCGATCTTCACCCTGCACGTCGGGATGTTCCTCCTCCAGGACCTCCCCGGCAGCTACGAGGACAAGCGGACGGCGGCCCTGGACGTGGCGCTGGACCTGGTGACCCAGGCCCACCGCGGAGCGGACGGCGCGTCCTAGACGGTCACGCCCTTCGAGCGGAGGAAGGCGACCGGGTCGATGGCCGACCCGTAGTTCGCGGTCGTACGGACCTCGAAGTGCAGATGCGGGCCGCTGGAGTTGCCGGTGTTGCCGGACAGGGCGATGCGCTGACCGGTCTTGACGACCTGGCCGACCTTCACCTCGATGCGCGAGAGGTGGGCGTACTGCGAGTAGGTCTTGCCGCCGTGCTTGATGACGATGGCGTTGCCGTACGCCGGGCCGTCGCCGGCGCCGTTGCCGCCGGCCTTGACGACCGTGCCGCCGTGCGCGGCGAAGACCTTGGTGCCGCTGGAGACGGCGAAGTCCTGACCGCTGTGGGTGGACTGCCACATGCCGCCGGCCTGCGCGAAGCTCGCGCTGAGCTTGTACTTCTTCACCGGGTCGACCCAGGAGGCGGCGCCGCTCGTGCCGGCGGCGGCCGCGACTCCGGTCCCCAGCACGGCCGAGACCCCCAGGCCGGCGGCCACCACGGCCACGCGGGAGCGGAGCAGGGACGTACGGGAAGAACGGGCAGAGAAGCGCGGGGACATCGAAACCTCATGGGGACGGGGACATGAAAACCACCCGGCGCACGGACGGCTGCCGGATGGGGCATCCCTTGGTAACCCCGAAGGCCCACGAGCCTCAAACCGCCGATCTACGACGGAAACTAGTACTTCACCCCAAAACTTCCCGGTTCTTGACAGAGACCGCATCCAGGACGAATCGGCACAGGACGGCGTAATGGCCTCGGCATTCCGGAAGGAAAGCCTCTTTTCCTCGCCCCACGCTTTCCACTATTCCGCGTAGTAACGGACAAATCGCCTGTGCGTCATGTCACCGGCCAGCCAGCTCTCAGCGTCACGGATTTCCCGTTCATGTGACGCACACCTCTTGGCACTTACCCCTCGGTAACCCTACGGTTCCCCTCGCGCCACCCACGCCGACGAGCATGCACCCGACAACGGCAGCGTTAACGACGTGAGAGGACCCTCCCCCGATGACGAACCGACGCCCCTTGGTGCGCCGCATGGCCGTCACCGCCGTCTCCACGGCGGCCCTCGTGTCCCTCGCCGCCCCGGCCGAGGCCGCGACCACCGAAGACGTCGACTACACCACCTGGCAGCGGGACTGCCAGGCGGTCATGGACCAGGCGCTGCCGTACCTGAAGCAGCGGATCGCCGCGGCGAAGCCCGGCGAGAAGCAGGCCATCGTCCTCGACATCGACAACACCAGCCTGGAGACCGACTTCGGCTTCAGCTACCCCCAGCCGGCCAACGAGCCCGTCCTGGACGTGGCCGAGTACGTCCAGGACCACGGCGTCGCCCTGTTCTTCGTCACGGCCCGCCCGGGCATCGTCTACTCGTTCACCGACCACAACCTCGAACACGTCGGCTACGACGTCTCCGGCCTCTACGTCCGCAGCTTCGTCGATCTCTTCAAGGACGTCGCCGCCTACAAGACGGCCAAGCGCGTCGACATCGAGAACAAGGGCTACACGATCATCGCGAACATCGGCAACAGCCCCACCGACCTGTCCGGCGGTCACGCCGAGAAGACGTACAAGCTGCCGGACTACGACGGCCAGCTCTCCTGAGCGTCGACGCGCCCTGAAAGCCGAGAAGGGGCCGCCCCGGAACCGAAGTTCCGGGGCGGCCCCTTCTTCACGCGCTCCCCGAAGGGCTACGCTTCCTTGCTCAGATTCGGACCGGCTCCACCGGCCGCCTGCTCGATCGGCGGGACGTCCGGCAGCGCCGACTTCTCCTCGCCGCGGAAGGTGAAGGTCTGGGTCTCGCCCTCGCCCTCCGTGTCCACGACGACGATGTGACCGGGGCGCAGCTCGCCGAAGAGGATCTTCTCCGAGAGGGTGTCCTCGATCTCGCGCTGGATCGTGCGACGCAGCGGCCGCGCGCCCAGGACGGGGTCGTAACCCTTCTTGGAGAGCAGCTCCTTGGCGGACTGGGAGAGCTCCAGGCCCATGTCCCGGTCCTTGAGGCGCTCGTCCACCTTGCCGATCATCAGGTCGACGATCGCGAGGATGTCCTCCTGGGTCAGCTGCGGGAAGACGACCACGTCGTCGACGCGGTTGAGGAACTCGGGGCGGAAGTGCTGCTTGAGCTCGTCCGAGACCTTGTTCTTCATGCGCTCGTAGTTGGTCTTCTTGTCACCCGAGGCCGCGAAGCCCAGGTTGAAGCCCTTGGAGATGTCCCGGGTGCCGAGGTTGGTCGTCATGATGATGACCGTGTTCTTGAAGTCCACGACCCGGCCCTGGGAGTCGGTCAGACGACCGTCCTCCAGGATCTGCAGCAGCGAGTTGAAGATGTCCGGGTGGGCCTTCTCGACCTCGTCGAAGAGGACCACCGAGAACGGCTTGCGCCGCACCTTCTCCGTCAGCTGGCCGCCCTCTTCGTAGCCCACGTAGCCGGGGGGCGAACCGAAGAGCCGCGAGACCGTGTGCTTCTCGCTGAACTCCGACATGTCGAGGGAGATCAGCGCGTCCTCGTCACCGAAGAGGAACTCCGCCAGAGCCTTCGACAGCTCCGTCTTACCGACACCGGACGGGCCGGCGAAGATGAACGAACCACCGGGACGCTTCGGGTCCTTCAGACCCGCGCGCGTACGACGGATCGCCTTCGACAGCGCCTTGACGGCGTCGACCTGGCCGATGACCCGCTTGTGGAGCTCGTCCTCCATGCGCAGCAGACGCGAGGACTCCTCCTCGGTCAGCTTGAAGACCGGGATGCCGGTGGCGGTCGCGAGGACCTCGGCGATCAGCTCGCCGTCGACCTCCGCGACGACGTCCATGTCGCCGGCCTTCCACTCCTTCTCGCGCTTGGCCTTCGCGGCGAGGAGCTGCTTCTCCTTGTCGCGCAGGGACGCGGCCTTCTCGAAGTCCTGCGAGTCGATCGCGGACTCCTTGTCCCGGCGGACGTCGGCGATCTTCTCGTCGAACTCGCGGAGGTCCGGCGGAGCGGTCATCCGGCGGATGCGCATCCGGGAGCCCGCCTCGTCGATCAGGTCGATCGCCTTGTCGGGCAGGAAGCGGTCCGAGATGTACCGGTCGGCCAGGGTCGCGGCCTGGACCAGCGCCTCGTCCGTGATGGAGACACGGTGGTGGGCCTCGTACCGGTCACGCAGACCCTTGAGGATCTCGATCGTGTGCGGCAGGGACGGCTCGGCGACCTGGATGGGCTGGAAGCGGCGCTCGAGAGCGGCGTCCTTCTCCAGGTGCTTGCGGTACTCGTCCAGCGTGGTGGCACCGATGGTCTGGAGCTCACCGCGGGCCAGCATCGGCTTGAGGATGGAGGCCGCGTCGATGGCGCCCTCGGCGGCACCCGCACCGACCAGCGTGTGGAGCTCGTCGATGAACAGGATGATGTCGCCGCGGGTGCGGATCTCCTTGAGCACCTTCTTCAGGCGCTCCTCGAAGTCACCGCGGTAGCGGGAGCCGGCGACCAGCGCACCGAGGTCGAGGGTGTAGAGGTGCTTGTCCTTGAGGGTCTCGGGCACCTCGCCCTTGACGATGGCCTGGGCGAGGCCCTCGACGACGGCGGTCTTGCCGACGCCGGGCTCACCGATCAGGACCGGGTTGTTCTTGGTACGGCGGGACAGCACCTGCATGACCCGCTCGATCTCCTTCTCGCGCCCGATGACCGGGTCGAGCTTGGACTCACGAGCGGCCTGGGTGAGGTTCCGGCCGAACTGGTCGAGGACCAGGGACGTCGAGGGGGTGCCCTCGGCAGGCCCGCCGGCGGTGGCGGTCTCCTTGCCCTGGTAACCGGAGAGCAGCTGGATGACCTGCTGCCGCACCCGGTTGAGATCTGCGCCCAGCTTGACGAGGACCTGGGCGGCGACGCCCTCGCCCTCGCGGATCAGGCCGAGCAGGATGTGCTCCGTGCCGATGTAGTTGTGGCCCAGCTGAAGGGCCTCGCGGAGCGACAGCTCCAGGACCTTCTTGGCACGGGGGGTGAAGGGGATGTGCCCGGACGGGGCCTGCTGGCCCTGGCCGATGATCTCCTCCACCTGCTGGCGGACCGCCTCGAGCGAAATCCCGAGGCTCTCAAGGGCCTTGGCGGCGACACCCTCACCCTCGTGGATCAGGCCCAGGAGGATGTGCTCGGTGCCGATGTAGTTGTGGTTGAGCATCCGGGCTTCTTCCTGAGCCAGGACGACAACCCGCCGCGCGCGGTCGGTGAACCTCTCGAACATCGTTAATCGCTCCTCAGAGCGGTCAGGCAGTGGGGGGAACTTCCCCTCCCTGTCCTTCCGCAGCTTAGTCCCGCAAGCGGGGACCGCTCATTCCAACTGCCGACACCGTCGATGGCCTCCTGACCCCGAACGCCGACATCTGCTCCAACCCGATGGTGCGAGACGATGTTCCCGCAGGCCAGGCAGTTACCCCCATCGCCAGTACGCCGTTGGCGAACGTGAGACGTCCTGTCCTGCGTGTCGCCCCCTCCCACTAGGGATGTCTTACCCGCCGGCACCGACAGTCCATGCCGCGCGCACCGGTTCCCTCCGCTACGGGCGAACAACCTTGCGCCTCCCCGCACCCCCGGACGCCCCCTCCTCCGACACCCTGCGCCACAGCAGGGGCACCCAGCGTAACTCCGGCGCTCTTCCGGCGGTTGCACTTGGCATGGTTGGCACAGTCCCTCCGGTCACCACGGTCCCCTCCCCCCGCCGGCCGCTCGAATCGAGCGATCAGGTCCGCCGGTGGTACGAGAACGAACTGGGGTGGCCGACCGTGCCCGGGACACCGGAATCCCCGCTACGACTTCGGGTGGGGCCGGTCTTCGACGTCCTGGACGTGCCGCTCCAGGCGGGCCGGGCCGGGCTGCGGCATCTGGCGCCGGGCTCCCCGGTGGCCGTGCAGGGCGACCGGATGCGGCTGCTGCTGGCCGCGGGCAGCGCGGAAGAGGTGCCCGGGGTGCTGGACTGGCTGGAGTGGGGCGCGCTGGCGCTCGATCTGACCGCGATCGGCGAGGGCGGGCTCATGGACGCGCCGCCGCCCCCCGGCCCGGGGGCGCCCACCGACGTCGTACGCCCTGCTCTCCTGCCCGGTGCGACCGGCCCGGGACGTTCCGCCGAGCCTGCTTCTACCGGACCGCGACCGTTGTCCGCGGGGGGTTCCGGTGCGCTCCGGGGGGCCGCCGTGTGGCTGCGGCCCCCCGTGCCGGGGCGTGAGGCCGAGGCCTCGCTGCCGACGCTGTCGGCCCTGGGGGGCGGTGGGGACGCCCCCGATCTCGTACGGCTGCTGGACACGGTGGCGGTGTGGTGCCACCGCCTGCGGCTGCGCGCGTGCGCTCAGCCGCCTGCCTGTCCCTAGGAGCGGGGCTCAGCCGTTGGCCTTCTCATAGGCCTCGCGAATGGACGCAGGAACGCGGCCGCGGTCGTTGACCTCGTAGCCGTTCTCCTTCGCCCACGCGCGGATCTGCGCGGTGTCCTGGCTGCCGCCGGCGGCGGCGCGCGTCTTTCCGCGACCGCCCGCAGCGCGGCCTCCGGTACGACGACCACCCTTCACGTAAGGATCGAGAAGGTCGCGGAGCTTGTCCGCATTGGCGGTCGTGAGATCGATCTCGTACGTCTTGCCGTCCAACGCGAACGTCACGGTCTCGTCCGCCTCGCCACCGTCGAGGTCGTCGACAAGAAGGACCTGAACCTTCTGTGCCACCGGATTTCCTTTCATCGATAACTTGAGGGACTGGGGTCTGCGGCGTCCGCCGTTTCGCCGCCCCCTGTTATATGCAGTACTGCGTTACGTCGGAAAGCAAACCGCTTTTGCTGAGAAAACACAAACCCCTGGGAGAGACAGACCGGTCGACTCCGGTCCGGAAACATGCGCGTTTCGGACATAGGGAACCTGGGCAGGGTCGCCCCCTGGAATAGGGCGTGACGATCACAGATGCAGAAGCATCCGGCTGTTGCCCAAGGTGTTCGGTTTCACTCGTTCGAGACCGAGGAACTCCGCGACACCCTCGTCATAGGAACGCAGCAGCTCCGCGTAGACATCGGTGTCAACCGGAGTCTCACCGATCTCGACGAAGCCGTGCTTGCCGAAGAAGTCGACTTCGAAGGTCAGGCAGAAAACCCGGCGAACACCGAGCCAACGGGCCGTGTGCAGCAACTTCTCCAGCAACTGATGACCGACGCCGGCGCCCTTCAGGCCCTGCTTCACGGCGAGAGTGCGCACTTCGGCGAGGTCTTCCCACATCACGTGGAGTGCGCCGCAGCCGACGACCTCGCCGTTGTCGTCGCGTTCGGCGACCCAGAACTCCTGGATGTCCTCGTAAAGCGTCACGGTGGCTTTGTCGAGCAGGATGCGGGCGCGGACGTACTCGTCGAGGAGACTGCGCACGGCCGGGACATCGCTGGTGCGGGCCCGTCGGACCGTGATGGCTTTTGCGGTGACTTCGGGACGCCGAGCGGGCGAGCTCTCTGCTGACATGTGCGGACGCTATCGCCCGTCGCCCTCCGCGGCCGAGCCGGGGTTCTCGCCGGTTTCACGAGCGGTATCCCGGGCGGCTTCGGCGGTTTCCGGCCCTTGGACGACGCGCATGGCGTCCCGCAGCGCGTGGCGCTGTTCCTCGCTCATCATGCCGAAGAACGCGACGAGGGCGGCGGCGGGGTTGTCGCTCTGCGACCAGGCGTCGTTCATCAGGGCCGCGGCGTAGGCGGCGCGGGTGGAGACGGCCTCATATCGATAGGCCCGCCCTTCGGCCTCGCGTCGCACCCAGCCCTTCTGATGGAGATTGTCCAAAACGGTCATCACCGTGGTGTAGGCGATGGACCGTTCCTGCTGAAGGTCTTCCAGGACTTCTCGAACGGTCACCGGGCGGTTCCACTTCCATACCCGCGTCATGACCGCGTCTTCGAGTTCTCCCAATGGGCGAGGCACAGCTCAGCACAATAGTGGGAGAACACGGCATTCGCGTGCCGGACGTGCGCTTGACCCGCAAACAAGAACAAAAAGGGCGTACGACTCGGAAAACGAGGGAGTCGTACGCCGGGGTGGGCCGGGGCCCGAGGTCAGGGTCAGGCGTCGCCGTGCGCGGAGGCCTGCTTGGCGCCCTCCGCGCGCGCGAGGGCCGCGTCGACGACGGCGTCCTCCTTGGCCTTGTTGGCCCCGCCCTGGGTCTTCACGATCACCCTGATCACGCCGATGAAGAACACGGCCATGACGACCGGGGGCACGAGCGCGGAGACGTAGTCCATACGACAAGGGTAGCCACGGGCTGGACGGGGCGGGGACGGGGGCGGGGGTCGCGACCCGACGGGGGTCGGACCTGCGGGTCGGGCGGGGCGGGTCCGCGGTTCGGGCGGGGCGGGCCTGCGGGTCGGGTGGGGCGGGTCCGCGGTTCGGGCGGGGCGGGCCTGCGGGTCGGCCGGGACGGGGGTGGCCGCCCGGCCGGGGAGGGGTCGGTGTCGACGGGGACGGGGTTGGCGCGCCCGGCCGGGGCGGATTGGCGCGCCCGGCGGGGACGGGGTTGGCGCCCAGCCGGGGTGCGGGTGGCCGCCCGGCCGGGACAGGGCGGCTGACGGGAAGGGGGGTGGCGCGCCCGGCCGGGGCAGGGTTGACGCCCGACCGGGGCGGGGTTGACGCCCAGCCCGGGCGCGGGTGGGCGCCCGGCCGGCTCGGGGTTGATCAGTCCGGCCAGGCAAGGGCGGTCAGCCCGGCCACGGCGGGGGCGGTCAGCCCGGCCGGGGCGCGGGTGGCCCGGCCAGGCGGGGGCGGTCAGCCCGGCCGGGCGGGGGGGGTGGTGGTCGCCCGGCCAGGGCGGGGGCAGTGGTCGCCCGGTCAGGGCGGGGGCAGTGGTCGCCCGGTCAGGGCCGGGCCGGTCAGCCCGCGGCGAGTTGTTGCGGTGGGTTCGGGGGCGGCGGGGTCGGCTTGCGGCGCGGGAAGACCTCGCCGGGGGTCGGGATGGGGCGCGCGGGCCGCGGGGACTCGGGGGCCGGCTGGGGGGCGGCCGGTTTCTCCGCGGGCTTCTTCGCCGGGGTTCGGGGCTTGTCCTCGGCGTCCTCCGCCGCGAGTTCCCCGACGGCTCCCGGGGCGCTCTCGGAAAGACCCCCGGGAAGGGCCAGGAGGCGGGCACGGGACGCCGGGACGGCCGGGGTGGACCTCCGGGCCGTCCCGCGGGCCAGCCGGGCCCGTACGTCCTGCTCGGCGAGGGTGAGGCAGCGGTCCAGCAGGGTGGCCGCGACGGGATTGCCGCGCAGCGCCCTCAGACCGGCGAGGTCGTCGGCCTCGGGCCGGTATCCGGCCCTCAGCGCCTCCTCCAGGAGGGTGAGGTAACCGGCGGCGGTGCCGGGCAGGGCGGCGCGGTACCGGGCGAGGTCGGCCACCAGAAAGGCACGCAGCCGGACGCCCTCGCGCATCGCCTCGTCGAGGGAGTCGGCTAGGCGTAGACAGTCCTGTACATCCTCGGCCGAGGCGGTTCGGGGGTGAAGGGCAAGAGCGAGAGCGCGGCGGAGCACACGCAGCTCCTCCACACCGAACGCCATGCCGCCGCGGGATCCGTATGGCGTGGGCATGCGGCGACAGTACGCGCTAATCAGACAAATCCGGCATAGCGGATGGGTGTGGCGCGGGCGGAGCCACCCGGGCGGAGGTGCCCCCTCCGCCCACCGCGCACCGCAGCGCACGTCACATCCGCGACACGTTCCGCTCGTAGACCAGGCGCAGACCCACCAGCGTCAGCCACGGCTCGTGCTCGTCGATCACCGAGGACTCGCCCAGCACCATCGGCGCCAGCCCGCCCGTGGCGATGACCGTCACGTCGTCCGGGTCCTCCGCGAGCTCCCGGGCCATCCGGTTCACGACCCCGTCGACCTGGCCGGCGAAGCCGTAGATGATGCCCGACTGCATCGCCTCGACGGTGTTCTTGCCGATCACGCTCCGCGGCCGGGCCACCTCGATCTTGCGCAGCTGCGCGCCGCGCACCCCGAGGGCCTCCACGGAGATCTCGATGCCCGGCGCGATCACCCCGCCGACGTACTCCCCGCGCGCGGACACCGCGTCGAAGGTCGTCGCCGTGCCGAAGTCGACGACGATCGCCGGGCCGCCGTACAGCTCGACCGCCGCGACCGCGTTGATGATGCGGTCCGCGCCGACCTCCTTGGGGTTGTCGGTCAGGATCGGCACCCCCGTCTTCACACCCGGCTCCACCAGCACCGCGGGCACGTCGCCGTAGTACCGCCGCGTCACCTCGCGCAGTTCGTGCAGCACCGAGGGGACCGTCGCGCAGATCGCGATGCCGTCGATGCCGTCGCCCAGCTCGTCACCGAGCAGCGGGTGCATGCCCATGAGGCCCTGGAGCAGGACCGCCAGCTCGTCGGCCGTGCGGCGGGCGTCCGTGGAGATGCGCCAGTGCTCGACGATCTCCTCGCCGTCGAACAGGCCGAGGACGGTGTGCGTGTTGCCCACGTCGATGGTGAGGAGCATCGCGACTACTCCGCCGCACGCAGGTCGAGGCCGATGTCCAGGATCGGCGAGGAGTGGGTGAGCGCCCCGACCGCGAGGTAGTCGACGCCGGTGTCGGCGTACACGCGCGCGTTGTCCAGCGTCAGCCGGCCCGAGGCCTCCAGCGCGGCGCGCCCCCGCACGAGCGCCACCGCCTCCTCGCACTCGCCGGGCGTGAAGTTGTCCAGCAGGATCAGGTCGGCGCCCGCGTCCACGACCTCGCGCAGCTGGTGCAGGGTGTCGACCTCGACCTCGATCGGCACGTCCGGGAAGGCCTCCCGTACGGCCTTGAAGGCCTGGGCGACGCCACCGGCGGCGACCACGTGGTTGTCCTTCACCAGCGCCGCGTCCGAGAGCGACATGCGGTGGTTGACGCCGCCGCCGCAGCGCACCGCGAACTTCTCCAGCGACCTCAGGCCGGGCGTGGTCTTGCGCGTGTCCCGCACGCGCGCCTTGGTGCCCTCCAGGGCGTCGGCCCACGCGCGCGTGGCGGTGGCGATGCCGGAGAGCCGGCACAGCAGGTTGAGCGCGCTGCGCTCGGCGGTGAGCAGGTCGCGGGTGCGGGTGGTGACCGACAGGAGCTTCTGTCCGGCCTCCACCCGGTCGCCGTCCTCCACGTGCCGCTCGACCTCGAACTCGTCCTCGCAGACCACCGAGACGACCGCCTCGGCGACCCTGAGGCCGGCCACGACGCCCGCCTCGCGCGCGACGAAGTCGGCGGTGGCGACGGCGTCCTCGGAGATGGTCGCGACCGTCGTCACGTCCACGCCGTGGTCGAGGTCCTCCTGGATGGCCACGTTGGCGATGTCCTCGACCTCCACGGGGTCGAGCCCGGCGTCGGCCAGGAGCTGGGCGAGCGCGGGGTCGAGCCCGCACTCCAGGTACTCCTCGTCGAGGCCGTCCGTGGCGGCGCCACAGGCACAGCCGTCGCCGCAGCCACCGGTCTCGGCAAGGGGAAGGTCGGGGGTGCTCACGTCTGTCACTGCTCCTGAGGGTGCTGCCGGGTCGGGGGGAAGTCTGCGGTATCGGTGGTGTGTACGGCGAGGGTCCGGTCCGGATTCAGCCGTACGACGATGTGGCGGCGCCAGGTCGCGTCGTCGCGCTCGGGCCGGTCCTCGCGCCAGTGGCAGCCACGCGTCTCCTCGCGCTGCCGGGCGGCGGCGACCAGGACGCGGGCCACGCACATCAGGTTGGTGGCCTCCCAGGTGTCGACGCCGGGCTCGGCCGTCTTGCCGTTCTCGTCGAGGGCGTCACGCGCGTCGCTGTGCAGCCGCTGGAGCTGGTCGGCGGCCTTGGCCAGGGACTCGGCCGAGCGCAGGACGCCCGCACCCTCGGTCATGATCCGCTGGATCGCGAACCGGGCCTCGGGGGCGAGCAGGGGGTGCGCGGGCCGCTCGGGGTGCGCGACGGGTGCGGGCACGCGCGCGTGGAGGCCGTTCGCCTTCTGGACCGCCGCGATGTCGGCCACGATGCGCTCGGCGTAGACCAGTCCCTCCAGCAGGGAGTTGGAGGCGAGCCGGTTCGCGCCGTGCACGCCGGTGCAGGCGACCTCGCCGCACGCGTACAGGCCGGGGACGGTCGTGCGGCCCTGGGGGTCGGTGCGCACGCCGCCGGAGGCGTAGTGGGCGGCCGGGGCGATCGGGATGGGCTCGGTGACCGGGTCGATGCCGTGGGCGCGGCAGGCGGCGAGGATCGTCGGGAAGCGGTGCTCCCACATCTCGGCGCCGAAGTGCCGGGCGTCGAGGAACATGTGCTCGGCGTCCTGCTCCTGCATGCGGCGCGTGATGCCCTTGGCGACGATGTCCCGGGGCGCGAGCTCGGCCAGTTCGTGCTGCCCGACCATGAAGCGCACGCCGTCGCCGTCGACGAGGTGGGCGCCCTCGCCGCGGACCGCCTCGGAGACCAGGGGCTGCTGGCCCTCGGCGTCCGGCCCGAGGAACAGCACGGTCGGGTGGAACTGGACGAACTCCAGGTCGCTGACCTCGGCCCCCGCGCGCAGGGCGAGCGCCACGCCGTCGCCGGTCGACACGGACGGGTTGGTGGTCGCGGAGAAGACCTGGCCCATGCCGCCGGTCGCCAGGACCACCGCGGGGGCGTGCACGGCGCCCACGCCGTCGTGCTGGCCCTCGCCCATGACGTGCAGGGTGACGCCCGCCGTCCGGCCGTCGGCGTCGGTGAGCAGGTCGAGCACGAGCGCGTTCTCGATCGTGCGCAGTCCCCGCGCGCGTACGGCCTCGACGAGCGCCCGGGAGATCTCCGCGCCGGTCGCGTCACCGCCCGCGTGGGCGATGCGGCGCCGGTGGTGGCCGCCCTCACGGGTGAGTTGCAGGTCGCCCGCCTCGGACTCGTCGAAGTGGGCGCCGGTCGCGATCAGGCGGCGTACGGCGTCGGGTCCCTCGGTGACGAGGATCCGCACGGCCTCCTCGTCGCACAGGCCCACGCCCGCGACCAGGGTGTCGTGCAGGTGCTGTTCGGGGGTGTCGCCCTCGCCGAGGGCCGCGGCGATGCCGCCCTGCGCCCAGCGGGTGGAGCCGTCGTCGAGGCGGGCCTTGGTGACGACGACGGTCCGCAGGCCCTCGGCCTCGCAGCGCAGGGCCGCGGTGAGACCGGCGACGCCGGAGCCGACGACCACGACGTCCGCGTCGATGGACCACCCGGGCGCGGGTGCGTGCAGTCGTATGCCTGTGCTGGTCACGAGGCGGCTCCGAAGGTCAGGGGGAGGTTGTCGATCAGCCTGGTCGTCCCGACCCGGGCGGCGACGGCGAGGACGGCCTCGCCGGTGAAGTCGTCGTCGATCTCCGAGAAGTCGGACGGGTCGACGAGCGCGAGGTAGTCCAGGGCGATCGGCGGGTCGAGGCGGGCCGCGTCGTCGAGGACCAGGCGGGCGGCGGCCCGGACGGCCGAGGGGGCGCCCGGGCGTGCCTTGGCGACGGCGTGGGCGTCGGCGGCCGCGCGGGACTCCCCCAGGGCGCTGAGCGCCTCGGCACGCGCGTGCGTGGCGGGCACCTCGCGTGCCCGGGCCCGCAGCGCCTCCTGCGCCGCGTGCCGGTCGCGGCCCGCGAACAGCGCCTGGGACAGCGCCAGTGCCGTGCGCCGCTCCTTGGGCGACAGGTACCGGTTGCGGCTGGACAGGGCCAGGCCGTCGTCCTCGCGGACGGTCGGCACGCCGACGATCTCGACCGGGAAGTTCAGGTCCCGCACCATGCGCCGGATGAGGGCCAGCTGCTGGGCGTCCTTCTGGCCGTACAGGGCGACGTCGGGGCGGGTGAGGTGCAGCAGCTTGGCGACGACCGTGAGCATGCCGTCGAAGTGCCCGGGGCGCGAGGAGCCCTCCAGGCGCTCCCCCATCGGGCCGGCGCTGATGCGGACCTGGGGTTCGCCGCCGGGGTAGACCTCGTCGACGGACGGGGCGAACACGGCGTCGGCGCCCGCCAGTTCGGCGATCTTGATGTCGGCGTCGAGGGTGCGCGGGTAGCGGTCGAGGTCCTCGCCCTCGCCGAACTGGAGGGGGTTGACGAAGACGGTGACGACGACCTCCCCCTCGGGGCCGGCGATCTCCCGCGCGGTGCGGATCAGGGTGGCGTGGCCCTCGTGCAGGGCGCCCATGGTCATCACGACGGCACGGCGGCCGTGGCGTACGCGCGCGTGGAGCTCGTCGGCGGTGCGCAGCAGGGTGGTGGTCATCCGGCGTCTCCCTTGGTGCCGTCGGTGCCGTCGGCATCGGTCCCGTGGGCGTCGGCGCCGCCCGCGAGGACCCCGAGGAGGTCCTCGGCGAGCTCGGGCTTGAGCAGCCCGTGGGCGAGCGCCCGGTCGGCGGTCGCGCGCGCCATCGCCAGGTATCCGGCGACGGTCTGCGGGGCGTGCTTGCGCAACTCGGTGACGTGCGCGGCGACGGTGCCCGCGTCCCCGCGCGCGACGGGGCCGGTCAGGGCCGCGTCCCCGGAGCGCAGGGCGTTGTCGAGGGCGGCGCCGAGCAGCGGGCCGAGCATCCGGTCGGGGGCCTCGACGCCTGCCGCGCGCAGCAAATCCATGGCCTGGTTGACCAGGGTGACCAGGTGGTTCGCGCCGAGGGCGAGCGCCGCGTGGTAGAGCGGGCGGCGCTCCTCGGCGATCCACTCGGGTTCGCCGCCCATCTCGATGACGAGGGCCTCGGCGGCCAGCCGCAGCTCCACGGGCGCGGTGACGCCGAAGGAACACCCCGCGAGCCGCTGGACGTCCACCTGGGTGCCGGTGAAGGTCATCGCGGGATGCAGGGCCAACGGCAGCGCGCCCGCGCGCAGGGCCGGGTCGAGGACCTTGGCGCCGTACCGCCCGGAGGTGTGCGCCAGCAGCTGCCCCGGCCGTACCGCCCCCGTCTCGGCGAGGCCCTCCACAAGGCCGGGCAGGGTGTCGTCCGGGACGGTCAGGAGCACCAGGTCGGCGCGCTGGAGCACCTCGGCGGGCGGCACGAGCGGCACGTCCGGGAGCATCAGCGCGGCCCGCCTGCGGGAGGCCTCGGAGACCCCGGAGACGGCCACCGGGCGGTGCCCGGCGAGCTGGAGGGAAGCGGCGAGCGCGGGGCCCACCCGCCCGGCGCCGACGACGCCGACGGTGAGCCGCGCGGGGCGGTCCTTGGGGTCTGGCAGTTGGCTTGTACTCACTCGACGGCGGCCTTCCCGTTCCAGTCCGCTCCGGGTACCGGACGATTTCTCGTCATGTTAACGCGATTGGTTCGAGGGGTGTTCGGTCATCCACAGCCTGTGGGTCCGCCGCGAGCCCCGCGGGAGTGAAATCCGGGTGTCCGTGGACGGGGCGCACGGGATGATCCAGGGCATGAGCGATGCGGCGGAGCAGGTGGAGGAGCAGTCGACGGAGGAACCGTCGGCTGGGGAACAGTCGGCTGGGGAAAAGTCGGGTCAAGGGCATTCGGACGAGGGGCGATCGGCCGAGGAGCGTCTGCGGGAGCGGCGACGGAACGCCGCGCGTGGCGCGCGGCGCGTCCTGTGGCGCGGCGGGCTCGCCGGAAGCATCCGGGAGCGGCTCGCCGCGCTGGTCGAGGCGGCGCCCGAGGTGTACGACGTGGACGAGGCCGCCGACATCTACGGCAACGGGGTCGTCACGGCCCTGGAGGAGCGCGTCGCGAGCCTGTTGGGCAAGGAGGCCGCCGCGTTCTTCCCCACCGGCACGATGGCCCAGCAGGTCGCCCTGCGCTGCTGGGCGGCCCGCACCGGCAACCCGACGGTCGCCCTGCACGCCCTGGCCCACCCCGAGGTCCATGAACGGCAGGCCTTCGCCCAGGTGAGCGGGTTGCGCCCGGTACGCCTGACCGGCGAGCCCCGGCTGCCGACCGCCGAGGAGGTGCGGGACTTCGAGGAGCCGTACGGCACGCTGATGCTGGAGCTGCCCCTCAGGGACGCCGGATTCGTCCTGCCGACCTGGGAGGAGCTCACCGAGACCGTCCAAGCGGCGCGCGAGCGGGATGCGGTGGTGCACTTCGACGGCGCGCGTCTGTGGGAGACCACCGTCCACTTCGACCGTCCCCTGGACGAGATCGCGGACCTCGCGGACAGCGTGTACGTCTCGTTCTACAAGTCCCTCGACGGTTTCGCGGGCGCGGCGCTCGCCGGCCCGAGAGCGCTGGTGGACGAGGCGAGGACCTGGCGCCACCGGTACGGCGGGACGGCCTTCCAGCAGTTCCCCACGGCCCTGTCCGCGCTCGTCGGCCTGGAGCGGGAGCTGCCCCGGCTGCCGCAGTACGTCCGCCACGCGCGCGTGGTCGCGGTCGCGCTGCGGGAGGGGTTCGCCGACGCCGGGGTGGCATGGGCGCGCGTGCACCCGGAGGAGCCGCACACGCACCAGTTCCAGGTCTGGCTGCCGTACGACCCCGAGGTGCTGACGGAGGCCGCGGTGCGGCAGGCGGAGGAGACCGGGACGTACCTGTTCACCGGCTACTGGGACCGCGGCGGGCCCGGCCTGGGCTTCGTCGAGGTCACCGTGGGCTCGGCGGGGCTGGAGTGGACGGCCGCCGACGTGAAGGCGGCGGTGGCGGACTTCGCCGGTCGGCTGCGGTAGGGCGGGCGGGAGTCGAGGGTGAGCCGTGGCCCGGCTCGGCGGAACCGGCTGCCACAGCATCCGGGCGGGACCGGCGGCAGGCCCCTCGGTGACCGGGGCCCGACCAGTGGCCCAGTAGGCGGCGCACGCCCACCCGCCGTGCGCCGGACCCGCCCGCCATGCGTCCCAGGCACCGGTAGGGCAGCTCGCGTCGGTGCGGGGGCGAGGTCGCGTCGATTGACGGCCGCTGTCAATCGAGGGCGGTGTTGTCAGTGGCGGGGTGCACCATGAGGTCATGAGCGTGCGCATCGACATCGCGGGGCTGCGGCCGGAGAGGGTCGCCGTCGTGCCGTCCCCCCTGGCCGAGCTCGGCATGGCGCTGCACGCGCTGGCCGAGCCGGCCCACCATCCAGGGCTCCAGGGCTGGGTGACGGGCGTGACGGCCGGCCTCGACCCGCATCTCGCCGACCGGATGTGCGACGCGGACTTCCTGTGGACGACGACGTTCGCGGACCTCTTCCTGCCGTACGCGGGCATCCCGGGTGGCACCACCCTGCCTGGGGCCACGCTCGCCGAGGAACTGGACCTGCTGGACAAGCTCACGGACGAGCAGTTCGTCAACGCCGCCCTGGAGTTCAGCTGCGCGACCTGCTACGACGTCGGGGCGGACTGGCTCGTCGACGCCGCGCAGGGGCGGCGCGCCCTGGAGTTGGCCGCCGCGCGCGGGCCGCGCCAGGAGCGGTTCACCGAGCTGCTGCTGACCGACCCGCCCACGATCCGGGCCTGGCTGCGCCAGTTCCTCCAGGACTGCGACGAGGCGTTCTTCGCGGAGGCCTGGTCCCGGCTGCGCCACCAGCTCGCGGCGGACGCCCGGCACAAGACCGACCTCCTGCGCCGCAAGGGCCTGGGCGAGATGCTGGCCGCGGTGTCCCCGGCGGTCACGCTCGACGAGACGGGCACCCGGATCACGGTCGACAAGCTGAGCGTGGGCCGTACGACCACAGGGGACGGCACCCTCCTCCTCGTACCGACCAGCCTCGGCCGACCGCATCTGGCCGTGCTGTACCGGCCCGGTTGGCAGCCGGTGGTGCACTACCCGGTCGGCTCCCCCGAACTCGCGGCCCCGCCCACCGTCGAGCAGCTCGCCCTGCGGATGACCGCCCTGTCCCACCCGGTACGGATGCGGATCTGCCGACACCTGGCCCGCAGCGCCTGGACCACGAGCGAACTGGCGCAGGCGCACGGCATGACGGCCCCCGAGATATCCCGGCACCTGGGCGTGCTGAAGAAGGCGGGCCTGGTCAGCACGCGGCGGCGCGGCCGGTACGTCCAGCACCAGTTGGACCTCGCGGTCGTGGCCCGGCTGGGCAGCGACTTCCTGGAGGGCATCCTGCGCTGAGCAACCGGCTCAGTCGAACCGGATGTGCCGCACCCCGACGCCCACCTGCCGCAGCCGTGTCCGCAGCGCGCCCTCCCGGTTCGGCCTCAGCGTCAGGCCGGCCAGGGCGGCGATACGGTCGGCCGTCCTCGGCACGGTCGAGTGGTCCGTCCACAGATGCTCGGCGAACTCGGGCTCGCGCAGCCGCTCCAGACAGTGGTCGAGCTGCCGCAGCGCCCAGGTCTCGCGGCCCAAACCGGCGTTCTTGCCGCCGACGTACGACAGGAGGTGACCGAAGCCGCGCTCCCGCAGCCGTCGAACGACGGTCTCCCGCTCGGCGAGGAGGGTGAAGTGCCGTACGTCGTGGCCGAGTTCGCCCAGGCGCCCGACGGTCTCGGCGAAATAGCCGGAGTCGGTGACCGTCATCGGGACGACGACCACGCCGTCGCGCCTGGTCAGGGCGAGGTCGAGCACCTCGACGACGCCCTGCCGCCAGGACCTCAAGTCCTGGAAGTCGCCGCGCAGTTCGGGCGGCAGCATGCGGCGCAGGCCGAATCCGGCGTGCTCGGGGTCGCAGACGACACTGCCGGGCAGACGCCGTTGGATCTCGTACGCCGTCTGCGTCTTGCCGCCCCCGAAGGGGCCGTTGATCCACAGGAGCATGCGCAGACCCTAGTGGGCGCCGCTCGCGGAGGAGTCCCGTTCGCGGCCCCTGCCGGGTGAGCCTTCCCCGGGCCTCAGCCGTGCCCGCCGGCCCGCACCAGCCCCGTCTCGTACGCCAGCACCACCACCTGGACCCGGTCACGGAGTCCGAGCTTGGTCAGGATGCGGCCCACATGGGTCTTGACGGTCGCCTCGGACAACACCAGCCGGGCGGCGATCTCTCCGTTGGACAGGCCCTGGGCGACGAGCATCATGACCTCGCGCTCGCGGTCCGTGAGCCGCTCCAGCTCCTTGTGCCGGGGCTCCTTGCCCATGCTCGGCAGCATGGGCGCGAACCGGTCCAGGAGGCGGCGCGTGGTCGAGGGGGCCACCACCGCGTCGCCGCTGTGCACCGAGCGGATGGCGGTCAGCAGCTCGCCGGGCGGCACGTCCTTGAGCATGAAGCCGGAGGCGCCCGCCTTGAGACCGGAGAAGGCGTACTCGTCCAGGTCGAAGGTGGTCAGGATCAGCACCTTCGGCGGGTCGTCCTCCTGGCAGATGCGGCGGGTGGTCTCCACGCCGTCCAGCTTCGGCATGCGCACGTCCATCAGCACCACGTCGACGGCGGTCGCGCGCAGCACCTGGAGGGCCTCGACGCCGTCGCCCGCCTCGGCGACGACCTCCATGTCCGGCTGGGCGGCGAGCACCATCCGGAACCCGGTGCGCAGCAGCACCTGGTCGTCGACGAGCATCACGCGGATCGTCATCGAGTGGCCTCTTCCGTTTCTTCCGGCTCTGTAGCTTGCGTCTGGCTGGGTCTGACTGCGTCCGGTCGCCTCGGCAGGTGCCGACCCGGGGGGTGTGACAGGTGTCAACGAGGGGCGTGCGTCGGCGTCAATGCGCTGGTTTGAGCGGGAGCAGCGCACTGATACGGAACCCTCCGCCGGGACGGGGTCCCGCGTCCAGAGTGCCGCCGACCATACCGACCCGCTCGCGCATGCCGATCAGGCCGTGGCCCTGTCCGTCGGTGCCGCCCTCCTCGTACAGCTCGTGCGGGGCGCCCTTGCCGTCGTCCTCGACGAGCAGGCCGAGGCCGTCGTCGAAGTACACCAGGCGCACGCTGGCGCCCGCGTTCGGCCCGCCGTGCTTGCGGGTGTTGGTGAGCGCCTCCTGCACGATGCGGTACGCCGTGAGCTCGACGCCGCTGGGCAGCGGGCGCGGCGTGCCCTCCACCTTGAAGTCGACGGGCAGACCGGAGGTACGGCACTGCTCGACGAGGTCGTCGATCTGGTCGACGTCGGGCTGCGGGACGTACTCGCCGACCTCCTGGTGCTCGCCGGTGCGCAGCACGCCCAGCAGGCGGCGCATCTCGGCGAGGGCCTGGCGGCCGGTGGAGGAGATCGTCTCCAGGGCCTTCTTCGCCTGGTCGGGCGCGGCGTCGAGGACGTAGGCGGCGCCGTCGGCCTGCACCACCATCACCGAGACGTTGTGCGCGACGACGTCGTGCAGCTCACGCGCGATTCGGGCGCGCTCGGCGGCCACCGCGACCTTCGCCTGCGCCTCGCGCTCCTTCTCGAGCCGGCTCGCGCGCTCCTCCAGTTGCGCGAAGTAGGCGCGGCGGGTGCGCATCGAGTCGCCGAGCACCCAGGCCAGGGCGAACGGCACGGTCATGAAGATCATGAGCGCCACCGTGCCGAGGACGCCCGCCTGCTCCTCCGGCCAGCGCAGCTGCGCCAGTGGCGCCGCGCCGAGGCCGATGATCAGTGCCAGTCTCGACGCCCAGCGGGCGCCGGTCGCCGCGACGGTGTACGTGATCACCAGCAGGGCGAAGTCGGCGGGCAGCGTCGCCACGTCCAGCACCAGTTGCCCGACGCCGAGGGCGACACCCAGCAGCAGCATCTTCTCCGGCATACGCCGTCGCAACGCCACCACCAGGCACAGCAGGAGCGCGACCGGGACGATGAGCGTCTCGGAGCTGGTTCCTGGGGCGTCGCCCGTGGCGGAGCCGACGAAAACCACCGAGAGCCCGAACAGGAACACGGCCCAGAAGCCGTCGACCCATGTCGGGTGCCTGCGGAGGAAGTCATAGAGGCGTTGCACGTAACCCAGCGTAGGGAAGCGTGAAGCGTGCATGGGTCAACCGGAGGACCGATCCATGCGCGGCCCGCGTACTCCCCAAGGTGGAGGCCCCGTTCCTCTGTGCGCCTAGTCTGGCGCCGTGACGGACGAGACAGCGGGCGAGTGGCGCGGCTGGCGGGCGGCCACGGAGGCCGCTCTCTACGGCCCTGACGGCTTCTACCGCAGGCCCGAGGGCCCGGCCGGGCACTTCCGTACGTCGGTGCACGCGTCGCCCTTGTTCGCCGGGGCCGTGGTCCGGCTGCTCGGCCGGGTCGACGAGGCCCTGGGCCGGCCCGTGACGCTCGACTTCGTCGACATGGCCGCGGGGCGGGGCGAACTTGCGGCCGGCGTGCTCGCCGCCCTCCCCGCCGACCTGGCCGCCCGCACGCGCGTGTACGCCGTCGACCTCGCCGACCGGCCGCCCGCCCTCGACCACCGGGTCGAGTGGCTGTCGGAGCCCCCGCGCGGGATCACCGGCCTGCTCTTCGCCAACGAGTGGCTGGACAACGTGCCCGTCGAGATCGCCGAGGTGGACTCCGCGGGGGTGGCCCGCAGGGTTCTCGTACGGCGGGACGGGGCCGAGCGGCTCGGGGAGCCGTTCTCCGGCGCCGAGGCGGAGTGGCTCGCCCGGTGGTGGCCGCCGGCGGCCGAGGAGGGGCTGCGGGCGGAGGTGGGGCTGCCCCGGGACGAGGCGTGGGCCGCCGCGGTCGCGACGGTCGGGCGGGGGCTCGCGGTGGCGGTCGACTACGCGCACACCGTCGACACGCGCCCCCTCTTCGGGACGCTCACCGGGTTCCGCGCCGGGCGCGAGACGGCGCCTGTCCCGGACGGCTCGTGCGACATCACGGCGCATGTCGCGCTGGACGCGTGCGCCGCGCACGCCTCCCGTGCCCACGCCCCGCGAGCAGGCGCCGAGCGCACCCACCCCGAGCCCGCGCGCGCCCTGCGCGAGGGGCGCGTCCTGACACAGCGCGCCGCCCTGCACGCCCTCGGCCTCACCGGCGCACGCCCCCCACTCACGCTGGCCTCCACCGACCCGGCGGCCTACGTACGCGCCCTCGCGAGCGCCGGCGAGGCCGCCGAACTCACCGCGCCCGGAGGCCTCGGCGACTTCGGCTGGCTGCTCCAGCCGGTCGGCATCCCGGACACACCGGGAACACCCCTCGGGGACCTACTTGTCGATGTCCCCGACCACGAAGAACAGTGACCCCAGGATCGCCACCATGTCCGCCACCAGCGTGCCCGGCAGCAGCTCCACGAGCGCCTGGATGTTGTTGTACGAGGCCGAGCGGAGCTTGAGCCGGTACGGGGTCTTCTCGCCCTTGCTGACGAGGTAGTAGCCGTTGATGCCCAGCGGGTTCTCGGTCCACGCGTACGTGTGCCCCTCGGGCGCCTTCAGGACCTTGGGGAGCCGCTGGTTGATCGGGCCGGGCGGCAGCTCGGCGAGCCGGTCGAGGCAGGCGTCGGCGAGGTCGAGCGCGTTGTGGGTCTGCTCCAGGAGGACCTCGAAGCGGGCGAGGCAGTCGCCCTCCTGGCGGGTGACGACCTTCAGGGTGCCCGTCAGCTCCTCGTAGGCGAGGTAGGGCTCGTCGCGGCGCAGGTCGAAGTCGACGCCGGAGGCGCGCGCGATCGGCCCGCTCACGCCGTACGCGTGCACGGTCTCCGGCGCGAGGGCGCCCACGCCCCGGGTGCGCCCCCGGAAGATCTCGTTGCCGAGCACCAGGTCGTCGTACACGTCCATCCGCGAGCGCACGGCGGCGACGGCGGCACGCGCGCGTGTCGCCCAGCCGGCCGGCAGGTCCTCCTTGAGGCCGCCCACGCGGTTGAACATGTAGTGCATACGGCCGCCGGAGACCTCCTCCATGACGTTCTGGAGCACCTCGCGCTCCCGGAACGCGTAGAAGACCGGCGTGATGCCACCGAGCTCCAGGGGGTACGAGCCGAGGAACATCAGGTGGTTGAGCACCCGGTTCAGCTCCGCGAGCAGGGTGCGCGTCCACACCGCGCGCGGAGGGACCTCCATGCCGAGCATGCGCTCCACCGCGAGGACCACGCCCAGCTCGTTGGAGAAGGCCGACAGCCAGTCGTGGCGGTTGGCGAGCATGATGATCTGGCGGTAGTCACGCGCCTCGAAGAGCTTCTCCGCACCCCGGTGCATATAGCCGATCACCGGCTCCGCGTGCTGGATCCGCTCGCCGTCCAGGACGAGCCTGAGGCGCAGCACACCGTGCGTGGACGGGTGCTGGGGCCCGATGTTGAGCACCATGTCGGTGCTCTCCGCGGCGCCGCCGATACCGACCGTGGTCTCCGTCGTAGGAGTCATGGACACAGTCTCCCCTACGTACGCTGGCCCCATGGAGACGGGGAACGGGCGGGGCGCGGAGGTGGCCGACGGCGAGCCGGTGTGGATCGGCCTGCCCCCGGGACTGCTGCGGATGCGACGACTGCTGCTGGTGGTGTGGCTGGGGTTGCTGAGCATCGCGTGCGGTGCGCTGCCGTATCTGCTCGCCGGCCCCGCGTGGGCCGCGCTCGCGCTGCTGCCGCTCGCCCTCATGGCGTGGGGCTGGGTGCTGCTGGGCCGCAACTGGGCCTCCTGGCGGTACGCCGAGCGCGCCGACGACCTGCTGATCAGCCGGGGCGTGCTGTGGCGCGAGGAGACGGTCGTGCCGTACGGGCGGATGCAGCTGGTCGAGGTCACCTCGGGGCCCGTCGAACGGCACTTCGGGCTGGCCAGCGTGCAGTTGCACACCGCCGCCGCGGCGACCGACGCCACCATCCCGGGACTGGAGCCGGCCGAGGCGGAACGCCTGCGCGACCGGCTCACCGAACTCGGCGAGGCACGATCGGCGGGCCTGTGACGGCGCCGGGAGTCGACGACGACGTCGCGCGGAAGCTGCCGGTGACCGAGCGGCGGCTGCATCCCGTGACGCCGCTCCGGCGGGCGTGGGCGCCGGTCGCCGTGCTCATCGGATGGGCGGTGCACGACCCCGACCAGGCGCAACGGCAGCTGACGCGGCTGACGCCCACGGCGCTCCTGATCGGCCTCGCCGTGCTCGTCCCGGCCGCCGCCCTCTACGGCTTCCTCACCTGGTGGGCCACCCACTTCGCGGTCACCGAGTCCGAACTGCGCATCCGTACCGGCCTGGTGTTCCGGCGCGCCGCGCACATCCGGCTGGAACGCATCCAGGCGATCGACGTCACGCAGCCGCTCCTCGCGCGCGTGGCGGGCGTCGCCAAGCTGAAGCTCGACGTCATAGGCGCGGACAAGAAGGACGAACTGGCCTTCCTGGGGGAGCGTGAGGCGCGTGCGCTCCGCGCGGAACTCCTCGCGCGCGCCGCCGGGTTCGCGCCCGAGACGGCGCACGAAGTCGGCGAGGCGCCGGCGCGCGAGCTGCTGCGCACGCCTCCGCGCGACCTCGCCATCGCCCTCGTCCTGACCGGCGCCACCTGGGGCACGCTGGCGGCGGCCCTCGTCGTGCCGTCCCTGCTGTGGTTCGCCACCCACAGCCTGTGGACGATCCTCGCGACCGGCGTCCCGCTGCTCGGCGCGGCGGGCGCGAGCAGCGTGGGGCGGTTCGTCGGCGAGTACGACTGGACCGTGGGCGAGTCGCCCGACGGGCTGCGGATCGACCACGGGCTCCTGGACCGCACCCACGAGACGGTGCCGCCGGGGCGGGTGCAGACCGTGCGGATCGTGGAGCCGCTGCTGTGGCGGCGGCGCGGCTGGGTGCGGGTCGAGCTGGACGTGGCCGGGTCGTCCAACTCCGTGCTGGTGCCGGTCGCCGCCCGCGCGGTCGCCGAGGCGATCATCGCGCGCGTACTGCCCGGCGTGACCGTGCCGCCCCTGTCCGCGCTGTCCCGGCCCCCGCGGCGCGCCGGGCGCTGCGTGCCGCTGTGGTGGCGGGGCCATGGACTCGCCGTTACCGACGCCGTGTTCGCGGCACGGGTGGGCCTGCTGCGCCGCAGCCTCGCCCTGGTCCCCCACGCCAAGGTCCAGAGCGTGCGGCTCTCGCAAGGCCCCTGGAAGCGCGTCTGCCGCCTCGCCGACGTCCACGTGGACACGGGAGCCAACAAGACCGTCACGGCCCGCCTACGGGACGCCGAGGAGGCCGCACAACTGCTCCACGCCCAGGCGGAAAGATCCCGAACAGGCCGACGAGACGCCCGACCGGATCGGTGGATGGCTTGAGGGGGCTGGGTTGATGGCCACCGGCGGATGGCCTGAGAGGGCTGGGCCGATCGGACCGGCGGACGGCCCGGCAGGGCTCGCCAGACCAGACCGGCGGACGGCCAGAGGGAGCTGGGCTGATCTGACCGGCGGACGGCCCGGCAGGGCTCGCCAGACCAGACCGGCGGACGGCCAGAGAGGGCTGGCTGATCGGAACGGCAGATGGCCCGAGGGAGCCGGGCTGATCGGAACAGCAGACGGCTGCGCGGGCCTGGCCGGACCGGCGGACGGCCCGAGAGGGCTCACCCGACCAGACCAGGCCGCCTGACCCCAGCCGCCCGCGGTACCCGCACCTCCCGGCCCGCCCAGCCATCCTCGGCACTCGCGCCGGCCGCCCGCCCGACTGTCGCCCGTCCCGCGGGCAACCCAGCCCCGCCGTCCCCGAAAAACGAGAACCGCGCGGCCCCCAGGGGACCGCGCGGTCTCGTCCACGCCTCGTTCAGGACACCGCGCTCCGCAGCCCCTGTACGTCGATCTGCTCGGTCTCGTCGTGGGCCGTCAGGTCGATGACCTGGCCGATGCCCCGGGACTCCTCGCCCGCCGGCTTGAACTCCGCCTCGGACTCGGCCTTGTGGAGAGCGAGCGCCTCCTGGCCGACCACGTCGGCGAGGTCCTCGTTCTGCACGGACTCCAGCGCGGCGGACGTCTTCTGCGTGCCGAAGAAGTCGAAGCCCCCCTCGCCTGCGGCACGCCGTGCGGGCGCGGTCGGCGCGACGGCCACCGCGGTCGGCGCGACGAAGTGCCCGGAGGGCTGCGCGGTCTCCGACGGGCCCGGCTTGGTCTGCGGGGTGACGGCGGCCGCGCGCTCATGCCCGTCGACCGCCGCGGGCTTCCCCTGCGCCTCGTCCTCCTGCGCGGCCTCCACCCGGGAGTCACCGGAGTCGCGGGAGGCCCGGGAGGCGCCCACCTCGGCGCCGAGGGGACCGACCCGCGCCGGGACGTCCTTCGCGGGACCGTCGCCCTTGGGGCCACCGTCGCCGTCCGGGGTGCCGTCACCCTTGGGGGAGCCGCCCTTGGCCGAACCGTCCTTGACCGAACCTTCCTTGGCCGAGCTGCTCCTGGTCACGCCGTCCAGCGCCGAGTCGTCCTCGACGGCACCCTCAGGCGCGTCGTCCTGGCCCGAGCTGTCCCCGGCCGAAGCCTCGCCGGCGCCCTTCTGCGCCGCAGCGCCTTCCCCGTCACCGAACCGCGACAGCGCCACCTTCGCCCGCAGGAACAGCTTCGAGCCCTCCGGCGAGAAGATCGCGGGCGCCTCCGACTCGTCGTCACCTGAGTCGCCTGAGGCACCTGAAACGCCCGAGTGACGGGCCTCGCCGGTCTCACCGGCCTCACCAGTCCCCGCAGTCTGGACCGTCTCGGCGGCCTCCGCCGCGTCGGCATCGACGTCGCCCTCGACCGGGACAGCCACAGCCCCGGCCCCCTGCGCGACGGCGACCGGCACAGGCGGCAACGCGCGCGCCGGTGCCGTGGCGCCTATCTCGAGCAGTCGGCGGCCCTCCAGCGCGCTCGCCCGCTCGGTCTCCGCGGTGGCGTACCGACGCAGCAGGGCGGCGTGCTCGTTGCGCAGGCCCGCCAGTTCGGTGCGCTTGGCCCGCAGCCGCTGCTCCAGCTTGGCGCGCAGCTCGCGGGACTCCTCAAGGTCGGACTCCAGTTCGGCGACCCGCTCCTCGAACCGCCACTCGTCGCTCGCACGCGCGCGTATGAGGTCGGCGACCTGCTTGCCCGCGAGGGTGTCCCAGCGGCGCATGACGGCCGCGCCGACGACCGCCGTCGCCGCGGCCACCGCGGCGACGACACGCAATACGGCCGGCTGCGAGAACACCCAGGGGCCGAAGGCGCAGACGACGGAGACGCCTGCGATCGCCGACGGGGGAAGCAGCCTGTGCAAGGGCGGGGAATGGCGATGACGTCCACGTGGCATGGCCAGAAACTTACCGCGCGTAAGCGAATCGTGGTGCCCCGGCCCGTAAAAACACTGCCATCCCGCAGCCTTCACACGACATCAGGAATCAGACCGGCCACCCGATTCGAGAAGAGCAGCACGGCTCACAAGATCATTTCCCGTCGCGTCCCGTCGCGCGCCTTCTCGACGAGCTCGACGAACTCAACCCTCTCGACCCTCCCGCCCCTCGCGACGATCTCAACGGTCGCTCAACCGCCCGCTCATCCACTGAAGTGTCGCCGGAATCTCACGCCGCCAGGTGTTGAAGTTGTGCCCGCCGCTTTCGAGGATGATCGACGAGATACGGGTCAGGTGCGTCGCCTTGACCCGGTCGATGAACCGCAGCGTGTCCTGGTAGTTCGTCTCGCCGATCTTGCTGCTGCTGACGAGCAGTGAAGTGTCTGGCGCGGGACGGTGCTTGAGAAACCAGAACAGGTTCGCACGGTCGCGCAGTTCCTTGTCGCCGTGGAACAGATCGCCGGTGGTGGGGTCCAACGGGGCGTTGTAGTACGGCGAGAGACCCGCGCCCGCGGCATACACGCCGGGATGGTGCATGGCGAGCTTCAGCGCGCAGTAGCCGCCCGTGGAGTCACCGATGATTCCCCAGCTGCCCGGTTTCTTTCCCACCCGGTAGTGGGCGAGAACGGCGTCGGGCAGGTCCTTGGCGAAGAACGACTCCGCCTGGGGTCCGTTCGGAATGTCGACGCACTCCGTGTCGCGCGGCGGCGCCACGGTGGGGCGCAGCATCACCAGGATCATCGGCTGCATACGGCCCTCCTTGGCGAGGTCCAGCGCCGTGCTCGGGTAGTGGAGTTTGTCGACCAGCGACTGGGCGGTGCCCGGATATCCGGTGAGGACGACGGCCGCGGGAAAGGTCCGCGCGCGGTACCGCGACTGGAAGTACTCCGGTGGCAGGTAGACGAAGGCGGACGTGGCGAGGTGGGTCGTACGGCCGACTATGGCCACCTTCTGGATCTGGCCGCCGCGCTCCGGCCGCGCGCTCCCCGCCTCCCTGACCTTCCGGATGTCCGTCACCTGGAGCGGGCCGCCCGAGCCGCCGTTCGCCGTGTGGTCGACGACCACCCCCTGCTCGTCCTCCTGCCCGAACAGGTCGGCCCAGCTGGCGTAGAACCCGAAGGCCTGGTTGGCGGCGAGCCCGACCGCCGCGAAGAGCGCCAGCTGGGTCGCCAGGAGCAGCCCGACGCGCCCGCCGACGGCACGCCAGCTGCGCCGTGACAGCCGTGGCCACAGCCACACCGTGCCGACGAACAGCAGCACCGCCGAGCCGACCGCCAGCACCAGGACGTTGTTGCTCGTGAGACCCATGGTTGGTTTCCCGCCTGCGCTTTCTCCTCCTGCCGGGCATGTCCCGCGGATCTTCGCGAAGGCTTGTCCGGCCCTTTTCCCGGCCTTTGAACCGGCTTTGGGGAAGCGAGTGAACCTCTCCCCCGGAGACACCGTCCTAGAGGGCGCAATGTCGCCGGATGCCCGATGCGGGCCCGGATCCAAGGTCTCTCGCGGAACAATGGGATGCGATGTCTGTCAGGACAGATGACGAAATGTCGGGCGGGGTTCCGAACCGACCCCGGTGGGCACGGCACGCGCTGCGTGGCCCGCGCCCCGAGGCCGTCCCCGTCCTGGTCGCCAGAGCCTGCGCGGTCGTGGGCCTGCTGGACATCGCCGCCGGCGTCTTCCCGCGCTTCCGGCACAGCCGTATGCACACGCTGGCCGAGGTGCTGCCCGGTGCGCTCGGCCCGTTCGCCGCGGCGCTCTCGATGAGCGCGGGCGTCCTGCTGCTCCTGCTCGCGCACGGCCTGCGACGCCACAAGCGGCGGGCCTGGCGGGCCGCCGTGGTCCTGCTGCCGGTCGGCGCCGCGGCGCAGCTGACGTACCGCCACTCCCCGGTGGGCGTGCTCATCTCGCTCGCCCTGCTCGCGCCGCTGCTGATCCACCGCGACCAGTTCGCGGCCCTGCCGGACCCGCGCAGCCGGTGGCGCGCGCTCGCCAACTTCGTCCTCATGGGCGCCGGTTCGCTCTTCCTCGGCCTGGTCATCGTCAGCGCCCACCCGAAGACACTGGTCGGCGACCCGAGCCTGGCCGACCGCATCACCCACGTCCTGTACGGCCTGTTCGGCTTCGAGGGCCCCGTCGACTACCGGGGCAACACCTCCTGGACGGTCGCCTTCTCCCTCGGCGCCCTGGGCCTGCTCACGGCCGTCACCACGATCTACCTGGCCTTCCGCCCCGAACACCCCGCCGCGCGCCTCACCGAGGACGACGAGGCCCGTCTGAGGGCCCTGCTGGACAAGCACGGCGGCCGCGACTCCCTCGGCCACTTCGCGCTGCGCCGCGACAAGGCCGTCGTCTTCTCGCCCAGCGGCAAGGCCGCGGTGACCTACCGCGTCGTCTCCGGCGTGATGCTGGCCAGCGGCGACCCCATCGGTGACGTCGAGGCCTGGCCGGGCGCCATCGAGCGGTTCATGGACGAGGCCAAGGCCCACTCCTGGACGCCCGCCGTCATGGGCTGCTCGGAGACCGGCGGCGAGGTCTGGACCCGCGAGACCGGCCTGGACGCCCTCGAACTGGGCGACGAGGCGGTGGTGGACGTCGCGGATTTCTCCCTCGCCGGGCGCGCGATGCGCAACGTGCGCCAGATGGTCAAGCGCATCGAGCGCGCCGGTTACGAGACCCGCGTACGACGCGTCCGTGACCTCGGTGACGCCGAGCTGGAGCGCATCCGCCGCGCCGCCGACGACTGGCGCGGCACCGACACCGAACGCGGCTTCTCCATGGCCCTGGGCCGCATCGGTGACCCCACCGACGGCGACTGCCTGATCGCCACCGCCCACAAGGCCGACGCCGAGCCGGGTGAGTACGGCGACCTGAAGGCGATCCTGCACTTCGTGCCCTGGGGCACCGACGGCGTCTCCCTCGACCTGATGCGCCGCGACCGCTCCGCCGACCCCGGCATGAACGAACTGCTCATCGTGGCGGCCCTCCAGGCGGCCCCGAAGTTCGACATCACGCGCGTGTCGCTGAACTTCGCCATGTTCCGCGCCGCCCTCGCGCGCGGCGAGAAGATCGGCGCCGGCCCGGTCCTGCGCGCCTGGCGCGGGCTGCTGGTCTTCCTCTCCCGCTGGTTCCAGATCGAGTCCCTGTACAAGTTCAACGCCAAGTTCCAGCCCCGCTGGGAGCCCCGCTTCGTCGTCTACCGGGCCTCCGGCGACCTGCCCCGCATCGGGTTCGCCGCCATGCAGGCCGAGGGCTTCGTCAACCTGGCCCTCCCCCTGCCCCGCTTCCTGCGCCGCCGCCGGACCAGCGCACGCGCGTGTGCCCACGTCGTCGGCGAGAGAGACGTCCGCGCGGCATGACCCCGCACGACCCCGGCCGTGTACCGGCCGGCGCGCCACGAGACCGGCCCGAGCGGAGGCCCCGCCCCCTCCTCCAGCCCGAGGGGCTTCCGCTCGGGCCTCGCACTCCGGGCTGACGGCCGTGGCGCCCCTTTCTGGGCCTAGGCTGAACGTATGAGCAAGCAGAGCGGACGCGGGCGCGTCGCCGGCCTTCCCCGATGGGACCGCTGCGCGGTCATGGGAGTCGTCAACGTCACCCCCGACTCCTTCTCCGACGGTGGCCGATGGTTCGACACGACGGCCGCCGTCAAGCACGGCCTCGCCCTGGTCGAGGAGGGCGCCGACCTGGTCGACGTGGGCGGCGAGTCGACCCGCCCCGGCGCCAGCCGCGTCGACGAGGCCGAGGAGCTCAGGCGCGTCATCCCCGTCGTCCGGGGCCTCGCCTCCGAGGGCGTCGCCATCTCCGTCGACACCATGCGCGCCTCGGTCGCCGAACAGGCCCTCGCCGCCGGCGCCGCCCTCGTCAACGACGTCAGCGGCGGCCTCGCCGATCCCGCGATGATCCCGGTCGTCGCCGACTCCGGTGCCCCCTTCGTCGTCATGCACTGGCGCGGCTTCCTGGAGGGCGGCAACGTCAAGGGCGTCTACGCCGACGTCGTCGCGGAGGTCGTCGACGAGCTGCACGCGCGCGTGGAGGCCGTCCTCGCGGGCGGGATCGCCCCCGACCGCGTGGTCGTCGACCCGGGCCTCGGCTTCTCCAAGGACGCCGAGCACGACCTGGTGCTCCTCGCCCACCTCGACCGCCTGCTCGCCCTCGGCCACCCCCTCCTCGTGGCGGCCTCCCGCAAACGCTTCCTCGGCCGCGTCCTCGCCGGCCCCGAAGGCGCCCCGCCCCCCGCACGCGAGCGTGACGCCGCGACGGCGGCCGTCTCCGCCCTCGCGGCCCAGGCCGGCGCGTGGGCGGTACGCGTGCACGAGGTGCGCGCGACGGCGGACGCGGTACGGGTCGCACGCGCCGTGGAGGGGGCGCGCGTCTCGTCCCGCGCGCCGATGGCGAACGGGACGAGCGGGGCGCACATGACCGACCACGCGCCGGGCGCCCCCACCACGCACACCACGCACGGCGCGCAGGCCTCCCCGCAGACGCAGACGCAGACACCGACACAGACGCCCGCCCCCGCCCCGACCTCCGCCCCCGACTCCCCCGAAGGCCCCCGGTGAGCGCCCCCCATACCGATGTCGAGCAGGTGGAAGCCGCCAACACCACCTACTACGAGGCCATGGAGCGCGGCGACTTCGAGGAGCTCTCCTCGCTCTGGCTCACCCCGGCCGACCTGGGCGTCGACGAGGAGTACCACGACCCCGCGGACACCGGCGTGGTCTCCTGCGTGCACCCCGGCTGGCCGGTGCTGACCGGACGCGGCGAGGTTCTGAGGTCGTACGCGCTGATCATGGCGAACACCGACTACATCCAGTTCTTCCTCACCGACGTGCACGTCTCCGTCACCGGCGACACCGCGCTCGTGACCTGCACGGAGAACATCCTCAGCGGCGGCCCCGCCCCCGAGGGAGGCGAGGAGCTCGGCCCGCTCGTCGGACAGCTGGTCGTCGCCAGCAACGTGTTCCGCCGCACCCCGTCCGGCTGGAAGCTCTGGTCCCATCACGCCTCCCCCGTTCTGGCCGAGAACGACGAGGACGAACCGGACGAGACCCCCTCCTGAGCGGGTAGACGCACCACAGGGCGCCCAGGAACACCCGAAGCCCGGGCGCCCGGAAGGGCCTCCCACCGGCGCCCACCGGCGCCCCGCCACAACGCCCACACGAACCAAGGAGTGGTTGGAATCACGGAGCGCGGGGTAGGGGCGGCTACCAACCCGTGGGCCCCGGCCCGGGCCGCGCCCCCGTGGCCCGGCCCTGTCGGTGCTCGCAGGTAGATTCGTTCGAGGCCGGTGTGCCGTCCGCACCCGGTACGAACCGGCCATTACCGACGATTGCAGGAGTGATTCGCGTGGATCGTGTCGCGCTGCGCGGCCTGAAGGCCCGCGGGCACCACGGTGTGTTCCCCAAGGAGCGCGAGGAGGGCCAGACCTTCATCGTGGACCTCGTCCTGGGGCTGGACACCCGGCCGGCCGCCGCCGACGACGACCTGTCGAAGACCGCGCACTACGGGATCGTGGCGGAGGAGGTCGTGGCCGTCGTCGAGGGCGAGGCCGTCAACCTCATCGAAACGCTCGCCGAGCGCATCGCCCAGGTCTGTCTGAAGCACGAGGGGGTCCAGGAGGTCGAGGTCTGCGTCCACAAACCCGACGCACCGATCACGGTCCCCTTCGACGACGTGACGATCACCATCACCCGGAGCCGAGTATGACCGCCTCGTTCACCAAGGGTCACAGCGACCCGACCGTACAGCCGGTGCCGGCCTCCGTCGTGCAGCAGGTCGACGCCGCCGACACCACCCTCCACAACCCGCAGCGGGCCGTGATCTCCCTCGGCTCCAACCTGGGCAACCGCCTGGAGACCCTCCAGGGCGCCATCGACGCCCTGGAGGACACCCCGGGCGTACGGGTGAAGGCCGTCTCCCCCGTGTACGAGACGGCGCCCTGGGGCGTCGAGCCCGGCAGCCAGCCCTCGTACTTCAACGCGGTCGTCCTGGTGAAGACCACCCTTCCGCCGTCCTCGCTCCTGGAGCGGGCGCACGCGGTCGAGGAGGCCTTCCACCGCGTCCGGGACGAGCGCTGGGGCCCGCGCACGCTCGACGTCGACATCGTGGCCTACGCCGACGTCGTCTCCGACGACCCGACGCTCACCCTCCCCCACCCCCGCGCCCACGAACGCGCCTTCGTCCTGGCGCCGTGGCACGACGTGGAGCCGCAGGCGCAGCTCCCCGGCGTGGGCCCGGTGTCCGGCCTGCTGGCCGACGTCACCCGAAACGGTGTGGAACCCCGCGCGGACCTGGAACTCCGGCTGCCCGAGTAGTCGTTAAGGTCAAGACAACCGTCATCCATCGTCAAGCCGGCCGTCGAGGCAGCCGTCGAGACCGCCGTCAGGACGACCACGGTCCGTGGGCATCCGGGGGAGCTGAAGGGACACCGTGAGAGAGCTGCGCATCAGGCTGCTGGCCGGCGTATTCGTCGTCGCCGGGGTCCTGTCCTGGGCGGGCGCCCGCCTGTGGAACTCGATCGGGACACTGCCCAGCGTCCCCCTGGCCGCCCCGATCGTCCTCGCGCTGATCGCGGTGGTCCTGGCCGCCACGGCGCTCTCGATCCGCTCCCGCCTCAAGGCCCAGCGGGAACGGCGCCCCGAGGCCAAGGGCGTCGACCCCCTGATGGCGGCGCGCGCGGTCGTCTTCGGCCAGGCCAGCGCCCTGGTCGCCGCCCTTGTCGCCGGCATGTACGGCGGCACGGGCGTCTTCCTGCTGGAGTTTCTCGACATCCCCGCCCGCCGCGACCAGGCCATCTACGCCGGGTTCTCCGTGCTGGCGGGCCTCGCCGTGATAGCGGCCGCCCTCTTCCTGGAGCGCGTCTGCAAGCTCCCGGAGGACGACGACCGGAACACGGGGGCGGCCTCGGCGGCCTGAGGCCCACCGGGGCCCCCTGGCCCTCGGGTCAGCGCGCCAGTATGAGGCTCATCGCCTCGGATCGCGTCGTGGCGTCCCGAAGCTGCCCCCGCACCGCCGAGGTGGTGGTCTTGGCGCCGGGCTTGCGAATGCCGCGCACCGACATGCACATGTGCTCGGCCTCGATCACGACGATCGCGCCACGCGCCTCGAGGATCCGCATGAGCGAGTCGGCGATCTGCGTGGTGAGTCGTTCCTGCACCTGCGGCCGCCGAGCGAACACCTCCACCAGGCGCGCCAGCTTCGACAGGCCCGTGATCTTGCCGGTCTCCGCCGGGATGTACCCGACGTGAGCGACACCGTGGAACGGCAGAAGATGGTGCTCGCACAGGCTGACGATCGCGATGTCCTTCACCAGGACCATCTCGTCGTGCCCCAGGTCGAACGTCGTCGTCAGGACGTCCTCGGGCTCCTGCCGCAGCCCCGCCAGGAGTTCCCGGTACGCCCGGGCCACCCGCGCCGGCGTCTCCCGCAGCCCCTCCCGGTCAGGGTCCTCCCCCACGGCTATCAGCAGCTCACGCACGGCGTTCTCGGCGCGTTTCTCGTCGAACTCTCCGATCGAGCCCTCGCCGGCCAGCGTCACGGGGTCGGTCATCTCTGCCTCGTTCCTGGGTGTACCTGCCGATACGGCCGAAAAGCACCGCGCCCCCCAGGCTAGATCCTGGGGGGCGCGGCATCCATTCCGGGCCGGTGAGGTCACCGGGGTCGGAGTGTCAGCTCTCCGGACGGTCCTCGGGGGCGGGCTCGGCCACGGGGGCCGCGTCCGTCACCGTGGACTTCGCCGTCGTGATCGCCGGCGTCGCGCCGTTGGCGCCGTTCGTCAGTGCGAGCTCCTTGGGGGAGAGCACCGGCGGACGGGTGGACGGCGTACGGCGGGAGGAGCCGGTCCAGGCCGGGCGCGGGGGGCGCCGGACGATGGGGGCGAAGATCTCGGCGATCTCCTCCTTGCCCAGCGTCTCCTTCTCCAGCAGCTGAAGGACGAGGTTGTCGAGGACGTCGCGGTTCTCGACCAGGATCTCCCAGGCCTCGTTGTGCGCGTTCTCGATGAGCTTCTTGACTTCCTCGTCCACCAGCGCGGCGACCTCTTCCGAGTAGTCGCGCTGGTGAGCCATCTCACGTCCGAGGAACGGCTCGGTGTTGTCGCCGCCGAACTTGATGGCGCCGAGTCGCTCGGTCATGCCGTACTGCGTGACCATCGCGCGGGCCGTCGCCGTGGCCTTCTCGATGTCGTTCGCGGCGCCCGTGGTCGGGTCGTGGAAGACCAGTTCCTCGGCCGCCCGGCCGCCCAGCATGTAGGCGAGCTGGTCGAGCATCTCGTTACGCGTGGTCGAGTACTTGTCCTCGTCCGGGAGCACCATCGTGTAGCCCAGGGCACGGCCGCGGGACAGGATGGTGATCTTGTGGACGGGGTCGGAGTTGGGGGAGGCCGCCGCGACCAGGGCGTGTCCGCCCTCGTGGTACGCGGTGATCTTCTTCTCCTTGTCCGACATGATCCGGGTCCGCTTCTGCGGGCCCGCCACGACGCGGTCGATGGCCTCGTCGAGCATGTGGTTGTCGATGAGCTTCTTGTTGGAGCGGGCGGTGAGCAGCGCGGCCTCGTTGAGGACGTTGCTCAGGTCCGCGCCGGTGAAGCCCGGCGTCCGGCGGGCGACCGCCGAGAGGTCGACGTCCGGCGCGACCGGCTTGCCCTTCTGGTGAACCTTGAGGATCTCCAGACGGCCCTGCATGTCCGGGCGGTCGACCGCGATCTGGCGGTCGAAGCGGCCGGGGCGCAGCAGTGCCGGGTCGAGGATGTCGGGCCGGTTCGTGGCGGCGATCAGGATGACGCCGCCCTTCACGTCGAAGCCGTCCATCTCGACGAGCAGCTGGTTCAGGGTCTGCTCGCGCTCGTCGTGACCACCGCCGAGGCCGGCGCCGCGATGGCGGCCGACCGCGTCGATCTCGTCGACGAAGACGATCGCCGGGGCGTTCGCCTTGGCCTGCTCGAACAGGTCACGGACTCGGGAGGCACCGACACCGACGAACATCTCGACGAAGTCGGAACCGGAGATCGAGTAGAACGGCACCCCGGCCTCGCCCGCGACGGCACGCGCGAGCAGGGTCTTGCCGGTACCGGGAGGGCCGTACAGCAGTACGCCCTTGGGAATCTTGGCACCGACGGCCTGGAACTTCGCCGGCTCCTGGAGGAACTCCTTGATCTCGTGGAGCTCCTCGACGGCCTCGTCGGACCCCGCGACGTCGGCGAACGTCGTCTTGGGGGTGTCCTTGGTGATGAGCTTGGCCTTGGACTTCCCGAAGTTCATGACTCGGGAGCCGCCGCCCTGCATCTGGTTCATCAGGAACAGGAAGACAACCACGATGAGGACGAAGGGGAGCAGGGAGAGCAGGATCCCGACGAAGGCGTTCTGCTTCGTCGGCGAGACGGTGTAGCCGTCGGGGATCTGCTTCTGCTGGTACTTGCCCTGCAGGGTGTTGGCGATGTCGACGCCCTGGTCGCCGATGTAGCTCGCCTGGATCTTGGAGCTGCCCTCGACCTTTTCGCCGTCCTTGAGCTGGACCTTGATGGTCTGCTCGTCGCCGGTGGTCAGCTTGGCCTGTTCGACCTTGTTCTCATTGATCGCCTGGACGACCTGGCCGGTGTCCACCGTCTTGTAGCCGCCGGACGAGCCGACGACCTGCATCAACACGACCACGGCAAGGACGGCCAGCACGATCCACATGACCGGCCCACGGAAGTATCGCTTCACGTCCATCCACACGGAGCGGTGTCGCCCCGTCCCTCCTGCCATAGTGAGTTTGATAAGACAGTTCTTCTGACGGTACCCCAGCTTTGTCGCCCGAAGCCGCACGGGACGGCTGACGAACCCGTCTGCATGCTCCAACGGCGTGGGGCCCGCCGGGGTTCCCGATCTTCCGAGGAGGCTGGGCCCTTCGGGTCAGCCGCCGTAGACGTGGGGCGCGAGCGTACCGACGAACGGGAGGTTGCGGTACTTCTCGGCGAAGTCGAGGCCGTAGCCCACGACGAACTCGTTGGGGATGTCGAAGCCGACCCACTCGACGTCGATGGCGACCTTGGCGGCGTCCGGCTTGCGCAGCAGGGTGCACACCTTGAGGGTCTCCGGCTCGCGCGAGCCGAGGTTCGACAGCAGCCACGACAGGGTCAGCCCGGAGTCGATGATGTCCTCGACGATCAGGACGTGCTTGCCCTTGATGTCGGTGTCGAGATCCTTGAGGATCCGGACGACACCGGAGGACTGGGTGCCCGCGCCGTACGACGACACGGCCATCCAGTCCATGGTGACGGGGGTGGACAGCGCCCGCGCGAGGTCGGCCATGACCATCACCGCGCCCTTGAGGACACCGACGATGAGCAGGTCCTTGCCCGCGTACTCCGCGTCGATCTTCGCGGCGAGCTCCACGAGCTTCGCGTCGATCTCTTCCTTGGTGATGAGTACCTCTTTGAGGTCGGCACCCATGTCTTTCGCGTCCACCCGCATCACTTTCGGTCGTCCCACCGGCTGTCCGCCCCCGCGAGGAGGCGTTCCGCCCCGAGCGGGGCGTAAGGATTCAGCCTTGCCGAATCACCAGTCTGCCACCCTGACGCTGGGCGACGACCTTGCCCGGGAGATTGATGGCCCCCTGGCCGCGCCAGCCGGTGATCAGCCGGTCGATCTCCTCGATGTGCCGGGCGAAGAGCGAACCGGCGGGGGCGCCTGCCTCGATGGCGGCGCGACGCAGGACACGGCGGCGTACGGCGGGCGGCAGGGCGTAGAGCTTGGCGCACTCCAGCAGGCCGGTGGCGTCCCGTACGGCGGCCTCGGCCTGGCCGGCCCAGGCGTCGAGGGCGTCGGCGTCGTCGCGGGAGAGCTGGGCCGTACGGGCGAGTGCCTCGACGACGCCCTTGCCGAGGGCCTTCTCCAGGGCGGGCAGGCCTTCGTGGCGCAGCCGGGAGCGCGTGTACGCCGGGTCGGCGTTGTGCGGGTCGTCCCACACCGGGAGCGACTGGACCATGCAGGCCTTGCGGGCGGTCTGCCGGTCGAGCTGGAGGAAGGGACGTCGGTAACGGCCGTCGGCCCCCGAGACCGCGGCCATCCCGGACAGGGAGCGGATGCCGGAGCCGCGGGCGAGGCCGAGCAGGACGGTTTCGGCCTGGTCGTCGCGGGTGTGGCCGAGGAGGACGGCGGCGGCGCCGTGGCGGGCGGCGGCGGCGTCCAGGGCGGCGTAGCGGGCGTCGCGGGCGGCGGCTTCGGGCCCGCCCTCGCGGCCGACGGTGACGGCGACGGACTCGACCGGGTCGAGGCCCAGTTCGCGCAGGCGCAGGGCGACCTCGTCGGCGCGCAGGTCGGAGCCGGGCTGGAGGCCGTGGTCGACGGTGACGCCGCCGGCGCGGATGCCGAGCTTGGGGGCCTCGAAGGCGAGGGCGGAGGCGAGTGCCATGGAGTCGGCGCCGCCGGAGCACGCCACGAGCACGAGCGGGGACGGCGGGCGCTCGTGCGGGGTGTCGCCGGGGGTACGGCTGTGGTCGTTGAGGATGTCGTGGAGGACGCGGCGGACCGCCAGGCGTATCGCCGCGACCGCAGGATGGGGACCCATGTCCGGTTCCCTTCATGAAGTTTTCGGGGGTGAGCCCGAGGTTCGGTCACTCAGAGTGTGTAGATGGTGACAGAACCGGGCCGTTCCCCGAGCATTGCACGCCTACCCAGGGCTCACGGTCCCTCGGACGGGTGATTGAAGGGGCGTTCGCCTGCCGTCGACCGGATTTCCTTCACGACCTTCGTGCGGGGTTCACGCCCCGGCTCCCGGGTTCACGACTCCGCCTTGCGGTGCACGCGGGTGATCCAGTCCGCCGGTTTGGCGATCTCCGACTTGGTCGGGAGGGTGTTGGGGGAGGTCCACACGCGGTTGAAGCCGTCCATGCCGACCTCGTTGACGACGGCCCGCACGAAGCGCTCGCCGTCGCGGTACTGCCGGAGCTTGGCGTCCAGGCCCAGCAGCTTGCGCAGGGCCATGTCGAGCCGGGAGGCGCCCTTGGCGCGGCGCTGCTGGAACTTCTCGCGGATCTCCTGGACGGTCGGCACGACCTCCGGGCCCACGCCGTCCATCACGAAGTCGGCATGGCCCTCCAGGAGGGACATCACGGCGGTGAGCCGGCCGAGGATCTCCCGCTGGGCGGGCGTCTGCACGATCTCCACGAACGAGCGGCCGCCGTCGTCCTCCTCGCCCTCGGGACGTCCGCCGGCGAGGGACTGGGCCGCCTCCCGGATGCGTTCCAGGACGGTCATGGGGTCGACCTCGGTCTCTCCCAGGAACGACTGGATCTCGCCCTCGAGGTGGTCGCGCAGCCAGGGCACGGCGGTGAACTGCGTGCGGTGGGTCTCCTCGTGCAGGGTCACCCACAGGCGGAAGTCGTGGGGCTGGACGTCGAGTTCGCGCTCCACGTGCACGATGTTCGGCGCGACCAGCAGCAGTCGGCCGCCGCCGTTGGCGCCGGCGGGCAGCTCCCGGGTGGCCGGGGCGAAGGTCTCGTACTGGCCGAGGACGCGGGAGGACAGGAAGGACAGCAGCATGCCGAGTTCGACGCCGGTCACCTTGCCGCCTACGGCGCCGAGGACCGCGCCGCCCGGCGAGCCGCCGCGACGTTCCTGCATCTTCTCCAGCAGCGGCTTCAGCAGCTCCCGGAAGCCGGCGACGTTCGCCTTGATCCAGCCCGCGCGGTCCACGACGAGGAGCGGGGTGTCGTGGGTCTCCTCGGTACCCATTCGGGTGAATCCGCGGACGTGTTCCTCCGAGGCCTTGGCGTGCCGGCGCAGCTCGGCGACGACAGCCCGGGCCTCGTCGCGGCTCACCTCCGGCCCCGGCCGCACGAGCCGGGTCGCGGTCGCCACCGCGAGATTCCAGTCGACCATCTCGGCACCACCGATGCTCGTCATGCGTCAACCGTACGTGAGCGTCCCCGCTTGGGGCAGGCCGCGGCGGGCGGTTGCGGCCGCCACCGGCCGTGGGGTCCCCCGGGACCCCCGCGCTCGCGGCGGTGTCGGCGCCCCGGTCACGCGCCCCCGCCGGTCAACCGCAGCCGCATGCCGCCAGAGCGGTGGCCGTGCGGTCGAGCGCCGACTGGGCCGCTTCCTTGCTCGTGGTGTCCGACGCGAGGAACGCGAACGCCAGCAGCCGGCCCTCCTGGTCGACGACCGTGCCCGCCAGGGCGTTCACGCCGGTCAGCGTGCCCGTCTTCGCCCGTACGACGCCGGCCGCGCCGTCGGCGTAGCGGGTGGCCAGGGTGCCGGTGAAGCCCGCGACGGGCAGGCCGGTGAGGACGGGACGCAGTTCGGGGTGGGCCGGGTCACCGGCCTTCACCAGCAGGGCCGTCAGGAGGTGCGCGGTCAGCCGGTCCTCGCGGTTCAGGCCGCTGCCGTCCTTGAACGTGACGCCGTCGACCGGGAGTCGGAGCTTCTCCAGCTGCGCGCGGATCGCCTGGCCGCCGCCCGCGAAGTCGGCGCGCACCTTCGTCGCGACGGCCGTCTGGCGGGCGAGGGCCTCCGCGAGGTCGTTGTCGCTGTTGGTCAGCATGCGCTCGACCAGAGCGGACAGGGGCGGCGAGGAGACCTCGGCCAGCGTCTCGGCCCGGTCGGTCGCCTTGGAGGGTCCGGGGGAGGTGGTTTTGACACCCTTGTCCTCGAGGAACCCGGCGAACTTGCGGGTCGCGTCCAGGGCCGGGTCGTCCACGCGGACGGCGGTGCCGCTGGTGGAGTCGTCGGTGCGGCCCTCGTCGGCCATGAGGGCGCTCACCGGGGCGAGGTTGGCGTCCTTGCCGATCGGGTGCAGCGCGGAGCCGGCGTACAGGGTCGTGTCGTACGAGAGCGTGACCTGCCGTACGCCGTCCTTCTTCAGGGCGGTGGCGGTCCGGGCGGCGAGGTCGCGCAGGCTCGCCAGGCCGTCGGCGTCCTTGCGGGCGGTGAGCGTGGGGTCGCCGCCGCCGACGAGGACGAGCTCCTTGGTGCCGGGTTCCAGGGCCGTGCGGGTGGTGAGGCGGTGGTCGGCGCCCATCGCGTGCAGGGCGGCGACCGCGGTGGCGATCTTCGTCGTCGAGGCGGGGGTGAGGGCGCGGTCGGCGTGGGAGCCGTAGAGGCTCTTGCCGGTGGCGACGTCGACGACCGCGCCCGAGCGGCTGCCGCCGAGCGCGGCGTCCTTCAGGAGCGGGCCGAGGACGTCGGCGAAGGCCGGTCCGTTCGGTGCCGACTTCACGGTGCTGCCGACGCCGCCGAGGCCGGCGAGGACGGAGGCGGCGCTCGGCGCGGGCTCGGGCCCCGCCTGTGCCGTCCCGGAACCGCGACCGTGATCTGCGCCACCCGTGAGTCCGAGCGCGGCGGCCCGGTCCCGCTCGGCCGTACGCTGACCCGAGGAGTCCCAGGGCCCGGCGACGGTCACCGCGACGGCGGTCAGTGCCAGTCCGGCGGTGGCGGCTCCGGCCGTGTACTGCCAGGTCCTCGGCCTCGTGACCTGCGCTGACATGGCTCGGCCGAGTTGCCCGACCCGTGGCTTCGCGGCCGTCGCGACCCGTGCGAGACGGGGGCGTACGGCGTTCGCGACCCGCGCCACATGCGGTCTCGCGGCCCGCCAAGGCCTCAGTTCAGGCACGACCACCAGCCCCTTTCGCGATCACACACCGGCGTGAGGGACACTTAACCACCAGAACTATGTGCTGATCATGGAGGAGCCACCGGTGGAGTTCGACGTCACGATCGAGATCCCGAAGGGTTCGCGGAACAAGTACGAGGTGGACCACGAGACCGGTCGGATCCGCCTGGACCGTCGACTCTTCACCTCGACCGCCTACCCGACCGACTACGGATTCGTCGAGAACACCCTCGGCGAGGACGGCGACCCGCTGGACGCGCTGGTCATTCTTGACGAGCCGACGTTCCCGGGCTGTCTCATCAAGTGCCGCGCGATCGGCATGTTCCGGATGACGGACGAGGCGGGCGGCGACGACAAGCTGCTGTGCGTCCCGGCGACGGACCCGCGGGTGGAGCACCTCCGTGACATTCACCACGTCTCGGAGTTCGACCGCCTGGAGATCCAGCACTTCTTCGAGGTCTACAAGGACCTGGAGCCCGGCAAGTCGGTCGAGGGCGCGAACTGGGTCGGGCGCGTGGACGCCGAGATCGAGATCGAGCGTTCGTACAAGCGCTTCAAGGAGTCCGGCGGCCACTGAGGTAGCTGCCGACTGCTGAGGGACCACGGGCCGCACGCACACGCGTGCGGCCCGTGGTGCGTCTGTGCGCATACTGGTGCGAACCGGAGGTGCGTCAACGGGAGCTGTGCGTGACGGAAGCGGAGGACCGCAAACCGCAATCGGACGAGGCGAGGAGTGTCTACGACCCCGAGATCACGTCCGAGTTCGCGATCCCGCAGGGGCTCGCCGTGCCCAGAGCGGGCGCGGAACCGGAGACGACGAGCGAGTTCGCCCTCCCGGACGGGCTGGACGTCCCGCCGGTGGCCTCGGCGGAGACCGAGGGGTCCGCGTTCAGTCCGCCGCGCACCTACAGCGCCAAGCAGGCGCCCGCGTTCACCCCGGCGACCGGCGTACCCGTGCTCAGCCTGACCAAGGACGTGCCCTGGCAGGACCGGATGCGCACGATGCTGCGGATGCCGGTGACCGAGCGGCCCGCGCCGGAGCTGTCGCACAAGGCGGAGGGCGAGGGGCCCGCCGTCCCGCGCGTGCTCGACCTGACGCTGCGTATCGGTGAGCTGCTGCTCGCGGGCGGCGAGGGCGCCGAGGACGTGGAGGCGGCGATGTTCGCCGTGTGCCGCTCCTACGGCCTGGACCGCTGCGAGCCGAACGTCACCTTCACGCTGCTGTCGATCTCCTACCAGCCGTCGCTGGTGGACGACCCGGTGACGGCCTCCCGCACGGTACGGCGGCGCGGCACCGACTACACGCGGCTCGCGGCCGTGTTCCAGCTGGTGGACGACCTCAGCGACCCGGAGACGGCGATCTCGCTGGAGGAGGCCTACCGGCGGCTCGCCGAGATCCGCCGCAACCGGCATCCGTATCCCGGCTGGGTGCTGACCGGGGCGAGCGGGCTGCTCGCCGGCGCGGCCTCGGTGCTGGTCGGCGGTGATCTGATCGTGTTCGTCGCGGCCGCGCTGGGCGCGATGCTCGGCGACCGGCTGGCCTGGCTGTGCGCGGGCCGCGGGCTGCCGGAGTTCTACCAGTTCACGGTCGCCGCGATGCCGCCGGCCGCGATAGGCGTCGCGCTGACGGTGGCCGGGGTCGACGTGAAGGCCTCGGCGGTCATCACCGGTGGGCTGTTCGCGCTGCTGCCCGGACGGGCGCTGGTGGCGGGTGTGCAGGACGGCCTGACCGGCTTCTACATCACCGCCTCGGCACGGCTGCTGGAGGTCATGTACTTCTTCGTCGGCATCGTCACGGGCGTGCTGATCGTCCTGTACTTCGGCGTGAGCCTCGGCGCCGAGCTGAACCCCGACGTCGTGCTGACCATCGAGGAGCGGCCGCTGTGGCAGATCGGCGCGTCGATGCTGCTGTCGCTGACCTTCGCGGTGCTGTTGCAGCAGGAGCGGTCGACGGTGCTGGCGGTCACCCTGAACGGCGGCGTCGCGTGGTCGGTGTACGGCGCGATGTACTACGTCGGCGACATCTCACCGGTCGCCTCCACCGCGGTGGCGGCCGGGCTGGTGGGGCTGTTCGGGCAGCTGCTGTCCCGGTACCGGTTCGCCTCCGCGCTGCCGTACACGACCGCCGCGATCGGGCCCCTGCTGCCGGGTTCGGCCACGTACTTCGGGCTGTTGTCCATCGCGCAGAACGACGTGGACAAGGGGCTGGTGTCGTTGGCCACGGCGGCGTCCCTGGCCATGGCCATCGCGATCGGGGTGAACCTGGGGTCGGAGATCTCCCGGCTGTTCCTGAGGATCCCGGGTGGCTCCGCCGCCGGGCGCCGGGCGGCGAAGCGGACGCGGGGCTTCTGAGGACGCCGGGCGCCCGCAAGCCGAGCGGCTGTCAGTAGCCCTGGTCAGGCGGGTACTGCTGGTTCTGCCGGCCGTAGCCCTGGGGGTACTGCTCGGCGTAGCCCTGCGGGTACTGCTGGGCGTACGGCTGTTGCTGCTGCGGCTGGGGCTGGGGGGCGTAGTACTGGTCGTAGCCGTACTGCTGCTGATCCTCGCCCTGCCCCTGCCCCTGCCCGTGCCCCTGGCCGTGTCCCTGGCCGTGTCCCTGGCCCTGGTTGTTCTGGTTGCCGTACTGCTGCTGGTACGGCGGCTGGTCGTTCGAGGGGATGCGGCGGAGCTGGGTCGTCGCGTCGTCCATGGGCGGGGGCTGGTAGGCCTGGGGGGCGGCCGGGGTCTCGGCTTGCGCCTTCTTCTTCTTGGAGCGCTCGCGGAGGTACTCGATGATGATCGGGACGACCGAGACGAGGACGATGAGGACGAGGATCGCCTCGACGTTCTGGTGGATGACGTCGATCTGACCGAGCCAGTACCCCGCCAGGGTGACGCCGGTGCCCCAGGCGACGCCACCGATGACGTTGTACGTGAGGAACGTGCGGTACTTCATACGGCCGGCGCCCGCCACGATGGGGGCGAAGGTGCGCACGATCGGCACGAAGCGGGCCAGGACGATCGCCTTGGGGCCGAACTTCTCCATGAACTCATGGGCCTTGTCCAGGTTCTCCTGCTTGAACAGCCTGGAGTTGGGCCGGTTGAAGAGCCTGGGGCCGAGGAACTTGCCGATCATGTAGCCGACCTGGTCACCGAGGACGGCCGCCAGCACGATCAGGAAGCAGACCAGCCACAGGGGCTGGCTGATGAACTCGCCCTGCGCCACGAAGAGACCCGCCGTGAACAGCAGGGAGTCGCCGGGCAGGAACGCGAACAGACCCGATTCCGCGAAGACGATCAGCAGGATGCCGGGCAGGCTGAACGTCTCGATCAGATAGTTCGGACTGAGCCACTCGGGGGCGAGCGCGAGCGTGGTCACGGGTCTGTGGCTCCTGGTTGTGGGGGACGGGCTGGGACGGGCTGCCCCAACGTATCAACGCAGCCGTCATGGCCCAGGTTCCATGCGGTCTCCCAGGATGCCCTGTGCCCTCGCGGGGGCAAAGCTGTGAGGCGGTCGGTGATCGGGTGTGCGCCTACCGGACGGCCGTGACCCGGCCCGGGAGCGGGCCCTCCCCCGGGGCTGCTCCCGGGCCGGGATCTCAGGAGGTGTGCCGGGCCGCGTTCGCGTCGATCGCGGCCCGCAGGTGCTGGGCCAGACCGGGGCGCATGGAGTCGTAGAACGCCTTGAAGCGCTCGTCGGACACGTACATCTCACCGAGGCACCGGTGCATGTCGTACGGGCACTCGTAGAACCAGCCGCAGATGTGCTGCCGGTGCTCCTCGGCCATGTCCATGGCCGCCTCGGAGGTCGGCGGTTCGCCGGCCGCCATCAGCGCGCCGTAGCGCTCGCTCCAGGCGGCCACCTCGGCCTGCATGCGTTTCCAGTCGTCCTTGGTGTAGCGCGCCGCGCGGCGCTGCGACTCGGCGTACGCCTCCGTGCCGCCCCAGCGCTGCTCCGCCTCCTCGGCGTACTGCTCGGGGTCCTTGTCGCCGAAGACCTCGAACCGCTCCTCGGGGGTGAGGTTGATGCCCATCTTCCGTGCCTCCATGGCCTGCTCCACGGCCGCCGCCATCTTCCGCAGCTTCTCGATCCGGGCGGTCAGCAACTCGTGCTGGCGGCGCAGGTGCGCGCGCGGGTCCGTCTCCGGGTCGTCGAGCAGGGCGGCGACCTCCTCGAGCGGGAAGCCGAGCTCGCGGTAGAACAGGATCTGCTGGAGCCGGTCGAGGTCGGCGTCGTTGTAACGCCGGTGGCCCGCGTGGCTGCGCTCGCCGGGTACGAGCAGTCCGATGTCGTCGTAGTGGTGCAGCGTGCGCACCGTCACTCCGGCGAAACCGGCGACCTGTCCCACGGTGTAGCTCACTTCGTCCGCTCCCTTCTCGGTACGCCCTCCACGCTGCTCCCTCACGCCACGTGAGGTGCAAGCCGGTTTCCGTCCCCGGGGCCAGGGGGTGGCCGCTCCCTCCGGATGTCCCGCCCGTTTTGTCCGCTTATCGTGACCCCGTGGTCCAGGACACCGCACAGCGGGCGCCCACCGCCCCAGCCTCTCCCCACGGCAGCCCGGTCCGCCGAATCCCACCCCCAAGGAGTCGATCGATGCCGCTCCATCAAGGCCCCGAGAGGCCCGACGAGCGTCCGCTGTCCGTCAATCCCTTCTACGGGGAGGCCGACCCGGTCGCCGGCATGTCCGAGGCCCCGCCCAAGCACCGGCTTCCGGACGCGCCCCTGCCGCCCGCCACGGCCTACCAGGTCGTCCACGACGAACTGATGCTGGACGGCAACTCCCGGCTCAACCTCGCCACCTTCGTCACCACCTGGATGGAGCCGCAGGCCGGGGTCCTGATGGGCGAGTGCCGGGACAAGAACATGATCGACAAGGACGAGTACCCGCGCACCGCCGAGTTGGAGCGGCGCTGTGTGGCGATGCTCGCGGACCTGTGGCACGCGCCCGACCCGTCGGCCGCCGTGGGCTGTTCGACGACCGGGTCGAGTGAGGCCTGCATGCTCGCCGGGATGGCCCTCAAACGGCGGTGGAGCAGGCGGGACCCGAAGCCCGGGGCCCGGCCGAACCTCGTGATGGGCGTCAACGTCCAGGTGTGCTGGGACAAGTTCTGCAACTTCTGGGAGGTGGAGCCCCGGCTGGTCCCGATGGAGGGTGACCGCTTCCATCTCGACCCGCAGGCCGCCGCCGCGCTGTGCGACGAGAACACCATCGGGGTCGTCGGCATCCTCGGCTCCACCTTCGACGGCTCCTACGAGCCCATCGCCGACCTCTGCGCCGCGCTCGACGACCTCCACGAGCGCACCGGCCTCGACGTCCCCGTGCACGTCGACGGCGCGTCCGGGGGCATGGTCGCCCCCTTCCTCGACGAGGACGTGTCCTGGGACTTCCGGCTGCCGAGGGTCGCCTCCATCAACACCTCCGGGCACAAGTACGGGCTCGTCTACCCGGGCGTCGGCTGGGCCCTGTGGCGCGACAAGGAGGCGCTGCCCGAGGACCTCGTCTTCCGGGTGAACTACCTCGGCGGCGACATGCCCACCTTCGCCCTCAACTTCTCCCGGCCCGGGGCCCAGGTCGTCGCGCAGTACTACACCTTCCTGCGGCTGGGCCGGGAGGGCTATCGGGCGGTGCAGCAGTCCACCCGGGACGTGGCCACGCGGCTCGCCGGACAGGTGGAGGCGCTCGGCGACTTCCGGCTGCTGACCCGCGGCGACCAGCTGCCGGTCTTCGCCTTCACGACCGGTCCGGACGTCGAGGCGTACGACGTCTTCGACGTGTCCCGGCGACTGCGGGAGAGCGGCTGGCTGGTGCCGGCGTACACCTTCCCGCCGAACCGCGAGGACCTGTCCGTGCTGCGGGTGGTGTGCCGCAACGGCTTCACGGCCGACCTCGCCGAGCTGTTCCTGGAGGACCTGCGCCGTCTCCTGCCGGAACTGCGCCGCCAGCCGCATCCGCTGACGCGGGACAAGGGGGCGGCGACGGGCTTCCATCACTGAGCGAGCACCGTGAACCGTCGGCCGACGCGAGCCCCCCGCCCCCATCCCCCTACTTGCTCAACGCCCCGAACCTCCGCACGGCCAGGGGGAAGAAGACCGCCACCAGCGCCACCGGCCACGCCACCGCGGCCCACACGTGTCCGGGTTCGCCGCCGGGACTTGCGAACAGGTCCCGTACGGCCGTGGCCGTCTGGGACATCGGGTTCCACTCCACGACCGCGCCCAGCCAGCCCGGCATGGAGTCCGGCGTCGCGAAGGCGTTGGAGAGGAAGCCCACCGGCCAGACCAGGATCTGCACGGCCTGCACCATCTCGGTCCTCCCGGCGACCATCGCCAGGTGGATGCCGATCCAGAGCATGGCGAAGCGGAACAGCAGCAGCAGACCGACGGCACCGAGGAAGCCCGCCACCCCGCCCTGCGCGCGCCAGCCGAGCGCCGAGGCCGCGCCGAGCATCACCGCGAGGCCCAGCGCCGACTGGAGCATGTCGGCCACCGAACGCCCCACCAGCACCGCCCCGCTGGCCATCGGCATCGAGCGGAACCGGTCGATCACGCCCTTGTCGAGGTCCTGGGTGACCGCGACCATCGTGCCCTCCAGACCGAAGGCCATGGTGAGCGCGAGCATGCCGGGGACCAGGTAGTCGACGTAGTCACCGCGCACGCCCCGGCCGCCGCCGACCAGATAGGCGAACATCACCAGCAACATCACGGGGAAGACCAGACCGACCACGATCCGCACCGGCTGCCGCGCCCAGTGGGCGAGTTCGCGCCGGGTCATGGTCCAGGAATCGGTCAGCGCGTACGTACTCACACGGCCTCCCTCAGGCCTCGGTGCCCGCCCGTGTCCCCGTCCGTGAGGTGCAGGAACACCTCGTCCAGCGTCGGCCGGCGCAGCGCCACGTCCTCCGCCTCGACACCGGCTTCTTCGAGGGCCCGTACGACCCCGGAGAGCGCCGCCATCCGGTCGGTGACCGGCGCGCTGAGCAGCCGCCGGTCGGTGTCGACCGTGACGCCCGTCCCGCCGAGCGGCAACAGGGCGACCGCCGCGCCCAGTTGGCCCGCGTCCCGCAGGACGACGTCGATCCGGTCGCCGCCCGTCAGGGCCTTCAGCTCGTCCGCCGTGCCGTCGGCGATCACCCGGCCGCCATCGACGATCGAGATGCGGTCGGCGAGCTGGTCGGCCTCCTCCAGGTACTGCGTGGTGAGCAGCACCGTCGTGCCGCCGCCGACGAGGGAGCGGACCGCGGACCACACCTCGGCGCGGCCGCGCGGGTCGAGTCCCGTGGTCGGTTCGTCCAGGAAGAGCACTTGCGGCTCGGTGATCAGCGAGGCCGCGAGGTCCAGGCGGCGGCGCATGCCTCCGCTGTAGGAGCGGACCTGCTTGCGGCCGGTGTCCGTGAGGTCGAAGCGCGCGAGGAGTTCGTCGGCACGCGCGCGTGCCCGGCGCGCGCCCAGGTGGTGGAGCCGACCGAACATCTCCAGGTTCTGCCGGCCGTCGAGTTCCTCGTCGAGTGCCGCGTGCTGGCCCAGCAGGCCGATGCGGAAGCGCACCTCGCGGGCCTGCCGTACGACGTCGCACCCCGCCACCTCGATGCGGCCCGCGTCCGGCCGCAGCAGGGTGGCCAGGATGCGCACCAGGGTCGTCTTGCCCGCGCCGTTCGGTCCCAGGACCGCGTGCACCGTCCCACGCCCCACCAGGAGGTCGAGACCGTCCAGGGCGTTCTTCCCTCCCGTACCGCCGTACCTCTTGCGTGCCCTTTCGACGATGATCGCCGCGTCGGCCACTTGCCCTCCCTTGCTAGTCAAACTTGACTACCACCTGAAGGCTAATACCCGAGCCTCAATTGGTCAAACTTGAATAGTGCCGTTCCCGGTGAGCCGGGGCCCTGGGTCAGCGGGCGTCCTCCGGATGCCGCTCCCCCGTCGCGTACGGGTTCTCCTGGTCGTCGGTGAGCACGCCGACGAACGGCTCGCCCTCGCCCGCGAAGGTGTAGGCGCCGCCCTCGATCCGGGCGATCGTCCCCTCGGTCCACTCGGCCTCCGCGTCGGCCGTGTGGATCCAGAGGTTCATGATCTCGCCGATGTGGCCGAGCTGCTCCGGGCCCTGCTCGGGGACGTAGTGCTCCAGGACCGCCGAGCGCCACTCCTGGATCCGCCGGATCCGCTCCTTGAGCAGGGCGACCGCCTCGGCCCGCGGCAGGTCGACGATGAAGCCGATGGCCGCGGACTTCATGTCCGTCTTCTGGTCGTACGAGGTCAGCGCCTCACGCAGCAGCCGCAGGAACTCCTCGGTGCCGGCCTCGGTGATCTCGTACTCCGTGCGCGGCGGCCCGCCCGCGGTGGACGGCGCGATCTCGTGCGCCAGCAGCAGCCCTTGCTTCGCCATCTGCTTCAGGGCGTGGTAGATCGAACCGGGCTTGGCGTTGGACCACTCGTGCGCGCCCCAGTACTCCAGGTCGTTGCGCACCTGGTAGCCGTGGGCCCGCCCGTGCTGGCGCACCGCGCCCAGCACGAGGAGACGGATCGCTGACATGCCGTCCAGGGTAGGCCTCGCGGCCTCACCCCCAGTCGCCGCCCTGCTCCTGCGCGACCAGCGCGAAGGCGGTCGCCCCGTCCAGGGACTCACGGACGATGTCGGCGTGCCCTGCGTGCCGGGCCGTCTCGCGGATCAGGTGGAGGACCAGCCAGCGCATCGAGACCCGCTCGTCCGGCGGGAACCAGGGGTCGTTCGGCAGCGGGAAGGTGTCGTCGAGGCTCGGCACCGCGCGGATGAACGCCTCCGTCTCGGCGGCGACCTCCTCCCAGTACGCGAGCTGCTGCGCCACGGTCTCGCCCTCGACCAGCGTGAAGCACTCGTGCCAGTTCGACTCGTCGCGCTTCACCGCGGGGGCCTCGCCCCTGGCCCGCGCGATCCAGCCCTGCTCGGTCTCGGCGACGTGCTTGAGCAGGCCCGACAGGGACAGCTCGCTCGCGCTGGGCCTGGTGGCGGCCTGTTCGTCGGTCAGCCCCAGCAGGGACCGCCGGATGCCGCCGCGCTGCTCCTCCAGGAAGGAGAGCAGAGCGCCGCGCTCGTCGCCGTGTGCCTCGGGTCGCACGTGAGTGACCATGACCGGCCGCCTTTCGTCGGGATCAGCTGGCTTTGCCTGACATCTACGAAGGTAGAGGGGCTTGCGGTCAGCTTCTGTCCGCAACGGGCCGAGGACCCGAAGGCGTGCGGAGAAGCGGCGAGGCCGGCGCCGCGGCCCCTGGGGGCGGGCGCCGGCCTCGTGGGCGGGCGGGTCAGAACGGGAAGCCGCTGCGGCCGTGCTGGACGGAGATCCACTTCAGGGTGGTGAAGGAGTCCAGCATGGTGTCGCCGTTGAGGCGGCCGACGCCGGAGCTCTTCTCGCCGCCGAAGGGGACGATCGGCTCGTCGTGGACGGTGCCGTCGTTGACGTGGAACATGCCGGTGTCGATGCGCTTGGCGAAGTTGACGCCGCGCTCGATGTTCGCGGTGTGGACGGCACCGCTGAGGCCGTACGGGGTGTCGTTGACGACACGGACCGCCTCCTCCTCGCCGTCGACCGGGATCAGGAAGGCGACCGGGCCGAAGACCTCCTGGCGCAGGAGGGCGGAGTCGGCCGGGAGGTCCGTGAGCACGGACGGCGAGACGAGGTTCTCGTTCGCCTCGCCGCGCACCAGGGCCGTGGCGCCCTCGGCGACCGCCTGCTCGACGACGGCCGAAAGGGCGTCCGCCTGCGAGGAGTTGATGACCGGGCCGATGACCGTCTGCGGGTCGCTGGGGTCGCCCACCTTCAGGGACCTCACCTTGGCCACGAACTTCTCGGTGAACTCGTCCGCGATCGAACGGTCCACGACGATCCGGTTGGCGGCCATGCAGACCTGGCCCTGGTGGACGTAGCGGCTGAAGACCGCGGCGTCGACGGCGTAGTCGATGTCGGCGTCGTCGAGGACCACGATCGCGCTGTTGCCGCCGAGTTCGAGGACGGAGCGCTTGAAGTGCGAGGCGGTGACCGTGGCGACGTGGCGGCCGACCTTGTCGGAGCCGGTGAAGGAGATGACCTTCGGGATCGGGTGCTCGATGAAGGCGTCACCGATCTCCGCGATGTCGGTGACGACGACGTTGAGCAGGCCCTTGGGCAGGCCCGCGTCCTCGAAGAGCTTCGCGACCAGCGTGCCGCCGGTGATCGGGGTGTTCTGGTGCGGCTTCAGCACGACGCCGTTGCCGAGCGCCAGCGCCGGGGCCACCGACTTGATCGACAGTAGGAAGGGGAAGTTGAAGGGGCTGATGACGCCCACCACGCCCACCGGCACCCGGTAGACGCGGTTCTCCTTGCCGTCGACCGGCGAGGGGATGATCCGGCCCTCGGGGCGCAGCGCGAGGTGGATCGCCTCGCGCAGGAACTCCTTGGCGAGGTGCAGTTCGAATCCGGCCTTGACCAGCGTGCCGCCGAGCTCGGCGATGATCACCTCGGTGATCTCCTGCTGGCGCTCGTCGATCAGACGCAGGGCCTTCTCGAACACCGCGCGGCGGGCGTAGGGGTTGGTCTCGGCCCACTCCTTCTGCGCCCGCGCGGCCGCCCGGTACGCCTCGTCGACCTCGTCGACCGTGGCTATGGTGATCGACGCCAGCTTCTCCCCGTCGTACGGGTTGAAGTCGATGATGTCCCAGGAACCGGTACCCGGGCGCCACTCACCGTCGATGTACTGCTGGGCCAGGTCAGTGAAGTACGACGACATGTGATCCCCAAATCGCTAGCAGACGCACGATCAACGTCACGGTCTGATCACGCGTCATCGTACTTGTGCCGCACGCGAGTTGGGGACGCAGAGCAAGGTTCTGGGGAAAACCCTGCGAGACGTCGCGAGGCCCCAGGGGAGCCGGAGCGGGCCCCTCAGGAGAGCTGGAGCAGCCCTTCAGGAGAGCTGGAGCAGGCCCCTCAGCAGGTCCCGGCTCTCGCTCGGCCCCGGGCTGTCCTGCTGGAGCTCCTTGAGCGCCTTCTCGTACTGGGCGACGTCCTCCTGCTTGTCCAGATACAGCGCACTGGTGAGCTGCTCCAGGTAGACCACGTCGGACAGGTCGGACTCCGGGAAGCTCAGGATGGTGAAGGCGCCGGACTCGCCGGAGTGCCCGCCGAAGCTGAACGGCATGACCTGAAGCCGTACGTTGGGGCGCTCGGAGACCTCGATCAGGTGCTGGAGCTGGCCGCGCATCACCTCGCGGTCCCCGTAGGGCCGGCGCAGCGCGGCCTCGTCGAGGACGATGTGGAACTCGGGACCGTCGGCGTCGGCGAGGTACCTCTGCCGTTCGAGCCGCAGCGCGACCCGCTTCTCGACGTCGGCCTCGCTCGCGCCCTTCATGCCGCGCCGCACCACCGCGCGGGCGTACGCCTCGGTCTGGAGCAGGCCGTGCACGAACTGCACCTCGTACACCCGGATCAGGGTGGCCGCGCCCTCCAGGCCGACGTAGGTCGGGAACCAGCTCGGCAGGACGTCGGAGTAACTGTGCCACCAGCCCGCGACGTTGGCCTCGCGGGCGAGGGCGAGCAGCGAGGCGCGCTCCTGCTCGTCCGTGATGCCGTACAGGGTCAGGAGGTCCTCGACGTCTCTGGTCTTGAAGCTCACCCGGCCCAGCTCCATCCGGCTGATCTTCGACTCCGAGGCGCGGATCGAGTAGCCCGCGGCCTCGCGGGTGATTCCGCGCGCCTCACGCAGTCGCCTGAGTTGCGAGCCGAGCAGCATGCGCCGCACCACCGATCCGGGCTCTCCCGCGCTCACGTTCGCCAGCCTCCCCAGCCGTCTTCAGGAGCCGAAGTCTGCCACTAAAACACTTCGAGCTGTACTCGCCCGATTACAGAGATGGAAAGAAGCCAAAGATTCCACACATCACAAGGAGAGGAGAAGGCAAGAGAGGTAAGGAAGTTGGCGGAAAAAATGCCCAACAAGCGGTACGGGAACGTCCAATTCGGTCACGTGCACGTGCATCTGCACCTTGCATCTGCACTCCTCATCCGAAACCATGGTCCCGCGCAACCGCTGCATCGCAACGACCGCGAACCTCCGGGAGTGCCTCGCATGGGGACGAATGGATCGACCATGCTCGAGCCGTTACGGCAGGGCCTTCCGCCGCTGGATCCCGCGGCCGTGTCCAACGCCGCCTCCTGCGCTCTGCCCGCCCGCTACGAAGCGGTGCGCGAGGCACGGCAGTTCACCCGCAGAACGCTCGACCAGTGGACCATAGGCGACCGTTTCGACGACGTCTGCCTGGTGGTCTCCGAACTGGTCACCAACGCGCTGCGGCACGGTCTGTCGACGGGCAACGGACACGCCCCCGACCAGATCCCGCCAGTGCGGCTGCATCTGATGCGCTGGACCGAGCGGCTGGTGTGCGCGGTGCGCGATCCCAGCCACGACAGTCCCGTCGCGCGCGACTCGGACGACTGCTCGGCGGAGTCCGGGCGCGGCCTGTTCCTCGTCGACTCCTTCGCCGACGGCTGGGGCTGGCACCCGCTCGCGGGCTCGCTCAACGGCAAGGTCGTCTGGGCGCTGTTCCGTCTGCCGTCCGGCGAGTAGGGCGCCGGGGCGTTTTTCGGCGCCCCGGTTCTACGCGCGTCATCGGGCAAGCGAGGACGAACGCCGCGAGTCCGGCGCCATCGGAGGGGATCCCGGACGTCAGCCGACGACCAGGTGGTCGAACTCGCCGTCCTTGACGCCGAGCAGCATCGCCTCGATCTCGGCGCGCGTGTAGACGAGCGCCGGGCCGTCCGGGAAGCGGGAGTTGCGCATCGCGACGCCCCCGTCGGGCAGCCGCGCGAACTCCACGCAGGATCCCTGGGAGTTGCTGTGCCGGCTCTTCTGCCAGGCCACCCCGTCCAGGTCCGCGGCCGCCATCCCGTTGTACACGTCGATGCCGTTGTACACGTCGTGGTCCACAGGTCGCTCCCCGGTGCTGCGGTGGCCTTGGGGGCCATTGATGCAATGGTCAACTGGTCCGGATCATAGCTCTGTTCACGTGCAGATGCATGAGCAGATGCACGTGCACGCGCGGTGCCCCTGTGGTTACAGATGTGACGTACGGGGCGTCGGATCCCTTCCCCGGCGCTCTGGCATCCGGGCCGGACTCCCTCGTGCAAAGGAACAGACGCGTATGACGCCGGTTGTGTTCCACCCCGCGCCCCCTTGTACGGAGGCAAAGTTCGGCCCCGGCGCGCGGGGGGCTGCGCGCCGGGGCCTGGCGGAGGGGGTTCAGCGAGTGCTGTACGGCAGCAGCGCCATCTCCCGGGCGTTCTTGATCGCGCGGGCCAGCTGCCGCTGCTGCTGGGCGGTGACCCGGGTGACCCGACGACTGCGGATCTTGCCGCGGTCGGAGATGAACCTCCGCAGCAGCTCGGTGTCCTTGTAGTCGATGTACGTGATCTTGGCCTGGTCCAGCGGGTTGGGCCGGTTCTTCGCGGGCTTGCGCTCGGGCTTGCGGGGCATCGGGGTCAGACCTCCAGGAGGGTGTCGAAGGCGGGCGGCAACTGCTTCCACGCGTCGCGGCCCGCGGCGTACTCGGCGTCCGTCAACAGGCAGGACTCCAGCAGCCGTTCGAGGCCGTCGCGGTCGAGGGCGGGCGAGGTGAACACCAGGTGCTGGCAGCAGTCGCCGTGCTCGGGGTGCCAGTCCATCGCTGCGGCGGCGCGGCGCACCGGCGGGACCATCTCCCAGGCCGCGTCCGGCAGGGAGGCGAGCCAGGGGCCCGCGCTCTCCACGCACAGCGCCCCGCCGGCGGCGTCCCAGTGCAACAGCACGTCCGGCCGGTCGGCCAGCCAGAACCTGCCCCGGCTGCGGGCGGCGGCGCAGGTGATGTCCTCCAGCGCCTCGTACAGCCGCTCCGGGTGGAAGGGACGGCACCGGTGCCAGACCAGGGTGGAGACGCCGTGGGCGTCCGCCTCGGTGGGCAGCAGGGCGCAGGCGGGGTGCTGGGCGGCGGCCGCGGCCTCCACGTCGAACCCGGCGAGGGCGGCCTCGGCCAGCGGCGACCGCGCGGACGCCGGTGCGGCCGGGCGCGCGTCGAACGGCTCGTCCACCGGGTCCGTGTGGCCGACCGGGACCTGCCGGGCCGTCGGGTGGAGCTGGGCGAGCAGCTCGCGGTCCTCGTCGTCGGCCGCCTCCGAGTCGACGACGGCGAGGACCGGGGCGTACTCCAGCTGGCGGGCGAAGGTGTCGGCGACCGTGCGCTGGTCGGTGGCGGCCGCGGCGAGGCCGCGCTCGGCGAGGTCGTCGCCGTTGCCCAGACAGGGCAGGACCAGCGCCGGGTCGACGGCGGTGATCACGCCGGTGACGGTGAGCCCGCCGGCCGTGACGACCTCCGCCATGGCCTTGGGCTCGACCGAGTCCCACAGCTCGACGACCGCGAGCCGGGTGTGCCCGTCGTCGGCCAGCCGGAGCAGCTCCGGCACCAGGTCCTCGCGCAGCGCGCAGCACGCGCAGTCGTTGACCAGGGGCGCCTCCCCCGCGGAGAGCAGGCCGGAGGCGTCCCGCACGGTCCGTACGACCGTGCCCACCGCGGCCGTCGCCAGGTCGTGGTGGAGGGCGACGCTGGCGGGCACCTCGGCGAGCAGCTGTGCGACGGTCGCCTTGCGGGCGTCGACGTGCAGCCCGCCGACGATCACGACGGAGAGCATCGGCCCTGACATCAGCCCTTCTTCCCGTACCGGCGCTCGAAGCGCTCCACGCGTCCGGCGGTGTCCAGGACACGGGCCGTGCCGGTGTAGAAGGGGTGGCTGACGTCGGAGATCTCCACGTCGACGACCGGGTAGGTGTTGCCGTCCTCCCACTCGATCGTCTTCTCGCTCGTCATGGTCGAGCGGGTGAGGAAGGCGTAATTGGCGGCGCGGTCGCGGAAGACCACGGGGCCGTAGGCGGGGTGGATCGCCTTGCGCATGGCGGTCAGCGCTCCTCTCGGAAGTCGACGTGGCGGCCGACGACCGGGTCGTACTTGCGCAGGGTCATACGGTCCGGGTCGTTGCGGCGGTTCTTGCGGGTCACATAGGTGAAGCCGGTCCCCGCGGTGGACCGCAGCTTGATGACCGGGCGGAGTTCGTTGCGTGCCATGCTGCTATCTTACTGAAAATGAATTCCATTTACACAACTGCTTCGAGAGAGGTGCATCACCCGTGTCCGCCCACTGCATGCTGACCGGCGCCCGGCCCGGCTTCGGCAACCGCATCTCGCACTCCCACCGGCGCACCTCGCGCCGCTTCGACCCCAACATCCAGTCCAAGCGCTACTGGCTGCCCAGCGAGGGCCGCCACGTCCGGCTGCGGCTGAGCACGAAGGGGATCAAGACCGTCGACACGATCGGCGTCGAGGCCGCCGTCGCCCGCATCCGGGCGCGCGGGGTGCGGGTCTGACGGGCCCGAGGAAACGGAGGAGGAACCGGTATGGCGAAGAAGAGCAAGATCGCGAAGAACGACAAGCGGCAGGAGGTCGTCGCCCGGTACGCCGAGCGGCGCGCCGAGCTGAAGGAGATCATCCGGCGGCCGTCGTCCACCGACGCCGAACGGGCCGCCGCCCAGCGGGAGCTGAGCCGGCAGCCGCGGGACGCGAGCGCCACGCGCGTGCGCAACCGTGACCAGGTGGACGGGCGGCCGCGCGGCTACTTCCGCGCCTTCGGCCTGTCCCGGATCGGCCTGCGCGAACAGGCGCACGCCGGATACCTGCCGGGGGTCCGCAAGTCGTCCTGGTAGCTTGCTGCGGTCCTTGCGTCGACCGCTACAGCTAGGAGCCCCCAGTGACTTCGGCGATCTTCTCGCGCACCACGTCACGCCGGCGGATGCGGCTCGCGGCGGCGGCCGTGTCCCTGGCTGGCGCGCTCACGCTGACCGCGTGCGGCGGGGGCGGCGACTCCGAGGACTCCGCGTCCCCGAGCGGCGGCGCCTCGACGACGGCGACCGCGGACACGGGCGGCGGGACCGGCGGCTCGGGGTCCGCCTCCGCGTCCGGCGCCTCCGCCGAGCTCGCGGGCAGCTGGCTGGCCACCACCAAGGGCAAGGCCGTGGTGCTGATGGTCAACGGCACCGAGGCGGGCCTCTTCGCGACCGGCGGCACCGTGTGCAGCGGGACCGCGGGCGAGGAGGACGGCATGCGGATGATCCACCTCACGTGCACGGACGGCAGCAAGGACCGCCGCACCGGCATGGTCGACTCCGTCAGCAAGACCCGCCTGAAGGTGACGTGGGAGGGCGGTCTCGGCGCGGAGACGTACACCAAGGCGGAGGGCGGCGCGTTGCCCTCCGGCCTGCCGACGGCGAGCCTGGGGTCGTAGCCCCTGACGGGCGCCCGGCACGCGGCGGGCGGGGTGGGGCGGGCGACCGAGGTCGGGCCTCGTGCGTGATGATCCATGCACGCGTTCACGCAGCACCCCGAGCACTCAAGGACCCCACATGCGCGCACTCCCTCTCGCCGCCGGCGCCCTCGCCGCCGCCCTCCTGCTGACCGCCTGCTCGGACGGCGGAGACGGCGGCGGTACGGACAGCGGTGCCGGCTCCGGTTCCGGTTCCGGCTCCGGCTCCGGCTCCGGAGGCAAGAACGCCGGTTCCGCCTGCGTGATCGGCGAGATGGGGGTGCGGGTCGGGCCCGCCAACCCCGCCCCGGCCGCCGGGGACTCCGGCAACGTGCCGGTCACCCTCACCAACAAGAGCGGCGCGCCCTGCACGCTGGACGGTCTGCCGGGCGTCGCCCTCCACGCGGGCGGCACCTCCGCCGACGTGCCCGCCGACTCGGCTGCCGCCTCGGAGAAGACGACCCTCGCCAAGGGCGCCGAGACGTCCTTCACCCTCACCTACCTCCGCGGCGAGGACGGCGGCGCCAAGAGCCTCGCCGTGGACTCCGTGACGTTCTCGCTGCCCGGGTCGACCAAGACGTACGACTTCACGTGGTCCTACGGCGAGGTGGCGCTGAAGGGCGACGGGCGGACGCCGGACGCCTCGGTGACCGGCTTCCAGCGGACCGGCGACTGACGGCGACGCTGAAGGGCTCGCGGGGCGACGGCTCCGGCGACGCGGGCCGACCCGCCTGCCCTAGTCCAGCGGCCTGCGGGACTTCACCTGGGCCCGGTCCGCCGCCTCGGCGCCCTCGACCCAGCCCGCCTCGTCGCTGACGCCGCGCAGGCGGGTCGTGGTGGTCCGCGGGAACATGCGGTCGAGGCGGTCGGTGACGGCGACCTCGCGGGTGGCGAGGACCGGGAGCAGGTCGGCGCCGACCTGGGTCTCGGCGGCGGCGCGCAGCCGGGTGCCGACGCGGTGGGCGTAGGCGGCGAGGAAGGACTGCCGGAAGGTCTTGGTCCGCCTGCGGCCGCCGGCCCGCTGCGCCGCCTCCGCCTTGGTCATCGCGGTGGTGGCCTGGACGAGGAGCGAGGTGTAGAGCAGCTCCACGACCTCCAGGTCCGTCTCGAAGCCGACGACCGTGGAGAAGGCGAAGGGCTCGTTCCACACCGCGCGGCAGTGGTTCGCGGTCGCCACCGCGTCCAGCAGCACCGCCTTGGCCTGCTCGTACGGCGGCTCGACACCGATCCGGCAGGCTCCGGGCGTGTCATGGGTGGGCGCCTGCGCGTCCAGCAGCGCCTCGTCGACGCTGTGCCGGGCCATCAGCTCCTGCGCCTTGGCGCTGAGCGCCTCCGCCTCCTGGGGGTATCCGGTCGCCTCCGCCTTGGCGAGCAGCGCGCGGATACGGGTGAGCATGCGCGACTCGGGAGCCGCCTTCCGGCCGGCCGGCTCCTCCAGCGGCTCCAGCGCGGGGAGGCGGAGCAGCAGGCGGTACAGCTCCAGGACCGCGGTGGCCCGGGAGAATCGGTCCATCTGCACAGGCTCGGCGGTCAGCTCCGCCAGTTGCGCCCGCCAACGAGGGCCACGCGCGCGGTCGTCGGCCGCCTGCGCGCGGATCAGCGCCTCGGCCAGGCGCAGGTGTACGTCGTCCAGTTCGCGCCGGACGATCCGTACGAGGTCGGCGGGCTGCCAGCCGCGGCGCCAGGCCTGTGCGACGAACTCCCGGCCCCTCCGGTCCAGTTCGGCGTCCGCCGTCGGGTCGGCGGCGAGCAGGGAGGCCGCCGTGTCGAGGGCGGCGTCGGAGTCCGCGTAGAGGGCAGCCTCGAAGGCGCGGTCGACGGTGCTGGGGGTACTGCTGCTGGTCACGGGGCGATCGTCTCACTCCCCGGAAATCCCTCGCCGCTCCCCCGGGTCCGTTCGAGCATGGCCGCATGGTGGACATGTCTCTCTACGCGGCCTTCCTCGTGGCCGCTCTCGCGCTCTGTGTGACTCCCGGCCCCGACATGATGTTCATCGTGGCGATGGGCGGCCGGGGCGGACCCGCGGCCGGGGTGATGGCGGCGTTCGGGGTGGCCTGCGCGATGTTCGTGCACACGGTCGCCGCGGCGCTCGGACTGTCGGCGCTGTTCCTGGCCCTGCCGACGCTGTACCACGTGCTGCGCTGGGCGGGGGCGGCCTATCTGCTCTACCTCGCGGTGAAGGCGTTCCGGGACCGCTCGGCGATGGGCGAGGGGACGGCGGCCGGGCCGGGCATGCGGCGGGCGTTCTGGCAGGGCGCCGTCACCAACCTCCTCAACCCCAAGGTGATCCTCTTCAACGTGGCCTTCCTGCCGCAGTTCGTGGCGCCGGACAGGGGGCACGTCTGGGAGCAGTTCCTGGTCCTCGGGCTGTCGATCACGGTCATGGGGTTCCTGGTGGACGGCTCGATCGGGCTGGTCTCCGGGAAGCTGTCGGCCCTGCTGCGCCGCAGCCGGCGGGTGGCGCGCGGACTGAACGTCTTCAGCGGGACGGTGTTCACGGGGCTGGCGGTGCGGCTGGTGGCCTCCTCGCCGAAGTAGTGGGCGGGGCGAGCACGCGCGCGTGGACGCTCTTCACTGTCAACCATCGGTTGACATGGCGACCCTGTCAACCTAAGGTTGACACATGTCGACGAACCCCAGCATCACGTCATCCGTACGCCTCGACGACCTCATCGCGGCCATCAAGAAGGTCCACCACGAGCCGCTCGACCAGCTCCAGGACGCGGTGATCGCCGCCGACCACCTCGGTGACGTGGCCGACCACCTGATCGGCCACTTCGTGGACCAGGCCCGGCGCTCGGGAGCCTCCTGGACCGACATCGGCAAGAGCATGGGCGTCACCCGGCAGGCCGCGCAGAAGCGGTTCGTGCCCAAGGAGGGCGCCGACTCCGGTGCCGCCCAGGACTTCAGCCGCTTCACCCCGCGGGCCCGCAACACGGTGATGGCCGCCCACAACGAGGCCGTCGCCGCCCGCAACGCCGAGGGCCGCCCCGAGCACCTCCTCCTCGGCCTGCTCGCCGAACCGCAGGGCCTGGCCGCCCAGGCGATCACCGCACAGGGCGTCCTTTTGGACACCGTGCGCCAGGCGGCCACCGCCGCGCTGCCGCCGGCCGTCGAGGAGGCCCCCGAGCTCGTGCCCTACGGCTCCGACGCCAAGAAGGTCCTCGAACTCACCTTCCGCGAGGCCCTGCGCATCGGCCACAACTACGTCGGCACCGAGCACATCCTGCTGGCCCTCCTGGAGTTCGAGCACGGCACGGGCGTGCTGTCGGACCTCGGGATCACCAAGGACGCGACGGAGGCGCACATCACCGAGGCCTTGCGGGCCCTCCACGAGCAGTAGCCGGGCGGAGGGCCCCACCGGCCCCCGTGACGCCGTGACCGGAGGCCGTTGTCAGACCCTCCTGCGACACTCGCCACCATGACCGACCGCTGGGCTCTCGCCCCGGCCGAGGACGGTGGTGTGGAGATCGCCGCCCTCGGCCCGGACGGGCTGCCCGCCGGGCCGGTGCGGCGCGAGGGGGATCTCGCGGCGGCCGTACGGGGACGGCCGGAGGTGACGCGCTGGGTGTGGCGGTCCACGGCCGAGGTCTATCCCCGCCTGCTGGCCGCGGGGGTCCGAGTGGAGCGGTGCTACGACGTCGAGGACGCCGAGACCCTGCTGCTCGGCCACGCGGGGCGGTACGGCGAGCCCCGGTCGGCCGCCGCCGCCCTGGCCCGGCTGCGCGGCGGCCCCGTACCACCGGATCCGCCGCAGCGCTCGGCCCGACCGGGCTCGCAGTCCTCCCTCTTCGAGCCGCAGGCCGTCCGGCTGCCGCTGACCGACCTCCTGGAGGTCTACGCCGACCAGCAGCGCCGCCAGGACGCCACCGCGCACCCGGACCGGATGCGGCTGCTGATCACCGCCGAGTCGGCCGGGATGCTGGTGGCCGCCGAGATGAACCGCGCGGGGCTGCCGTGGAGCGCCGACGTCCACCGCCAGGTGCTACACGACCTGCTCGGCGAGCGCTACGCCGGCGGCGGTGAGCCCCGCCGCCTCGCCGAACTCGCCGACGAGGTGTCCGCCGCGTTCGGGCGCCGGGTCCGGCCCGACCTGCCCGCCGATGTCGTCAAGGCGTTCGCGCAGGCCGGCGTCAAGGTGAGCTCGACCCGCCGCTGGGAGCTCCAGAACGTGGACCACCCGGCCGTGAAGCCCCTGATCGAGTACAAGAAGCTGTACCGGATCTGGGTCGCCCATGGCTGGTCCTGGCTCCAGGACTGGGTGCGAGAGGGCCGGTTCCGGCCCGAGTTCCTGTGCCACGGGACCGTCACCGGACGCTGGGTCACCAACGGCGGGGGCGCGTTGCAGATCCCGAAGGTGATCCGGCGGGCCGTCGTCGCGGACCCCGGCTGGCGGCTCGTGGTCGCCGACGCCGACCAGATGGAGCCGCGCGTGCTCGCCGCGATCTCCCGCGACCCCGGGCTGATGGAGGTGGCCGGCCGGGAGAGCGACCTGTACCAGTCCGTCTCCGACCGCGCCTTCTCCGGCGACCGCGACCAGGCCAAGCTCGCCGTCCTGGGCGCCGTGTACGGGCAGACCTCCGGAGACGGCCTCAAGAACCTCGCCGCGCTCAGACGCCGCTTCCCCAAGGCGGTGGCGTACGTCGACGAGGCCGCCCGCGCGGGCGAGGAGGGGCGGCTCGTACGGACCTGGCTCGGGCGGACCTGCCCGCCACCGGCGGGTGCGGGCGACGCCGCCGAGGAGGCCGGCATCCCCCAGGAGGACACGCCCGGGACACCCGCCGAGGACGGCTGGGTACCGGGCTACGCCTCCCGCGACGCCCGCGCCCGGGGCCGCTTCGCCCGCAACTTCGTCGTCCAGGGCAGCGCCGCCGACTGGACCCTGCTGCTGCTCGCCGCGCTGCGCCAGAGCTGTGCGGACATGGCCGCCGAGCTGGTCTTCTTCCAGCACGACGAGGTGATCGTGCACTGCCCCCAGGAGGAGGCGGAGCGGGTCGTCGCGGCGATCCGGGAGGCGGCACAGCTGGCCGCGCGGCTGACGTTCGGGGAGACACCGGTGCGGTTCCCGTTCACGTCGTCGGTGGTGGAGTGCTATGCGGACGCCAAGTGAGCGGGGTCGGGCCGGTGGCGTAGAGGTGCTCGGCGGTGGCCGTCCGGATACTCAGTCGTCGAGCAGGCTCCGCAGTTCCGCCACGATCTCCTCGCGGTCGGTGTCGCGCAGCGCCGCCAGGGCGGTTCGCCACTGGGCGCGGGCCTCCTCGATCCGCCCCAGCTGCTGGAGCAGCAGTCCGTACTCATGACGGGCGAGACCGCCCGCGTAGCCGTCGGCGCGGGCGTCCGCGCGGCTCAGCAGCTCGGCGCACTCGCTCTCGGCCCGTTCCGTACGCCCGAGCAGCCGCAGCGCCCGCACCAGCCCGAGCCGGGACTGCGACTCGCCGTGCCAGTCACCGTGGCCGCCGAGGATGCGCCGGCTCTCCTCGAAGTGCGGCAGGGCGGCCTCCGGTTCACCGAGGGTGAGATGGGCGTAGCCGATGTTGCAGTGCGCGGAGTGCTGCACGATGACGTTGCCGATCTCGACGCCGAGGGCGAGCGAGCGCCGGTGCTGTTCGATGGCGGCCCGCGGGTCGGTGTGCTCGTACAGATTGCCCAGGTGGCCGTAGGTGACGGCCTCGCCCCAGGGGTCGTCCAGCTGCCGTGACAGCTCCAGGCTCTGCCGCAGCGCCTGCGCGGACTCCTCGTACCGGCCGAGGCTCTCCAGCAGCAGACCCCGGTTGCCGAGGGCGCGCCGGACCCGGGAGACCATGCCGAGCCGCCGCCAGAGCACCAGGGAGTCGTCGATGAGGTCGAGGGCCTCGCCGGGGCGGCCGGTGAGGAAGTGCAGGCCGGCGAGGTCGAGCAGGGCGTACGCCTCGGCGGCCTCGTCCTCGAACCGCCGTGCCAGCCGGAGCGCGGCTCGCCCGAGCACCTCCATCTCCGAGACCCGGCCGCCGCGTTGGAGGTAGGGGAAGAACAGCCGCAGCAGGGTGGAGACATGGGCGGCCGTACGGTCGTCGGGGGCGTCCGCGTACCGCTCGACCAGGGCGATGACGTTCTCCAGCTCCGAGGTCCCCCAGGCGAAGGCCTCCTCGGCGGAGGCGAACGCCGGTACGGACAGCACGTGCGCCGCGTGCTCGGGCGGCTGCGCGGCGGTCGGGCGGCGGCGCTCGTCCTGGTCGAGACCGGGCTCCACGATCGCGGTGAGGGCGCGTTCGGCGACACCGGCGTACCAGCGCACGGCGGTGCGGGCGATGTCGGGCGCCCCGGCGGGTGTGACCAGTTCGCGGGCGAAGTCGCGCACCAGGTCGTGCGGGGTGTAGCGGCCGTACGCCGTCTCGTCCAGGAGCGCCACGTCGACGAGGCGGTCGAGCGCGGCCTCGGCACGGCTTGTCTCGGTGCCCAGGAGCCGGGCGATCAGGGGGGCGCCGTACGTGGGCAGGTCGAGGGCGCCCAGCCTGCGCAGCGCGAGGGCGGCGTCCCGGTCGGTGCGGCGGCCGGAGGCGGCGAGCGCGTCATGGGCGACGGCCAGGGAGCGGCGCACGGACAGGTCGTCGTACTCCAGATGCCGCAACCTGCCCTCCGTGGCGGCCAGTTGGTCGGCCAGCACGTCAGGGGTGAGGGCGCGGCGCGCGGCCAGCCGGGCGGCGACGATACGCAGGGCGAGCGGCAGACGGCCGGTGAGTTCGACCAGCGGGTGGGTGGCGTCGATGCGGTTCGCGTCCGCCGCCTCGCCGGCCTCGCGACCGGACACCGCCCGCAGCAGCGCCGCGCTGTCCTCCGCCGAGAGCGGGGCGAGCGCGAAACGGCGGGCCCCGTCGAGGGTGGTCAGCGGGGAGCGGCTGGTGACGATCACCGCGCAGCCGGGCCCGGCCGGCAGCAACGGCCGTACCTGCGCGGCGGTCCCGGCGTCGTCCAGCACCATCAGGGTGCGGGTAGGCGCGAGCAGGGAGCGCAGCAACGCCGTTGCCGCGTCCGGGTGTTCGGGGATGGACCGCGGGTCGGCGCCCAGGTCGCGCAGGAGCGCGGCGAGCGCCTGGGACGGGGTGAGGGGCGTCATGCCCGGGGTGGCGCCGTGCAGGTTGACGTACAACTGGCCGTCGGGGAAGCGGTCCCGCAGCCCATGGGCCACGTGGAGGGCGAGGGCGCTCTTGCCGACCCCGGCCATGCCGCTGATGACGGCGACGGCGGGCGTGTCGCCCGTCAGGGTCCGGCGTACGTCGTCGAGGACGGCCGCGCGGCCGGTGAAGTGGGGCGGGGGCGGCGGGAGTTGGGCGGGGCGGGGCAGCGGGGTGGATTCGGCTCGGGTCTCGGCGGCGGCGCCTTCGGGGTAGGCGGCGGGCGCGGGCTCGGCCTCGGCTTGGGTTCGCGTATCCGTGAGGTCACCGGCGGGCGTGTCCGTGGCGTCTGCGGGGGCTGGCGCGGGTGCGGGTGCCCCCGCGGGGCCGGGGAGCGCCCCGGCGGGTCCGGTGGATGTCCCGGCCGTACCGGTGTGCGCCCCCGTGGGTCCGGTGGGTGCCCCCGCGGCTTCGCGCAGGACCTCGACGTGGGCCTCTCTTACCCCGGCGCCCGGCTCCACCCCGAGTTCCTCGACGAGCCGGGTGCGCAGATCGCGGTGGACGGCCAGTGCCTCCGCCTGCCGTCCCGTGCGGTGCAGGGCGAGCATCAGCTGACGGTGGAAGGCCTCGCGCAGCGGATGCTCGGCGGTCAGGGACGTCAGCTCCAGGACGAGACCGTCGAGCCGGTCGCCGACGGCGAGCTCGGCGTCGTAGCGAAGTTCCAGAAGCAGCAGCCGCGCCTCCCGCAGCCGTTGCGCGAAGGCGTATCCACCGAGTTCGGCGGGGAGCCCGGACAGCGGCGAGCCGCGCCACAGCGCGAGGGCGTCGCCGCACGCGCGCACCGTCCCGGCCCAGTCCCCGGCCGCGTGCGCGGCGCGTGCCTCGGCGGCACGGGCGTCGAAGACATGGACGTCCAGCTCACCCCGCTCGACACGCAGCACATAACCGGGCGGTACGGCCCGCAGCCGCTCGGGGTCGTCGAGGAGCCGCCGCAGCCGGGTGACGTGGTTGTGCAGCGAGGCCTGTGCGGAGGCGGGCGGCTCCCCGCCCCACAGCGCGTCCTTGAGCGAGTCGACCGAGACGGTACGGCCGGACTCCAGCAGCAGTGCCGCCAGCAGGGTGCGCGCCTTGGGGCTGCCCACCACCTGGGGTGTGCCGGCGTCGTAGAGGACGGGCGGCCCCAGCAGTCCGAACCGCAGCTCGTACCGCTCCACGCCGAACCACTGCCTTCCCACGCGCCGAACCCGAAAGGCGCACGTGCACACCGTCGCCTCCGGCGGGCCGAGGCCCACCGCTTCCGGCGGGACCTCAAGCCCGCCGCCTCTGGCTGGATCCCGCTCCGCGCCCGGTGGTTTCCCGCCGCCTGCGCCGACCGGCGGTCCGGCCGGAACCCGCTGTCACAGCGGCCGTCCGATGCCCCTGACCGGCGTTTTCACGCCAGTCGGGTGACGATGCCGGTGAGGACCGCCGGCATGACCGGTGGCCACATGTTCCCCATGTTAGCGATCTGTTGGTGGCACCTGATGTGATCAGTCCATCGGATCTGGCCCGTCGGTGCGCGCGTACGACGCGATACTCGGGGGAGTGTTGCCGCCGCGGCCGGATCCGGGGACGCGAGAGAGCCCCGGTCGGCGGAGGTGAACGACCGGGGCTCTCGTCGTGCATCCCTGGGCGGGCGACCGGCGTGTTCACGGGACCGGCCTGGGCGGGCGACCGGCGTGTTCACGAGACCGGCCTGGGCGGGCGACCGGCGTGTTCACGAGACCGGCCTGGGCAGGCGACCGGCGTCTTCACGGGACGGGCCCGGCCGGGCGACCCGCGTGTTCACAGGTGCTGGCTGGTCAGATGGCCGGCGGTCGTCCGACCGGCGTGTTCACAAGAGCTGCCTGGTCAGATGACCGGTGGTCGTCCCAGGCGGGTGAGCCGCCACACCGTACGCCAGCGCATGGGCCGTCGCTCGCCCGCCGACTTCCGCACACCTTCCGCGAACCCGCCGAACCAGGCGCGCAGCCCCGGCACCGAGCGGTTCCGTACGAGCGTGAGCAGCACCCAGACGCCGAGGTGGACCGGGACGAGCGGGAGCGGCAGCCGACGCCGGGCCAGCCAGACGCGGTTGCGGGCGTTGACGCGGTAGTAGACGGCGTGCCGGGCCGGTGAGGTCTTCGGGTGCTGGAGCAGCAGCTCCGGCGCGTAGAGGATCTTCCAGCCCGCGTCGGCGGCCCGCCAGGCCAGGTCCGTCTCCTCGTGCGCGAAGAAGAACCGGGCCGGCCAGTCCCCGATCTCGTCGAGCATCGTCATGCGGAAGCCGTGCCCGCCGCCGAGGAAGCCGGTGACGTACCCGCCGCGCAGCGGATCGGAGGCGCCGACGCGGGGGACGTGCCGCCGCTGGGTCTCCCCGTGCTCGTCGGCGATCCGGAACCCGACGATGCCGAGCCGCTCGTCGGCCGCGAACAACTCCTGTACGCGGCGCAGTACGTCGGCGTCGACCAGCAGCCCGTCGTCGTCCAGCTCGACGACGACGTCGACGTCGCCGAACTCCCGCAGCCGCGCGATCCCGACGTTGCGCCCGCCGGGGCAGCCGAGGTTCTCCGCCAGCTCCACGACGGTGACCTCGCCCGGCAGCGACAGCCGCTGGGCGAACTCCGGGAGCCGGCAGCCGTTGCCGACGATCACGATCCGGGTGGGCGGCAGGTCCTGCTTGGCCACGGACTCCAGCAGGGCGTCGACCTCCTCAGGCCGGTTCCCCATGGTCACCACGGCGACGGCGACGCGCGGCGCCTCCCCCATGCCCTCACCTCATCCCGGCTCGCGAAGTACCGCCGCGATGCTAGCCGTTCACGGTAAGGACTTCTCACGTACGCCCCGGCACCGACGCCGGTTCGCCTGCCGGCACCGTCAGCCCCGCGCGGGCGGCTCCCACCAGGCGACGGGCCAGGGAAGGTCACGGGGGTCCGGCGTGCCGTACGCCCGAAGTGGCCGCGGTCGGCGGAAGCAGCGCCGGGGCACCGGGAATGGCCGACGTACGGCCGCCCGTCCGACCGGGTCGAGGACTATGCTGCTGTACGGACGCCCCAGATCCCGGCGGCCTGTCGTCACTCGACACAGATGGCTGTGAGGAACGGGCCTTCGGTCCGTCACCCGGTGCAGCCCTGGAGGGAACCGTGCGGATCCTCGGTCCTGTCGCGCAGGCCCTCGGACCGGCCGTCGTTCCGCCTCCACCGCACGTACGTCCCTGCCGGGAGCGCGTGACGGGGGCCGGGAATCCCCGCCTCACCGCGTGCGCTGCCGGACGGTCTCCCGAACCGAGGCGTCATGCCCCTCCCACAGCTCACCGTCCACCGCCATGACCGAAGGCACCGGGCCCTCATCACCCTGGCCGGTGAGATCGACCTGGAATCGGCGCCGCTGGTGCGCACGGCACTGGCACGGTGCCTGGGCGACGGTATCCGCACCATCGACGTCGACCTCACCCCCGTCACCTTCTGCGACTGCAGCGGCCTCAACGCGTTCCTGGACGCGTCCCAGCGGGCCGCCGTGGCCGGCGGCGCCCTGCGACTGCACCACCCGCCACCGACCCTGGGTTTGATACTCGACCTCACCGGTTCGGGGGCCCTGCTCCTCGGCGTGCCCGCTCAGGCATCTGCCGCCTCCGCTCGGGACGTCCCCGCCGGGACCGGGCCGCCGCTCCGCAGTGACCGGTCCCGTTTCCGCCGGTCGTCTCGGGCGAGGGACAGGGGCGGTCCTGCCCAGGCGGGGACGGGGCCGTAGGGGCGCCTGTCCGGGGTGGCCGTGCATGAGGAACCGCGTTCGGATCAGGGGCCGTGCTTCCGAGGGCGCGGTGCCGCCGCTGGTGCGTCGGTGTCGGCCGGCGCCCGCTGTGGGGCGGCGGCGGTTCCGGTTGCGGTCGCGGTTGCGGGGCCGAGCTCGCGCTGCGGGCCGTCATCCCCGGCGGTCTCGCCGGACCGAGCGTCCGTTCCCGTCTGGGTCGCTGTCCAGGCGGTGCAGTACAGCAGCAGCCTGGCCATGAGGTTGATCCACAGCACGACGGCGACCGGCACGGCGAAGGCGCCGTACATGCTCCTGCCCGCAACGCCCTGGAGATAGCCGGTGAGCAACCACTTGAGCAGTTCGAAGCCCACCGCACCGATCAGCGCGGCGACCAGGACCGCGCGCCGACCGGGATGCACCTGCGGCAGCCGGGTGAGCACGTAGACCAGCAGGATGAAGTCGACGACCACGGCGATGGCCAGGCCGACGAGGAACAGCAGGGCCCGCCCCACCCCGCCCTCGATGCCGGTCTGGTCGGCGGCCCGGCCGACGGCGATGTTGGCGAACACCGAACTGCCGATCGCGACCAGCCCGACCGCGCCGAGGCCGACCAGCACCATGGAGTCCTTGAGCTTGAGCAGGAACGGATTGCCCGGGTCCTGCTCCTTCTCCCACACCGCGCGCAGAGACCCGCGCAGGGCGCTGACCCAGTTGACGCCGATCACGAGCAGCAGGGCGCCCGCGATCAGTCCGACCGATCCGGCGTGCGCGACGAGACTGTCCAGGTCCAGCAGATCGGAGAGGCCGGGCGCCTGGTCGGCGATCTCGTCCTTGAGGTCCCCGAGTTGGTCGTCGCTCAGCAGCTTGGCGCTGATCGCCACGCCCACGGTGATCAGCGGGAAGAGCGCGACGAAGCTGGTGAAGGTGATGGCCGCGGCGAGCCGGGCCCAGTGGACCGCGTCCAGCCGCAGGAACGCCCGCCCAGCGTGCGTGCGCAGCAGCTTTCCGATCACCGGCAGTCTTCGCAGCCATTCCATGAGCGGCACCCACTCCTACGCTGCCGGTGCCGACCGAAGGGGCTCATCGGTCACCCCCGGTGTTCATGGCCCCGACCGTCCTCCCGCCCCCAGCGACCCCGGTTCTGGCGGCTGTAGCGGCGTTCCCAGCGGTCCTGACGAGCCCGGTGGTCCCGGTACTCCCGGTAGTCCTCGTAGTCCCGGTAGCCCCCGAGAGCCGAACCGCCCCCACGGCTCCGGCCTGCGCCGCCATCGCGGGCGTGCCGGGTGACGCCGAAGACCAACACGGCTGCGGCCACCCACCAGAGGGGGTTCAGGAAGCCGAGACCGAACAAGACCACGACCAGGACGAGAAACAGGACGAACACCGCGGGCCTCCCGGACCGGAGCGGAGCGGAACAACGCATCGCTGCCGGGGGCTGGGGCCTGTACGGACAGCGTAGCCCTCGCCGGGGGTTGCGGACAGAGGCCCACGTCAGGCTGGTTCGCCGGGTCCGGACCTCTTTTCCTGGACCACCGCCACGAAGGCCGACTTCGCCCGGTCGACATCGTCCGGCAGTTCATGGCGGCGCAAGCAGTCGACGAGATGCCGGGCCGCGGCGGCGACCCCCGGGGGACCTTCCAGGACCACCGCGCTCAGCGTCCGCTGGAGAAGGGCCTCGTCGTCGGAACCGCCCTTCCCCGTGCGCTCGGTCAGGGCTCGCGCTTCCGCGGCCCCGAGGAACTCCACGTAGATCTGGCGCCGTTGGGCGAGCGAGCGCTGCACCTGCTCGGACTGGATCGTGAGTCGGACGGACTCGAGCAGCGCGTCGGCCTGCCGGTCACCCGCGTGACGTGCCGCCTCGGCCTGCCTGAGCCCCGCACTACGGCCGTACCAACCAGTGACACGGCGGAGCGCTTGCCGGCTCTCTCCGCACATGCGCTCCCCTCGCGCGCACCCCTTGGATCGGGTGGCACGAACGGGGGAGGCTGTGTCGGTCGACGCCCGGGCCGAGAAAAGCAAAAGCCCCAGGTCACGGCGAGTGAGTCCTGAGGCTTCTACAGAGCCGCCTTCGGGATTCGAACCCGAGACCTACGCATTACGAGTTTCCCTGACGAATGGTCGGCGTAGGTCATCCTCGGTCATAGTTGCTGGTCAGAGTGCTTATCGAGCCTCTGTGACCGCCCCCGACCGTGGGCGAACCGCAACTAGGACTGCAACTAGCCGTGGGCCCCCGATTCCCGCTCGTCTGCTCCGCGCAGACAGAGCGGCGCCGCCCGGTGTGTCACCACCGAACGGCGCCTTGATCCAGACCCTTCCTGATCAAGGAGTCCAGACCCATGCGCGACCTTATCCCCGACGACACCGTCCGCGAGCTGCTCGCGGCCGTCCTCGAAGCCCTCGACATCCCGCACCCCGCCACCGTCGGTGACACCGAGACGCACGACCGGATCCTCAACGACCGTGCCATGCACGCCGCGATCGCGCTGCGCAGCGCCCTTGAGGAACACCCGCTCGGCATCGCCTGGACGACCGCGTACCTGCGCGAGCGGCTCACCGAGCACCCGCCCACGGGCTACCAGCACCACAGCGCTGCGCGGGCGGAGGCCGGACGATGACCGAACCCCGCACCGTCACTCTGTCCACCCTCGACCACGGGGACGTCACGATCCCCGAACCCGACTGGTGCGCTGGCCACGCCGACTACGTCCCCGTCCACCGTGTGGACCTCGAGCACGCCGGGGTGCAGCACCGCCTCACCCACGACGGCCAGCTGCTCGGGTACGCCTACCTGTTCCAGGACGTCTTCGCCGAGCGCAGCCCGCGCGACATCGGGGTGTCCGTCGTTCTCTCCTACGAGCCGCGCGGCGGCTTCACTCCCGCCGGTCTGTACGACTTCGCGGCCTCGCTCGACACCGCCGCTGACCGACTGCGCTACCTCGCCGACCAGCTCGCCACCATCCTCGGCGGTGAGCGCTGATGGGCTTCCTGTCCTGGCTCAGCGGCAGCAACGACCGCGGCCTCGCCGACACCACGTACAGCGGCCGTGAGTCCGCCTCCGACCGCGCCTCGCGCAAGCGCCGCGAGGGGCACCAGCGCAGCATCGCCAAGGCGGCCGCCGAGGCAGAACGGTGGGAGCAGCAGGACCGCCGAAGGTTCGGTGGTCGGCGATGACTGCGATGTCCCGTGCGACTCGGCGCATTGTCGTCGCGCACCTCACGAGCCGCGGCATGACTCCGACCGAGATTGCCGATGAGCTGGGCGTTTCCGACGACACCGTACGCAGAGACCTGCGCGAGGAGCCTCCGCCGGCACCCGCCCCGGAACCTGAGCCTGCGGCACCCATTGCGGCTGGCCTGCTGCTCCCGGAGAGCACGCAGCTACGGCAGAACCTCAGCCTGCTCGCCGCCGCATACAAGGCGCAGCCGGAAGACGTCGCGCAGTTCGCGATCCACCAGGCTGCGCGAGCCGTGCGCGCTCGATGGCAGGCCCGTATCGACGCTCGCGCGAAGCAGCAGGCCTAGTCGTGCTGCTCGCCGCGTTCTTTGCAGGCTCCGCGCTGGTCGCCCTCTACGGGCTGTGCGCCATCGCGCTCCACGACGTCCCGCGCATCACCGGGACCGTCGCTCTCATCCTCACCATCGCCGCGCTCGGCGCGGCCGTCCTCCGCTGAAGGACCACCTCGTGAACTACGTAACGCTCGGCGGCGTGACCGTCGGACTCTGCATCCTCGGCTGGGACGCCACCAAGTGGTGGCCCGGCCGCAAGCAGCTGCTGAAGGATCCCCTCAGGCACGCGTCCAAGCTGCTGCCCTTCCTGTTGTCCTGGTGCTACGGCGCCCTGACCACCCTCGGCATCGCCGGACTCATCGGCACCGCTTCCTCGGCCGTCCTCGGGCTGTCCAACTGGCTCGGCGACGCGGCCCTCGTCTGGGGCGTCGGCGAGCAGCCCGGCCAGCTCTCCGCGGCGAAGACGTTCGTCCCCCTGTCCACCCCCGGGGCGTGCCTGGTCCTGATCCTCACCGCCGTTTTCCTGGCGTCCGTGAAGAAGGCCGGCGGCGAGACGAGCGGCGTCCTCAAGCGGGGCGCCTGGTGCGGCATCTGCCTCGGCACCTCGGCCGGGGTGGCGGGGTTCGCCGCGGTGCCCCTCGCGCAGGCCGCGAACTGGCTCGGCGACAGCGTGTACCGGTCCGTGTGATGGGCCGGAAGCCTACGCCGGTCGAGGAGCCGGAGGAGCCGTCGAGGGTGGCCGGGGCGTGCGTCCTGGTCGTCCTCGGAGGGGTCCTGGTGGCCGTGGCGTTCGCCGTCGACGAGGCCGTCGGGGTGCTCCTGGTGGTCGTCGTCGGGGTGGTCGCGCTGTGGCGCTCGGCGCGGCGGATGTCCGATTCGTCCGCCACTCCCCCACCCCCTCCCGTGGAGGATGAACCCGCAGCTCATAGCGGCGAAATCGACCGCGTCCAAGAGGGGCCGGGGGAGGGGTTCCGTGTCATCTACACCAAGGAGAATCGGCGCACCGTAGTCGACCCGATCTGGCCCGCGCGCGAGCCGTAGCGGACCTCTGAGACGGCGGCCTCGGGGTCTCTGGGGAGAGATTCCCCGAGGCCGCTCCTTGCCCATCGCGGCGTCACTACAGGCGTAGTGAATGCCCCATGAGAACGGCCCCCGAGACGGTGCTCTCGGGGGCCGCTGCTTCGTCCGGCGCGGACACAGGGACGCGCCGGACAGACCGGCTCAGCCGCCTTTAGGCCTTGGGGGGCTGGCGACTGAGCCGGGGCTTACGCGGACGCTGCGGGCACCGCGGCCCGCACGCCCACACTTCGACGTCGAGGACGACAGCGCCGACGCTGCCGCGCGCGATGCCGGCCGACACCGTCCCCTTCACGTCGAGGAGGCTCTCCCCGCACCAGCAGCAGGCCCAACCGTCGTACTGGGCTTTGCTCAGGCCGCGGGTGGGGGGCGGCTCGGGGTTCCAGGTCACGGCTGGTCGGCGTACGGCGTGAGGTCGTAGGCCTGGCGGCAGGGGAGGCACGCGAAGAGGTTGCCGCCTGTGCCGGAGCCCTGCTCGATCGCCCGGATGAGCCGGACGCCTCGGGCGTGGTTCTGGTGCCAGGCGCACCAGCCGTAGGCAGTGGGGGAGTTTGCCGGGCTCGCGGCCTGCGTAGTCTCGGACATGCCGGAACGGTAGGTGAGCAAATTGCAGCAATACCTGCCGGTTGCTCGCTATTGCTGCAACATCATTCCGGAATGCGGGTAATTGCTCGCGAGGTCGCAGGAAGCACGGGCCCGCATGAGCAGCCGGTGCGCAAGGTGCCCGTACACGGCAGACTCACTGATCAGCGTCCACACCTTGGCGTAGTACGCCACGTCCTCATCCGAGTCGAGCCACAGCTCAGCGTTCCAGGTGTCGGCCACGACCACGCTCTGATCCATGATCCAGAAACCGTGCTTCGGGGAGAACGGCAGACGAGCCGTGAACGGAATCAGCCCCAGCGTCACCGTGCTGGAACCGACCAGCGCCGACAGCCTCTCGATCTGCGCTGCCATGGCCTGCGTCTCGCACCGGTTGACGTACAGCGCCGCCTCCCACACCAAGGCGTGAATGTGGCGGCCCGGCTGGTACAGGATCGCCTGGCGGCGCATGCGAGCCTGCACACCGGCCTCGACGTCCCGCGGCGAGCCGACCCGGTTGGACACGTCCGTGAGCACGCCACGGGCGTACTCCGGGGTTTGGAAGATGCCAGGGATGACGCCGGACTCGAAGATGAGGATCTCGGTCGCGTCCTCCTCCTGAAGTAAGTGCCCTTCCTGCACGCTGCGGTGCCCACCCGCCAGCTGCCGCCGCCACGTGCGGTACGCAGTCTCAAGAGCCCGCAGTGTCCCCCGCAGCTCGGCCGCGACGTCCGGCCGGCCTACAGCCTGCGTCCACGCATGGATGTCCGCCTCGCTCGCGGTCTGCTTGCCGTTCTCCAGCTTGCTCACCTTGGACGCCTGCCAGTCCACCAGGGCAGCAAGCTCCTTGCCGGACAGGCCGGCCTCGGTACGCAGCTCGCGCAGCCGCGCACCGAGGACCCTCCGGGCGGTCTGGAAGTCGCTCACGTCAACGAAGCTACCCGTCCGGCGAACTCGTCGCGCCTGACTGCGTGGTGCCAGGCAGCATCCCGGATCTGGCAGAACTCCACGATGCGCGCGGCCTCGTCGACCAGCTCGGCGCCGAGGTAGTCGTCCGCGTCGTCGAAGTGCAGGACCAGGGCGTGGTGGGAGTCGAACAGCCAGAAGTCCAGCGCGGGTAGCGCGAGCTTGTCGGCGTCCGCTCGCCACAGGTACCGGATGTCCTCCCCGGCCGCGTTGTTCGTGGCGGCCGCGGCGAGCAGGTAGCGCTGCTCCTCGGTCGGTGGATCGTCGGCCACGCGGACGCGCTCGAAGCGCTTGCCCTCGCCTGTCTGGGCGCGGACGTTGACGCACCAGGGTCGTTCGCCTTCGTCGGTCGCCTGGCCGGTCGTCAGCCAGCGCTGATACTTCTCGCTGGTCCGGTCGGAGCCGTAGCCGCGGCGGGACTCCAGCCTCCACGCGGTGTGGGCAAACTCCTCGAAGTACGAGCCGAACGTGTCGTCGTCGATGAACTCCGGCACGCGCCTACTCCGTGGGGGCGAAGCGGGTGAGCAGCTCACGCGGCACCCGCACGAACGACTCGCCGTCGAGGACGTTCTGCAACTGGGCGACATCCTCGGGGTCGGTCACGGTGTAGCCCTGCACGACGATGTCCCCGGTTGCGACGTCCTCGTACAGCGTGGGGCATTTCCCGTCGTCGCTGGTGGTGCCGAGCATGCGGAGCTGAAGGGCCATGGTCTGTCTCCTTCTTGCCGTCGGTGGGTTCCCAGGATGCGAGGAATGCGCCGACAGCGGGGCAAGATTGCTCGGATTTGCTTGCGTCGCCGATCAGCAGAGAGGGGCGGCCATCGGTCCGCCCCTCTCGCGTTCGCCCCGTACCTTGAGCTACCCGTCTCGGCGCTCCGGCTCCACCCCGGCCGCCTCGGGCAGCGGGCGGCGGCCCTGCTCGCTGATGTCGGCCTTACCGCGTGCGTCAGCTGCTGCGAACTGCTGCGAGGACACCCGCAGCTCTGCGGCGAATTCCGGGATGTCGTCCACCAGCTTGCGCACCGCCAGGTTCGGCAGGCCGGCGACTCGTTGCCGATGCCGGGTGATGGCTTCCCGCCCGTTCGCTGTGCCGGTGAGGGCGGCCAGGACCACGGCCACGGTCAGGTCGCCGAGGTCGAGTCGGTCGGCTTTCCCGACGCCGTCGACGTTCACCCTGGTGCGGTCACCCCAGATGCCGTAGCGCCTCGATGCCCAGACGTCGGCGGCCTGGCTCACCTTCAGGTCGTCGTCGAGGTCGGCCAGCGACACGGCCACCTCGTCCAGCTCGGCGTTACGGGCTTCGACCAGGCCGGCGAGGGCACTGAGTGCGGTGACGGCGGTGCCGAGGGCGTCGGCGATGTCGTCCATGCCGGTGCCGTTGATCAGCCCTGTGGCTGCGGTCTTCGCCGCGTTGGCGAGGGAGACACGCTCGTCCTCGCGCATACGGGCGGCGGTGCGCTGTGCGGCCTCTACCCGCAGCTCAGCGAAGGAGATGAGTTCCTTCTGCGCCTGGAGCTGCGCGGGCGTGACGTCCTCGTCGCCGTTTGCGACACGTTCGGTGAGCGTCTCCAGCGCGGCCTTGGCCTCAACCAGCTCGGCCTGTGCGGTGGCGAGGTCATGCGGCATCGTCGCCACCTCCCTGCGCCTGGCCCTGCGCGAGGGCCACGACCGTCTGTGCGGTCGTGTCGTCGCCCTGGACGGGCCGGGTGGCGTGCTGGGTGGCACGGTGGCGGCGGTACATGCCGATGGTGTCCCAGGCGGGCGTGCCCATCAGCTTGGCGTCGGCGGCGGCCTGCTTCTCCTGCCGCTCGCGCTCGGGCGCCGCGGCTTCTTCGCGGGCCTTCTCTCTGGCCTGTCGGTCCGCCTCGATCGCGGTGTACAGGTTCGCGGTGCGCTCGGTCATGCCGGCCACCCCGGGCGCTGCCCGGCCGGGCGCCGGTCACGCCCCGACTTCGCCCCGCTCTTGCTGCTCTGCTGCGCGGTCGCGGCCCTCTCGGACTTCACCCGCGCCTTCCCCTTCGCCATGGCGTCTCCCGTGCCGGTAGTCGTCGAGGGCGGCGGCCTCGATGACCCAGCCGCCCCGGTTCCGTGTCGCGGGGATTCGGCCGGCGAGGCAGAGACGGCGGACGTACGACCGGTTGCAGCCGAGGACGTCCGCGGCCTCTGCCACGCCGAGTACCCGTGACGTGACCACGGTGGCTGGTGCGGGAGTTGGGGTGTCGGATGCGCTACTGGGCTGCTGGGCAGCGTGGTTGAGGGCGTGAAGTAGGGCGCGGGCGTCGGGGCTCAGGGCGCCGCCGTCGGCTCGTACGCGGTCGGTGAGGTAGAGCACCAGGGCGGCGAACGTGGTCGACGCGAGGGAGCGCGGTACGACGACCGCGCCGTCCTCGGCGAGCAGCTCGTCAGCCGTCGTCACGGCCTGGGACCCGCTGCTCGGTCAGGTACGCGTCGATGCGCTCCAGCGTCGCCACGCCCCGCGTAGAGCCCGAACGTTGAGCCTTCCGCAGCAGGGCCCGCGTCTTGTCCTGCTGTGCCTTCAGCGCCCGCTGGTGGCGTGCGCTGGCCTGCTCCAGGGCCTCGGCGTCCGAGGCGATCCGGTTGAGCGTCTCGGCGGCCTCGGCGACGAGCTGGGCGAGGTCGGGCAGCAGCTTGGGATCGTGCCGGCGTCCCTCCTTGAAGACAGCGGCGAACGCGCGGCGGGCTCGGGCGCTGGCCTTGTTCAGGTCGTCCCGGCCGGGATAGGTGGGGTGTTGCGCGGGGGTTTGTGTGGACATGTACGGGGGTCTTTCTCGTGACGTGACGCGCGGGCGCGCTATGCGAAGGGGCGCTGTAACCGGGTACGCGCGCGGCGGTGGGGGTGGTCCTCGCGTGCGCGCGCGAGACGTGTGCCGCCGTGGTGCGACGTTCAGCGGGCCTTGCAGACGCCGTGTCCGTTGGCGGGGTCGGCGTCGTTCAGTCGGCGGATGAGTTCGCCACAGAAGGCGTCCCAGGCCTCGCAGGTGCGGAGCCATTCCTCGGTGGCTGTTGAGGCGGGCGTGCGGGTCTTCTCGACCTCCTCGAACTGGCGGGCCCAGTCAGAGCCGCTGATGAGCTGCCAGCCGAGGGTTCCGGGGTCGTGGGCGGCCTTGAGCGGGTAGCCGCGTTCCCAGCCGATGAGGGGGATGGCAAGGGGTTTGACGATGTCTTCCCATACGCAGCTGCCGCACATGGTGTCGTCGGGGCGTACGAGGGTCGTGAGGGCGGTGACGATGTTGGTGATGGCGCGGAGTCGGGGTTCAGCGGCGAGGGCGCGCTCAAAGTCGGTGTGGGTGGTCTGCATGTGGTCCTCCGGGGTGGGTGTGGCGTCGACAACGTCCCCGTCCCTAAGAGACGGGACGGGGGACGGAGTCGTCTGACCGCGTCCCGGACGGAGTCGGGACGGAGTGGGACGGAGTCGGTTCGTTGCTGGTTTCCGCAGGTAGGGTCGTTCGCGACTCCGTCCCGTGACGGCCTGTCAGGTTGCTGCTTGCGGGACGGAGTCGCCGGGACGGAGTCGCTAGTCCAGTGACCTGCTCTTTTGCCCCGCACCTGCCTGACCTGGCGGGGCGCCACGGGACGGAGTGGGACGGAGTCGCGCATCACTTCGCCCCCTGCTGAGGGGGAATCGTGTGCAGGGTCGCGCGCCGCGGACCGGTCGTACGGATGATCCGGCCATCGGAGACGAGCCGCTCGACCGCCTTCCGCGTGACGCTGCCTCGCCCCAACACCCGCTCCTCGATGCTGGTCTTGCTCAGCGGTGCCTCTGCCTTGGCCAGAACGCGGAGCACTTCTTGGGCCCGCTCCTCGATCTCTGCGTTCTCCTTCGCGAGCTGGTCCCGCTCGGCGGTCGCCTCGTCCGACTCATCGGATCGCTGAATTGGCGGGTACAGGTGCGCTTCGGCGAACTCGTCACCCTCGGAACGGATCACCAGGTCCGCGAACCAGTGCATCGGGTTCTTCCCGCCCGGCAGCGCGTGCTTACGAACCTGCGCCGGCCGGTCCTTGGCGACGCGGAGCCGTGAGCGGCCCTCGGTGTTGATGCCGAAGGGACGGACGGCTTCGAGCATGTACTGGACACCGTCGACGGCGTTGAGCTTGTGGACGCCACCGAGGCTGTACCGGCCGCGGCTCTCGTTGTTCTTCACCACGTGGTCGAGGGGAACGACGGCGGCCCCGGTGTCGGCCAGGGGGCGCAGCAGCATCCGGCCGAACTTGGCGATGTCGGTGTTCTCCTTGAGCTCCAAGCCCATCATCGTCATGGCCTCGGTGACGCCGTCGACGACGGCGAGGGTCGCCTCGAACTCGCGGACGCGTTTCACGAACGCCTTGAGCAGCATCGGCGACGGGGCACCCCCGGGCCGGACGTAGTGGAATCGCTCGGCGATCACGTCGGGAGTGCCGCCGATCAGCAAGAGACGGCCGATCACGCCCTCTTCGGAGTCCTCGAAGTCGAGGTAGAAGACGTGGTTGCCGCGGTTGATCTCGACGAGGCAAGAGATCAGGGCCACCCATGACTTGCCGGCCTCGGATTCGCCCTGGATGCCGTTGACGCGGCCCGGGTAGAAGAGGCCGATGCCGTCGTCCCTGGAGCCGACCGTGGGCAGGCTGGGCTTGTACGAGCCGCTCAGTACAGGCGACAGGTCGACGTCATCCCAGTCCGAGCCCGACGTCTTCGCCCCGGCCGCGAAGGTGTCCAGGTCCGTGACTGCGGTGAGGGCAACCTCGATCGCGGCCTCAAGGTCGTCGTCGTGCTCGATGCGGGTGAGCGCTCCGCGGAGTTTCGCCGCGATCCGGTCCCGGATGGTGATCCTTCGAAGCTCTTCCGCGTGCCAGAGCGCATCTCCGACGTTGCAGCTCCCCAGGAGGCTGAAGACGGCGGGGCCGCCGATCTTCTTCAGCAAGTCCTTGGGCATCGCCTGGTGGAGAGCGCCGTAGTCGACCGGAAGGTCGGCGGAGATGCGCTGCGCAAGGAGGTCCCACACTGCGCGCGCTGGCGCGTGTCGCAGCATGTCGGGCGTAACGACCTCGGCGAGCGCGGAGAACTGGCCCGAGTTGAGCAGGGCCGTACCCACCACGGCCTTCTCCAGGTCGAGGCGGGCCTCTTCTCTGGCGCCCCACTGAGGCGCCTCAGGCGTGGTCAACGGTGCTCGTCCTCCGGGGACTCGTCACGGGCCGTGATCTCTGCCTCGGCCTGTGCGAGCACGTGGTGCGTGATCCGGCGCGCGGCGGCGCGCACGGTATTCGGACTGGGCTGCTGTGCAAGGAGCTCGCGGACGACGTCGCGGAACTGGTCCCAGACGGCGCGGTCGTCAATGCGGGAAGGCCCCGCCGCGGTGGCGGCGGGGCTGTCCTGCGCCGGGCATCCGGTCATCAGCTGTGGGCCTGGTGGTCGGTGAACACGCGGTCAGCCAGCTGGTCAACGTGATTGAGGAACACCCGCAGCTCCGCCGTCTTCTGACGGACCGAAGCCGCGTTGTCGAACTCGGCGTTCCCCAGGCAGACCGTCGCGTGCGACTTGCGCCCGGACAGAGCGACCATCCCGGCGTCGATGAGCGTCCCCTGCCCGGTCTCGTCTGCGACCTTCAGCAGGCCGAACCCGCTGTGGTCGTAGTGCGGGCCGGTCTGGTCGCAGTCGCGGTAGATCGGGCATGCGTCCGTCTTGGCGCAGTGGCTGATGATGAGCTGGGCGATGGCGCCGAGGGTGCCGTCCGGGTCGGTGGACTCGGCGACCTGCTTGCGGACCACGTTGAAGAACTCGTCGAGGGTGGTGCTGCCGAGGCCGGCGGCGTTCATCGCGGCCTGGTTGGCGTCGAGCTGGGCGACGGCTCGCGCGCTGTGGCTGGTGGTGTGCTCGCGGGCCGTCTCGGCGAGCTGGTCGGCACGCTCGCGGGTCTGCTCGGCGGCCTGGACGGCAAACGGGAGGTGACCGTTCGTGGGCGGGATGGCGGGCGTCGGGATGGTCGCGCTACGCTTCATGGTGAGACTCCAATCAGCGGCCGGGTTGCCCCCCGGCCGTTGTGCTTTGTTCAGGCGATGGACACGGGGTTCTCGGACGGCGCCGCGGTTGCCCCCGCGGCGTCGTTGCCGTTCTGCTCGGCGTCGAGTCGCTGCACGAACTGCTCCAGCGCGTCGGCCGGCACCCGGCGGGAACGGCCGATCTTGATGCTGCGCAGCTCACCCGACGCGATCTTGGCCTTGGCCGTCGTGAGACCGACGCCAAGCATCTGCGCTACCTCGTCGGCCCGGTACAGGATCGGGGTCAAGACGATCTCCAGTGAGTAGGTGACTCCGCGAACGCGGCGCCGCTTACTCACGAAGGTAGAGGGTCGGCGACGGTCGCGCAAGTACATGGAGACACTTACTCACGCGCGTGGCGTCACTTGCTCATTGCGTGGCGCCCTGCCATGCTCGGGACATGGCGCTGCGCATCGGAACGTGGGAGATCGACATCCGCCCGAAGGGGTGGACTCGACTCAAAGACGAGGACGGGGGGCCCGTGGTGTACATCCAATTCGCGGTCCCTGAGGCTCCGGGCGGGCGCCTGGACATGCTCGCTGTCGTGATGGAGCCTGGCGCCGACGAACCCTTGACTGGCCGTACGTGGCGGCGAATCCCGCTGGCCACGGTGGAGCAGATCCTGACGGGCAGCGACATCGCTGCGGACGTGCATGACATCTTCACCTCTCAAAGCACGCTGGCGGCCCCAACCTTGGACGCACTGCACGAGTACTTCGAGACGCGGAACAGCCCTCCCCATTACGTGCCCCACACGACGATCAAGTTCGAGTCCGACTCGATGGTGGGCGACGGCACAGACGGCGATCCGACCGGCAAGTTCCCGATCGTCCGCCCGCCCGAGGGGCGCCTTACAGACGAGTTCCTACAAACCGTGGCCGACGCCTACCGCTGGTTCAATGCGGCTGGCCGTTCGCCTGCGCCCTCGATCTCCGAGACGTCTGGCGTGCCTGTGCGCACCGTCCATCGCTGGATCTACGAAGCCAGGAAGCGGGAGATTCTGCCTCCCGCTCGGCCGGGGCGCGCGGGATGAGTGGCCGGCGGGCGAACGGCGACAGCTCGGTCTACTTCTCCGAGTCTGACGGGAAGTGGCACGGCTGGGTGACCGTCGGCACGAAGCCGAACGGCGCCCCGGATCGGCGCCACCGTATGGGGGCCGACGAGAACGTCGTGCGCGCCAAGGTGCGCCAGCTGGAGCGCGAGCGCGACGCAGGCAAGACGAAGAAGGCCGGCCGCCCGCCCACCGTCCAGCAGTGGCTGACGACATGGATGGACACGGCCTGCGCGCGGAAGGTGGCCGACGGGACGATGAGCCCGCGGACCCTGGACGACTACCGCTCGAAGTGCCGCCTGTACCTGTTCCCGGGGATCGGGAAGCACCGCGTCGACAAGCTCGCCGCCGAGCACCTGGACGCCCTGTACCTCAGCATGATCAAGCGAGGCCTCGCGTCCGGCACCGTGCTGAAGACCCACCGGATCATCGCCCGCGCGCTGAAGGTGGCGATGCAGCGGGACATCGTGACGCGGAACGTCGCCACCCTCGTCGAGCCGCCGCAGGCTGCCGAGGAGGAAATCGAGCCGTTCAACCAGGCGGAGGCACGCGCCCTGCTCGCCGAGGCCGCAGAGCGCCGCAACGGCGCCCGCTGGTCGGTGGCATTGGCGCTCGGGCTGAGGCAGGGCGAGGCGATCGGTCTGCGCTGGAAGTACGTCGACCTGGACAACGGTGTTGCGAAGGTCTGGTGGCAGCTCCAGCGGCTGACGTGGCAGCACGGGTGCGAGGACGCGCACGCCTGCGGGGAGAAGCACCATCGCAAGGCGTGCCGGAGGAACTGCACCATCCACCAGAAGTACAAGCGCGGGTGCCCTAAGCCGTGCCCGAAGGACTGCACCGACCACGCCAAGGCATGCCCGAAGCGTACGGGCGGCGGCCTGGTGTTCCGGGAGCCGAAGGGCAAGAACAAGAGGCTGGCCCCGATCCCGCCCCCGCTGGTGCCGCTGCTGAAGGCGCACCGCGCGGAGCAGCTGCGCGAGCGCCTGGCGGCCGGGGAGCTGTGGGAGGAGAACGACCTCGTCTTCTGCCAGCCGAACGGCAAGCCGATCGACCCGCGGATGGACTGGGAGGAGTTCAAGGACATCCTCACCGCGGCGGGCCTGCGCGATGCCCGGGTGCACGACAACCGGCACACGGCCGGCACTCTCCTGATTGAGGCAGGGGTGAGTCCTCGCGTCGTGATGGAGATCCTCGGTCATAGCTCGATGCGGATGATGACGCGCTACACGCACGTCGCTTCGGTCCTCGCGAACGATGCGGCGAAGCGGATGGGGGACGCGCTGTGGGGCTGAGCGTTGTACCGCCGTTTGTGGCAATGGCAACTAGCGCTGCAACTAGGCCAAATGCAGAACAGCGGCTCCCGGAAGGAAACCGCTGGTCAAGCATGGAGCCGCCTTCGGGATTCGAACCCGAGACCTACGCATTACGAGTGCGTTGCTCTGGCCATCTGAGCTAAGGCGGCGCGCTGTCCGCACTATGGTGCGATCAGCAACGTCGGTAAGTCTACACAGTTTCCGGAGGTGCTCCGCACCAGCCCCGGAGGCACCCCCGAGGCACCCCGCAGGCACCCCCGAGGCAGGCATCCGGGGCCAGGAAGAGCGGCTCCGGGAGCCGGACGAAGAGGCTTCGGGCGCCCGGGGAGAGAGGCTCCCGGGCCACCATCACCCCTGTCCGCGCCCGCTCACCCGCACCGCTTCCCCTCCGCAGGCGCGGCCCCCCGTAGGAGGTACGCGTTGATCGCGGCGTCGACGCAGGAGCTGCCGCGGCCGTATGCGGTGTGGCCGTCGCCCTCATAGGTCAGGAGGCGGGACGAGGTGAGCTGGGCGGCGAGGGCGCGGGCCCAGCGGTACGGGGTGGCCGGGTCCCGGGTGGTGCCGACGACGACGATCGGGGCGGCGCCCTCGGCGGTGATGCGGTGTGGCTCACCCGTCGGCCGTACCGGCCAGTACGCGCAGTTCAGGGAGGCCCAGGCGAGGCCCGCGCCGAAGACGGGGGACGCCTTCTCGAACTCGGGCAGCGCCTCGCGCACCTCGTCCGGGGAGGAGAAGGCCGCGGGGAGGTCGAGGCAGTTCACGGCCGCGTTGGCGAACATCAGGTTGGAGTAGCGGGCCCCGGCGTCCCGCTCGTAGTAACTGTCGGAGAGGGCCAGCAGTCCCGCACCGTCCCTCTCCTGCATCGCCGAGGTCAGCGCCTCGCGCAGTTGCGCCCAGGCCCCCTCGTCGTACATCGCCGCGATCACCCCGGTGGTGGCGAGGGACTCGCCGAGCCTGCGGCCGTCCGCGTCGCCCGTGGGGATCGGCCGGGCGTCGAGTTTCTCGAAGAACGCCTTGAGGTTCCCGCCCACGTCGTCGGCCTTCTTGCCCAGCGGGCAGTCCGACTGCTGCACGCAGTCCCGCGCGAAAGACCGGAACGCCGTCTCGAACCCCGCCGTCTGGTCCAGGTTCAGCCGTCGCGCGGGCAGCGAGGGGTCCATCGCGCCGTCCAGGACCAGCCGGCCCACCCGGTCCGGGAAGAGACCGGCGTACGTCGCCCCGAGGAAGGTGCCGTACGACGCCCCGACGTAGTTCAGCCTCTCGTCGCCCAGCGCCGCCCGCAGGATGTCCATGTCACGCGCCGCCTCGACGGTCGAGACGTGGCGCAGCAGAGCGGCCGAGCGGGCGCCGCAGCCCTCCGCGAACTTCCGGTACGCGCCGACGAGCCGCTCGGTCTCCGCCGCGTCGTCCGGCGTCGTGTCGGTCTGCGTGTACGCGTCCATGTCCCGCCCGTTCAGACACTTGACGGGCTCGCTGCGGGCGACGCCGCGGGGGTCGACGGCGACCATGTCGTACCGGGCGCGGATCTCGGCCGGGTAACCGATCCCGGCGTACGCCTGGAGGTAGCCGACCGCCGAACCCCCCGGCCCGCCCGGGTTGACCAGCAGTGAGCCGAGCGCCTTGCCGGAGCCGGTCGCCTTCTTGCGGGAGACGGCGAGGCGCACGTCACCGACGTCCGGCTTGCCGTAGTCGAGCGGCGCCTTCAACGTGGCGCACTCGAATCCGGGCACCCCGCAGCTGCGCCAGTTCAGCTTCTGCCCGTAGTACGGCGAGAGGGCGGCCGGCGTGGACTGCGGCAGCGCGGGCAGCACCGCCGCCTCCGCGGTCGTACCCGCGGGACCGCTCCCGGCCGAGCAGGCGGACACCACCAGCGCGGCGACGGCGAGAAGGGCACCGCCGGTACGTGAACGCCGGTGACGGGGCGGGGCGATCGGGTGGGCCGGGCGAGGGCTGCGCCTGATGTACATCAACCGAGCGTAACTCTGCGCAGCCGCCCGGTCGCCATCCGTGCACACGGCGGCTCGTACGAGGGACCCCGGTCAACCTCCAGTTGATCAGATCAGGAGCGGACTCGCCTCAACCCGCTCTCAGCGCCATCGTCATCGCCTCCACCGCGAGCAGCGGCGCCACGTTGCGGTCCAGGGCGTCACGGCACGCGGCGATCGCCTCGATCCGGCGGAGCGTGGCCTCGGGGGTGCTGCCGCGGGCGAGGCGCTGCAGAGCGTCCTCGGCGTCCGCGTTGGCGATCGCCACCCGGGAGCCGAGCTGGAGGGCGAGGACGTCGCGGTAGAAGCCGGTGAGGTCGGTCAGGGCGACGTCGAGGCTGTCACGCTGGGTACGCGTGCGCCGCCGCTTCTGCTTGTCCTCCAGGTCCTTCATCACGCCCGCGGTGCCGCGCGGCATCCGTCCACCCTGGGAGGCGCCCATGGCCGTCTTCAGCTCGTCGGTCTCCTTGCCGTCCCTCTCCTCGGCGAGCAGCTTGGCGTCCTCGGCGGCCGCGTCGACGAGTTCCTGGGCGGCCCTGAGGCAACCGCCGACGTCCTCGACCCGCAGCGGCAGCTTGAGGACGGCAGCCCTGCGCTCGCGCGCGGCGGGGTCGGTGGCCAGGCGCCGGGCCCGGTCGACGTGCCCTTGCGTGGCCCGGGCGACGGCCGCGGCCACGTCGGGCTCGATGCCTTCCCGGCGTACGAGGAGGTCGGCGACCGCGTCGACGGAGGGGGTCCGCAGGTTCAGGTGCCGGCAGCGGGAGCGGATGGTCGGCAGGACGTCCTCGACGGAGGGGGCGCACAGGAGCCAGACGGTACGGGGGGCGGGCTCCTCGACGGCCTTGAGCACCGCGTTGGCCGACTTCTCGTTCAGCCGCTCGGCGTCCTCCACGAGGATCACCTGCCAGCGGCCGGTCGCCGGTGAGGTGAACGACTTGCGGACGGTGTCCCGCATGTCGTCGGCGAGGATCTGGCTGCCGACCGCGGCGACGGTGGTGACGTCGGCGTGGGTGCCGATCAGCGCCGTGTGGCAGCCGTCGCAGAACCCGCACCCGGGGACCCCGCCGAGCGCCCGGTCGGGGCTCACGCACTGCAACGCGGCGGCGAAGGCGCGCGCCGCCTGGGTCCGTCCGGCGCCGGGCGGGCCGGTGAACAGCCAGGCATGGGTCATCTTCGACGCCTCGGGCGGCGGGGCGGCGGTGGCGACGGCGGTGACGAGCGCGTCGGCGTCCCGAGCGGCGGCGGCCAGCTGCTCGCTCACCTTCTCCTGGCCGACGAGGTCGTCCCAGACGGTCATGGGTGGTGCCGCCCTTTCGTCACGGTGGGGTGCTACGGAGCCCGGTTGGCGTGCGGGCCCCGGGTGGGGGTGCGGGGTCCATTGTGCGGGTCGGCACTGACAACGGCCCCACCGACCGCCCGGCCCCGGCCCTGGCCCCGGTCAGGCGCACCGCCCGCCACCACGCTGAGCCGCACCCTCGGACCAGCGGACCCGCGGACCCGCCACCCCGCCGCACCCGGCATCACCCCCGGCGCCCCCGCCCGCCACGCCCCCGCTCGCCGCCGAACTCCTCACCGTCACGCGGTCCGAGCAGCTCGTCCGCCAGGGACGGCAGGTCGTCCAGCGGAGTCTCCTCGGCCCAGTCCGACCGGGCCCGCTTGCGCGGCTTCCCCGACTCGTCGACCTGGGGCATCTCCCGCGTGCGGCCCTCGGTCCCGTCCGGGCCCGCCTGCTCTTCCCGGAAGAACCCCGGCGGCACCCGGTCCGTGGCGGTCTCTCCCGGTACCGGGGGCAGCACCGCGGTCTCGTCGGCCGCACCCGGCACCACCGGCGGCAGCACCGCCGTCTCGTCCGCCGCACCCGGCACCACCGGCGGCAGCACAGCCGTCTCGTCGGCGGCCCCCACCGGCGGCAGCACCGCCGTCTCGTCCGCCGCACCCACGGGCGGCATCGGCAGCTCCGCGGTCACCTCGCTGTCGGAGGCGGCCTTGGCGGGGGGCGCGTCGGCGTCCCGCACCGGTCGCAGCACGGCCGTCTCCTCGGCCGGGCCACCCGACGCGTTCGTCGGCGTCACCACCGGTGTGGGCCTGGTCGGCGCCTCCGGAGGAACGACCGTCGGCGGTACCGGCTTCTTCGGCCCCGCCGCCGCGGCCGCCGCGGCCTGCTCGGCGAGCCGGCGTGCCTCCTCGGCCCGCCGCAGCGCCTCCTCGGCCTTGCGCTGCTTCTCCAGGCGCCGCGCCTCGGCCTCGGCGTGCAGCCGGGCCTCCTCCTCGGCCTGCTGGCGGCGCCGTTCCTCGTCGGCCCTGCGGCGCGCTTCCTCCTCGGCCCGCGCCTTCTCCTCGGCGAGCAGCCGCGCCCGCTCCTCCTCGGCACGCCTGCGTGCTTCCTCGGCCCGCAGCCGGGCCTCCTCCGCCTGCCGTTCGGCCTCGCGGCGCTGCGCCTCCTCCAGCTCGCGGCGCTTGCGCTCCTCCTCCTCGGCGCGCAGCCGTGCCAGCTGCTCCTGGCGCTCACGCTCCAGGCGCTCCTCCTCGGCCTTGCGCGCGGCCTCTTCCTCGGCCTTGCGGCGCGCTTCCTCCTCGGCCCTGCGGCGGGCCTCCTCCTGCTCCCGGATCTCCTGCTCGGACAGCGGCAGCAGCTGGTCGAGGCGGTGGCGTACGACGGTGGTGACGGCCTCGGGCTCCTGGCCCGCGTCCACGACCAGGTAGCGCCCGGGGTCGGCGGCGGCCAGGGTGAGGAACCCGGAGCGCACGCGCGCGTGGAACTCCGCGGGCTCCGACTCCAGCCGGTCCGGCGCCTCGGTGAACCGCTCCCGGGCGATCTCCGGGGAGACGTCCAGCAGAACCGTCAGATGCGGCACCAGGCCGTTCGTCGCCCAGCGGTTGATGCGGGCGATCTCGGTCGGGGACAGGTCACGGCCCGCGCCCTGGTACGCCACGGAGGAGTCGATGTAGCGGTCGGAGATCACGATCGCGCCCCGCTCCAGCGCCGGACGCACGACGGTGTCCACGTGCTCCGCGCGGTCCGCCGCGTACAGCAGCGCCTCCGCACGGTGCGAGAGCCCGGCGCTGGAGACGTCCAGCAGGATCGAGCGCAGCCGCTTGCCGACGGGCGTCGCCCCCGGCTCGCGCGTCACCACGACCTCGTGGCCCTTGGCCCTTATCCACTCGGCGAGCGCCTCGGCCTGGGTGGACTTCCCGGCGCCGTCCCCGCCCTCCAGGGCGATGAAGAAACCGTTCGACGCGGGCGACGTCACCGGGTCGTCCCCGCCGAGCAGCGCGTCCCGCAGGTCGTGCCGCAGCGGCACCCCGGAGCGGTCGTCGACCTTGGCCAGCACCAGCGCGGCCACCGGCAGCAGCAGCGCGCCGACCAGCATCAGCGTGAACGCGGCACCGCCGTGCGCGAACACGAACTTGCCGTTCTCCAGCCGGTGCGGCCCGATGAGCGCGGCCACCAGCGGCGCGACGACCGCGCCGAGCGCCACGAAGACCCGTACGACCGCGTGCAGGTGCTCGGTCGTGCGGCCGCGGCGGTAGTCCTCGGCCTCCTGGTCGAGCAGGGTGTGCCCGGTGTTGGCGGCGACGCCCGCGCCGACGCCGGCGAGCGCGACGATCAGCAGCACCGTCGTCACGTCCGGGACGAGACCCGCGGCCAGCAGCGCGACGCCGGTGAAGGCGATCGCCAGCGCGAGCAGCCGGCGCCGCGAGAGCGAGACGAGCACCTTGGGCGCCGTCCGGATGCCGACGACGACCCCGCCGGTCAGGGCCAGGACCAGCAGGCCGTACGTCACCGGCCCGCCGCCCAGGTCCTTGGCGTGCAGCACGGTCACGGCGACGGACGCGGAGATCGCGCCCGCGACGGCGGCCGAGGCGAGCACCAGCAGCGGGAGCGCGCCGGTGCGGCCCTTGTCGACGCCGGTGCCGGTCTTGGGGCGGCGCATGCCCTCCAGCGGGGAACGGGCGCGGGGCGTCCGCGTGTCGGGCAGCTCCAGGAAGGTCAGCACCGACAGGGACGCGGCGAACAGGCCGGCCGCGACGTACGAGGCGAGGGCCGCCTGGTGCTGGTCGAACCAGTCGATGCCGGTGCCCAGCAGGTTGTTGAGCAGGGCGGCGGTGACGAGCGCGGCGGCGGCCAGCGGGATCGCCACGAAGCCCGTGCGCAGCGACAGGCGGCGCAGCGCGTCCATGTGGTCCGGCAGCGGCCGTACGGTCGCGCCCTCCGGCGGCGGGGCCGGCAGCAGGGCGGGCGCCGCGCTCTCCCGGCACACCGTCCAGAAGCGCTCGGCGACGCCGGTCACGAAGGCGGTCACCAGCAGGACGGCCAGGGCGTTGTCCGGCGTCCAGTCGATCCACAGGGGGGCGACGATCAGCGCGAGCGCCCGCACGGCGTCCGCGCCGACCATGGTCCAGCGGCGGTCGAGCGGGCCCTCCTGGGAGGTGAGCGAGGTCAGCGGGCCGAGGAGGACCGCCCCGAAGAGCAGCGTGGCCAGCACGCGCACCCCGAAGACGGTCGCCACTGCGAACGCCACGCCCCGGTAGCCGCCGCCGAAGGAGCCCTCGGCGATCGCCGCCTGGAGGGCCAGGAGGACCAGCACCAGCAGGGCGAGGACGTCGCCGACACTCCCCACGAGCTGCGCGCTCCACAGCCTCCTGAGCTGCGGTCGCCGCAGCAGGGCGCGCACGGCGCGCTCACGGGAGTCCGCGGCAAGGGCGTCGTCTGGGGCCGGGTGGTGGGCCGTTGGCTGCTCGGCTCGCGTCATGCTTTCAGCCTATCGGGCGGCACCGACACCCGGCCGCGCCCGTCCGAACGTGCGCACGCCCCGACACCAAACCGATGCCGGGGCGTTCGTTTTGCGAACCGCTGGTGAAGGTCAGCGGCACGACGCGCGTCATGCCGCCCCTTCGCTCACCGCCTCGGGAGCGCCGTCAGTCCTCCGACGCCGCCTTGGAGGCCGCCGTCTTCTTCGCGGTGGTGGTCGTCTTCTTCGCGGCCGTCGTCGTCTTCTTCGCCGCGGTCTTCTTGGCGGCCGTCTTCTTGGCCGGGGCCTTCTTCGCGGCGGCCTTCTTGGCGGGCGCCTTCTTCGCCGTCTTCTTCACGGGTGCCTTGGCCCGCTTCTCGGCGAGGAGTTCGTAGCCGCGCTCGGGGGTGATGGTCTCGACGCTGTCGCCGGAGCGCAGGGTCGCGTTGGTCTCCCCGTCGGTCACGTACGGCCCGAAGCGACCGTCCTTGACCACGACCGGCTTCTCGCTGACCGGGTCGGTGCCCAGCTCCTTCAGCGGCGGCTTGGCGGCGGCCCGGCCGCGCTGCTTGGGCTGGGAGTAGATCTCCAGCGCCTCTTCGAGCGTGATCGTGAAGAGCTGGTCCTCGGTCTGCAGCGAGCGCGAGTCCGTGCCCTTCTTCAGATACGGGCCGTAGCGGCCGTTCTGCGCGGTGATCTCCACACCTTCGGCGTCCTTGCCCACCACACGCGGCAGCGACATCAGCTTGAGGGCGTCCGCGAGCGTCACCGTGTCCAGGGACATCGACTTGAACAGCGAGGCCGTCCGCGGCTTCACGGCGTTCTTGCCGGTCTTCGGGGTGCCCTCGGGGAGCACCTCGGTGACGTACGGGCCGTAGCGGCCGTCCCGGGCGATGATCTGGTGGCCCGTCGCCGGGTCGGCGCCGAGCTCGAAGTCGCCGCTGGGCTTGGCGAGCAGCTCCTCGGCGAGCTCGACGGAGAGCTCGTCGGGGGCGAGGTCCTCGGGGACGTCGGCGCGCTGGTGGCCCTCGGCGTCCTTCTCCCCGCGCTCGATGTACGGGCCGTAGCGGCCCACCCGCAGCACGATGCCGTTGCCGACCGGGAACGACGACACCTCGCGCGCGTCGATCGCGCCCAGGTCGGTCACCAGCTCCTTGAGGCCGCCCAGGTGGTCCCCGTCGCCGTTGCCCGCCTCGGCGGCGGCGCCCGCGACCGCGGTGCCCTCGCCGAAGTAGAACCGCTTCAGCCACGGCACGGACTGCGCCTCACCGCGCGCGATGCGGTCGAGGTCGTCCTCCATCCTGGCGGTGAAGTCGTAGTCGACGAGCCGCCCGAAGTGCTTCTCCAGGAGGTTGACCACGGCGAAGGACAGGAAGGACGGCACGAGGGCCGTGCCCTTCTTGAAGACGTAGCCGCGGTCGAGGATGGTGCCGATGATCGACGCGTACGTCGACGGGCGGCCGATCTCGCGCTCTTCGAGCTCCTTGACCAGGGACGCCTCGGTGTAGCGGGCCGGGGGCTTGGTGGCGTGCCCGTCGACCGTGATCTCCTCGGCGGTGAGCCGGTCGCCCTCGCTGACCTGGGGCAGCCGTCGCTCGCGGTCGTCCAGCTCGGCGTTCGGGTCGTCGGCGCCCTCGACGTAGGCCTTGAGGAAGCCGTGGAAGGTGATCGTCTTGCCGGAGGCGCTGAATTCGACGTCCCGGCCGTCGGCGGCGGTGCCACCGATCTTGACCGTGACGGAGTTGCCGGTCGCGTCCTTCATCTGGGAGGCGACGGTCCGCTTCCAGATCAGCTCGTACAGCTTGAACTGGTCACCGGTCAGCCCGGTCTCGGCGGGCGTGCGGAAACGATCACCCGAGGGACGGATCGCCTCGTGCGCCTCCTGCGCGTTCTTGACCTTCCCGGCGTACGTGCGCGGGGCCGACGGCAGGTAGTCGGCGCCGTACAGCTGCGTGACCTGGGCGCGGGCCGCGGCGACTGCGGTGTCGCTGAGCGTCGTGGAGTCGGTACGCATATAGGTGATGAAGCCGTTCTCGTACAGCTTCTGGGCGACCTGCATGGTCGCCTTCGCGCCGAAGCCGAGCTTGCGCGACGCCTCCTGCTGGAGCGTCGTCGTACGGAACGGGGCGTACGGCGAGCGGCGGTAGGGCTTGGACTCGACGGACCGGACGGCGAACTGCGTCTGCTCCAGCGCGGCGGCCAGCGCGCGGGCGTTGGCCTCGTCGAGGTGGAGGGTGTTGGCGCCCTTGATCTGCCCCAGGGAGTCGAAGTCACGGCCCTGCGCGACCCGCTTGCCGTCGACGCTCTGGAGGCGGGCGACCAGGGTCGACGGGTCGCTGGCGTCGCCCGTGCGGCCGGTCCCGAAGGTGCCGGTCAGGTCCCAGTACTCGGCGGAGCGGAACGCGATGCGCTCGCGTTCCCGCTCGACGACGAGGCGGGTGGCGACGGACTGGACGCGGCCCGCCGACAGGCGCGGCATGACCTTCTTCCACAGGACCGGCGAGACCTCGTAGCCGTAGAGGCGGTCGAGGATGCGGCGGGTCTCCTGGGCGTCGACCAGCTTCTGGTTCAGCTCGCGCGGGTTGGCGACGGCGGCCTGGATCGCGGCCTTGGTGATCTCGTGGAAGACCATCCGCTTGACCGGGACCTTGGGCTTGAGCACTTCCTGGAGGTGCCACGCGATGGCCTCGCCCTCGCGGTCCTCATCGGTGGCGAGGAAGAGTTCGTCGGAGTCCTTCAGCAGGTCCTTGAGCTTCTTGACCTGGGCCCGCTTGTCGGCGTTGACGACATAGATCGGCGCGAAGTCGTGCTCGACGTCCACGCCGAGCCGGCGCACCTCGCCGGTGTACTTCTCCGGCACCTCGGCGGCGCCGTTGGGGAGGTCGCGGATGTGCCCGACGCTCGCCTCGACGACGTAACCAGGGCCGAGATAGCCCTTGATCGTCTTCGCCTTGGCAGGCGACTCGACGATGACGAGTCGGCGGCCGCCCTTTGCGGTCTCGCTGGTCGGGGACAACTTCGCTCTTCTCTCCGGATCGACGCTGGGGCCTCCCCAGGCGCCTTCACCCCGGGGTCGGGTCATGGTGACGCTGCGGAGTGTGACGGTACATCCCGCCCCCGTGTCAAACGGGAAAAGCCCGCAACGGCCACTCGAACGGTAACCCGACTACCGCCATTCCTGCCGCCCGGAGTACCCACCGGCCTTTTCGAGCTCTACCGGAGGGGCGCGTCCCGGTTACCGGGACCTCGGCCTTTCCCCGGTCCTCAGACGCGGGTCAGGCACCACGCGCCGAGAATCAGCGCCCCCACCGCGGCGAGGCCCGCGAGGGTCGCCGATGCGACCGGGCTCACACCGTGCGCGACGGGCTCGCGCTGTCGCACCCGGGTCGCCGTCCACGTCAGCAGTCCGCCTCCGAACAGGGCGAACACCACCCCCGCGAAGATCGCCGGTCCCCTCTCCATGACGCCCTCTGCCCCCCTTGTGCACCGTCCGCGCGTGTCCAGCCCGGGGAGGTTGACACGCGCGGACGTCGGCCGGGCGAACCCGAGGTGAACGCCGGAACGACACCGCTGCGGACAGTGCCGGCGCGGCTCTCGCGGGGGCCGGGCTCAGAGGATCCGGGCGCGGACATCTTTCCGGTCGTCCTGCCGTTGTCGGCCCGCCCGACCGTGCGGACGACCCGCGTTCACCTCACCGGTCACGCGGGATCGAGGAATCCCTGCTCCACCAGCAGCCGGATCTGCGCGGGCGTCCGGTCCCGCAGCGCCACCGGGTCCTCGCCGACCAGTTGCGCGATCGCGTCCAGGATCCGCCCCGCGCTCAGCGAGCCGTCGCACACCCCGGCGAAGCCCGCGCCGACCGTGTCGACCTTGGTGGCCCGGCGCATCCCGCGGTTCTGCCGCAGCACGACATGCTCGGGGTCCTCGGCGCCGGGCAGCCCGACCTGCTCCTGGACGATCTCGGGAGCCAGCTTGAAGTGGCCCGCGAGCAGCGCCGCGTCGTCGTGCTCGCGCAGGTAGTCCAGGCGCCGGAAGTACGCCCGGACCGTGTCCCCGAGCGGCTGCTCGACGGGGTACGGCCACTCCTCGGCGACCACCGACGGCTCGGCGGCCTGAGTCTTGCGCAGGGTGATCCAGCCGAAGCCGACACCCCTGACCTTGCGCGCCTCGAACTCGTCCAGCCAGGCGTCGTACAGCGCCTGGTACTCGGCCGGGTCCCCGCGGTGGTCCCCGGCGTCCCTCAGCCACAGCTCGGCGTACTGCGTGATGTCCTGGACCTCGCGCTGCACGATCCAGGCGTCGCAGCCGCGCGGCACCCAGGACCGCAGCCGGTCCTGCCAGTCCTCCCCCTCCACGTGCTGCCAGTTGGCGAGGAACTGCGCGAACCCGCCCTCGTTCAGCCGCTCCCCCGCCTGCTGAACGAGCGACCGGCACAGATCGTCCCCGCCCATCCCGCCGTCCCGGTAGGTCAGCCGGGCGCCCGGCGAGATCACGAACGGCGGGTTGGAGACGATCAGGTCGTACGTCTCCTCGTCCCTGACCGGCTCGAACAGCGAGCCCTCGCGCAGGTCCGCGGCCGGGGCGCCGGACAGCGCCAGGGTGAGGCCGGTGATGTGCAGCGCGCGCGGGTTGAGGTCGGTCGCCGTCACGCGCGTGGCGTGCTGCGCGGCGTGCAGCGCCTGGATGCCGGAGCCGGCCCCGAGGTCGAGGGCGGAGGCGACGGGCGTACGGACGGTGATGCCGGCGAGGGTCGTGGAGGCGCCGCCGACACCGAGGACGACGCCCTCGTCGCGGCTGCCGATGCCGCCGGCGCCGCCGACCGCGCACCCGAGGTCGGACACGATGAACCAGTCCTCGCCGCCGGGCCCGCCGTACGGGCGTACGTCGACGGTCGCGGCGACCTCGTCACCGGACGGCCCGCCTACCCGCGTGAGCCACCCGCTCTCCAGACAGGCGTCCACGGGCAGTACGTCCGCCACGCGCGCGTGGCGGACGTACTGCTGGAGCAGGAAGAGGCGTACGAGCACCTCCAGCGGGGTGTCCCCGCGGGTCGCGCGCAGCGCGGGCACGGTCTCGCTGCGGGCGAGCGCCGCGTACGCGGGCGCGCCGAGCAGTTCGAGCAGCCCGTCGGCGGTGAAGGAGGCGCCCAGCAGGGCGTCCCGCAGGCGCGCGGCGACGTCGGGGCGGTCGGCGGAGGGCAAGGGGGCAAGGCCGGCGTTACTCACGCCCCCATTGTGAACCGGCGCCGCGGGCGATGCCTACGGCGCCGGGACCCTGCGAGGGTGGTCAGCCGGTGGTGGCCGACGGCGCGGCGGAGGCGCTCTTGCAGCTCTCCTGCTGCGCCATCGCCTGGCCGACCTCACCCTCCTCGAGGGTCTTCAGGGCGTCGCTGCCGCTGGTGCTCAGCTTGTCGAGCTCGGTCGCGATGTCCTTGAGGCCGTCGGCGAACTTCGCCTGGTCCTTGGTGTCGAGTTCGTCGACCTGCTTCTGCAGGGAGGCGTAGGACGAGGCCAGGGTGTTGAGTTCCTTGACGGCGTCCTGCTGCTTCTTCTCGGCGTTCTTGGCGTCACCGGTCTCCGGCGCGCCCGCCTTCTGGACGGCGGCCCCGATCGCCTTGTAGGCCTCGGCCATGTCCTGGAAGGCCTGGGAGTCCGTCTTCTGGACGTCCTTGGGCGTGCTGTTGTCCGAGGTCTCCTTCTGGATCGCCGTGTTGGCGGCCTCGATCTTCTTGGCCTGCGGCTGCACGGCGGTGCAGACCTGCTTGGCCCACGCGTCCAGCTTCTCGCTGTTGTCGTCGCCGCTGCTGCATGCCGACAGTGCCATCGCCAGTACCGCACCGCCGGACAGCGCGGCCGCGAGCTTCTTGTTCACCGGATTGGTCCCTTCCATGGCTCCTCGGCCCCGGAACATACACGGCAGATGGAGGAGATCCACAGATCGGACGTCCATTACGTCACCTATTGGGGCCATTTGCACCAAGTGAGAGAAGGCTCACGAAGAGGGCGCGCACACAAAGGGCGGGCGGAGCCGCGTCGAAACGCGCCCCCGCCCGCCCCGTGAGCAGGCTGCCGCCAGGACCGCCTACGAGACCACCGCGGCGTCGGCCGAGTTGGCCACCCTCTTCTCGGCCCCGTCCTCGTCCCCCATCGCGATCCCGCGCCGCTTGGAGATGTAGACCGCGCCGACGATCACGAGGAGCGACAGCACGGAGATGGTGATCCGTACGCCGATGCTCTTGTCGTCGCCGTAGCTGAACTTGATGACCGCGGGCGCGATGAGCAGCGCGACGAGGTTCATCACCTTCAGCAGCGGGTTGATCGCGGGTCCGGCGGTGTCCTTGAAGGGGTCGCCGACCGTGTCGCCGATCACGGTCGCGGCGTGGGCCTCGCTGCCCTTGCCGCCGTGATGGCCGTCCTCGACGAGCTTCTTGGCGTTGTCCCAGGCGCCGCCGGAGTTGGCGAGGAACACCGCCATGAGCGTGCCCGCGCCGATCGCGCCCGCGAGGAACGAGCCGAGCGCCCCGACGCCGAGCGTGAACCCGATGAAGATGGGCGCCATGACCGCCAGCAGACCCGGTGTGGCCAGCTCGCGCAGGGCGTCCCGGGTGCAGATGTCCACGACCTTGCCGTACTCCGGCTTCTCCGTGTAGTCCATGATCCCGGGGTGCTCGCGGAACTGCCGCCGCACCTCGTAGACCACGGAACCCGCCGACCGGGACACGGCGTTGATGGCGAGTCCGGAGAACAGGAAGACGACCGCCGCGCCCGCGATGAGACCGACGAGGTTGTTGGGCTGCGAGATGTCCATCATCAGGCTCATCGGCGCACCCTCGCCGGACAGCTTCTCGCCGACGTCCCGCGCGCCCGTGAAGATGGCGTCGCGGTACGACCCGAAGAGCGCCGACGCCGCCAGGACGGCGGTGGCGATGGCGATGCCCTTGGTGATGGCCTTGGTGGTGTTGCCGACCGCGTCCAGGTTGGTGAGCACCTGCGCGCCCGCGCCCTCGACGTCGCCGGACATCTCGGCGATGCCCTGCGCGTTGTCGGAGACGGGCCCGAAGGTGTCCATCGCGACGATCACACCGACCGTGGTGAGCAGACCGGTACCGGCCAGCGCCACCGCGAACAGCGCGAGCATGATCGACGTACCGCCGAGCAGGAACGCCCCGTAGACGCCGAGGCCGATCAGCAGCGCGGTGTAGACGGCCGACTCCAGACCGACGGAGATGCCGGCGAGGACGACGGTGGCCGGACCGGTGAGCGAGGACTTCCCGATGTCCCGGACGGGGCGGCGGTTGGTCTCGGTGAAGTAGCCGGTCAGCTGCTGGATGACGGCGGCCAGCAGGATGCCGATGCCCACCGCGACGAGCGCGAGGATCCGCGGATCGCCGTTCTTGGCCGCGATCGCCGAGTCGGTGACGCCGTCGAGGTCGGCGTACGACGAGGGCAGGTACACGAACACGGCGATCGCGACCAGCACGAGCGAGATCACCGCGGAGATGAAGAACCCGCGGTTGATCGCCGTCATGCCGCTGCGGTCGGACCGGCGCGGTGCCACCGCGAAGATGCCGATCATGGCCGTGAGCACACCGATCGCCGGGACGAGCAGCGGGAAGGCGAGTCCGGCGTCACCGAAGGCGGCCATGCCGAGGATCAGCGCGGCGACCAGCGTCACGGCGTACGACTCGAAAAGGTCGGCCGCCATGCCCGCGCAGTCACCGACGTTGTCGCCCACGTTGTCGGCGATGGTCGCGGCATTGCGCGGGTCGTCCTCCGGGATGCCCTGCTCGACCTTGCCGACCAGGTCGGCGCCGACGTCGGCGGCCTTGGTGAAGATGCCGCCGCCGACACGCATGAACATGGCGATCAGGGCGGCCCCGAGGCCGAAACCCTCGAGCACCTTCGGCGCGTCGGCCGCGTACACCAGCACCACGCAGGAGGCGCCCAGCAGACCGAGCCCCACCGTGAACATGCCGACGACGCCGCCCGTGCGGAAAGCGATCTTCATTGCTTTGTGCGAGACGGCGGTGAGATCCTTTTCCGGCTCACCTTCCGCAGGTGTCGCTTCCCGTGCCGCCGCGGCAACGCGCACATTGCTGCGCACGGCGAGCCACATGCCGATATATCCGGTGGCCGCCGAGAACGCCGCGCCGATCAAGAAGAAGACGGATCGACCGGCGCGCTGATTCCAGTCGTCCGCGGGCAGCAGCATGAGCAGGAAGAACACGACCACGGCGAATACGCCGAGCGTGCGCAGCTGCCGGGCCAGATAGGCGTTCGCGCCTTCCTGCACCGCCGCCGCGATCTCCTTCATGCTGTCGGTTCCCTCGCCGGTCGCGAGCACCTGGCGCACCAGGATGCCCGCGACCACGAGCGCGGCCAGGGCGACAGCGGCGATCACCCAGATGATGATCCGGTTGTCGTCGGTCAGGACCGCGGCCGCGAGGGAAGTGGGATGGTCCAACTGATGAGGGGTAGAAAGCCCCGCCATTCGTCCTCCTTGACGCTTGGGCTGAGCTCAAGATGTGGACGGATTGTAGGTAGCGGAACCTGATCAAAACAGTGCGCGGTAAACGGAATTAGCCGCCACCTGCTCTGCGGCAAAAGATCGAGGTCACGCCATGAGACCCGAAAGAGGTAACGCCTCAAAAGCATTGACGCTTGATCGAATTATCGCCTCATTGATCGTGAATTCCTTCACGAATTCCCGGGCGCGATCATTCCCCGGGCGCGCGGATGGCCCCGGACATGCCGAAGGGCCCTACTCGGTAGGGCCCTTCGGGGCAGAACGGGGTGTCGGTCAGGGCAGCGCCGCGGCCGGCGGAGTGGTCGGCCAGGTCATACGGATCGACCCGCCCTGCTCCCCTGCGGTGACCTCCACGTCGTCGACCAGGCCGCTGATGACCGCGAGGCCCATCTCGTCCTCGTCGGTCTCCGCGTCCTGGTTCTCGGCGGCCCCGCCGGGCGCCCGGTCACCCGGGGCCGAGCGCGGCGCCTCGTCGCCGACCTCGATGGAGAACTGCTTCTCCTCCTCGATCAGCAGCACCTTCACGGGTGCGGTGATGCCACTGTTCTGGTGCAGTCCGACGGCACGGGAGCAGGCCTCGCCGACAGCGAGCCTGACCTCGTCGAGAACGGCCTCGTCCACTCCGGCCCTGCGCGCCACCGCTGCCGCCACCAAACGGGCGGTCCGGACGTGCTCGGGCAGCGCGCTGAAGCGGAGGTCAACGGTGGCCATGCATCCCCCTCGGAACTACGGGCGTGCTGTCGGGGGACCGGGCTGCCGAAAGCCCGGACCCCCCTGGTACAACGGCCGCCCCGGGTTCGGCCTTTGTTCCGCGCCCGGGGCGGATCGGTCAGTCGGTGGCCGCCACCGCTTCGTCGACCGAGGTGTGGATCGGGAACACCTTGGTCAGACCGGTGATGCGGAAGATCTTCAGAATGCGCTCCTGGTTGCAGACCAGGCGCAGCGAGCCCTCATGGGCACGCACGCGCTTCAGGCCGCCGACCAGCACGCCGAGCCCGGTGGAGTCGAGGAAGTCGACACCCTCCATGTCGACGACGAGGTGGAAACTCCCGTCGTTGACCAGCTCGACCAGCTGCTCGCGCAGCTTGGGCGCGGTATATACGTCGATTTCGCCACCGACCTCGACGACCGTACGATCGCCGACGGTACGGGTCGACAGGGACAGGTCCACGGATCCTCCAGCACCTTGCTATCGAGCGGTCGTCCCGCGGGACACCTCGGCTTGAAGCCCCCAGGACGGTTCGCCAGCCGCGATGGCATTCAATCACTTACCGGCAGGCGTGCACGACGCCTTGGTCCCATTGTCCGTCACGCCAGTGACACACTCGGTGCCGATGGCCAAGAATCACCGAACCGATCGACCCTCGGCGGACCCCGTCTCCCGGCCGGGGCCGGGCGCGGTCCTGGACCGGCTCGCCTCGGGCCCGAGCCGCGCTGCGCGCATCACTCATACGGAGCACTTGCCCCCACGTGCGGGCCGCCATGCCGTCTGGCCTGACCGGATTCGCTCCGAGGTCCTCGCGGCGGTGCGGGCGGCGGGCGTGGAGCACCCCTGGGCCCATCAGGCCCAGGCCGCCGAGCACGCCCTCGACGGCGACTCGGTGGTCGTCGCCACCGGTACGGCTTCCGGGAAGTCCCTGGCGTACCTCACGCCCGTCCTGTCCGCCCTCCTGGACGGCTCCGAGGCTCCGAACGGCCGGGGGGCCACCGCCCTCTACCTCGCGCCCACGAAGGCGCTCGCGGCGGATCAGTGCCGAACTGTGAAGAAACTTTCACAACCGCTGGGCAATTCTGTCCGCCCCGCGGTCTACGACGGCGACACCCCGTTCGAGGAACGCGAGTGGATCCGCCAGTACGCCAACTACGTGCTGACCAACCCGGACATGCTCCACCGGGGCATACTCCCCTCCCACCCCCGCTGGTCCTCCTTCCTGAAGGCGCTCAAGTACGTCGTCATCGACGAGGTCCACACCTACCGCGGCGTGTTCGGCTCCCATGTCGCCCAGGTCCTGCGCCGACTGCGCCGCCTGTGCGCCCGGTACGGCTCCTCCCCGGTCTTCCTGCTGGCCTCCGCGACCGCTGCCGAGCCCGCGGTCGCCGCCCGCCGCCTCACCGGCCTCCCGGTGGTCGAGGTGGCCGACGACGCCTCACCCCGCGGTGAACTGGTGTTCGCCCTCTGGGAGCCTCCGCTCACCGAGATGCAGGGCGAGAAGGGCGCCCCGGTCCGCCGAACGGCGACGGCCGAGACCGCGGACCTGCTGACCGACCTCACCGTGCAGGGTGTCCGCTCGGTCGCCTTCGTCCGTTCCCGGCGCGGCGCCGAACTCGTCGCGGTCATCGCCCAGGAACGCCTGGCCGAGGTCGACCGCTCACTGGCCCGCCGCGTGGCGGCGTACCGCGGCGGCTACCTCCCCGAGGAACGCCGCGCCCTGGAACAAGCCCTCCACTCGGGCGAGTTGCTGGGCCTCGCCGCGACGACAGCCCTGGAACTCGGCATCGACGTCTCGGGGCTGGACGCCGTGGTGATCGCCGGCTACCCCGGCACGCGCGCGTCCCTGTGGCAGCAGGCGGGCCGCGCGGGCCGCGCCGGCCAGGGCGCCCTGGCCGTCCTGGTCGCCCGCGACGACCCCCTGGACACCTTCCTCGTCCACCACCCCGAGGCCCTCTTCGACCGACCGGTGGAGTCGACGGTCCTGGACCCCGACAACCCGTACGTCCTCGCCCCGCACCTGTGCGCGGCCGCGGCGGAACTGCCGCTGACGGAGGAGGACCTGGCGCTGTTCGGCCCGGAGACCGAGGCCCTGCTGCCGCAGCTGGAGGCCGCGAAACTGCTGCGCCGCCGGACGAAGGCCTGGCACTGGACCCGCCGGGAACGCGCCGCCGACCTCACCGACATCCGCGGCGGTGGCGGCACCCCGGTCCAGATCGTGGAGTCCGGCACGGGCCGCCTCCTGGGCACGGTCGACGCGGGCGCCGCCCACACGACCGTCCACGAGGGCGCGGTCCACCTCCACCAGGGGCGCACCTACCTCGTCCGGTCCCTGGACCTGGAGGACTCGGTGGCCCTGGTCGAGGAGGCGAACCCGCCGTACTCGACGGTGGCCCGCGACACGACCTCCGTCACCGTCCTGGAGACGGACGTCGAAGTCCCCTGGGGGGAGGGCCGGTTGTGCTACGGCTCGGTCGAGGTCACCAACCAAGTAGTCTCCTTCCTGCGCCGCCGCCTCATCACCGGCGAGGTCCTGGGCGAGACCAAGCTCGACCTCCCGCCGCGCACCCTCCGCACTCGCGCGGTCTGGTGGACGGTCACCGAGGACCAGCTGGACGAGGCCCGCATCAATCCCGAGATTCTCGGCGGCGCCCTGCACGCGGCGGAACACGCCTCGATCGGCATGCTGCCCCTGTTCGCGACCTGCGACCGCTGGGACATCGGCGGGGTGTCGATCCCGCTGCACCCCGACACCCTGCTCCCCACGGTCTTCGTCTACGACGGCCACCCCGGCGGCGCGGGCTTCGCCGAGCGCGCCTTCCACACCGCCCGCGCCTGGCTCACCGCCACCCGCCAGGCCATCTCCGCCTGCGAGTGCGACGCCGGCTGCCCGTCCTGCATCCAGTCCCCCAAGTGCGGCAACGGCAACGACCCGTTGCACAAGCGGGGCGCGGTGCGGTTGCTCACGGTGCTGCTGAGGGGGGCGCCGGAGGAGGGGGGCGGTGCGGAGGGGGGCGCTTCGGAGGGGGAGCCGGGTGAGGGAGGGCTGGCTGTCGGGGAACCGGCTGTGCGGGAGCCGGCTGCGGGAAGGCCGGTTGGAGGGGAGCCTGTGGCGGAGGTGGCAACTCCGCTTGCTCCGCCGGCGCCATCGATCCTGTCGGTGCCGTCGACGCCGGAAGCCGCGCCCCCGCCGCCCCCACCGGTGCCGGAACAGGCAACTCCGCCGGCCCCGCCCGTGCCCTGACCTCGGCCGCGAACGGCCCCCGTCCCGCCGTCGCCGTCACGTCCGAGACCTCGCCCGCCAGCGCGCACCGCACGAGCCGGGCGCCCTGGGCCCGGGCCACCCGCTCGGCCCGGCCGCAGGCCCCTGTGGCGCCCTCCGCCCAATGGTCCGCCGCCGCGAGGGCGGCCAGATCCGCTCCGCCCGCCGCGCGGTGCCGGGTGACGACGGCGTGCCCCAGGGCGAGCACGACGCCGAACACCACACACAGCACGGCGATGGCACCGAGGCTCCACACGGTGGCGGAACCGCGGTCCACGCCGAGAACCGGGCGCCGCGTGCTGCCCTCCTTCGCGGCACCCCAGCGCGAACCCACACCCCGGCGCCCCCGAAATCCGCCTCTCATGGCCCCGCCCCCTCCACCGACGCCACCGCCTCTTCCCGTACGTCGAAGGGCAGCCCGTGCAGAACCGGCGGCCTCGCCACGACCGCCACCCGGACCTGGTCCCCCTCCCGGCTGACCGTGATCCGCGCATCCCGCGGTGCCGCCGCCCGGGCCACCTCGACGACCGTGTCGGCCGCGTCCTGCCGAGCCGCCGCCCGGGCCCCGGTACGCGCCGCGTCCACACACTGGATCTGCGCGGCCACCACCAGCAGACCCCACACCAGCGCCGTCGCGAACATCACCAGCACCGGCAGCACCACCGCCGACTCCGCCGTCACGAACCCCCGGTCCGCCCCCCGCTCACATCCGCGCATCGAGCGCCTGCTTCACGATGCCCTGGAGCTCCGCGCTGACGGCTCCACTGGTCACCACCTTGTAGAGAACGGCCGCGAACGCCACCGCCGCGACGATCCCCATCGCGTACTCCGAGGTGACCATCCCCACGTCCCGCCGCGCCGCACGCGCCCGCCACATCAGGACACGCACCCGTGCCCATACCGTCTTGCACATCTCAACCCCCGTAAAGGTCAGTCGTGTCGACCGCCATGTCTCGTTCACCGGCCGACTGCCACGTCTCGATCACTGGTCTTCTGCTGCGCCTCGGTCACTGGTCTTCTGCTGTGCCTCGTGACCGCTCATCTGCTGCTTTCGCCATCGCTGGTCTTCCGCTTCGCCATCAACGGCCTTCTGCTTTCGCCATCCCGACCTTCCGCCGCTTCCGGACGACCGGTCATCCGCTGCTCCTCGATCACCAGCCGCCCTCCCGCGCCCCGCGCGGTCATCCACCACCCCCGCCCAGGGCCCCGTGCGCCAGCCCGATCACCACGGGCAGTACGCCGACCGCGATGAACGCGGGCAGGAAGCACAGCCCGACTGGCGCGGTCACCGTGACCGCCGCCCGCCGGGCCCGTGCCGTCGCGGCACGCCCCCAGTCGGCGCGCGCCTCCACGGCGAGTCGTGCCACCGGCGCCGCCGCAGGCAGCCCGGACTCGTCGGCCCGTTCCAGCAGCCGCGCCAGCGGACCGGCGCCCGGCAGTGCGGCCAGCCGCCGCCACGCCTCGCCGGGCGGCCCACCCAGCCGTACCTCCGCGGCACCCCTCGCGAGCGCGTCCCCGACCGGGCCGCTCAGCGCCTCGCCCACCGCCCGTGCCGCGATCACCGGACCAGCGCCGGCCGCGATACAGGCCGCCAGCAGATCGGCGGCCAGCGGGAGTTGGCGTGCCGCCTCCGCGACGTCGTACGCCTCCGCCGGGTCCACGGCGGCGCGCCTCCTGTGCCACCACCACAGTCCGGCCGCGGCGACCAGCCCCACCACGAGGCCGCTCACGCCACCGACCAGCGCCCACCCGCCGGACACCACACCCACCGACGGCAGCCATCGCCGCACGGACCTCCGTGCCTCATCCCAGGAACCGGCGGACGCCACCTCCCGGGCCGCCAGCCGGGCCAACCGTCGCCGAAGCCGCCGCTCCCGCCGCGCCCCCGCCACCCACCGGACCAGCCACCCGAGGACCAGCCCGGCCCCCAGGACCACCCCCAGCCTGTGGACAACCTCCGCACTCATCCCGCCCTCCTCGCCAAGCCCCGCACCCACGTCCTCACGCCACCCTCTTCTCCGCCGCACCCCATGCCCGACCCGCCCTCACACCGCCGTCTCTCCCAACCCCCCACCCATCCCGGCTCCCGCCGCCCGCGGTCCCGCACCCCACGCCATCCCGCCCTCACACCGCCTCCGCCCCGCGCACGATCCGCGTCGCCCACCACATCCCCAGCCCCTCCAGCAGGCCTCCGATCACCAGACAGCCCAGGCCGGGGGCGGTGTGCAGCAGGACGTGGAGGGGGTCGGAGCCGAGGGCCGTGCCGAGGAGCAGTCCGAGGGCCGGCAGTCCGGCGAGCATCACGGTCGTGGACCGCGCGCCGGCCAACTGAGCTCGCAGATCAGCACGTTGGTCCCGCTCCGCGCGCAACGCCGCCTCGAGCCGGTCCAGTCCGGCGGCCAGCCCGGCGCCCCGGTCCACAGCGACCCGCCAGCACGCCGCGAGCCCCAGCAGCCCGGCGGCGCCCGGTTGCCGTGCGGCCCCGGCGAGCGCATCCGGTACGTCACCGCCGAACCGCGCCGCCGCCAGTACGGCCGTCTGCGCCTCCCCGAGCCCGTCGCCGTCCCGCGCGGCACGCAGCAGTGCCTCACCCGGCTGCCGTCCGGCCCGGACCTCCCCGGCGAGCGCCCCGCACAAGGCGATGACCGCGTTCCCTCGGCGCTCCTGGTCCTGCCGCGCCTCCCGGGCCAGCCGCACCCTCCGCAGCAACGGCACCCCGGCCGCCCCCACGACGAGCGGCAGCACCGAGGCGCCCAGCACGGCCACCACCAGTCCGGCCGCCACCGCCCACCACTCGCTCCCCAACCGCCGTTGCCCACCGGTCAGTCGGCGCCAGACGGGCGGTGGCGCCCCCGGACCGACCACCCCGCCGGCGCCCGCGAGCAGCAACTCCGCCCGCCGCGCCCCGGACCGCCGCCCCGCCGAGAGCCAGACCGCCGCCCCGGCACAGAGCAGGGCCGCCCCCGCCGGTACCGCACTCACACCGATCACCGTCCCGTCCCCCGTTCTTCGTCACCTCGGCCACTCATGTCCGCTCGCCCCGTGCCGCTTCCTGCCGCCTCCGCGGTGCCGAACAGCCCCCGCAGCCGCTCCCATCCGCGCTCGTACACGAACGCCTCCGCGCCCCACCGCAGCGCGGGCACGGTCCTCACCAGCCCCGACGGATCCCGCTCCAGCACATGCACCTCGGCGATCCGCCGCCGCCCGTTCCGGTCCCGGGCGAGGTGCAGGACCACCGACAGCGCCGCCGCCAACTGGCTGTGCAGCGCGGCCCGGTCCAGCCCGGCGGCCGTGCCCAGCGCCTCCAGCCGTGCCGGTACGTCCGCGGCGGCGTTCGCATGGACCGTTCCGCAGCCGCCCTCGTGGCCCGTGTTCAACGCGGTCAGCAGATGCACCACTTCGGGTCCGCGCACCTCCCCCACCACCAGCCGGTCCGGCCGCATCCGCAGCGCCTGCCGCACCAGGTCCTGGAGCGTCACCAGGCCCGCGCCCTCCTGGTTGGCGGGTCTGCTCTCCAGCCGTACGACGTGCGGATGGTCCGGTCGCAACTCCGCGGAGTCCTCGGCCAGCACGATCCGTTCGCCCGGTCCGACGAGCCCCAGCAGCGCGCTCAGCAACGTCGTCTTGCCGCTGCCCGTACCGCCGCTGATGAGGAAGGACAGCCGTGCCTCGACCAGCGCCCGCAGCACCCGGTCCCCGCCCGGCGGCACCGTTCCCGCCGCCATCAGCTCGCCGAGCGTGAACGCGCGCGGCCGGACGACCCGCAGCGCCAGACAGGTGCAGTCGACGGCCACCGGCGGCAGCACGGCGTGCAACCGGGTCCCGTCGGGCAACCGGGCGTCCACCCAGGGCCGCGCGTCGTCGAGCCGGCGTCCCGCCACCGCGGCCAGGCGCTGCGCGAGTCGTCGTACGGCGGCGGCGTCGGGAAAGGCGACCGTGGTGAGCTCGAGCCCACCGCCCCGGTCCACCCAGACCCGGTCCGGAGCCGACACCAGCACGTCGGTCACGGACGGATCGGCGAGCAAGGGCTCCAGCGGGCCGCTGCCGACCAGCTCGGACCGCAGCCGCTCGGCCGCCCCGAGGACCTCGGCGTCCCCCAGCACCCGCCCCTGCTCCCGGAGCGCCTGCGCCACCCGCGCGGGCGTCGGCTCGGCCCCACTCTCGGCCAGCCACTGCCGCACACCGTCAAGCAACCCGGCCGACAGATCCACCCCACCGACCCGCCCGACCCCACCAGCCATCCCACCGACCCGCCCAGTCTCACCAGCCGCTCCACCAACCCACCCCGCCGCAGAGACCACGTCACCCGCCGGCCCAGTCGCACCAGCCACTCCGCCGGCCCGCCCCCCGGTCGCGGCAGCGATCTTCCCCGTCCGCCACGCCACAGATGCCATGCCACCCGTCCGTTTCCTCCTGGAAGCCAGGCCGCCGCCCCGCCCCGCCGCAGAAGCCACACCACCCGCCGGCCCCACCGCAGAGGCCACGTCGCCCACCCGCCCCGCAACCCGCGCGGCGCGCTCCGACCTCCATCCCGGGGAAGCCGCAACGGGAAGCCCGGCCGCCACCGGCCCCTCGGGCGCCCCGGCCCCCACGCCGCCCGCTCGCCCCGTTCCCGAGTACGCGCTCATGCCGTCTCCGCCAGAGCCCGCTCCCAGAACTGCTTGCAGAACCGGGCCAGCGGTCCCCGTCCGGCGCCCGGTGGTGTCCTGCTGTCGTGCGGTCGCAGCAGTCCCGTCTCCAGGGGCACCTCGCCGACCAGCGGCAGGCCGAGCAGCCGGGCCACCTCACGGTCGTCGAGCCCGGGGGCGCGTGGCCCCCGGACGGCCACCCGCAGGTCGCGTACGACCATCCCGACCGCGGAGGCGATCCGCCCGGCCGCCGCGACGGCACGGAGTTCGGCGGGGACCACGAGGATGCCGAGGTCGAGTTGGGCGAGGGTCTCGGCGACGCCGTCGTCGATGCGGCGCGGCAGGTCGACGACGACCGTGCCGCCCCGGCGGCGGGCCGCGGCGAGGACCGCGCGGACCGCCTGCGGCGGGACGGTGACGCAGTCACCGCGGTCCCAGCTCAGCACCCGCAGGGAGTGCAGCTCGGGCAGCGACTCCTCCAGGGCGCCGCCCCCGACCCGGCCGCGCGAGGCGGCGAAGGCGGGCCAGCGCAGTCCTTCGGCGGTCTCACCGCCGAGCAGTACGTCGAGTCCGCCGCCCAGCGGATCGGCGTCCACGAGCAGGGTCCGCAGTCCCTCCCGCGCGGAGGTGACGGCGAGGGCGCACGCGAGCGTGGACGCCCCGGCGCCGCCCCGGCCGCCGATGACGCCGACGGTGAGGGCGGGCCGGCCGACGCCCTCGGCGACGTCGGCGATCCGGTCGACCAGCCACTGCTCCCCGTCGGGCAGCATCAGGACGTGGTCGGCGCCGATCTCGACGGCCCGGCGCCAGACCCCGGAGTCGTCCTGGTCCCGTCCGACGAGCACCACCCCTCCTCGGCGGGTGGCTCCGCGCACCCGCCGCGCGGCGTCGTCGCCGACCAGGACGAGCGGCGCGGCCTCCCAGCGGCCTCGCGGTTCCGGCATCCCCGGATGGACTTCCGGTGTGGCGCCGGCCGCGGCGCACAGGCGCAGCAGGTCGTCCAGGATCAACGGGTCGTCGGTGACGATCAGCGGCTCGCCCTGGCGCCCGTGGGCGCCGTGCGGCGGATCGTGTGTGACGGCTGCGGTCACGATGTCCATCCCCCTTCGCTGCTTCTCGCGCGGGCCTCGGGGGCCCCGCGATTCCCAAACGTGTGAAGAACCGGTGAGCGGCCCCAATGACGGGCCGATAGGAACCGGCCAAACACGGCCGACTAACCGGAACCGGCCATCAAGTCGGCGTCGGCGGGCCGTGCTGGAATCACCGTGCAGCGATGCGGGAAATCAAGTGGATCTTGGTCGAAAACTGTGGACAACTCGGCTGTTGTGAATATCGCCGTCACCCATACAGGCGCACCTATGGAGGGGCCTGCGGGCGCACCCGGCACCAGTACCTGTGCGAGTTCCGCAGAGCAGTGCGACCGTTACACACGGTGACGGATCATGGACATGCGAAAGAGGCGACCTCAGCCGCCTCGACACGGCCGCAGAGCCGCGCTCAGAAGAGGAAAAACCCACCCGGACATGCGACGACCCCCACCGGGGGGGAGAGTGGGGGTCGTCTCCACGGCCGACTCGGGGGGGGAGGAGCCGGGCCGGGTTAGCACGGTCGCGAACGATCCGTGACTTCCATGGTGTACCCGAGAGCCCTCTCAGGCAAACCCACGCGCCCCACCTTACGCCGAATGGGCTGCCCCTATGCTCGAGGGCGTGGAAAACCACTCCTTGCCCCGCACAGCGGCCTTCTTTGACCTGGACAAGACGGTCATTGCGAAGTCGAGCACGCTCACCTTCAGCAAGTCGTTCTACCAAGGCGGACTGATCAACCGCAGGGCCGCCTTGCGAACCGCGTACGCCCAGTTCGTCTTCCTCGTGGGCGGTATGGACCACGACCAGATGGAACGGACCCGGGAGTACCTCTCGGCACTCGTGCGCGGCTGGAACGTCCAGCACGTCAAGGAGATCGTGGCCGAGACCCTGCACGACCTGATCGACCCGATCATCTACGACGAGGCGGCCTCCCTGATCGAGGAGCACCACATCGCGGGACGTGACGTCGTGATCGTGTCCACGTCGGGCTCCGAGGTGGTCGAGCCGATCGGTGAACTGCTGGGCGCGGACCGGGTGGTGGCGACCCGGATGGTCGTGGGCGAGGACGGCTGCTACACCGGCGAGGTCGAGTACTACGCCTACGGCCCGACGAAGGCCGAGGCGATCAAGGAGCTGGCCGAGTCCGAGGGGTACGACCTGGAGCGCTGCTACGCCTACAGCGACTCGGTGACCGACCTGCCGATGCTCCAGGAGGTCGGCCACCCCCACGCCGTGAACCCGGACCGGGCACTGCGCCGCGAGGCGATCGCGCGCGGCTGGCCGATCCTCGATTTCCACCGGCCCGTACGGCTCAAGCAGCGGCTGCCCGCGTTCTCCGCGCCGTCCCGTCCGGCGCTCGTCGCGGCGGCGGCGATAGGAGCGGCGGCCGCCACCGCGGGGCTCGTCTGGTACACCAGTCGGCGCCGGGCGACGGCCGTCTGACCGCACACGCGTCCGTTTGATGCTTGTTTGCGAGTAAAAGTAAAGAACTGCTGACAGGGGTTCCACTTGCCCGGGTCCTGGAGTACAAAGGACTCAACGGCCCGCGAGACCAAGGACATCCGAGAGGATCACCTCAGTACGCATCCGGCCCCACGGACCGCGCATGAGCATCGGGCACCCACGCGACGTCGACCCGTCGATTACGGGCCAGCCGCACCAGGTGACGGGCAAAGTCCCCGACCTGATGGGCAACATATCGAGGACGCTTGGTAACCCGGTGAACATGCCAGCGGCGGTACGAGTCCTCGTACCGCCGCAACCCTGTTCAGGCCCTCCTGCGGGAGGGCCTTCTCTGTAACCACAGTTACAGCACCCCGAACCACGGTGACACCGCCCCGCACCTACAGGCACAGGGCTCTGTAACCACTGTTACGCCGCCCCGCGTTGCAGCGCCTCGCACACCGCCGTCGACTCGCGCACCCCGAGTTCGATCGCCTTGCCGCAGTGCGCGATCCAGGCGGCCATGCCCTCCGGGGTCCCGGACGCATAGCCGTCGAGCGCCGCCAGATAAGCCGCCCGGCCCAGCTCGGCGTGGCCGACCTCGGCGGGGCAGATGGACTTCGGGTCGAGGCCGCTGCCGATCAGGACGATGCGTTCGGCCGTACGGGCGACGAGGCCGTTGTGGGAGGTGAAGGGCCGCAGGGCGAGGATCTCGCCGTGCACCACGGCCGCCGTCACCAGGGCGGGGGCGGAACTGCCCGCGATGATCAGCTCGGACAGGCCGTCCAGCCGGCCGTGCACCTCCGCGCTGTCGGGCAGCGCGAGCTCGATCAACGGCTCGTCGACCGGCTCGCCCGCCTGCCGCGGGCGCCCCACCTCGTCCCCGTTGGTCGCGGCCGCCACCAGGTGCAGCCGGGCCAGGACGCGCAAGGGGGACTGACGCCAGATGGACAGCAGTTGGCCCGCCTCAGCGGTCAGCCGCAGGGCCGCGCCCACCACGCGGGCCTCGTCGTCGCCGCTGAAGTCCGAGCGGCGGCGCACCTCTTCGAGCGCCCAGTCGGCGCCGGCCAGCGCCGCCGAGCCACGGGCGCCGCGCAGGGCCGCCTCGGAGGTGACCGCGGTGCTGCGGCGCCGCATGATCCGGTGCCCGTAGACCCGGTCCACGGCCTTGCGCACGGACTCCACGGACTCGGCCACACCGGGCAGCGAGCCCAGGGCCGCGAGCGGATCGGCGGTCGCGCCTGTCGTACTCATGAGTACGACATTACGCACCCCGGGCCCGCACCCCACGAAGGAGTGGTCTTCTTCACGCACCCATGCCACGCACAGCGATCACGCCACTACGCTTGGTGAATATGAAAATTGCTTTCGTCGGGAAGGGCGGCAGCGGCAAGACCACGCTGTCCTCCCTGTTCATCCGCCACCTCGCCATGACCGGCGCGCCGGTCGTGGCCGTCGACGCCGACATCAACCAGCACCTGGGCGCCGCCCTCGGCCTCGACGACGCGCAGGCCGCGGCGCTGCCCGCGATGGGCGAGCGGCTGCCGCTGATCAAGGACTACCTGCGCGGCGGCAACCCGCGCATCACCTCCGCCGAGACCATGATCAAGACGACCCCGCCGGGCGAGGGCTCCCGGCTGTTGCGGGTGCACGAGGACAATCCGGTCTACGACGCCTGCGCCCGGCCGGTGGAACTCGACGGCGGCGCCGTCCGTTTGATGGTCACCGGCCGCTTCACGGAAGCCGACCTGGGGGTCGCCTGCTACCACTCCAAGACGGGAGCGGTGGAGCTGTGCCTGAACCACCTGGTGGACGGGCGGGACGAGTACGTCGTGGTGGACATGACCGCCGGCTCGGACTCCTTCGCCTCCGGGATGTTCACCCGCTTCGACATCACGTTCCTCGTCGCCGAGCCGACCCGGAAGGGGGTCTCCGTCTATCGCCAGTACAAGGAGTACGCCCGCGACTTCGGCGTCGCCCTGAAGGTCGTCGGCAACAAGGTGCAGGGCCAGGACGACCTCGACTTCCTGCGCTCCGAGGTCGGGGACGACCTGCTGGTGACGGTCGGGCACTCGGACTGGGTGCGCGCCATGGAGAAGGGCCGGCCGCCCCGGTTCGAACTCCTGGAGGACGTCAACCGCCGTGCCCTGCACCAGCTTCAGGCCGCCGTCGACGCGACGTACGACCTGCGTGACTGGGAGCGCTACACGCGCCAGATGGTCCACTTCCATCTGAAGAACGCCCGGTCCTGGGGCAACGAGCGCACCGGGGCCGACCTGGCGGCGCAGGTCGACCCCGGGTTCGTGCTGAGCGAGAGCGTCGCGCTCAACGCGTGACGGCGCGGTGCCCGCCGGCGCGGTGCCGGTGGCTCACCGCTTGGCCGCCGGCGCCCCCGGCACCCCCTTCGGGGCCGGGGCCGGGCGGCCCGAGAGGAAGGACGCCCAGCCCTCCTTCGGGGCCTGGCCGACGCCGAGGGCCCGCAGCTTCTCCAGGGCCTTGGGGTCCTGGGCGTCCAGCCAGTCGGCGAGCTGCCGGAAGGAGACGCAACGCACGTCGGGCTTGTTGCAGACGGCCTCGATGGTCTCCTCGACGGCTCGCATGTACGTGCCGCCGTTCCAGGACTCGAAGTGGTTGCCGATGATCAGGGGCGCGCGGTTGCCGTCGTAGGCCCGCTGGAAGCCCTTGAGGAGGCTGTCCCGCATCTGGTCACCCCAGAACGCGTGCTTGCTCGGGTCGCCGTACATCGTGCCCGACTGGTTCACGGCGAAGTTGTAGTCCATGGTCAGCTGCTCGAAGGAGTGCCCGACGAACGGCACGAGCTGCATCGACAGGTCCCACAGGCCTTCCTTCTTCTCCGGCCAGACCTGGTTGTTGACGCCGCTGGTGTCGTAGCGGAAGCCCAGTTCGCGGGCGGCCTTCATGAAGTTCTTCTGGCCCTCCAGGCAGGGGGTGCGGGCGCCGACGAGCTCCTTGTCGTAGTCGAAGGGCAGGGGCGCCGCGTTCCGCATGCCGGTGGTGGTCTTCCAGGACTTCACGAAGTGCTTGGCCTGGGCGATCTCGTCCTTCCACTCCTCGACCGACCACTGGCCGACCCCGCCGCCGCTGCCGCAGAAGTGGCCGTTGAAGTGGGTGCCGATCTCGCTGCCCTCCAGCCACGCGCCGCGCAGCTGCTTCACGGTCTCGGCGATGCCCTTCTTGTCGTTGAAGCCGATGTCGGAGCGGCCCGGCGAGTGCTGCGGGGGCTTGTAGAGGTCGCGCTGGTCCTCGGGGAGCATGTACACGCCGCTGAGGAAGTACGTCATCGTCGCGTTGTTCGCCTTGGCGACCTTGCGGAAGTGGGAGAACAGCTTCTGGCCGTCCTCGCCCGCGCCGTCCCAGGAGAACACCACGAACTGCGGGGGCTTCTGACCGGGCTTCATCCGCTGCGGCCTCGGCAGATGGGGCTGCGCCCCGGTGTACGCGGTGGAGCCGTCGCCGATCAGGCGGACCGCGCTCTTGGGCGGCGCCTGGACGGGCTTCGCCTTCTGCGGGCCCGGGGCCCCTTCCTCGGCACCGTCGGTGCCGAACGCGCAACCGGCGAGCGATGCGGCACAGACCGCGGCGACCACGGCGCCGGCGGCGATCCTCTGGGTGGCGGCCATGTTCCGCCCACCTACTTCCTTCTCTCGGGGCCAACGACAGCGCCGCCAAGCTCGCACGGGACCCGGAAGGAGTTTGTACGACAAGCCGATCACATATTCGCCTCATCCTGATGAGTGAGTTATTAGCCCATTTGCCAGGAAAGTCTATGCCTGTCCTTTACTCTGAATTACGATTCGTTTACCGAGCGTTGATGCATCCCGCCGCTGCACGCCGTGACCCACGGCCGCGACCCGACCCCCCGGCCCTCGCCGGGGGACCACCTGTTCCGCGACCGCGCCGCCCCGGAGGAGACGGGAACTATGTCCGCATGCGTCCCCACCCGCACCGCCGACCAGAGTCGGACCCAGCGCACTCACCGACCCCACAGCCCACCGCCGTCCGGGCCCCGCCGCTTCCGTGTCGCGGGCGCCGACGTGTCGGCCTCGATCGCGGTCTTCCTGATCGCCCTGCCGCTGTCCCTGGGCATCGCCCTCGCCACCGGCGCGCCCCTCCAGGCCGGCCTGGTCGCCGCCGCCGTCGGAGGAATCGTGGCCGGCCGGCTCGGCGGTTCCCCGCTCCAGGTCAGCGGCCCCGCGGCCGGCCTCACGGTCGTCACCGCCGACCTGATCCACCGCTACGGCTGGCGCACCACCTGTGCCATCACCGTCCTGGCCGGCCTCGCCCAACTGGGCCTGGGCTGCCTGCGCGTGGCGCGCAGCGCGCTCGCCGTCAGCCCCGCCATCGTGCACGGCATGCTCGCGGGCATCGGCGTCACCATCGCCGTCGCCCAGTTGCACATCGTCCTCGGCGGCACCCCGCAGAGCTCCGTGCTGGCCAACCTCCGGGCGCTGCCCGCGCAGTTGGCCGAGGTGCGTCCCGCCGCCGTGTCGGTGAGCGCCCTGACCCTGGCCCTGCTGCTGCTCTGGCCGCGCATCCCCGGCCGGGCGGGCGCCCTGCTGCGGAAGATCCCGGCCGCACTCGTCGCGGTCACCGGGGCCAGCGCCGCCGCCGCGCTCGCCGGGCTGACGCTGCCCATGGTCGACCTGCCCTCGTGGAGCAGCCACGCCCTGGCCGGGCTCCCCGAGGGTCCGGTGCTCGGCCTGGTCGCCGCCGTGCTGACGACCACGCTGGTGTGCAGCGTGCAGTCGCTGCTCGGCGCGGTCGCCGTCGACAAGATGGCGGCCGGGCGGCCCGGACCGGCCGGCCGCGTCCGGCGCTCGGACCTGGACCGCGAGCTGCTCGGCCAGGGCGCCGCCAACATCGTCTCCGGCTCGCTCGGCGGACTCCCCGTCGCCGGGGTCGCCGTCCGCAGCACGGCCAATGTGCACGCGGGTGCCCTGAGCCGGAACTCCACGATGCTGCACGGCGTTCTCGTAGTGATCGCCGCGCTGCTGATGGCCCCGGTGCTCGAGCTCATCCCGCTGGGCTCGCTCGCCGCCCTGGTGATGGCCGTCGGCATCCAGATGGTGTCCCTGCACCACATCCGCACGGTGACCCGTCACCGCGAGGTCCTGGTCTACGCCGTCACCACCCTCGGCGTGGTGGCCCTCGGCGTCCTGGAGGGCGTCACGCTCGGCATCGCCGTGGCCGTCGGCGTCGCCCTGCACCGCCTCACCCGCACCCGCATCACCCACGACGAACGCGACGGAGTCCATCACGTCCACGTACGGGGGCAGTTGACCTTCCTCGCGGTGCCCCGGCTCAGCCGGATCCTGCATCTGGTGCCCCAGGGCACGTCGGTCGTCGTGGAGTTGGACGGCTCCTTCATGGACCACGCGGCGTACGAGGCGCTTCAGGACTGGCAGAAGACGCACACCGCGCAGGGCGGCACCGTCGAGCTGACCGGTCGCCGGAACGGGGTCCGGATCGCGGAGCCCGGTGAGGTCGCCGACACCGCCACCGAGGGGACAGAGACCGGGAGCATGCTCGCCCCCGGGTCCACCAACCGTGGTGCGGCCGCCGGTTGCCGCTGCCGCCCCTGGACGCCGTGGCGGAACCACCAGTGCGAGGACCCATGGTCCACGCCGACGTCCGGCCGGGACTCGGGGCCGACCGACGGTCCGCTCGAAGCAGGTCGCGACGGGTCCGGTCCCCTCGGTCCCAGCAGGCACGAACTGACGCGCGGCATCAGCGCGTTCCAGCGCAACACCGCTCCCCTGATCCGGGGCGAGCTGGCCCGGCTGGCCCGGGAGGGGCAGCGGCCGGCGCAGCTCTTCCTCACCTGCGCCGACTCACGGCTGGTCACCTCGATGATCACCTCCAGTGGTCCGGGCGATCTGTTCGTGGTGCGCAATGTGGGCAACCTCGTCCCGCCGCCCGGCGAGGAGAGCGGCGACGACTCGGTGGCGGCCGCGATCGAGTACGCGGTGGACGTGCTGAAGGTGCGGTCCATCACGGTGTGCGGGCACTCCGGGTGCGGGGCCATGCAGGCGCTGCTCACCTCCGAGCCCGGGGGCGCCCGGACGCCGCTCAAGCGGTGGCTGCGGCACGGGCAGCCGAGCCTGGAGCGGATGGCCGACGACAGCAGGCCCTGGGCCCGGCTCGCCGGACGGGCACCCGCCGACGCGGTGGAGCAACTCTGTCTGACCAACGTGGTCCAGCAGTTGGAGCATCTGCGGGCGCACGAGTCGGTCGCCCGGGCGCTGCGGGAAGGGGAGCTGGAGCTGCACGGGATGTACTTCCACGTGGGCGAGGCGCAGGCGTACCTGCTCACCGGGACGAGCGGGGACGGCGTGTTCGACCACGTGGAGGCGGCGGACGTGCCGGCGTGAGGAGAGAGGGCTGGGCGGTCCGGCTCGCGAGGCCGCCCACCCCCGCCCTCCACTCCATGACCGTGCTCGGGGTCGCGGCGCGGGCGAAAGGCGTGACGAGGGGTGAACTGCGCCTGGTCGGCGTACGTGGGTACGAGTGGGCCCGGCCGTCGGCCTCGGCGTCCGGCCTCGACGAGGAAACAGACCCGCACAGGTCTAAACCAATTATGGATCGGCCCTTGTCAGCGCACCCCCGGGTCTGATGAGCTGTGGCCTGGGACACAACGGTCGCCCGGCAAAGCACCGCAAGGGAGATGTCGTGAGCAACGAAAGCCTGGCCAACCTCTTGAAGGAGGAGCGACGCTTCGCGCCGCCCGCTGACCTGGCCGCGAGCGCCAACGTCACGGCCGAGGCGTACGAGGAGGCCAAGGCTGACAGGCTCGGCTTCTGGGCCACGCAGGCCCGTCGGCTGACCTGGGCCAAGGAGCCGACCGAGACGCTGGACTGGTCGAACCCGCCGTTCGCCAAGTGGTTCAAGGACGGCGAGCTCAACGTCGCGTACAACTGCGTCGACCGGCACGTCGAGGCGGGCCACGGCGACCGGGTCGCCATCCACTTCGAGGGAGAGCCCGGCGACAGCCGCGCGATCACCTACGCCGAGCTCAAGGACGAGGTCTCCAAGGCCGCCAACGCCCTGCTGGAACTGGGTGTCGAGAAGGGCGACCGGGTCGCCGTCTACATGCCGATGATCCCGGAGACGGCGATCGCGATGCTGGCCTGCGCCCGCATCGGTGCCGCGCACTCGGTGGTCTTCGGCGGCTTCTCCGCGGACGCGCTCGCCACCCGCATCCAGGACGCCGACGCCAAGGTCGTCATCACCTCCGACGGCGGCTACCGGCGCGGCAAGCCGTCCGCGCTCAAGCCGGCCGTCGACGAGGCGCTCACCAAGGTCGACAACGTCCGGCACGTCCTCGTCGTCCGCCGGACCGGCCAGGAGGTCGCCTGGGACGACAGCCACGACGTCTGGTGGCACGAGATCGTCGACCGGCAGTCGGCCGAGCACACCCCCGAGGCCTTCGGCGCCGAGCAGCCGCTCTTCATCCTCTACACCTCGGGGACCACGGGGAAGCCCAAGGGCATCCTCCACACCTCCGGCGGCTACCTCACCCAGGCCGCCTACACCCACCACGCCGTCTTCGACCTCAAGCCGGAGACCGACGTCTACTGGTGCACGGCCGACGTCGGCTGGGTCACCGGGCACTCGTACATCGTCTACGGGCCGCTCGCCAACGGCGCCACCCAGGTCATGTACGAGGGCACCCCGGACACCCCGCACCAGGGCCGCTTCTGGGAGATCGTCCAGAAGTACGGGGTGACGATCCTCTACACGGCACCCACCGCCATCCGGACGTTCATGAAGTGGGGCGACGACATCCCCGCGAAGTTCGACCTCAGCAGCCTGCGCGTGCTGGGGTCCGTGGGCGAGCCGATCAACCCCGAGGCCTGGATCTGGTACCGCAAGCACATCGGCGCCGACCGCACCCCGATCGTGGACACCTGGTGGCAGACCGAGACCGGCGCGATGATGATCTCCCCGCTGCCGGGCGTCACCGAGACCAAGCCGGGCTCGGCCCAGACCCCGCTGCCCGGCATCAGCGCGACGGTCGTCGACGACGAGGCCAACGAAGTTCCCGACGGCGGTGGCGGCTACCTGGTCCTCACCGAGCCGTGGCCGTCGATGCTGCGCACCATCTGGGGTGACGACCAGCGCTTCCTCGACACGTACTGGTCGCGCTTCGAGGGCAAGTACTTCGCCGGCGACGGCGCGAAGAAGGACGACGACGGCGACATCTGGCTCCTGGGGCGCGTGGACGACGTCATGCTCGTCTCCGGCCACAACATCTCCACCACCGAGGTCGAGTCCGCGCTCGTCTCGCACCCCTCCGTCGCCGAGGCGGCCGTCGTTGGTGCCGCGGACCCGACCACCGGGCAGGCCATCGTCGCCTTCGTGATCCTGCGCGGCACGGCGAACGCCGAGGACGAGGGCCTCGTCGCCGACCTGCGCAGCCACGTCGGCACCGCCCTCGGCCCGATCGCCAAGCCCCAGCGGATCCTGCCGGTGGCCGAGCTGCCCAAGACCCGCTCCGGCAAGATCATGCGCCGCCTGCTGCGGGACGTCGCCGAGAACCGCCAGCTGGGTGATGTCACCACCCTGACCGACTCCACGGTCATGGACCTCATCCAGGCGAAGCTCCCGGCCGCGCCCAGCGAGGACTAGGCAGCAAGGGAGGCGCCCGGCGCGACACAGCGCCGGGCGCCTCTTTTGGGCACATCGTAGAAATTAGGTAAACTAAGGAAAACTAGCGTGATCCCCTAGGTGTGCCGGGAAGTCTGGTCGGCGAGCAGCTCCGCCCTACCCCCCGACCGGAGGTCCCCCCGATGGCCGCGCCCCGCACCCCCCTTCCCCGCAAGGCCTTCGGACGGCTCTCCCTGCCCGAGCGGACCTTCGTCACGGACGCGCTGCGCACCGAGACCGTCGGCGGCGTGCTCCTCCTCGTGGCCGCGATCGCGGCGCTGGTCTGGGCGAACGTACCCCCGCTGCGCGACAGTTACGAAAGCGTCAGCCACTTCCACCTCGGCCCCGGCTCCCTCGGCCTGAACCTCTCCCTCGCCCACTGGGCGGCCGACGGCCTCCTCGCGATCTTCTTCTTCGTCGCCGGCATCGAACTCAAGCGCGAACTGGTCGCCGGTGACCTGAAGGACCCCAGGGCGGCCGCGCTGCCCGTGGTCGCGGCCCTGTGCGGCATGGCCGTACCGGCCCTCGTCTACACCCTCACCAACCTCACCGGCGGCGGCTCGCTCGACGGCTGGGCGGTCCCCACGGCCACCGACATCGCCTTCGCGCTGGCCGTGCTCGCCGTCATCGGCACCTCCCTGCCGAGCGCCCTGCGCGCCTTCCTGCTCACCCTCGCGGTGGTCGACGACCTCTTCGCGATCCTGATCATCGCCGTCTTCTTCACGGCCGAGATCGACTTCGCCGCCCTCGGGGGCGCGGTGATCGGCCTGGCCGTCTTCTGGCTGCTGCTGCGCGCGGGCGTACGCGGCTGGTACGTCTACGTGCCGCTCGCGCTCGTCATCTGGGGCCTGATGTACAACAGCGGCATCCACGCCACCATCGCGGGCGTCGCCATGGGCCTGATGCTGCGCTGCACCACCCGGGAGGGCGAGCAGCACTCCCCGGGGGGGCGCATCGAGCATCTCGTACGTCCCCTCTCGGCGGGGCTGGCCGTCCCGCTGTTCGCCCTGTTCAGCGCCGGTGTCCCGGTCTCCGGGGGTGCGCTCGGCGAGGTGTTCACCCAGCCCGAGACGCTCGGCGTGGTCCTCGGCCTGGTCGTCGGCAAGACGCTCGGCATCTTCGGCGGGACCTGGCTGACCGCCCGCTTCACCCGCGCCTCGCTCAGCGACGACCTCGCGTGGGCGGACGTCTTCGCCGTGGCGACCCTCGCCGGCATCGGGTTCACCGTGTCCCTGCTCATCGGCGAGCTGGCCTTCGACGGCGACACGGCCCTCACCGACGACGTCAAGGCGGCCGTACTGCTGGGCTCGCTCATCGCCGCGACCCTCGCGACCGTGCTGCTGAAGGTCCGCAACGCCAAGTACCGGCGGCTGGTCGAGTACGAGGAGCGCGACGAGGACCGCGACGGCATCCCGGACATCTACGAGGAGGACGACCCGGCGTACCACCTCCGGATGGCCGAGATCCACGAGAACAAGGCCGCCGAGCACCGCCGGATCGCCGAACTGAAGGCCGCCGAGAGGGCGGGGCTTGCCGAAGTGACGGGCGGGGCAGGCGAGGAGGACGACCGTCGGGCATGATCTGACGGGACGGTACAAAAGTTTTCTCCGTACCCGGAGATTTCCCAGTCAGGCACACGGCAGATTCAGGGAGAACGCGATGAGCGCACCCGACGGCAGCCCGGTCGGCGCCGAACGCAGCATCGGCCAGTTGTTCGCCTCGGCGACGACCGAGATGTCCGCGCTGGTGCACGACGAGATCGCGCTGGCGAAAGCCCAGCTCAAGCGGGACGTGAAGCGCGGCGCCACGAGCGGCGGCGCGTTCATGGTGGCCGGCGCCGTGCTGGTGTTCTCGCTGCCGATGCTGAACTTCGCCCTCGCGTACGCCATCCGGACCTGGAGCGACTGGAACCTCGCGGTCTGCTTCCTGCTGTCCTTCGCCGCCAACGTCCTCGTCGCGGGCCTGCTCGCGCTGATCGGCGTGGTCTTCGCGAAGAAGGCGAAGAACGGCGGCGGCGCGCAGAAGACGGCCGCGTCGATGAAGAAGACGGCGGGCGTCTTGCAGAACGCCAAGCCGCACCCGCGGCCCGAGCTGGCCCACAACCGTGTCCCGGAGGCCATCGAGGCTGTGGCACGCTCATCGTCATGACCGACCCCGCCACGCCTGCCTCAGTAGTACGACCGGACGGGCCCTGGACCCATCGCGAGGTGGCCGCCAACGGCGCGCGCTTCCACATCGCGGAGATGGGCGACGGGCCGCTGGTCCTGCTGCTGCACGGCTTTCCGCAGTTCTGGTGGACGTGGCGGCACCAGCTGCCCGCGCTCGCCGACGCCGGGTTCCGGGCCGTCGCCATGGACCTCAGGGGCGTCGGCGGCAGCGACCGGACCCCGCGCGGCTACGACCCGGCCAACCTCGCCCTCGACATCACCGGCGTGATCCGCTCGCTCGGCGAGCCGGACGCCGCGCTGGTCGGCCACGACCTGGGCGGATACCTGGCGTGGACGGCGGCCGCGATGCGCCCCAAGCTCGTACGACGGCTCGCGGTGGCCTCGATGCCCCATCCCCGGCGCTGGCGCTCGGCGATGCTCTCCGACCTCAAGCAGACGCGCGCCGGGTCCTACATCTGGGGCTTCCAGCGCCCCTGGGTACCGGAACGCCAGCTCACCGCGGACGACGGCGCGCTGGTCGCCCGGCTGATGCGGGACTGGTCCGGCCCGGTGCTGCCGGACGACGACGCGGTGGAGACGTACCGCCGCGCGATGTGCATCCCGTCGACCGCGCACTGCTCGATCGAGCCGTACCGCTGGATGGTGCGCTCGCTGGCCCGCCCGGACGGCATCCAGTTCAACCGGCGCATGAAGCGGCCGGTGCGGGTGCCCACGCTGCATCTGCACGGCTCGCTCGACCCGGTGCTGCGGACGCGCAGCGCGGCCGGCTCCGGCGAGTACGTCGAAGCGCCGTACCGCTGGCGGCTGTTCGACGGTCTCGGGCACTTCCCCCATGAGGAGGATCCGGTCGCTTTCAGCACCGAACTCATCAACTGGCTGAAGGACCCCGAACCCGATCGGTGACCGCGCGGGCGCGCCCCGGCACCCCGGAACTGAACACCTGTCCTACGAACAGCCAATTGCCCGGCGCATAGGCCAATTGGGGGCCCTGGGGGCGATTATCGACCTTGGGGCAGGGGCACACGTCCGGGTATGGGCTGGACGCACGACTACAGTGACGTGGTACGCAACCGCCGCTCGGGCAACGGCCTGAGCCCCCACCAGCGAGGAGGGGCCCCGCACCTGCCGGGCACGGTCCTCCGCGTGGGCATTCCGCACATCCTGCGTCGTCGGGCCCGCTGGGTCTCGGTGCGCCTGCGTCACCCCCGAGGCTGACGCCCCGCCACCCTCACAGCGCGCAGCTGTCGCTGTCCACCTGCTGGTTCGCGGTACGGCCCTTGTCGATGTCCTCCTGGATCTCGTCCGCGGTCAGCGCGTACCCGGTCTGGGCGTTGTCCAGGGACTTCGCGAAGACCACGCCGTACACCTCCCCCTCGGGGGTGAGCAGCGGGCCGCCGGAGTTGCCCTGGCGGACGGTCGCGTAGAGGGAGTACACATCACGGTGCACGGTGCCGCGGTGGTAGATGTCCGGACCGTTGGCCGGGATGCGGCTGCGCACCCGCGCGGCCCGGACGTCGTACGCGCCGTTCTCCGGGAACCCCGCGATGATCGCGTCGTCGCCGCTCCTGGCGTCCGTGGACGTGAACTTGAGCGCCGGCGCGTCCAGGTCGGGGACGTCAAGGACGGCGATGTCGCGCTGCCAGTCGTACAGGACGACCGTCGCGTCGTACTTCTGGCCCTCGCCGCCGATCTGGACGGTGGGTTCGTCGACGCCGCCCACGACGTGCGCGTTGGTCATGACGCGGCGCTCGCCGAAGACGAAACCGGTGCCCTCGAGGACCTTGCCGCAACTCTGGGCGGTGCCCATGACCTTGACGATGGATCGCTTGGCGCGGCCGGCGACCGGGCTGTTCGCCAGGGCCGGGTCGGGCGGCTGGACCTCGTTGATCGGCTCGTTGGAGAACGGGCTGAAGACCTGCGGGAAGCCGTTCTGCGCGAGGATCGAGGAGAAGTCCGCGAACCAGGTGTTCGCCTGCTCGGGCAGGGCCCGTGCGACGCCGAGGAGCACCTTGGAGCTACGGACCTCCTTGCCCACCGTGGGCAGGGTGGTGCCGGCGAGGGCGGAGCCGATCAGCCACGCCACCAGGAGCATCGCGACGACGTTGACGAGGGCGCCGCCGGTGGCGTCCAGGGCGCGGGCCGGGGACCAGGTGATGTACCGGCGGAGCTTGTTGCCGAGATGGGTGGTCAGGGCCTGGCCGACGGAGGCGCAGACGATGACGACGACGACCGCGACCACCGCGGCGGTCGTGCTGACCTCCGCGTTGTCGGTCAGCACGTCCCAGGCGACCGGCAGCAGGTAGACCGCGACCAGGCCGCCCCCCATGAAGCCGATCACCGACAGGATGCCGACGACGAAGCCCTGGCGGTAGCCGACGATCGCGAACCACACGGCGGCGACCAGCAACAGGATGTCCAGCACGTTCACCGGTTCAGGCCTCGCCTCATCACACGACACAACACGGCAGACACCCTGTCATGACCGCCAGTCGAGCGGGACCTGCTTCTCCCGGTCCCAGGGGCGCTCCCATCCCGAGTAGTGCAGCAGACGGTCGATGATGCCGGCCGTGAAACCCCAGACCAGGGCCGATTCGACCAGGAATGCCGGACCTCGGTGGCCGCTGGGGTGCACGGCGGTGGCCCGGTTGTCGGGATTCGTGAGATCCACCACGGGGACCGTGAAGACCCTCGCCGTCTCGTTGGGGTCGACCACCCCGACCGGGCTCGGCTCCCGCCACCAGCCGAGGACCGAGGTCACGACGAAGCCGCTGACCGGGATGTACAGCTTGGGCAGGACCCCGAAGAGCTGGACGCCCGCCGGGTCGAGGCCGGTCTCCTCCTCGGCCTCCCGCAGGGCGGCCCTGAGCGGCCCGTCACCCTCGGGGTCGCCGTCCTCCGGGTCGAGGGCGCCGCCGGGGAAGGAGGGCTGCCCGGCGTGGGACCGCAGCGAGCTGGCCCGCTCCATGAGCAGCAGCTCGGGGCCCCGCTCGCCCTCGCCGAACAGGATCAGCACGGCCGACTTCCGCCCCGCCCCGTTCGCCGGCGGCAGGAACCTGCTCAACTGCACCGGCTCGACCGTCTCGACGGCCCGCACCACCGGGTCCAGCCACTGCGGCAGACCCTCTGTGCTCAGGACCACGCCCTGCGTGTCGCTCGCGCGCGTCATCGCCACCCCCGTCCTCGCCAGTCCAACGCCCCGCGGCCCCGAGATCGTTCCTGGGCCCCTGCCCCACGGCGTGTCATACGGCCCCCAGCGGCGGCGCGGGTTTGCCGCCCGCGTCCAGATACGCCTGCGGCGGGTTGAGCCGCTGCCCCGGGAAACCGCCCTTCTCGTACTTGAGGAGCTTCGCCGCCTTCTCCGGGTCCGTCTCGCCCTCGCCGTACGCCGGGCAGAGCGGGGCGATGGGACAGGCGCCGCAGGCGGGCTTGCGGGCGTGGCAGATGCGGCGGCCGTGCCAGATGACGTGGTGCGAGAGGTCCGTCCAGTCGCTCTTCGGGAACAGCGCGCCGATCGCGGCCTCGATCTTGTCGGGGTCGGTCTCGGCGGTCCACCGCCACCGGCGCACCAGCCGCTGGAAGTGGGTGTCCACGGTGATGCCGGGCCGCCCGAAGGCGTTGCCGAGGACGACGAACGCGGTCTTGCGGCCGACGCCGGGCAGCTTCACGAGGTCTTCGAGCCGGCCGGGGACCTCGCCACCGAACTCCTCCACCAGGGCCTTCGACAGCCCTATGACCGACTTGGTCTTGGCCCGGAAGAACCCGGTCGGGCGCAGGATCTCCTCGACCTCCTCCGGATTGGCCGCGGCCAGGTCCTCGGGGGTGGGGTACTTGGCGAAGAGCTGCGGGGTCGTCTGATTGACCCTCAGGTCGGTGGTCTGGGCGGACAGCACCGTGGCGACGACGAGTTGGAAGGGGTTGTCGAAGTCCAGCTCGGGGTGGGCGTACGGATACACCTCCGCGAGCTCACGGTTGATCCGCCGGGCACGCCGGACCAGGGCGGTGGGCGACTCGGCCTTCGCGGGCTTCTCAGACGTCCGGGGCTGCACGGCCTTCCCGGCCTTCGCGGGCTTTTCGGCCTTCGCGGGCTTCACAGCTTTCGCGGCCTTCACAGGCTTTACCGCGGCGGTCTTGGCCGCGGGCTTCACGGCATCGGCGTCCTTGGCCACCGGCTTCACGGCGTCGGCCTCGGCGTCCTCGGCCGGGCCCTTTCTCGCCACCGTCCTCTTCACCGGGACCTTCTTCTCGGCAGCCTGCTTCACCACCGCGGGAGCCTTTTTCACCGCAGCCTTCTTTGTCACTTTTGCCGTTTTCTTTCCGCCACCGGGGTCCTGTTCGCCCACAGCGGAATCGCGACGTACAACCACCCGCCCAGCCCCCTCGGCCTGTGCTCTCACCGGCGATTTGGACACCCGGCCAGCCTAGGGCCCGGCACCGACAATCGCCCCGGGCCCCGAAGATCGGCCCCCGATTGGACCCCTGCCGCTTACCCCGGGACAGGTGTGCGGCATCCTTGTGACAGATCACACTGTTTGGACCGTCCGGCAAAACGGGGAACACGGTCCCCTGGTACCAAGGGGGAACAAGATCCCCTGAGCAGGTCGACAAGGAGAGAACTCGTGGACGACGTCCTCCGGCGCAACCCGCTCTTCGCGGCTCTCGACGACGAGCAGGCCGCGGAGCTGCGCGCCTCCATGAGTGAGGTGACCCTCGCGCGTGGCGACTCCCTCTTCCACGAGGGCGACCCCGGCGACCGGCTCTACGTCGTCACCGAGGGCAAGGTCAAGCTCCACCGCACCTCCCCCGACGGCCGCGAGAACATGCTCGCCGTCGTCGGCCCCGGGGAACTCATCGGCGAGCTGTCCCTGTTCGACCCCGGCCCGCGCACGGCGACGGCCACCGCGCTGACCGAGGTCAAGCTGCTCGGCCTCGGCCACGGCGACCTCCAGCCCTGGCTGAACGTCCGCCCCGAGGTCGCCGGCGCCCTGCTGCGCGCCGTCGCGCGCCGGCTGCGCAAGACCAACGACCAGATGTCCGACCTCGTCTTCTCGGACGTCCCCGGCCGTGTCGCCCGCGCGCTGCTCGACCTCTCGCGCCGCTTCGGCGTGCAGTCCGAGGAGGGCATCCACGTCGTCCACGACCTCACGCAGGAAGAGCTGGCCCAGCTGGTCGGCGCCTCCCGCGAGACGGTCAACAAGGCCCTCGCCGACTTCGCCCAGCGCGGCTGGCTCCGCCTGGAGGCGCGCGCGGTGATCCTGCTGGACGTGGAGCGGCTGGCCAAGCGGTCCCGCTGACGCCCGATCCCGTCCGTACGACCTTCAGGGCCCCCTCTCCCCGAGAGGGGGCCCTGTGCTGTGTGGCCGTCCCCCGGGAGCAGCACCCCGAGCCTCCTTTCGGCCCCGCACGGGCCTCGTCCTCGAACGCCGGACGGGCCGAGGTCGGCACAGTTGCCCCATGGCTGACTCGACGGGCTCCAAGGAACGCTCCCCAGGCCTCGACGCCCAGGGCTACCTCGAACGCGAAGGCTCCCTCGCGCGCGTGCCGCACGCCTTCCGCCCCCTGGTCGCCGCGGCGCGGGACCGGTTGCTGGAGGTGTTCGGGGCGCGGCTGCACAGCGCGTACCTCTACGGGTCGGTCCCGCGCGGCACCGCACGCGTGGGCCGCAGCGACCTGGACCTGCTGGTCGCCCTGCACGCGGAGCCCACGGACACCGACCGGGAGGCGGCGCGGGCCCTCGACATGGCGCTGGACGCGGAGTTCCCGGAGATCGACGGGGCCGGGACGCTGCTGTACAGCCGGGCGCGGCTGCTGAGCGAGCCGGAGACGTACGACCTGGGCTGGTTCGTGGCCTGCCTGTGCACCCCGCTGCTCGGCGACGACCTCGCCGAGTACCTGCCGCGCTACCGCCCCGACACGCGGCTCGCGCGGGAGACCAACGGGGACCTCGCCCTGCTGCTGCCGCGCTGGCGCGAGCGGATCTCCGGGACCGCGGACACGGAGACGGCCCTGCGGCCCCTCGTCCGCTTCATGTCCCGCCACCTCGTCCGCACCGGCTTCACCCTCGTCATGCCGCGCTGGAACGGCTGGACGAGCGATCTGACCGAGATGGCGGAGGCGTTCGGCTCCTACTACCCGGAGCGGGCGGACGAGCTGCGGGCAGCCGCGGTGCGCGGGTACGAGCCGGTCGGGGACCGGCGGGTGCTCCTGTCGTACGTCGACGATCTCGGACCATGGCTGGCGGAGGAGTACGCGCGCGTGCTCGGCGTCAAGGCACCCCGCCCCGCATAGGCGCGCGTGCTCGGCGTCAAGGCGTCCCGCCCTCCCGGGCGCGGGCGCGCGTGCCCGGCGGCAAGGTGACGGCAGGGCTTAGATCAGCCCGTGCTCCTCCAGGTACTCCAGCTGGGCCCGTACCGACAGTTCCGCCGCCGGCCACAGGGAACGGTCCACGTCCGCGTACACGTGCGCGACGACCTCGCCCGGCGTCCGGAAGCCGTCCTCCACGGCCGTCTCCACCTGGGCCAGCCGGTGGGCGCGGTGGGCGAGGTAGAACTCCACCACCCCCTGGGCGTCCTCCAGGACGGGCCCGTGGCCCGGCAGGACCGTGTGGACGCCGTCGTCGACCGAGAGGGACCGCAGGCGCCGCAGGGAGTCCAGATAGTCGCCCAGGCGGCCGTCGGGGTGCGCCACGACCGTCGTGCCGCGCCCCAGGACCGTGTCGCCCGTCAGGACCGCCTGATCGGCCGGGAGATGGAAGCACAGGGAGTCCGAGGTGTGCCCGGGCGTCGGCACGACCCTCAGCTCCAGGCCGCCCACCCGGATCACGTCCCCGGCGGCCAGCCCCTCGTCGCCGAGCCGCAGCGCCGGGTCCAGGGCCCGCACCTTCGTGCCGGTCAGCTCGGCGAAGCGGGCGGCGCCCTCGGCGTGGTCCGGGTGACCGTGCGTCAGCAGCGTCAGGGCGACCCGCCGGCCCGCCCGCTCGGCGGTGTCGACCACGGTGCGCAGGTGTCCCTCGTCCAGGGGCCCCGGGTCGACCACGACGGCCAGGTCGGAGTCGGGCTCGGCGAGGATCCAGGTGTTGGTGCCGTCCAGGGTCATCGCGGACGCGTTGGGCGCCAGGACGTTGACCGCCCGCGCGGTGGCGGGGCCGGAGAGGACCCCGCCGCGTGGCCGGCCGGGAAGGGCCGCTGCGTCGGTCATGCGGGGATTCCTTCCAGCGTCGACCGGGCCGTCATGCGGGGGCTCCACCGGTCGGGATGTGCTTGGTGAACTCGTCGTGCCCCGGCCAGGACAGCTCGATCCGGTCACCGTCGAGATGGGCCCGGGCCAGTACGGGGGTCAGGTCGCGGTCGGGGGCCGCGGTGAGCGCGGCGCCGGCCGTGCCGTACGGCGTCAGCTGGCGCAGGGTCGCGATGGTGGGCGGCATCATCAGCAGCTCGCCCTTGTCGTACGACGCCGCCGCGTCCGCCGGTCGGATCCACACCGTGCGATCGGCCTCCGTGGAGGCGTTGCGGGTGCGCTGGCCCTCGGGGAGGGCGGCGACGAAGAACCAGGTGTCGTAGCGGCGGGACTCGAACTCGGGGGTGATCCAGCGGGTCCAGGCGCCGAGCAGGTCCGAGCGCAGGACCAGGCCGCGGCGGTCCAGGAACTCGGCGAAGGACAGCTCCCGGGCCACCAGGGCCTCGCGGTCCGCCTCCCAGTCCGCGCCCGTGGTGTCGCCGACCACCGAGTCGGGGGTGGGGCCGGCGAGCAGCACGCCCGCCTCCTCGTAGGTCTCGCGTACGGCCGCGCAGACGATCGCCTGGGCCGCCGCCTCGTCGACGCCGAGCCGCTCGGCCCACCACGCGCGCGTGGGCCCTGCCCACCGGATCTGGTGGTCGTCGTCCCGGGGGTCCACCCCGCCGCCCGGGTACGCGTACGCGCCTCCGGCGAAGGCCATGGAGGCGCGTCTGCGCAGCATGTGCACGACGGGACCGGCGTCGGTGTCCTTCAGGAGCATCACGGTCGCCGCGCGCCGGGGGACGACCGGGGTGAGCGTGCCGTCGGCGAGCGCCCGGATGCGTTCCGGCCAGTCCTGCGGAAACCACTGCCCATTCGCCATGGGCGGAGGCTATCCCGTGGTGCGCGAATGTTCGAGAGGTGACCGGTGGTGGGGCCACCCATCGGCTACTCGCCGGTCAGCTCCACCTGGACCTCGACCTCCACCGGCGCGTCCAGCGGCAGCACCGCAACGCCGACCGCGCTGCGCGCGTGGACGCCCTTGTCGCCGAGGACCTCGCCGAGCAGCTCGCTCGCGCCGTTGACGACACCCGGCTGGCCGGTGAAGTCCGACGCCGACGCCACGAAGCCCACGACCTTCACCACGCGCTTGACGCGGTCGAGGTCACCGGCGACCGACTTGACGGCCGCCAGCGCGTTCAGGGCACACGTGCGTGCCAGCTCCTTGGCCTCCTCCGGGGTGACCTCCGCGCCCACCTTGCCGGTGACCGGGAGCTTGCCCTCGACCATCGGCAGCTGGCCGGAGGTGTACACGTACACGCCCGACCGCACGGCCGGCTGGTACGCGGCCAGCGGCGGCACGACCTCCGGCAGCGTCAGCCCGAGCTCGGCGAGCTTCGCCTCGACCGCGCTCACGCCTTCTCCCGCTTGAGGTAGGCCACCAGCTGCTCGGGGTTGTTCGGCCCGGGCACGACCTGGACGAGCTCCCAGCCGTCCTCGCCCCAGGTGTCCAGAATCTGCTTCGTGGCATGGACGAGCAGCGGCACGGTTGCGTATTCCCACTTGGTCATGCGGCCGACTTTAGCCGCTGGCCGGGCACCGGCCCCGCCCCTGGGGGTCCGGTGCCCGGCCCCTGGGGAAAAGCGCGTTATCCACAGCCTGACGCTTGCGGGACGCACCGACTGGTTACGCTCGAATACGTGAGCAGGCTCCAGGTCGTCAGTGGCAAGGGCGGAACCGGTAAGACGACGGTGGCCGCGGCCCTCGCGCTGGCTCTGGCCACCGAGGGGAAGCGCGCGCTTCTCGTCGAGGTCGAGGGCCGCCAGGGCATCGCACAGCTCTTCGAGACGGAGGCATTGCCCTATGAGGAACGCAAGATCGCGGTCGCTCCCGGCGGCGGGGAGGTGTACGCCCTCGCCATCGACCCCGAACTGGCCCTTCTGGACTACCTCCAGATGTTCTACAAGCTCGGTGGAGCCGGCCGCGCCCTGAAGAAGCTCGGCGCCATCGACTTCGCCACCACCATCGCGCCGGGTCTCCGGGACGTCCTGCTGACCGGCAAGGCGTGCGAGGCGGTGCGCCGCAAGGAGAAGTCGGGCCGGTTCGCCTACGACTACGTCGTGATGGACGCGCCCCCCACCGGACGCATCACCCGCTTCCTGAACGTCAACGACGAGGTGGCGGGCCTGGCGAAGATAGGGCCGATACACAATCAGGCGCAGGCCGTCATGCGGGTGCTGAAGTCGCCGGAGACGGCCGTGCACCTGGTGACGCTGCTGGAGGAGATGCCCGTCCAGGAGACCGCGGACGGCATCGCCGAGCTGCGGGCGGCGAAGCTGCCGGTGGGGCGGGTCATCGTGAACATGGTGCGCCCGGAGGTGTTGGACGCGGCCGAGCTGGAACTCGTACGGGGCACCACACGTTCCTCCTTCGCGCAGGCGCTGTCGGCCGCCGGACTCGGCGGGGCGCGGCGCGGGGGGCATGCCGAGCGGCTGGTGGACCCGCTCCTGGCGCAGGCCGAGGAGTACGCCGAGCGGTTCGAGCTGGAGCACGAACAGCGCGCGGTCCTCGGCGAGCTGGACCTGCCGCTGCACGAACTGCCGCTGCTCGCCGAGGGCATGGACCTGGCGGGTCTGTACGAACTGGCCACGGAACTGCGGAAGCAGGGAGTCTCATGAGCGCGGACCAGGAACGGCCCCACCGCCTCTCCCCCGCGCGCGTGCTCGACCTCGACCCGCTGCTCGACGACCCGGCGACCCGCATCGTGGTGTGCTGCGGCTCGGGCGGCGTCGGCAAGACCACGACCGCGGCGGCACTGGGCCTGAGGGCGGCGGAGCGCGGCCGCAAGGTGGTCGTGCTCACCATCGACCCGGCCCGCCGACTCGCCCAGTCCATGGGCATCGACTCCCTGGACAACACCCCGCGCCGGGTGAAGGGCGTCGAGGGCGACGGCGAGCTGCACGCGATGATGCTCGACATGAAGCGCACCTTCGACGAGATCGTCGAGGCGCACGCGGACCCCGAGCGGGCCTCCGCGATCCTCAACAACCCCTTCTACCAGTCGCTCTCGGCGGGCTTCGCGGGCACGCAGGAGTACATGGCGATGGAGAAGCTGGGCCAGCTGCGGGCCCGCGACGAGTGGGACCTCATCGTCGTCGACACCCCGCCGTCCCGGTCGGCGCTGGACTTCCTGGACGCGCCCAAGCGCCTGGGGTCCTTCCTCGACGGCAAGCTGATCCGGCTGCTCACCGCCCCGGCCAAGCTCGGCGGGCGCGCGGGGATGAAGTTCCTGAACGTCGGGATGTCGATGATGACGGGCACCCTCGGCAAGCTGCTCGGCGGGCAGCTCCTGAAGGACGTCCAGACGTTCGTGTCGGCCATGGACTCGATGTTCGGCGGTTTCCGCACCCGCGCGGACGCGACCTACAAGCTGCTCCAGGCGCCCGGCACGGCGTTCCTGGTGGTCGCGGCGCCGGAGCGGGACGCGTTGCGGGAGGCCGCGTACTTCGTGAAGCGGCTGGCCGCCGAGGACATGCCGCTCGCGGGGCTGGTGCTCAACCGGGTCCACGGCAGCGGTGCCGCCCGGCTGTCAGCCGAGCGGGCACTCGCCGCGGCGGAAAATCTTGAGGAGCCTCGCATTGTCGATCAGGAGGGCGGGAAAGCTGGAGTTCGTAACTCTCCCGACCCAGACGGCAGTTCAGGTTCCCCCTCGTCCGATCCGGCTTCCGCCGCAGGCTCCCCCGCCGCCGCCTCCGCTTCGGACCCGACCGTCGACCACCTCACCGCAGGCCTGCTGAGGCTGCATGCCGAGCGTATGCGGCTGCTCTCCCGCGAGCAGCGCACGCGTGACCGCTTCACCGCGCTCCACCCGGAGGTGGCGGTGGCGGAGGTGGCCGCGCTGCCCGGCGACGTCCACGACCTCACGGGGCTGCGGGACATCGGTACCCGGCTCGCCGCCGGCCACCCGGAGCTGCCCGAGACCACGGACGCGTGACAGCGCGGGCGCGTCACCCTGCGCCCGCCTGACACCAGGGGCGCCTGACCCTGCGGACGCGTGCCACTGCGAGCGCCTGACACCACGGGCGCGTGCCACGGCGAGCGCCTGACGCCACGGGCGCCTGACACTGCGCGCGCCCGAGACCACAAATGCCCGAGACCACGCATGCTCGAGACCACGCACGCCCGCGACCGGGCCGCCTGCGAGATCGGGGCGGCCTGAACGGCGCCTCGACCGAGATCGCAGACCGCGCTGGAGCCAGCGATGGTCGAGCCGAGGGAGGGACCCCGAGGGGCCTCGTCCTCAGCTCACCGCCGCATAGTTCTCGTACACCTCGTCATCGTCGAGGGGCAGGATGCCGACCCCTCGCTCGTACTCCGTACGCGCGGTCTCCAAAAGCCGGCGCCAGGAGGTCACGGTGGGCCGCCTGCGCAGCAGTGCGCGGCGCTCCCGCTCGGTCATTCCTCCCCACACGCCGAACTCGACGCGGTTGTCGAGCGCGTCTGCGAGGCACTCCGTGCGCACCGGGCATCCGGTGCACACCGCCTTGGCCCTGTTCTGCGCTGCTCCTTGAACGAACAGTTCATCCGGATCGGTAGTGCGGCAGGCCGCCTGCGCACTCCAGTCGACTACCCAGCCCATACCGGCGCCGTCCTCTCCCGAATCGAGGCTCCCCCACGGCGGCAGCGGCATATTCACCGCCGCCAGTTGAGGACGTTACGGAAGGTGGGCACAGCGCAACACCCCCTTCGGGCCCAATCTTGAATGGCCCGAACGGACTATGCGTAAGCGGCAGATCACCCGGGGGAGTGAGCCTGCGACATGCGTGATCATCCCGGCAAAGCGGGACAGTTCAGTTGAGTCACAACGGGCACCAGGTGACACACAAGGCGGATTCGGGCACGCCCCCCTCAGAAAATCGGGGAACCTCCGGAACGATTCGGGGTCGCCGGACGTATTGATACGTAGCCGCACTGCTGTGACAGTTGAGAGCAGCTTAGGCCAAGGCCTGCGCGCGTGTCCGGCGAATGAGAAGGTAGGCGCTCACTTCGCCATGCGCTCGAAACGGCCCCAGGGACCCGTCGAACGTTCATGAGTACGGATTAGGCTGCCCCCATGTCGAAGAAGCGCTCCGGTGGAGGCCTGTCCCCCACCCAGCAGGCCGCCAAGTTCCTCGGTGTCAGCGTGCTCGCGGGTGCGGTGCTGGCAGGCATCGCGCTGCCGGCCTTCGGTGCGCTCGGACTCGCCGCCAAGGGATCGGTGGAGAGCTTCGACGAGCTCCCGGCCAACCTCAAGACGCCGCCGCTGAGCCAGCGCACCACGATCCTGGACGCCAAGGGCGGCACCATCGCCACGGTGTACTCGCGCGACCGCACGGTGGTCGAGCTCAAGGACATCTCGCCGTACATGCAGAAGGCGATCGTCGCGATCGAGGACTCGCGCTTCTACCAGCACGGCGCGGTGGACCTCAAGGGCGTGCTGCGCGCGCTCAACAAGAACGCGCAGAGCGGCGGGGTCGCCGAGGGCGCGTCCACGCTCACCCAGCAGTACGTGAAGAACGTCTTCGTCGAGGAGGCGGGCGACGACCCGACGAAGGTCGCGCAGGCCACCCAGCAGACCCTCGGCCGCAAGATCAAGGAGCTGAAGTACGCGATCCAGGTCGAGGAGGAGCTCGGCAAGAAGAAGATCCTCGAGAACTACCTGAACATCACGTTCTTCGGCCAGCAGGCCTACGGCGTCGAGGCCGCCGCCCAGCGCTACTTCTCCAAGTCCGCCAAGGACCTCACCCTCGCCCAGTCCGCGCTGCTCGCCGGCATCGTCCAGTCGCCGAGCCGCTACGACCCGATCAACGACGAGGCCGAGGCCACCAAGCGGCGCAACACCGTGCTCCAGCGCATGGCCGAGGTCGGCGACATCTCCCGCGCGGAGGCCGCCAAGGCCCAGGAGGAGAAGATCGACCTGAAGGTCAGCCGGCCCAAGAACGGCTGCATCACCGCGGTCGACAACGCCGGCTTCTTCTGTGACTACGTGCGCAACGTCTTCCTGCGCGACCCGGTCTTCGGCAAGACCAAGGAGGCCCGGGCCAAGATCTGGAACCAGGGCGGCCTGACCGTCCGTACGACGCTCGACCCGCAGGCCCAGGACTCCGTCAAGAAGTCGCTGAAGGACCACGTCTACAAGAGCGACAAGGTCGCCGCCGCGGCCACGCTCGTCGAGCCCGGCACCGGCAAGATCGTGGCGATGGGCCAGTCGAAGCCGTACGGCACCAACGCCGAGCAGCACGAGACGGTGATCAACTACTCGGTCGGCTACGGCATGGGCGGCTCCAACTACGGCTTCCCGACCGGTTCGACGTTCAAGCCGTTCGTCGCGGCGGCCGCGCTGGAGGAGGGCCGGCCGGCCAACCAGGAGTACTCGTCGCCGTACCAGATGGAGTACCCGAGCCCCGTCCAGACCTGTGACAGCAAGCCGTGGGTCAACACCAACCACGAGACGCTGGAGAACGAGTCGGAGTCGGAGAAGGGCCCCTACCGCCTGCGCAAGGCGATGGAGCTGTCGGTCAACACCTACTTCGTGCAGATGATCTCCGACATCGGCCTGTGCCCCGTGGTCAACATGACCAACAAGCTCCAGGTCGTGCAGGGCAACGGTGACAAGCTGCCCGAGGTGCCCGCGATCGCGCTGGGCTCCAGGGGCATCTCCCCGCTGACGATGGCGACCGCGTACGCCGCCTTCGCCGCCCGCGGCATGTACTGCACGCCGGTCGCCATCGAGTCGATCACGCAGAAGGTCGGCCAGCAGCAGAAGTCGCTGGAGGTGCCCAAGTCGACCTGCTCGCGCGCCATGTCCGAGACGACGGCGGACACCATCAACCAGCTCCTCAAGGGCGTGGTCGACTCCGGTACCGGCACGGCGGCGGGCCTCTCCGACCGCGACAACGCCGGTAAGACGGGTACGACGGACTCCCGCAAGAACGCCTGGTTCGTCGGCTACACGCCGAACCTGTCGGGCGCCGTCTGGGTGGGCAGCGCCACCCAGAAGGTGGAGATGAAGAACATCTACATCGGCGGCGAGTACAACGACCTCGTCTACGGCGGCAGGGTCCCGGGCCCGATCTGGAAGGACGCCATGACCGGCGCCCTCGCGGGCAAGGACTCCCCGCCGTTCAACTTCGTCCAACTCCCCAACGACAACCCGGACCGCGGCGACGGGAACGGTGACGGCAACGGGGACGGGGACGGGGACGGAAATGAGGACGGGAACGGCAACGGGAACGGCAACGGAGACGGGGACAACGGCGACGGTGACGGCGGCTCCAACGGCGGCTCGGACAACGGCGGCACGGACGGCGGCACCTTCCCGGACCCGACCTTCTCGATCCCGGAGGGGCTGTTCCAGGGGAACAACGGCAACGGCGGCGGACGCGGGTAACGGGTCCGGCCGAGCAGGCCGCTGAGGACACCGGGGCCGATTCAAGGCTGGCGTGATTGCGTCAACTTGGGTCGGCCCCTCGCTGTCTCATGTGGCGCCGACGACGATGGTGCGCATGGCTGGCGATCTCTCCCGACGACTGGTCTCCGACGAGTTGTGGGCCCTGACGGAGCCGTTGCTGCCGGTGTTCGCACCCCGCAGACAGGGCGGGGGCACGGCTCCCGTCGACGAGCGCGCGGTGTTCACGGCGGTGGTGTACGTGCTGACCAGTGGATGCGCCTGGCGGCTGCTGCCGCCCTGGCTCGGGGTCTCGACGGCGACCGCGCATCGCCGGTTCATCGCCTGGACGCGGGCCGGGGTGTGGCGGCGGCTGCACCGGACCGCGGTGCGGGGCGGGCTGGTGAGAGCGGGTGACACCGACTGGGCCACCGCGATCGTGAACGCGGCGGCATCGCGGGCCGGAGAAGACCCGGTTCGGCCCTCATAAAAGCCGCCACGCGAGACGGACACGAAGACACCGAATTACTCAGCAATCCCCCAACTCGGGCACCCCCCAATCCCTTGACCCCTCAATTGCCTTGATGATCCACTGACCATCAAGCGCATGAGGGGAGGAGGGATTTCCATGGGATCGCCGAACATCTCCAAGAGGCGAACGACCGCCTTTTCGGCAGGCACGGCAGCCGCTCTGGCAATTCTGGCCGGCGCCACCGCATGCGGCTCGGGAAACGCCGACGAAGAAGGCAGGGGGCCGGTCGCGGCGAGCACTCAAAAAGAATCCCTCGCCCGCCCCGCCAAGGGCCCGCTCGACGTTGCCATGAGAAAAACGGCAGACCAGCGCAAAGGTTTCTCGCTCCGCGATGCGACAAGCCTGGGACGATATGTGAGTCCGGCGTACGCGAAGAAATTCAAGGTCTGCTTCGAAAAAGAGAAACCGAACCTCAGCGCGGTGGTCCTCTTCGCGGTCCGGAATTCCGAGACATGCCCCCACAAGATCGGCGCCGAAGCTAAAGCCGGAGCGAAAGCCGACGCGACGCCCGACGTCGTCGGCACCCGGCTCCGCAAGGCCACCGAGCAGCTCGTCCTGGCGGGCCACGCACCGCAGCACATACACGTGGACGTGTCCGGCAAAGCCGTCTCCACAGAGCGCAGTTGGTCCTACGAGGTCTGCGAGCAGACCCCCTCGGCCGGCACCCCCTTCTCGGCGGACCTGAGGCCGCGGCTCGTGATCTCGGCCTCCTGCCACCGGGACTGAACCCAGAATCCGACGGATCCACCACGAGAACACGAAGGAGTAACCCCATGCGCAAGATCGCACGCGCCGCGGCCGTACTTCCGATCATGGCGGCGCTCAGCATCGGCATGACGGCGACCGCCGAGGCCGAGTCGAACTGCACCGACTACTCCGACAACGGCGGCGCCAAGGCCACGTTCCAGGCGCGCGGCGAGCATCTCCTGGTCGACGACATCTTCGCCGACGGCCACTCCGCCATCGGCGGAATCGAGATCTACGGCGACGGCCACTACTTCTACTGGAACAGGAACGGCGCGGACTCCGGCGTACGCGACGTCAACCTCGACATCGCCGAGGGAACCAGCGTCGTCATCAATGCCTGGCTCGGCGACTGGGACGGCACCGTCACGGGCGGCATCGACTTCGGTTCCAACGTCGTCATGAACTGCCATGGCGTGGCCTGACCCACGTCGTTCGCACCCTCCCACCAGAACGGAAGTGTGATTGACCATGCGCAGAATGCTCGCGACCTCGGCCGCCCTCGCCCTGTCGGTCACCGGCCTCAGCATGGCGACCGCCCCCGGCGCCTTCGCCGCCACTGAGGCGGCCGCCGAGTACGGCTGTGCGGGGAGCCTCGTCGACACGTACAACTCACCCGCGACGGGAGAGGTGTGGGCGCAGCTGCGCCTGTACTACTCCTCGGCGAACGGCGGAACGAACTGTGCCGTGCTGGTGGCGAAGAAGTACTACGGCGATCTCCACTACATGGAAGTCGGCATCAACATATCCGGCAGCAGCAACACCAAGCTCGACTCCGGTGCGTACAAGTACTACGCGGGACCGGTCTCGGTGACCTCGACCAACGGGCACTGCATCGACGTCGGCGGGGGCGAGGACATCGGCGGCCTGTGGGCCGGCAGGAGCCTCAAGAGGGTCCACTGCGGATGACCGTGCGTCGCTGACACGGAGAGCTGACACGGAGAGCTGACACGGAGAAGGGGCCCGGCGCGGCCGGGCCCCTTCTCCGTGTCCGGCCGACCGCGGACTACGCCACCTCCACGACACCGCACAGCACCGGATCTGGCTGGAGATCGTCTCCCTCGCACCGGACCAGGTTTCCTCGCCTGGATGCCGATGCTCGCCCTGACGCAGAAACCCGGCATTCCCAGGAGACGCACAAAGTTGATCAGATGCACAAACCTGACATTTGGTCCGACGTAATTGCGCCACTCGAAGTCCGGTCCGGGATCTTTGCCGTGCCCCTACGTCCGCTTGGCCGGGTTTATTCAGCTGTCCGTTGCCTGTGGCACTTCCTAAACTGGCCACGCGGTCGACGCAGAATCGACGCGGGGGAGGGCTACGTTGGCCAGTACGCCGGAATCTGATGGGAGCACCGAAACGCCGTACATCGACGTTGATGACCGAAGAATTCTGAATTTCCTCTATGCGGGACTCAATGACGCATCCATAGGGCGGCGCTTGGGAATGGGCCACCGCACGGTGCAGCGCAGAGTGCAGCGCCTCATGGATCGCCTCGAAGTAGTCGGGCGCGTGGCTCTGGGGGCGCGTGCCCAGGCCCTCGGTCTGCTGCCGCCGCCCGGCCCGCAAAGGTCGCGGAGGGGCACCGCCGCGTCAGTGCGGACGGTTGACGGGAAGGTGCCGCCAGGCACGCGAGAGGCGCACCAGCGCCGCGATGACGCCGATACCGAAGACGGCCGCCCCGAGCGGAACACTGCGCAGCACGCCGAGGGTGACCCCGGCGGCGATGACGAGCAAGGTCCCTGAGAACACGATCTGGCGTCTGGGGTCGCCGAGCTTCCAGAAACCGAGGAGCGAGAACACCACCCAGACGACGAGGAAGGCGATCGATATCAGGACCATGTCGTTGCGCTCCTAGGCAGGGCACCCGGGAGGGGGCGGGGAAACACCCCCTCCCGGGTCAGTCTCGCATCACCCCACGTTGTAGTCGGAATCCCCGCTCGACAGGTCGAAGCAGGTCTTGCCCGCCCGGTTCACCCCCGGTCCGTCGGAGAGGTCGATGCCCCAGGGATTGCCACCGTGCCCGGAGAGCTGGTCGCAGTATCCGTAGGGTGTGTCGTTGCCGCTGACGGCCGCGACCCGGCTGAAGGCCTTGAAGTCACCGGTGATGACCGGCTCGGACGACAGGACCATCTCCCCGTCCAGCTTCATCGACTCGCCATTGCGGTAGAGGTACTGGTTCGGCATGAAGCTGGAACGCAGGATCGCGCTGCCGGAGTTCTCGCTGTACCGCTTGCGGATCTTGCCGTCGGAGCAGGAGACGAAGTTGAGCTCCTGCCAGATCGGCGGCGACTGGGTGAAGATCGATCCCGTGACGCCGGTCTTGAAGAAGGCGTTGTAGATCTCGCCCATCAGAGACCGCACGGCCGAGGGCACCACCGTGCCCGACGCCGAGGCCCGGTCCCGCCACGCCGCGACCTCGGAGTCCACCTTGGAGACCCCCAGCATCGGCCGGTAACCGATGGAGCCGCCGGCGGTATAGGTGGCGGCGACACACTTGCCGTTGGCGCCGGAGGCGGCGTACCCGCTGGTGTTGGTGATCTCGGGCTTGTGTCCGACGGGCGCGTACGCGCGGCCCGGGATGATCCCCGTCGAGTTGGTGTCCGTGGTGACCGTGCGTCCGTCGTGTTCGTTGAGATCGACGGTCGAGTAGTTCAGATCGGGCGGCGCGATGCCGTAGTCCTTCTGGATGGCTTTGAAGGTGTCCATCACGAAGTCGGGCAGGTGCGTGTCCGCGGTTCGGGAGTCGTAGGCGACTTCCTCGCTGCCCTCGATCACCGTGCCGTCGTCGGCGGCGATGTAGCTCACTGTGGCCTTGCTCTTGATCTTGTAGGTGCTGTCGTTGGTGTCGAAGTACGACGGCTTGGTGCCGCCGGGACGGTCCTGGTAGCGGTTGGAGTAGTGCATCCAGGCGGGGACGCTCTTGCCGTCCGGATGCTCGGTCGGGTGCGTGCCCGATTCCCTGACCCAGGTGTTCCAGGTGCCCATGGCGGCCTTGATCTCGGGCTTCACACACCCCGTGGACGGGCTGTCGATGCACGTGGGCAGGTCGAGCACGGCCTGGGAGGTCTTGGTCCCCCAGTCGTAGAGGGACTGCCTGTCCTTGAACGGCGTGTTGAAGAACATGGTGCTCGCCGGGTCGGTGTCGACGTTCTGGTCCTCGTCGAAGAACGCGATCGCCTCGACGGTGTCCTTGACGTACCGACCGCTGATCGGCTGAACGGCGACCGCGTCGAAAGCGATGTCCGCGTCGCCGGTGCCGTCCCTGGTGATCGTGGACAGGTTCACGACCGGTGCGGCGTCGAACATGAAGGCGCCGATGGACACCCAGCGGTTGCCGGTGCCGGGCTGGGAGACCACACGGGTCCTGGTGCCGTACTTCGTGGCCACCTTGTACTCCGCGTACTTCGTCTGCGCCCCGTGGTCGGGCAGGTGCACCCAGATCTTGGCCGCGCCGTTGACCGCCTGGTTCAGCTTCCAGGTGGCCGTCATCTTCAGGCGCTGGCCCTTGGCGTCGTTCTGCCGGGTGTGGCCGAAGTAGAAGTGGCCGCCGAAGCCGGCGCCGAGTTGGTGCAGGTCCACTTTCGCGGGCCATGTGCCGATGATCGTCTGGCCGTCGGGGG
>NZ_JBIRUZ010000021.1:0-142898 GCF_044386545.1 Streptomyces sp. NPDC020489
GGGGGGGGGGGGGGGGGGGGGGGGGGGGGGGGGGGGGGGGGGGGGGGGGGGGGGGTGGGGGGGGGGGGGGGGGGGGGGGGGGGGGGGGGGGGGGGGGGGGGGGGGCCCCCAATGGTTTTCGCCCCCGCCGCCCCTACCCGTCCCGTCCCTGGGGGCTGCCGCCCCCGGGCCCCCGCTGTCGGCCCTGAAAGGGCCTCGTCCTCAAACGCCGGACGGGCTGGGTTTGCCTGGGCCGGCATCGAGAGGCGAAGCCTCCGGCGAGGGTGAGGACAAGCCCCTACGGCACGACCACGATCTTTCTGCCCACGCCCGCCGCGAACTGCTCCAGTGCCTCGGGGTACCGCTCCAGCGGGACGCGGTCGCTGATGAGGATCTCCGGGTCCAGGACACCGTTGGCGAAGAGTTCCGCGGCGCGTTCGAAGCTGTGCAGGACGGCCATGGAGCCGGTGATGGTGATCTCCTGGTTGTAGATGCGGTACGGGTCGATCGTGACCCGGGTCGCGTAGTCCGCCACGCCGAACTGGAGGAAGGTGCCGGCCTTCGCCACCCGGTCCAGGCCGTCCTGGATCGCCGCCGCGTTCCCCGTCGCGTCGACCACCACGTCCCAGCCCCGCGGACGGTCCAGCTCGTCCGCGTTCACCGCCGCCGCCGAGACCCCCAGGCGACGGGCCGTCTCCAGACGGGAGGGGTTCACGTCCACCACGTCCACGCTCGCCGCGCCGGTCCGCTTCGCCAGCTCCAGCATCATCAGGCCCATCGTCCCGGAGCCGTAGATCAGGACGTGCGCGCCGAGCCGGGAGCGCAGGACGTCGTAGCCGCGTACCGCGCAGGACAGGGGCTCCACCAGGGCCGCGTCCTGGGTGCGGACGTGCTCGGGGAGCCGTACGCAGTTCGCCACCGGCGCGACCGCGTACCGCGCCGCGCCCCCGGCGGTGGTCACGCCGATCGCGGCCCAGCGTTCGCAGAGGTTGTTGTGGCCGGTACGGCAGTGGCGGCACTCGTGGCAGTACAGGGACGGGTCGACGGCCACCCGGTCGCCCACCGACAGTTCCGTCACCTGGGTGCCGACGCCGACCACCTCGCCGGCGAACTCGTGTCCCGGCACGATCGGCAGCTCGGGCGCGAACTCGCCCTGGAGGATGTGCAGGTCGGTGCCGCACAGGCCGCAGGCCGCGACCTCCACCACCACCTCGCGCGGTCCGGGCGTCGGGTCCGGGACCTCGGTGACCACTGCCTTGCCGACGGACTCGATGACGGCGGCCTTCATTTCACGGCTCCCAAGGACAGGCCCTGGACGAGTTTGTCCTGGGCGGCGAACCCCGCGGCGAGCACCGGCAGGGAGATGACGAGCGACGCGGCGCACACCTTCGCCAGGAACAGGCCCTGGCTGGTGATGAAGCCGGTCAGGAAGACGGGGGCGGTCTCCGCGACGACCCCGGTCAGGACCCGGGCGAACAGCAGCTCGTTCCAGCTGAAGATGAAGCAGATCAGGGCGGTCGCCGCGATGCCGGGCAGGGCTATCGGGGCCACCACGCGCGCCAGGATCGTCGGCAGGCGCGCCCCGTCGACCCGGGCCGCCTCGATGATCGCCACCGGCACCTCGGCGAGGAAGGACTGCATCATCCACACCGCGATCGGCAGGTTCATGGAGGTGTAGAGGATGACCAGCAGCCAGATGTTGTCGAGCATCCCGGTGTTCTTGGCGAACAGGTAGATCGGCAGCAGGCCCGCCACCACCGGCAGCATCTTGGTCGACAGGAAGAAGAACAGCACGTCCGTCCACTTCCGCACCGGACGGATCGACAGCGCGTACGCCGCGGGCAGGGCCAGCAGCAGCACCAGCAGGGTCGACGCCACCGATGCCACCGTCGAGTTGATCAGCGCGGGCCAGGGGCTCGCGCCACCGCCCGTGCCGAAGAACTCGCGGTAGCCGTCGAGGGTCAGGGCGGCCCCGAAGGAGGGCGGGTTGGTCGCCGCGTCCGCCTCGGAGTGGAAGGACGTCAGGGCCATCCATGCGATGGGGAGGAAGAACACCACCCCCAGCAGCCAGGCCAACAGACCCAGGCCGATGCCCTTGCGGCGTGCGGTCGTCGCGCTCATGAGCGACCCGCCTCCTCACGGAACAGGGACGACACCACGCGCAGGGCGAAGGTCGCGATGACGATCGAGCCGATGACCACCAGGACGCCCGCGGCCGAGGCGAGACCGTTCTCGTGGGCCTGGTAGAAGCTCTGGTAGACGGTGTAGGGGAGGTTGGCGGTGCCCAGGCCGCCGGAGGTGATCGTGAAGACCGCGTCGAAGTTCTGGACGATGTAGATCGAGCCCAGCAGGGCGCCCAGTTCGAGATAGCGGCGCAGGTGGGGGAGGGTGAGGTGGCGGAAGATCTGCCAGTCGCTCGCGCCGTCCACCTTCGCCGCCTCGATCTGCTGGGGGTCGCGGCTCTGGAGCCCCGCCAGCAGGATCAGCATCATGAACGGGGTCCACTGCCAGACCAGCGAGGCCTCCACCGCCAGGAGCGGGGTGCGGGAGATCCAGTCGGGCTGTGGGCCGCCCACAGTGTGCGACAACCCGTTGAGCAGGCCGTATTCAGGGTTGTAGAGCACATGCTTCCAGAGCAGCGCCGCCGCCACGGGGACCACGAGGAAGGGGGCGATCAGGAGGGTGCGGACCACCCCACGGCCGCGGAAGCGGCGGTCCAGCAGGAGCGCGAGGACCAGGCCGAGGACCAGGCTGACCAGGACCACGGTCGCCGTCAGCAGGACGGTCGTCCACACGGAGTGGCGCAGGTCGGCGTCGGTGAGGACCTGGCGGTAGTTGTCGACGCCCGTGAAGCGGCGGGCGTCGGGGTAGAGGGCGTTCCAGTCGAAGAAGGAGATCACCAGCGTGGCCACGAACGGGAGCTGGGTGACCACGATCATGAAGATCAGGGCGGGCAGGAGCGGGGCGCGGGTGGCCCAGGCGCGCAGGCGGGCCGACGGTGGACGGGCGGTGCGCAGGGGGGTCGCGGCCACGGGGGCCGTCGTGGTCGCTGTCATCGTCCCTCGTACTCCTCGGAGATCTTCTCGGCGAGCCGCTGGGACTTCTCCAGCGCCGACTCCACGGACTGGCGGCCGGCGATGGCCGCGCTGATCTCCTGGGAGACCTTGGTGCCGAGATCGGTGAACTCGGGGATGCCGACGAACTGGATGCCGGGCGCGGGGCGCGGCTGCACCCCCGGGTTGTCGGGCCGTGCGCCCTCGATGGCCTCCCTGGTCATCTCCTGGAACGCGGCGGCTTCCTTGACGTAGGCGGGGTTGGCGTACGTCGACGCGCGCTTGCCGGCCGGGACGTTGGACCAGCCGATCTCGTCGCCGACCAGTTGCTCGTACTCCTTGCCGGAGGCCCAGGAGACGAACTTCCAGGCCTTGTCGGGGTTGCGGGAGGCGTCCTGGATGCCCCAGGCCCAGGTGTAGAGCCAGCCGGAGGACCTGGTCTCCTCGACGGGGGCGGGCGCGTAGCCGATCCTGCCCTTGACGGGGGAGCCCTTCGCCTCCAGGGAACCGGCGGCGCTCGTGGCGTCGTACCACATCGCGACCTTGCCCTGGGTCATGTTGTTGAGGCACTCGGCGAAGCCGGACTGGGGCGCTCCCGACTCGCCGTGCTCACGGACGAGGCCGACGTAGAACTCTGTCGCCCTCTGCCAGGCGGGGGAGTCGAGCCGGGCCTTCCAGTTCTTGTCGAACCAGGTACCGCCGAAGGTGTTCACGACGGTCGTCAGGGGGGCCATCACCTCGCCCCAACCGGGCAGTCCGCGCAGACAGATGCCCTTCATGCCGGGCTCGGCGCCGTCCAGCTTCGCGGCCAGGTCGGCGACCTGGGTCCAGGTGGGGTGGGCCGGCATTTTGAGACCGGCCTGGGCGAACACGTCCTTGCGGTACATCAGGAAGGACGACTCGCCGTAGAAGGGCTGGCCGTAGAGCTTGCCGTCGTCGCCGGTCAGGGACTGGCGCATGGGGCCCAGGACGTCCTGCTCGTCGTACGCCGGGTCCTTCGCGACGTAGGAGTCCATCTCGCGCAGCCAGCCGTTGCGGGCGTAGATCGGTATCTCGTAGTTGGACAGGGTGGCGACGTCGTACTGGCCCGCCTGGTTGGCGAAGTCCTGGCTGATCTTGTCGCGGACGTCGTTCTCGGGCAGCACGGTGAAGTTGACCTTGATGCCGGTCTCTTCGGTGAAGCGGGGGGCGAGCTTCTGCAGCTCGGTCATCTGAGGGTTGTTGACCATCAGGACGTTGATGGCGTCGCCGCCCGACCCCGCCCCGCCGGCCCCGGCCCAGCAGCCGGAGAGCAGCGGGGCGAGCAGCGTCCCTGCGGCGGCCAGGGCGAGCCTCGCTCGCAGTGGCCGTCGTCGGCTCTGGGTTCGCATGGATCGCTCCTGGACGTATGGGGAGATTCAGGGCGCCCGGCTGGCAAGGGGGTGCCCTCGGTTGGACTTCTGGACTTCGGGGGACCGGGTGGGTTGGAAAATCAGACTCGGATGACCTGGGGGCCGAGCAGGGAGTAGCGGTGTGCTTCCGCCGAGGGCAGCAGCGTGCTCGTGACGATCGTCTCCAGCACGCCGATCTCCGCGAACCGGCAGAAGCTGACCGCCCCGAACTTGGTGTGGACGCCCACGAACACCGTGCGGCGCGCGGCCCGGATCGCCTGCGCCTTCACCTCGCTGACCGCGGGGTCGGGCGTGGTGAGGCCGTGTTCGCGGGAGATGCCGTTGGCGCCGATGTAGGCGAGGTCGATGACGAAACCGGCCAGCATCTTCGTCGTCCAGTGGTCGACGGTGGCCAGGGTGCCCGAGCGGACCCGGCCGCCGAGGAGGAGGACGCTGGTGTTCGGGGCCTCGGCGAGGGCGCCCGCGACCGGCAGGGAGGCGGTGACCACGGTCAGGGGGCGGTCCCTGGGCAGGGCCTCGGCGATGAGCTGGGGGGTGAAGCCCTCGTCGACGAAGACCGTCTCGGCGTCCGCGAGCAACTCGGCCGCGGCGGTGGCGATCCGGCGTTTCTCGGGGACGTGGCTGGTGGCCCGGAAGGCGAGCGTCGTCTCGAAGCCGGCGCTCTCCACGGGGTAGGCGCCGCCGTGGGTGCGGCGGATCAGGCCGTGGTCCTCCAGGGCGCGCAGGTCGCGGCGCACGGTCTCCTTCGCGACGCCGAGCTGGGTGGCGAGCGTGTTGACGTCCACGGCGCCTGTGGTGCGGGCGGCCCGCACGATCTCCCGCTGGCGTTCTTCCGCGGTTCTGGTCATTCGGTCACCCGCCTTCCTGTCACGGTGCCCGTTCGGGCCGTACGCAGGAAGTTCTACAGCGGGTGCGGGATGGTGACCAGGTCTGTTGCGGGGGCGATCCTGTCCGTGTGTGCCCGTTCGGGCGGAGCGTGCCTACGAGCTCGGGGGGTGTGGTCGTGGGGCGGCCGCGGGTGGGTTCGGGCTGGTCGCGCAGTTCCCCGCGCCCCTGGATGTGCGCTGTCGCGCCACATCCAGGGGCGCCGCTCGATGCCCGGACATGCCTGCGGGCGGGCCCGTTCGGTGCCCGCCCGCCCTGTGCGCCGGTCAGTACGGCCAGATCGGCGGGTCGCTGACGAAGTGGCCGCCCAGGTGGGCGTGGGCGACGTCGTCGGGGTCCAGCTCGCCCTGTTCGGCGATCAGCTTCTCGGCGTAGGGCTCGGAGTCGTCCCGCGGGTCGTAGCCGAGCGCCCTGGCGGTGCTCAGGTCCCACCACAGGCGGGTGTTGGCGGAGGAGCCGTAGACGACGGTGTGCTGGACGTCCTCGGCGGTCAGTGCCGCGTGCAGGAGCCGGGCGCCGTCGGCGGGGCTCAGCCAGACCGACAGCATGCGCACGCTGGTGGGCTCCGGGAAGCAGGAGCCGATGCGCACCGACACCGTCTCCAGGCCGTGCTTGTCCCAGTAGAGCTGGGCCAGGTCCTCGCCGAAGCACTTGGACAGGCCGTAGAAGGTGTCCGGGCGGCGCGGGGTGTCGATCGGGATCAGCGGCTCGTCGCCCCGGGGGCGCGGGGTGAAGCCCACCGCGTGGTTGGAGGAGGCGAAGACGATCCGGGGCACGCCCTCCTCGCGGGCGGCCTCGTAGAGGTTGTAGGTGCCCTCGATGTTCGCCTTGAGGATCTTGTCGAAGGACGCTTCCAGGGAGATGCCCGCGAGGTGGATGATCGCGTCGACACCCCGTACGGCCTCGCGCACGGCCTCCCGGTCGGCGAGGTCGGCGACGATCGCGTCCGGCTCGCCCTCGACGGGGACCAGGTCGAGCAGGCGCAGCTCGTAGCCGTACGCGGGCAGCAGCTCCCGCATCAGGGTGCCGACCCCGCCGGCGGCGCCGGTGAGCAGAACGGTGCGGGGCGCTGGCATCCTCGGTTCTCCTTGGGCTGCGGGGGAGGGGCGGTGGCGATCGACGGGCAACCGATGGCCGCAAGGGCGCACGGCATTCACATTCATGGACAAGCTAAGGATCATCGCCTGTCCTCGTCAAGGGTGGTGCGACACCTGTTCATAACCATAAACTTCAATCAGAACCCCGTACGCTTGTGCTGTCCGCACGCTTCCGTTCCTCGTCCCAGGGAGAGCCCGTGACGTCTGCCGACCTCGCCACCCGACTCGGCATCCCCAGCGGCCCGTTGTTCTTCCCCGTCACCGCCTACGCCCCCGACGGCTCCGTCGACCTCGACGCCTACCGCGCGCACGTCCGGCGCGGCGTCGACGCCGGGGCCGCCGCGGTCTTCGCCTGCTGCGGCACCGGGGAGTTCCACGCGCTGGCGCCGGAGGAGTTCGAGGCCTGCGTCCAGGCGGCCGTGGCGGAGACGGCCGGGCGGGTGCCGGTCGTCGCGGGCGCCGGGTACGGCACCGCGCTCGCCGTGCGGTACGCGCGGCTGGCGGAGGCGGCCGGGGCGGACGGACTGCTCGCGCTGCCGCCGTACCTCGTGATCGCCGGGCAGGAGGGGCTGCTGCGGCACTACCGGGAGATCGCCGCCGCCACCGCGCTGCCCGTCATCGTCTACCAGCGCGACAACGCCGTGTTCACGCCTCGGACGGTGGTCGAGCTGGCCCGCACCGACAAGATCATCGGGCTCAAGGACGGCCTCGGCGACCTGGACCTCGTGCAGCGGATCGTCAGCGCCGTGCGCACCGACGTCCCGGGCGACTTCCTCTACTTCAACGGGCTCCCGACCGCCGAGCAGACCCAGCTCGCCTACCGTGCCGTCGGCGTCCCGCTCTACTCCTCCGCGGTGTTCTGCTTCGCCCCGGAGATCGCCCTCGCCTTCCACCGGGCGCTGGAGACGGGCGACACCGCGACCGCCGAGCGGCTCCTGGACGGCTTCTACCGCCCGTTCGTCGAACTGCGCGCCGAGGGCCGCGGGTACGCCGTCTCCCTGGTCAAGGCCGGTGTACGGCTGCGCGGGCTGGACGTGGGGGAGGTCCGGCCGCCGCTGCACGAGCCGACCGAGGACCATGTGAAGCAGCTCGCGGGGATCATCGAACGCGGTTACGCGTTGCTGGAGGAGGGCGCGCGGACGGCGCCGGGAGAAGAGGGCGCCCACCTGGGGGCGCCGTCGGGAGGCGGCGCCCGGACGGCGGCGCCGCTGGAGGAGGGCACCAAGTGAAGGCGTCGGCATTCGTCTACCCCTGGGACGTCAACGGGGACCCGGAGGCCGCCGCGCGCATCGCCTCCCTCGGTGTGCGGCAGGTGACGCTCGCCGCCGCCTACCACTCCACGCGCGCGTTGACGCCCCGCCACCCGCAGCGCCGCATCGTCACCGCCGAGCACGCGTCCGTGCTGTACCCCACCGACGACCGCTGGCGGGGACGGGAGCTGCGCCCCTACGCGGCCGGTGACTGGGCCCCGGGCGACGCGTTCGGCGAGGCGGCGGCGGCGCTGACGGAGGCGGGCCTGGAGGTGCACTCCTGGGTGGTCCTCGCCCACAACTCCCGCCTGGGCGCCGAACACCCGGACACCTCCGTCGTCAACGCCTACGGCGACCGCTACCCCTGGGCCCCCTGCATCGCCCAGCCCGCCACGCGCGCGTACCTCGTCGACCTGGCCGCCGAGGCGGCGGTGCGGCCGGGCGCGCGCGGCACCGAACTGGAGTCCCTCGGCTGGTACGGCCTTCAGCATCTGCACGCCCACGACAAGACCGGCGGCGTCGGTCTCGGCGACGCCGGGATGTACCTGATGGCGCTCTGCTTCTGCGCGGTCTGCCGCGAGGGATACGCCGCCCAGGGCCTGGACGCCGACGCGCTCGCGGCCGCCGTACGGCAGGCCCTGGAGCCGCTGTGGCAGGGCGCGCCGGACGACGGGGGCTGGGCCGGCGTCGAGAAGCTGCTGGGTTCGCGGAACGCGGCGGCCACGCGCGCGTGGCGCGACGAGACCGCCCGCACCCTCCAGGAGGCGGCGGTCGGGGCGGTGCGCGCGGCGGCCCCGGAGGGCTTCCAGGTCCTGCTGCACGCCGACCCGGTGACCTACCACGTCGGCGCCAACGCGGGCGTGGACCCCGCGCACATCCTGTCCGTGGCGGACGGCGTGGTCGTGCCGTGCGCGGGCGGACCGGGCCTGCTGACGCCGTTCGCCGAGCAGGGCCGCGAGGGCGCGGTGATCGCGGCCAACTTCGGCGTGGTCTCCGGGATGGGCGGCAGCCCCGGCACCCTCGCCGCGGACGCGGCACGCGCGCGTGAGCTGGGCGCCACCGAAATGCGGCTCTACCACGCGGGGCTGGCGTCGGACGGCGACCTGGAGAGGGTCCGCGAGGCTCTCGCCGAGCTCTGAGAGGGCGGCTCCAGGGGGCGCGCGGGGCCGACGGCTTCCCCTGCGCGTTCCCTCGCGGCTGCCCTGCGGCTTGCCCGCGGCTCCCTGCGCGTTCCCCGCGGCTTCCCCGCGGCGACGAGTTCTCCGTACGCCGATGAGTTCCGGGGTCGCCGTCGGTCCCTCTTCCGAAGGGCACCCACCCCGACGGGTGCCTGTCCCGGAGGAGCACGCATGACTCTCGACCTCGGCCCTCAGACCTGCATCGTGGCGCGCCTCGCGCTGGCCGTGCGGGACGAGCAGCTGGCGGACCCCACCCCCTGCCCGGACCTGGCGGTCCGCAATCTGCTGGGCCACCTGCTGGGCCTGACCGTCGCCTTCCGCGACGCCGCCCGCAAGGACCTCGGGCCGACGACCGACACCGACCCGGCGTCGGCCGTGCCGGACATCGGTCCCGGCTGGCGCGAGGAGCTGCCCAAGGTCCTCGACGAACTCGCCGAGGCCTGGCGTGCCCCGGCCGCGTGGACCGGGATGACCCGTGCGGGCGGGGTCGACCTGCCCGGCGAGGTCGCCGCCGCCGTCGCGGTCGACGAACTGGTCGTCCACGGCTGGGACCTGGCCCGCGCGACCGGCCTCCCGTACGAACCGGACCCGGCGGCCCTGGAGGCCGCGTACGACTTCCTCCTCGCGGCCACCAAGGACGACGCGCGCGGCGGCGGCATCTTCGGTCCCGTGGTGCCGGTGCCGGAGGGCGCGCCGCTGCTGGACCGGGCGATCGGGCTGAGCGGGCGCGACCCGGGGTGGCGGCGACCGTAGGCACAGGTCGTATGCGTAGGCGCCGCGGGGCGCCGGCGCCTACGCTCCCCGCATGTCTCTCACCCTCACCGTCCTCGGCACCGCCTCCCCGCACCCCGGCCCGGACACGCCCTCCTCCGGCTGTCTGCTGCGGGGCGGCGGCGCCGAGGTGTGGGTGGACGCCGGGTTCGGGACCTTCGCGGAGTTGCGGCGGCACACCGATCCGGCGGGGCTCAGCGCGATCTGGATCTCGCATCTGCACGCCGACCACAGCGCCGATCTGCTCGCCGCCTTCTACGGCTTGGCCCACGGAGGGCTCACCCCGCCGCGGCCCGTCCCCGTGTACGCGCCCGCCGGCTGCGACCGGCGTCTGGCCGGGTTCCTCGGGCGGCCCGACACCGGTTTCCTGAACGGCGTCCTGGACTTCCGGACCTTGTACGACGGCCACGTCGTCCGGCACGGCGATCTCACCCTCACCTCCCGTGCCGTCGTCCACGACGTCGAGGCGTACGCGCTGCGCGCCGAGAGCGCCGGCCGCGTCCTCGCGTACTCCGGGGACAGCGGGCCCTGCGCCGCCCTCACCGAACTCGCCCGCGACGCCGACCTGTTCCTGTGCGAGGCCGACATCGACGCACCTCGCGAAGGCGAACAGGTTCACCTCACCCCCGAGGACGCCGGTCGGACGGCCCGCCAGGCACGGGTCGGCCGCCTCCTCGTCACCCACGTCGGCCCCACCCTCACCCCCGAGGACGCCACCGTGCGCGCCGCCGCCGTCTTCGGCGGGCCCACCGCCACCGCCCGCGTCCGCGAGACGCACGCCGTCTGACGGCAACCTCAACTTCTTCTGTCAGAAGCATTGACGGAACACGGCCCCCCTCCTAGGTTCAACGCGTCGTACTTCGTACGTCATATATGAGACGCGATACGCGAGATCTCATACGCGAGATACGCCCGCGAAGATCCGAGAGGCGCGCATGACCTCTGTGCCCACGCCGATCCCCTCCCGCACGCAGTTCGTGCTGGAGGAGATCAAACGCCGCATCCTCACCGGCCAGTTGACGCCGGGGCAGGCCCTGGTCGAGACCGAGCTCGCCGCACAGTTCGGGGTGTCCAAGACCCCGGTGCGCGAGGCGCTCAAGACCCTGGCCGGCACCGGGCTCGTCGTGATGAACCAGTACAAGGGCGTCACGGTGCGCATGGTGGACGCGGACATGGCGCGCGAGGTCTACGACGTCCGGCTGCTCCTCGAACCCGAGGCCCTGAAGCGGGCGGTGAAGCGCGGCGCCACCCTCGACGAGGCCCGCGACGCGCTCACCCGCGCCGACGAGGCGACCGACACCGCCGAACGCTCCCTGGCCAACCGGGAGTTCCACCGCGCCCTGTACCTGCCGTGCGGCAACCCGCTGCTCGGCCGGATGCTCGACGAGGTCCGCGACCAGGCGGCGCTGGTCTCCGCGGTCGCCTGGGCGGCCTCGCCGTCCTGGGAGCGGGAGGCCGGTGAGCACCGGGAGATCCTGCGGCTCGCCCTCGCCGGTGACGCCGACGGCGCGGCCCGCGCCCTCCACGCGCACATCGCGTCGTTCGTGCAACGGGCCTTCCCGGACGCCGGGTCCGAGGCCCAGGGAGAGGACGGTCAGGCATGACAGCGACGTTCGAGACCCAGCGGGCGGCCCTGGCCGACGTGGTCGCGATCCCGGTGACCCCGTTCGCCGAGGACGGCACCGTCGACCAGGACACCCACCGGGCCCTGCTGCGTCGTCTCCTCGACGGTGGGATCACGACCCTCACCCCCAACGGCAACACCGGCGAGTTCTACGCCCTGACCCCCCAGGAACGGCAGCTCGTCACCGAGTTGACGATCGACGAGGCCGGCGACCGCGCCGCGATCCTCGTCGGGGTCGGCCACGACGTGCCGACGGCCGTCGCCACCGCCCGGCACGCCCGGGAGCTGGGCGCGCAGATGGTGATGGTCCACCAGCCCGTCCACCCGTACGTCTCCCAGGCCGGCTGGGTCGACTACCACCGCGCGATCGCCGAGGCCGTGCCCGAGCTGGGTGTCGTGCCGTACATCCGCAACGCGCAGCTCGTCGGTGCCCGCCTCGCCGAACTCGCCGACCACTGCCCGAACGTCATCGGCGTGAAGTACGCCGTGCCGGACGCCGCGCGGTTCGCCGCCTTCGCCCGGGACGCGGGCCTGGAGAGATTCGTCTGGGTCGCCGGGCTCGCCGAGCCCTACGCCCCCTCGTACTTCTCGGCGGGCGCCACCGGCTTCACCTCGGGGCTGGTGAACGTCGCCCCGGCCATCTCGCTGAACATGATCGAAGCGCTCCGGGCCGGGGACTTCGCGGCCGCCATGAAGGTCTGGGAGCAGATCCGCCGCTTCGAGGAGCTGCGCGCCGCCAACGGCTCCGCCAACAACGTCACCGTCGTCAAGGAGGCCCTCGCCTCCCTCGGCCTGTGCCGCCGCGACGTCCGCCCGCCCAGCAAGCCGCTGCCCGAGGACGAACGCGCCGAGGTCGCCGAGATAGCCGCCGGGTGGTCCCTGTGAGCGCACCGAGAAAACGCCCCGAGGAACTGCGCAGCCACCAGTGGTACGGCACCGAGGGCCAGTTGCGCACCTGGTCGCACAACGCCCGGATGCGCCAGCTCGGTTACGAGGCCGAGGAGTACCGGGGCCGCCCGGTGATCGCCGTCCTCAACACCTGGTCCGACATCAACCCCTGCCACGTCCACCTGCGCGAGCGCGCCGAGGCGGTCAAGCGGGGGGTGTGGCAGGCGGGTGGCTTCCCGCTGGAGTTCCCGGTCTCCACCCTCTCGGAGACCTACCAGAAGCCGACCCCGATGCTCTACCGCAACCTCCTCGCGATGGAGACCGAGGAGCTGCTGCGGTCGTACCCGATCGACGCGGCGGTCCTGCTCGGCGGTTGTGACAAGTCCACGCCCGCGCTGCTCATGGGCGCGGCCTCCGCCGACGTGGCCTCGATCTTCGTGCCCGCCGGTCCGATGCTGCCGGGACACTGGCGCGGGGAGACCCTCGGGTCCGGCACCGACATGTGGAAGTACTGGGACGAGCACCGCGCGGGCAACCTCACCGACTGCGAACTCAGGGAACTCCAGGGCGGGTTGGCGCGGTCCCCGGGGCACTGCATGACCATGGGGACCGCCTCCACGATGACCGCGGCGGCCGAGGTCCTCGGCATGACCCTGCCGGGCGCGTCCTCGATCCCGGCCGTGGACTCCGGGCACGAGCGGATGGCCGCCGCCTCCGGGCGCCGGGCCGTGGAGCTGGCCTGGACCGGCCTCAGGCCCTCGGAGATCCTCACCCGGGATGCCTTCGAGGACGCCGTCACCACGGTGCTCGGACTCGGTGGCTCCACCAACGCGGTGATCCATCTGATCGCGATGGCGGGTCGGGCCGGGACCACGCTCACCCTCGACGACTTCGACCGCGTCGCCCGCACCGTCCCGGTGCTGGCGAACGTACGGCCCGGCGGACAGACGTACCTCATGGAGGACTTCCACTTCGCCGGCGGTCTGCCCGCCTTCCTCTCGCGGATCACCGACCTGCTGCACCTGGACCGGCCGACCGTCAACGGCACGCTGGGCGAGCAGCTCGAAGGTGCCGTCGTGCACGACGACGACGTCATCCGCACCCGTGAGAACCCGGTGGCCGCCGAGGGCGGGGTCGCCGTCCTGCGCGGCAACCTCTGCCCGGACGGTGCCGTCATCAAGCACATCTCCGCCGAGCCGCACCTGCTCAAGCACACCGGTCCCGCCGTCGTCTTCGACGACTACAGGACCATGCAACGCACCATCAACGACGAGTCGTTGAACATCACCGCCGACAGTGTGCTGGTGCTGCGCAACGCGGGACCCAAGGGCGGCCCGGGCATGCCCGAGTACGGCATGCTGCCCATCCCCGACCATCTGCTCAAGCAGGGGGTGCGGGACATGGTCCGGATCTCCGACGCCCGGATGAGCGGCACGAGTTACGGCGCGTGTGTGCTGCACGTCGCCCCCGAGTCGTACGTCGGCGGACCGCTCGCGCTGGTGCGCACCGGCGACCGGATCACCCTGGACGTCGAGGCGCGCGCTCTCCATCTGCACGTGGACGACGCCGAGTTGGAGCGGCGCAGGGCCGAGTGGACGCCGCCGCCGGTCCGTTACGAACGGGGCTACGGCGCGCTCTACAACGAGCAGATCACGCAGGCCGACACCGGCTGCGACTTCGAGTTCCTCGCCCGCCCGGGCACCGTGGCGGACCCCAACGCGGGCTGAACCACAGCGAACGGCGCACCGGCACGACCAGCACTGCTCTGCATATCGAGAAAGCGCTTCCTGACGCCAGGAACGCGTCGAGAACGCACCCCGAACGCACCACGCAAGCCGTACGAGAACGGAGAACTGTCATGGCCCAAGCCGCAGCCGTGGCGAAACCGCCCGCGCCACCCCGGCGGCGCCGTGCCTCCGCCACCCCGCGCAGGCTTCCCTACCTGCTGATCGCCCCGGCCGCCCTGCTCATGCTGGGCTTCATCGCCTACCCGGTGATCAGCGTCTTCTACTACAGCCTGCAGAACTACAACCCCACCAAGCCCTGGCGGAACGGGTACGCGGGCTTCGACAACTTCGTCCACGCCTTCACCGAGGACCCGATCTTCTGGGACACGCTGGTCTTCAGCGCCAAATGGGTCTTCGTCGAGGTCGGTCTCCAGCTGCTGTTCGGCCTCGCGCTGGCGCTCATCGTCAACCAGACCTTCGTGGGCCGCTCGCTGGGCCGGGCCATGGTCTTCTCCCCGTGGGCCGTCTCGGGCGTGCTGACCTCCGCGATCTGGGTGCTCCTCTACAACTCCCAGACGGGCATCACCCGTTACCTCGCCGACCTGGGCATCGGCTCCTACGGCACCAGCTGGCTCTCGGACACCTCCACCGTGTTCCCGGCGGCGATCGTCGCCGACCTGTGGCGCGGCGTCCCCTTCTTCGCGATCCTCATCCTCGCCGACCTCCAGTCCGTCTCGAAGGACCTGTACGAGGCCGCCGAGGTCGACGGCGCCAGCAAGATCAAGCAGTTCTGGCACATCACCCTGCCGCACCTGAAGGACGCGATCATCCTGTCCACGCTGCTGCGCGCGGTCTGGGAGTTCAACAACGTCGACCTGCTCTACACCCTCACCGGCGGCGGACCCGCGGGCGAGACGACGACCCTGCCGCTCTACATCGCCAACACCTCCGTCGACGCGCACAACTTCGGCTACGCGTCGGCCCTGACCACGGTGGCGTTCGTGATCCTGCTCTTCTGCTCGATGGTCTACCTGCGCCTGAGCAAGTTCGGAGGCGACGACAAGTGATCACCAAGGAAGCCACCCCGCTCGCCCCCGCCCCGCAGGCGGCCGAGCCCGCGCCGCCCCGGCCGAAGAAGCACCAGCGTTCCTGGGACGAGGTCCCCCGCTGGCACATCTACCTGCCGCTGTCGATCTACCTGCTCTTCACCCTGATCCCGTTCTACTGGATCCTGCTCTTCGCCGTCCGCCCGGCCGGCTCGACCTCACTGGTGCCCTGGCCGATCACCTTCGACCACTTCGAGAAGGTCTGGACGGAACGGCAGTTCGGCACCTACTTCGAGAACAGCGTCTACGTCGGGCTCGCCACTCTCGTGATGACCACCCTCGTCGCGCTGGCCGGCGGGTACGCCCTCGCCCGGTTCAACTTCAAGGTCAAGCGGGCGTTCATGCTCGGCCTGCTGTGCTCCCAGTTCGTGCCGGGCGCGCTGCTGCTGGTGCCGCTGTTCGAGATCTTCGCCGAGCTGAAGATGATCAACTCGCTGACCAGTGTCATCATCGCCGAGACGGTCTTCCAGCTGCCGCTGTCGATCATCCTGATCAGCAACTTCATCAAGAACGTGCCGTACTCCCTGGAGGAGGCGGCCTGGGTGGACGGCTGCAACCGCTTCACCGCGTTCCGGATCGTCGTGCTGCCCCTGCTGCGGCCGGGTCTGATCGCCGTCGGCTCCTTCGCCTTCGTGCACTCCTGGAACCACTTCCTGTTCGCCCTCATGTTCCTCAACAACCAGGACAAGCAGACCATCCCGGTCGGCCTGAACACCCTGATGGGCGCCGACAGCGTCGACTACGGGGCGCTCGCCGCGGGCGGCATCATCGCGGCCGTACCCGTCGTGATCGTCTTCGCCTTCATCCAGAAGTGGCTGATCACCGGGTTCAGCGCGGGGGCGGTGAAGGGATGAGCCTGTGTCGCACGACCGTGGCAGGCGGCTTCTTCGGATCGCCGGGCGCCGGAATCCCTGCCGGAGCGGGCGCTGTCCGCCGCGGCACGGGGACGGCCGGACGGGCACGCGGTCACCGGGCTCGTCCGATCACCGACGCCCAGACAGGGACGGTGGCGTGATGATGAGAGTCCGTCAGATCGTCGCCACGGCAGGGGTGTTGGGGCTGCTGTGCATCCCCGCCCACGCCGAGGACCGGGACATCAGCCGCGACCCGCTGCCCGCGAACGACGGCTGGGCGGCCGAGGGCGCGGGCACCACCGGTGGCGCCGCCGCCGATGACGCCCATGTCTTCACCGTCACCGACCGCGCCGAACTGGCCGCCGCCCTCGACGGCGGCAGCGCCACCCCGAAGATCATCAAGGTCGCCGGGACCATCGACGCCAACACCGACGCCGACGGCGACCACCTGGACTGCGCGGACTACTCGACCGACGGCTACTCGCTCAAGAAGTACCTCGCCGCCTACGACCCCCGCACCTGGGGCTCCGCCAGGCCCAGCGGCCCGCAGGAGGAGGCCCGGCAGGCCTCCGCCGCCCGGCAGGCCGAGCGGGTCACCCTCCCGGTCGGCTCCAACACCACGATCGTCGGCCTCCGGGGCGCCGTCCTCAAGGGCGCGAACCTCCAGGTCAAGAACGCCTCCAACGTCATCATCCGCAACCTCGACCTGCGCGACGCCTACGACTGCTTCCCCGTCTGGCAGCCCAACACCGGCGGGCTCGGCGACTGGAAGACGGCGTACGACACCATCTGGCTGACCGGCTCGCACCACGTCTGGGTCGACCATGTCACCCTCAGCGACAAGGGCCACCCGGACGAGAAGGAGCCGACCCACTTCGGCCGCAACTACCTGCGCCACGACGGCCTGCTGGACATCACCGGCGGCTCCGATCTGGTCACCGTCTCCTGGAGCCGGTTCCTGAGCCACGACAAGGCGATGCTCATCGGCAACAGCGACTCGGCCACCGCGGACCGCGGGAAGCTCCGGGTCACCCTGCACCACAACGAGTTCGACTCCGTCGTCCAGCGCGCACCCCGTGTCCGCTTCGGCCAGGTGCACGTCTACAACAACCGGTACGTCGTGCCCACCGACGACTACCGCTACTCGCTCGGCGTGTCGACCGAGTCCGGCCTCTACGCCCAGAACAACGCCTTCACCACCCTGGGCCGCATCGAGGTCGCCGACCTGGTCAAGAGCTGGAACGGCACCGCCCTGCACGACGAGGGCACCCTCTTCAACGGCTTCCCGGTCGACCTGCTGCCGATCCACAACGCCTACAACTCCGGCAGCGAGCGCGACCTCACGGCCGACGTCGGCTGGACGCCTACCCTGCACACAAAGATCGACAGCGCCGAGGCGGCCGACCGAGAGGTGGCGCGCGGCGCGGGCGCAGGGAGGCTCCCATGAGCACCGTGGACATCGTCCTGGCGGGCGCGCGCGGCCACGGCCGCTGGCACCTGGAGAACATCCGCCGGCTCCAGGACAAGGGGATCGTACGGCTGGCAGGCATCTGCGAGCTGACCCCGCTGACCGCGAACGAGATCCCGGACGGCCTCGGCACGCCCGAGCAGTCCGCCGACTTCGGGGCGCTGCTGGACTCCACGGGCGCCCAGGTCGCGGTGATCTGCACGCCGATCCCCACCCACACGGACCTGGCGCTCGTCGCGGCGGCCCACGGGGTGCACATCCTGTTGGAGAAGCCCCCGGCGCCGTCCTACGCCGAGTACCGGCGCATGGCCGACGGGGTCGCCGCGGCCGGGGTGGTGTGCCAGATCGGCTTCCAGTCGCTGGGCTCGCACGCGGTGCCCGCGATCCGTCGGTTCATCGCGGACGGGGCGATCGGGGAGCTGGTCGGAGTCGGGGGCGCCGGTGCCTGGGCGCGTCCGGAGGCGTACTACACGCGGGCCCCCTGGGCGGGCAGGCGGCGCCTGAACGGCGTCGACGTGATCGACGGCGCCCTGACCAACCCGCTCGCGCACGCCGTCGCCACCGGTCTCGCCCTGAACGGCTCCACGCGCGCCGAGGACGTCACCGGCATCGAGACCGAGCTGCTGCGCGCCAACGACATCGAGTCCGACGACACCTCCTGCGTCCGCGTGAGCACCGCCCAGGGCCGCCCGGTCACCGTCGCCGCGACCCTGTGCGCCGAGCACCCGGACGACCCGTACGTCCTGGTGCACGGCACGCGCGGCCGGATCACCTTCTGGTACAAGCAGGACCGCGTCCTGCTCCAGCGCGCGGACCACGGCCCGCAGGAGTACGAGTACGGCCGCACCGACCTGCTGGAGAACCTGGCCGACCACCTGACCGACGGCACCGGCCTGCTCGTCCCGCCGGACGCCACCGGCGCCTTCATGAAGGTCGTCGAGGCGATCCGCACCGCCCCCGACCCGGCCCCGCTGCCCGAGAGCGCCTGGCACCGGGTGCCCGGCGAGGAGCGCAGGGTGGTGCCCGGTGTCGAGGGGCTCGTCGCGGCCTCCGCGGACACCCTCGCCCTCTACTCCGAACTCGGCACGCCCTGGGCCGTGGACGGCCCACCGAAAGAGGTGAGTACCTGATGACGACCACCGACTCCCTGGTCCTGCGCGTCGCGGGCCGCCCGGTCGGCCGCTACGTCACCCGGCCCGAGCTGCCCGCCCGGCTCTCCCCGCGCCCCTATCTCCACCCCGTCACCACCCTGGCCGGCACCGCTGTCACCGAACTCAGCCCCGCCGACCACCTCCACCACCTCGGCGTCGGTGTCGCCGTTCCCGACGTCGAGGGGTTCAACTTCTGGGGCGGCCGCACCTACGTCCGCGACCAGGGCCCCACCGAGCTCGACAACCACGGTGCCCAGCGCCACAGCTCCTTCCAGCTGAGCGACCCGGACGGCTTCGTCCAGGAGCTGCGCTGGGTGGCCGCGGGCGCGGAGCTGCTGCGTGAGCGGCGCACCGTCGCGGCCGCCGAACTCACGGACACCGCCTGGTCGTTGGACTTCACCTTCTCGCTGACCAACGTCACCCCCGACCCGCTGTCGATCGGCAGCCCGGCGACCAACGGCCGCCCGGGCGCCGCGTACGGGGGCTTCTTCTGGCGGGCCCGCAAGGAGGACCGGGCCCCGGACGTCTTCACCCCGGTGACCGAGGGCGAGGAGCAGGTCCACGGCCACCGCGCCGACTGGCTCGCCCTCGCCGGCTCCACCTGGACGCTCGTCCTCGCCGGGGCCACCGAGCAGACCCGCCGGGACCCGTGGTTCGTGCGCACCGCCGAGTACCCGGGTGTGGGCTCGTCGCTGGCCCACCAGGAGCGGGTGCCGATCGCCCCGGGCGACACCCTCGTCCGCCGGGTGGTCACGGTCGTCGCCGACGGCCGGCTCGACCGGGACGGCGCCGCCGCCCTGATCCGCAAGGCGGTGAGCCAGTGACCGCCGCGACCCGCGCGCAGACGGCCGGGACCTACACCAACCCGATCCTGAACGCCGACTGGTCCGACCCGGACGTGGTCCGCGTCGGCGACGACTTCTACCTCACCGCCTCCAGCTTCGGCCGCGCCCCTGGCCTGCCCCTGCTGCACTCCCGCGACCTCGTCCACTGGACCCTGGTCGGCCACGCGCTCGAACGCCTGGAGCCCGCCGCAGAGTTCAGGGCGCCCCGGCACGACTGCGGGGTCTGGGCACCGGCGTTGCGCCACCACGACGACCGGTTCTGGATCTTCTGGGGCGACCCCGACCAGGGCATCTTCCAGATCAACGCCCCCGCGATCAGGGGCCCTTGGAGCAGGCCTCACCTGCTGAAGGCCGGCAAGGGCCTGATCGACGCCTGCCCCCTGTGGGACGAGGAGACCGGCGAGGCCTATCTGGTGCACGCCTGGGCCAAGTCCCGCTCCGGCGTCAAGAACCGCCTCACCGGCCACCGGATGAACCCCGACGGCACCGAACTCCTCGACGACGGCAAGGTGATCGTCGACGGCGACCGGATCCCGGGATGGTTCACCCTGGAGGGCCCCAAGCTCTACCGGCACGAGGGGTGGTTCTGGATCCTGGCGCCCGCCGGGGGAGTGGAGACCGGCTGGCAGGGCGCCTTCCGCTCCCGCGACTTCTTCGGGCCGTACGAGGAGCGGATCGTCCTGGAACAGGGCGACACCGACGTCAACGGCCCCCACCAGGGCGGCTGGGTGCGCACCCCGTCCGGCGAGGACTGGTTCCTGCACTTCCAGCACAGGGGCGCCTACGGCAGGGTCGTCCACCTCCAGCCGATGCGCTGGGACCCCGACGGCTGGCCGGTGCTCGGGGACGAAGGCACCCCCGTCGCCGTCCACCGGGTCCCCGCGCTGCCACCGCAGCCGGACGCCGCGCCCGCCACCGACGACGACTTCCCCGGCGGGCGCCACGGCCGCCAGTGGAGCTGGACCGCCAACCCGCGCGACGGCTGGGCCACCCACCACTCCGGCGACGGGCTCCGGCTGACCTGCGTCCGCTCGGCCGACGCGCACGACCTGCGCAGACTGCCGAACGTGCTCACCCAGCGGCTGCCCGGCACGCCGTCCGCAGTCGAGGTGGAGCTGCGCCTGGACAGCGAGGCGCCCGGTGCCCGGGCCGGCCTCGCGGTGCTCGGCGACGCGTTCTGCTGGATCGGGCTCCAGCGGGGCGAGGACGGGACCGTGCGGGTCGTCCACCGGTTCGCCGAGTCGGTCGCCGAACGGGAGCGGGACGCCGCCCACCCCGTGCCCGCCCCCGAGGGCCGGGTCCGGCTGCGGATCGAGATCGGCGCGGGCGCGCGGTGCCGCTTCTCCTACGACGTCGGCGACGGCCCGCGTCCGTCCGGCCCTGTCTTCGCGGCCACCCCGTGGCGCTGGGTCGGCGCCCTGCTCGGTCTCGTCGCCCTCGCACCCCCCGGACAAGGGCACGCCGGCGCGGCAACCTTCACCCGGTTCAGGATCAACCAGCTGTAGCACACCCCTCCTCGTACGCCTGTTGGGAGCGCAATGACGCACCTCCATAGCAAGCGCTTGTTGGAACTCGGTCCCGGCAGGGTCCTGGCCACCGTCGTCAGTCTGCTGGCCGCCCTCGTGCTGGGGGCGGCCGGGGAGGCCGACGCCGCGGGCACCGGACCCGCGCCGGTGGCCGCCTCCCGCTGGACCGACCAGCCGCACGGCTTCGCCTCCCTCGCCGGCGGCACCACCGGCGGGGCGGGCGGCAAGGTCGTCACCGTCACCGACCAGGCCTCGCTGATGACGTACGCGGCGGCCGAGGAGCCGTACGTCATCCGGGTGTCGGGGTCGATAGCCGTCGAGCCCTTCGGCTCGGACGTCGTCGTCGCCTCGAACAAGACGATCATCGGCGTCGGCGACACCGGCGAGATCGTCCACGGCGAGCTGCACCTCAACCCCGGTACCAGCAACGTCATCATCCGCAACCTGACGATCCGGGACTCCTACGTCGAGGGCGACTGGGACGGCAAGACCACCGACTTCGACGCCATCCAGATGGACACCGCCGACCACGTCTGGATCGACCACAACCGCTTCACGCACATGGGCGACGGGCTGCTCGACATCCGCAAGGACAGCCGGTACGTCACCGTCTCCTACAACCAGTTCACCCACCACAACAAGGCGTTCGGGATCGGCTGGACCACCAACGCCCTCACCGAGATCACGATCGACCACAACTGGTTCACCGGCACCAAGCAGCGCAATCCGTCGGCGGACAACTGCGCCTACGCCCACCTCTACAACAACTACCTGTCGGCCCAGGTCGCCGACGGCGACCCGACGTGGACGTACGGGAACTGGGCGCGTGGCCGGACCAGGATGGTCATCGAGAACAGCTACTACGACGGCGTCCAGCACCCCTACCAGGCCGACGCCACGGCCGAGTTGGTGCAGCGCGGCTCGATCCTCAGGCACACCGGAGGACGAACCGACGCCTGGGGCACGGCCTTCGACCCCCGGGAGTTCTACGCCTACCGGCTGGACCCGGCCGCCGCCGTCCCGGCGCTGGTCAAGCGGCTCTCCGGACCGCAGCGGCGGATCGGGGTGACCCTGCACGTCCCGGCCGCCTACCCGACCGTGCAGGCCGCCGTGGACGCCGTGCCGGACGGCAACAGCGTGCCCGTGACGATCGCCGTTGCACCGGGCACGTACCGCGCCAAGGTTTTCGTCCCCGCGACCAAGCCGAACATCGTGCTGCAGGGGACTGGACACGATCGGTCCGACACCGTCATCGTCTACGACACGCCCGCCGAGTACGGCGGTTCGACCGGCAGCGCCACCGTGCGGATCGCCGCGAACGACGTCACGGCGCGGCACCTCACCTTCAGCAACGACTTCGACGAGGCCGCGGTCGAGCTGAAGGGCGAGCAGGCGCTCGCGATGAAGACGACCGGCGACCGGATCGTCTTCGAGGACACCGCCTTCCTGGGCAACCAGGACACCCTGATGACCGACAGCCCCAAGCTGACCACCCTCAGCCGGGTCTATGTCCGCGACTCGTACATCGAGGGCGACGTCGACTTCGTCTACGGCCGGGCGACGACCGTGATCGAGCGGTCGGTCATCAAGGCGCTGAGCCGGGGTTCGGCGACCAACAACGGCTACATCACGGCCGCCTCGACGTGGACCGGGAACCCGTACGGCTTCCTGATCACCCGCTCGAGGATCGTGAGCGACGCCCCGGCCGGGAGCTTCCACCTCGGCCGGCCCTGGCACCCGGGCGGGGAGCCGGAGGCGGTCGCCCAGGTCCTGATCCGCGACACCGAGCTGCCCGCCGCGATCAAGGCCTCCCCGTGGACCGACATGAGCGGCTTCTCGTGGAGGGACGCCCGCTTCACCGAGTACCGCAACTACGGCCCCGGTGCCCAAGTCACTGCGGACCGGCCGCAGATGAGCGCCGCGGACGCCCGCTCCCACACCGTCGCCGACTACCTCCAGGGCACGGACGGCTGGGCGCCGTACGCCCGCACCTGACCCCCACAACTTCATATCCCGTGTGTGATCCAGAAGAGAGAGCCGACCAATGAAGATCAGCATCCGCAGAAGCAGGCGCGCCGCCGTGGCCGTCGCCCTGGGCTCCGTCCTCGCGCTGACCGCCACCGCCTGCGGTGACGACGGCAGCGGCAGCGCGGACAAGGGCGACGAGGGCAGCGGCAAGGGCAAGATCGTCTTCTGGGACAACAACGGCGGTGTCCGCACCGACATCTGGAAGGAGATCATCGCCGACTTCGAGAAGGCGAACCCGGACATCAAGGTCGAGTACGTCGGCATCGCCGCCACCGACTACCAGTCCAAGGTCGACACCGCCATCCAGGCCGACAGCCTCCCCGACGTCGGTGGCGTCGGCGCGGCGATGCTCGCCTCCTTCTCCGCGCAGGGCGCCCTGGAGCCGCTGGACAGCCGGCTCGCCAAGTCCTCCCTGAACGGCAAGCTCAACGAGGACATGGTGGAGTCGCTGACCGCCGCGGGCGGTGGCGACGGACGGCTGTACTCGGTGCCGACCTCCGCGAACAACGGTGTGCTGTACTACCGCACCGACCTGTTCAAGAAGGCCGGCCTGGACGAGCCGAGCACCTGGGAGAAGTTCTACGAGGCGGCGGACAAGCTCACCGACGCCCAGAAGAACGAGTTCGGTTACACGATCCGCGGCGGTGCCGGTTCCATCGCGCAGGCGCTGGACGCGATGTACGGGCAGTCCGGGATCACGTCGTTCTGGAACGGCGACAAGACCACGGTCAACGACCCGAAGAACGTCGACGCGCTGGAGAAGTACGCCGCGCTCTACAAGAAGGTCACGCCGTCCGCCGACCTCAACAACGACTTCACCAAGATGGTCGCGCAGTGGGACTCCGGCACCATCGGCATGCTGAACCACAACCTGGGCTCCTACCAGGACCACGTGAAGGCGCTGGGCGTGGAGAAGTTCCGGGGCATCCCGCAGCCGACGGGCCCCGACGGCAAGCGGGTCCAGGTCTCCAACCCGGTGGACGGCGTCGGCCTGTTCAAGAGCTCCAAGAACAAGGACGCCGCCTGGAAGTTCATCGAGTTCGCCGTCTCGCACGCGGAGAACTCGAAGTTCAACGAGTCCGCCGGGCAGGTGCCCGCGAACAACGAGGCCGCGCAGGACGCGTGGATCTCCAAGGCCGAGCCCACCAAGCTGGCCGCGGCGGCACTGAGCGACGGCTCCACGACCATCGTCCAGCTGCCCTACTACCTGCCTGACTGGGGCACCATCTCGAAGGCCGACAACGAGCCGAACTTCCAGAAGGTGCTGCTCGGGAAGATGAGCGCGAAGGACTTCCTGGACACGCTGGCCGAGCAGCTGAACGAGGCGCAGGCCGAGTGGAAGTCGCAGAACGGCTGAGCACTCGGGTGCATCGGGTGGTGGGGAACTGCGGGTCCGTCGGGGCCGGTCACGCAGTTCCCCGCGCCCCCGGGTCCGTCAACGAAAGGCTTTGCTGTGTCCCTTACCCGCAGACAGCTCACCTCGGCGGCCCTCGCCGCCGTCCCACTCACCTTCGCGGCCACCGGCACCGCCTCCGCCGGCACCCGCCGCCCCCGCACCCTCTACATCGCCGGTGACTCCACCGCCGCCCAGAAGTACGCCGACGCCGCTCCCGAGACCGGGTGGGGCATGGCACTGCCGTTCTTTCTCCACAAGGACCGACCCGTCGCCAACCACGCGGTGAACGGGCGGAGTTCGAAGAGCTTCGTCGACGAGGGCCGCCTCGACGTCATCCTCGGTGCGATCAGACCCGGCGACTTCCTCCTCGTCCAGTTCGGGCACAACGACGAGAAGGTCGCCGATCCGACCCGCTACACCGAGCCCTGGACCACGTACCAGGAGCACCTGCGCCTCTACATCGACGGCGCCCGCGCCCGGGGTGCCCGGCCGGTGCTCGCGACCTCCGTGGAGCGCAGGAAGTTCGACGCGAGCGGCAACGCCCTGCCGACCCACGGCGACTACCCGGCGGCGATGAGGGCGCTCGCCGAGGAGGAGCGGGTCGCGCTGCTCGACATCCAGGCGCTGTCCCTCGCCCTGTGGCAGAAGCTCGGGGTGGAGGAGACGAAGACCTACTTCAACTGGACGGCGACCGAGCAGGACAACACGCACTTCAACCCGCCGGGCGCGATCGCCGTGGCGCGGCTCGTCGCCCGGGAACTGCTGCGGACACGGGTGCTGCGCCCGCAGGACGTACGACGGATCGACGAGGTGATCCCCGCCTCGTGGATCACCTGGCCCGAGGCCACGACCGCTTAGACACCCCCTGGATTCGGAAGAGAGCCGCACCATGAGCACACAGAAATGGCATGGGCATGACATAGCGACGAGGGTGGCGCGTGCCGCCGTCGTCGTCGGCTGCACCGGGCTCGTCCTGGCCGTGACCGGCCCCGGCGCCCAGGCGGGCGGCCGGGACGTCGCCCGGCAGACGCTTCCGGCGAACGACGGCTGGGCCTCGTACGGGACGGGGACCACCGGCGGTGCCGACGCCGACGCCGCGCACGTCCACACCGTCAGCACCTGGGCCCAGTTCAAGGCCGCCCTCGCCGCCGGAGGTGACGCACCGAAGATCATCAAGGTCAGGGGGACCATCGACGCCGTCTCCGAGGGCTGCGACGCCTTCGCCGCCCCCGGGTACGACTTCGACGCCTACCTCGCCAAGTACGCGCCGGAGACCTGGGGGCTCGACACCGACCTCAGCGCCGAGCCCGACGACAGCCCCGAGGGCCTGCGCCGCGCCTCCGCCGCCAACCAGGACCAGGCCATCAAGGCGAGCATCCCCTCCAACACCACGATCATCGGCATCGGCAGGAACGCCGGCATCAAGGGCGCCAGCCTCCAGATCAAGGCCGTCGACAACGTCATCATCCGCAACCTCGCCTTCGAGAGCCCCATCGACTGCTTCCCGCAGTGGGACCCGACCGACGGCGCCAAGGGCAACTGGAACTCCGAGTACGACACCGCCGTCGTCTACGGCTCCACCCATGTGTGGATGGACCACAACACCTTCACCGACGGCAGCCACCCCGACAGTGCCGCGCCGACCTACTTCGGCATGCTCTACCAGCAGCACGACGGCGAGCTGGACATCGTGCGCGGCTCGAACTACGTCACCGCCTCCTGGAACGTCTTCACCGAGCACGACAAGACGATCCTGATCGGCAACAGCGACAGCGAGTCCACGGCGGCGGGGGACCGGGGCAAGCTCAAGGTCACCTTCCACCACAACCTGTTCTCGAACCTCGTCGAGCGCGCCCCGCGCGTCCGCTTCGGGCAGGTCGACTCCTACAACAACCACTTCGTGGCGAACGGCGACTACTCCTACAGCTTCGGCATCGGCAAGGAGTCCCAACTGGTCGCCGAGCACAACGCGTTCACGCTGCCGGAGGGGATCAGCGCGGCCAAGGTGCTCAAGCGGTGGAACGTGTCGCCGGTGACCGCCGCCGACAACACCGTCAACGGCAAGGTCACCGACCTGATCGCCGTCCACAACGCCGAGATCCCCGCCGAGACCCTGCCGTCCGGCGCCGGCTGGACCCCGACCCTGCGCACCAAGGTCGACCCGGTGCGGGCGGTCCCGGCGATCGTCGACCACCGCGCGGGCGCCGGCCGCATCTGCTGACACCGCTCCCGAACGGCCGGGGCGGACCACACCCTGGGTGCGCCTCCCGAACGGCCGGGGCGGACCGACCGCACTCTGGGTGCGCCCCCCGAACGGCCGGGGCGACCGCATCCGTACTGCGCTCCCGAACGGCCGGGGCGACCGCACCCGGAGTGCGCCCCGCCCCGGCCCTCACCCCCCACGGCGAGGAAGTCCCCCGAGCACACCGCTGAAGAGCCGCACCTCCAAGGAGCATCACCATGCCCTCGCCCCACCCCCGACTCCCCCTGTCCCGCAGGGGATTCCTCATCGCGGGCACCGGCGCCGCCGCCGCGCTCGGACTGGCCGCCGCGCCCGCCTCGGCCGGGAACCGGCGCCCCTTCGGCCGGTTCGGGTCACCGGCCGCCCGCCTCACCCCGACCACCCTCTACGTCGACACCCGGGGCCGCGGCGACTTCACCAGCGTCCAGGCGGCCGTGAGCACGGTCACCGGCGCCGGGTACACGCTCGTGATCGCGCCGGGCGAGTACCGCGAGACGGTCGCCGTCCCCGCCATGGCCACCGAGCTGACCTGGATCGGCGCGAGCGAGGACCCCCGTGACGTCGTCGTCGTGTACGACAACGCGGCCGGCACCCCCAAGCCCGACGGCTCCGGCACCTACGGCACCACCGGCTCGGCCACCACCCTGATCCGCCCCGACGGCTTCACCGCCCGATGGATCACCTTCGCCAACGACTGGTTGCGCGCCGACCACCCCGGCGTGTCCGGCACCCAGGCCGTCGCCGTCAAGGTTCTCGGCGACCGCTCCGCGTTCCACCACTGCCGCTTCCTCGGCCACCAGGACACCCTGTACGCGGACTCCTCCGCACTGACCGTCTTCGCCCGCCAGTACTTCGCGCACTGCTACGTCGTGGGCGACGTCGACTTCGTCTTCGGCCGAGGCACCGCCGTGTTCGAGCACTGCCACTTCCGCACCCTGACCCGCACCGACCTGTCCTCCGCCCCGTACGGGTTCGTCTTCGCCCCCTCCACGGCCGGCGCCAACCCGCTTGGCTACCTCGTGACGAGAAGCCGCATCAGCAGCGAGGCCCCCGACAGCTATTACAAGCTGGCCCGTCCCTGGGTGCCCAGCTCCGACCCCACCGCCAGGCCGAGCCTCGTCGTCCGTCAGACGCACCTCGGCGCGGGCATCGACGCGGTCGCCCCCTACGCGAACATGTCCGACTCCTTCCCGTGGCAGAACCAGCGCTTCGCCGAGTACCGCAACACCGGCCCCGGCGCCCGGATCACCGTCCCGGAGAACCGTCCCCAACTCACCAGCGCCGAGGTCGAGTCGGCGACGCCCGCCGCCTACCTCGGTGACTGGAAGCCGTGGCGGGAGGGGTGCTGAGATGCGCAGACGCACCCTGCTGACCGGCATCGCCGGGGGCGTCCTCGCCACCGGCGCCACCCCGGCCCTCGCGAGCGGCGCCCGCCGCGTCCTGCACGTCCGCCCCGGCGGCTCCGTCCAGGCCGCGGTGGACGCGGTGACCGGGCCCGGCTGGACGATCGTCGTGCACCCGGGGACCTATCGCGAGGTCGTGAACGTCCCCGCCCAGGCAGCGGAGTTGACCCTGCGCGGCGCCTCCCGCGACCCGCGCGACGCGGTCCTCGTGTACGACAACGCGAACGGCACGAAGAAGCCCGACGGGACCACCTACGGCACCGCGGGCTCCGCCACCTTCACCTCGGCCGCCCCCGGTCTCACCGTCCGCGACCTGACGATCGCCAACGACTGGCTGCGCGCCGACCACCCCGACATCACCGGCACCCAGGCGGTCGCCGCGTACACCTACGGCGACCGCACCCACTTCGACAACGTCCGGCTCCTCGCCCACCAGGACACCCTCTTCGTCGAGACGACCGCGCTCACCTCCTTCGACCGGCAGTACTTCCACCGCTGCCACATCGAGGGCGACGTCGACTTCGTCTTCGGCCGGGCCACCGCCGTCTTCGAGGACTGCCACTTCCACACCCTCCAGCGGGACGTCGGCTTCACCCCGAAGGGCATGGTCTTCGCCCCGTCCACCGCCCGCGCCAACCCCCACGGCATCCTCGCCGTCCGCTGCCGCATCACCTCCGGCGCCGAGGACGCGGCGTACAAGCTGGCGCGGCCGTGGGTCCCGTCGTACGAGACGACCGCCTGGCCGTCCCTCGTCGTGCGGGACACCCGGATCGGGCCCGGCATCGACCCGATGACGCCGTACACGAACATGCGCGAGCAGTACCCCTGGCAGACCATGCGCTTTCGGGAGTACCGCAACTGCGGTCCGGGCGCGGTGATCCCAGTCCCGGAGAACCGGCCCCGACTGAGCGCCGAGGAGGCCGGATCGCACACCAAGGCGACCTACCTCGGCGACTGGCGCCCCCGTGCGTAGGGCGGCCGCCACCCTGGCCTGCGCGGGCCTTGGCTGGACGCCGCGGGCCACCGCGGCCGAACACGGCCCGGTCGGCCGGGCGTCCCCGCTCATCGGCTCCGGCGACGGCCGCGGCGAGCGCAACGTCTGTGGCCACGACCCGAGTCGAGGCCTCACCGTCCACGGCGGCGAGCACGTCCACGACACCGGATCCTGGGCCGACGGCCGCCCGGCCCGACCGGGCGAGGTGGCGGCCGGTCTCGGACTGGGCGACGACGTCGGCTGGGACCCGGCCGACCTCCACGAGCACCGGCCGTTCAGGTCCACCGCGGCGGTGGAGCGTCACGTCCTGACCCACGCCGGCGCGGGGAGGCCGTATGGCCGGCCCTGACAGCCTGTACCCGGCGCTGAGGAAGGAGCTCGACTTCCCGCTCGCCTGGGGCACCTCACCCATCCGTGACTTCCCCGCCTGGCGCATGGCGGCCCGGAGCAAGGTCGAGGACCACCTTCTGGTGGACCGGGAGGACCGGACGCCGTACGCGCCCGAGTACAGCGACACCGCCCAAGCCGATGGCTACACGCGGGAGTTGGTCACCCTCTCCCTCACCCGGTACGAGCGGGTGCGCGGCGTCCTCCTCACCCCGCACGGCCACGGGCCCTTCCCCGCGGTCCTGCTGCTCCACGACCACGGGGCCGAGTTCGGCATCGGCAAGGAGAAGCTCGTACGCCCCTGGTACGACGACACCCGCCTCGCACCCGCCCAGGCGTGGGCCGACCGGTGCTACGACGGCCGGTTCGTGGGCGACGAACTGGCCCGGCGCGGTCATGTCGTGCTGTGCCTGGACGCCCCCGGCTGGGGCGATCGCGGACCGATCACCTACGAGCAACAGCAGGCGTTGGCAGGCACCTTCTACCAGCTCGGTGCCTCGCTCGCCGGGCTCATGGCCCGCGAGGACGCCCGCGCCGCCGGGTTCCTCGCCGGCCTCCCGCGTGTGGACCCCCGCCGGATCGCGGCCCTCGGGTTCTCCATGGGCGCCTTCCGCGCCTGGCAGACCGCCGCGCTGACCGACGCCGTCTCCGCCACCGCCGCCGTCTGCTGGATGACCGGCCTCAAGGACATGATGGTGCCCGGCAACAACGCGCTGCGCGGGCAGTCCGCTTACTACATGCTCCACCCCGGGCTCGCCCGGTTCCTCGACTTCCCCGACGTGGCGAGCATCGCCGCCCCCAGGCCGATGCTGTTCTTCGACGGCGGGCTCGACCCGCTGTTCACCGCCGAAGGTGTCCGGGCCGCACACGACAAGCTGCGCGCCGTCTGGCACTCCCGTCACGCCGAGGAGCGGTTGTCCTTGAGGACCTGGCCCGAGTTCGGCCATGTCTTCGCCGACCGCATGCAGGACGAGGTCTTCCGCTGGCTCGACAGCGTCCTGTGACCCTCCCCCCACCCGCGAGAAAGGACCGCACTCCATGTCTCGTCGTACCGCTCTGATCGCGGCGACGGCCCTGGCCCTCGGCTCGGGCATCGCCGTCCTCCCCGGCCAGGCCCAGGCCGCGACCGTCGTCGTCAGCAACTCCACCGACCTGTCGGCCGCCCTCAAGAACGCCACCGCAGGGACCGTCATCCAGGTCCGCGGCGGCACCTACTACCCGACGGCCACCCTCCAGTCCACGGCCAACGGCACCTCGTCCTCGCCGATCCAGCTCACCGCGTACGGCTCCGAGACCGTGAAGATCGACGGCTCGAAGCTGCCGGACGGCGACTGGATCTTCAAGCTGACCGCGGACTACTGGAACGTCTCGAACATCACCTTCCAGAACTCCCCGGACAGCGCGGTCGTCTGCCAGTCCTGCACCGGCACGGTCTGGAACAACATCAGGACCATCAACGGCGGCGACTCCGGCTTCACGCTCACCGGCGACGGGACCGTCAACAACACGGTCAGGAACATCGACTCCTACGGCCACTACGACGCCGCGAACCACGGCGAGAACGCCGACGGCATCGCCGTGAAGTTCGGCTCCGGCACCGGCAACCTGATCACCGGCGCCCGCCTCTACAACAACGCGGATGACGGTCTGGACTTCTGGTCCTTCTCCTCACCCGTCACCGTCGAGCACACCTGGGCCATGGGCAACGGCGTCAACCGCTGGTCCGACTCGGCCTTCGCGGGCGACGGCAACGGCTACAAGCTGGGCGGCGACGGCGAGGTCGTCGCGCACGTCGTCAACAACTCGGCGGCCTGGGGCAACGCCGGCAACGGCTTCACCGAGAACTCCAACAAAGGCGCCATCGTCATCAACCGCACCACCGCCTACGCCAACAGCAAGTGGGGCTACTACTTCGCCACCGGCGCCGCCAAGCTCGGCAAGAACCTCGCCGTGAGCAACAGCGGCGGCTCCGTCAGCAAGGGCTCCTCGGTCACCTCCTCCGGCAACAACTGGGACTCCGGTGTCTCGACGCCGGCCTTCCGCTCCACGGACGCCTCGACGACGTACAACGCCCGCGGCTCCAGCGGCACCCTGCCGGCCACGACCTTCCTCACCACGGGCTCGACGACCATCGGCGCCACGATGAACTGACCTTCCGGGGTGCTTGACCCGTTTTTTGCCCGGCGGGTCTCGCGCCCACCCGGGTGACGCGCGTAGAACGTCTGTCATGCATAAGCCACTGCGTATCGCGGCGATCGCCGCAGCGTGTGCCGTCGCCGGTGCCGGTCTCTACGGCGCCGGCGCGGCCACGGCCGGCCAGTCCACCGCGAACAGCACCCACGAGCCGTACAACATCGGGCTCCTGGTCAAGGACATCGACACCTACTACGGCACGACGCTGGACGCGAACGGCGTCTACCAGGCGTCGGCCGACAGCCAGTACGCCAAGGACCTCGCGGCCATCGACAAGGCCGCCAGGAAGCAGATCGACAAGGCCGCGAAGAAGGCCTCGAAGAAGAAGGGCGACAAGCCCGCGGTCGTCTTCGACATCGACGACACGCTGCTGCTCAGCCTCGACTACGAGAAGAAGACCAACTACACCTACAACGCCGCCACCTGGGCCGACTACGTGAACCGGGCCGACCGCCCGGCCGTCTTCGGCAGCCCCGAGCTGGTCCGGTACGCCGAGTCCAGGGGCGTCGAGGTCTTCTACAACTCCGGTCTCTCCGAGGCGCAGCGCTCCGCCGCCGTCGAGAACCTGAAGAGGATCGGCGCCGATGTGAACCTCGACGCCGACCACGTGTTCCTCAAGGACAAGGCGAACCCGCCGGCCTACCTCAGCTCCTGCGCGACCCCGGGCACCTGGACCTGCACCACCGTGCAGTACAAGTCCGGTACCCGCAGGCACATCGAGCAGGACCTCGGGTACGACATCGTCGCCAACCTCGGCGACCAGTACTCGGACCTCGAGGGCGGGTACGCCGACCGGACGTACAAGCTCCCGAACCCGACGTACTACGTCAGCTGAGCCTGTTCACCGGCGCACGGGCCTGATCCCCTCCAGGGTCGGCACCACCGGCAGGATCGATCCGTCGGCCGCGAACCTCATGCGGTCGACGGTCGTCTCGCGGTGCATGCCGTCCCCGCCCGCCTTGCCCGGCCCGTTCAGCGCGAACCGGTGGTAGACGATGTACCAGTCGTCCGTGCCGGGGGCCCGCACCACGGAGTGGTGACCGGTGGCGAGGATGCCGTACTCGGGACGCTTGGACAGGATCGTCCCCTTCTTGGTCCACGGGCCGAGCGGGGACGGTCCCGTCGCGTAGGCGACGTGGTAGTTCTCGCTGCGGGTGTCGTCCTCGGACCACATGAAGTAGTAGGTGCCCTCGCGCTTGACCACGAAGGACCCCTCGCGGAAGTCGTCCGGGGTGATGTCCGCGATCCTCGCCGGGTCGTACGAGGTCATGTCGTCGTTCAACGGCACGACGTACCCGTGCCCGTTGCCCCAGTACAGATACGACGTCCCGTCGTCGTCCGTGAAGACGGCCGGGTCGATCATCTGGCCCTTGAGCGCCCCGCCCTTGGCCACCAGCGGCTTGCCCAGCGCGTCCTCGAAGGGGCCGGCGGGGGAGTCGGCCACCGCGACGCCGATCTGCTGCTCGGCGCAGAAGTAGAAGTAGTACCTGCCGTCCCGCTCGGCGATGGCCGGTGCCCAGGCGTACGTGTCCGCCCAGGCGACGTCCGGACCGAGGTCCAGGATCACCCCGTGGTCCTTCCAGTGGACGAGGTCCTTCGACGAGTACGCCTTGAACCGCGTCCCGCCCCAGCCCTGGAACCCGTCGGTGGTCGGGTAGATCCAGTACTCGCCGTTCAGGAAGTGCACGTCCGGGTCGGCGTTGAGCCCTGGCAGGACGGGACTTCCGGTCGGTACCGCCTCGACCGTCCAGGTGCGCCTCGTACCGTCGGCGGCCGTGACGGTGTACGTCTGCGGCGTGCGGAAGTCGCGTCGGGTACCGGACCTCGGGCTCACCGAGGCGCCCTCACCGACCCGCACCCGAGGGGCGAGCCGCTTGAGGTCCGTGCCCGGCCGCATCGGCAGCACGACCTTCGAGGCGGCCTCCGTGACGACGGCGTACCCCTTCTGGTCCTTCGCGGTGACGTCCACGACCGAGGCGGGGGTCGCCGGGTAGGCCGCGAGCAGCCGGTCGTACTCGGCCTGCGTCACCGGAAGTACCGTGCCGTGCCGGGGACTTGCCGGGAGCTGGTAGTTCGCGGACGGTGTCCACCTGCCCGAGTCCAGGTCGGTGGTCTCGAAGGGCACGTAGCCGCGACCGCCGTACTCGTCGATGAACAGGTACCACTTCTCCTCGGTGTTGGACTTGAACACCGTCGGACCCTCGCCGCGGTCCATCGCGCCGCTGCCGACGCAGTCCGCCACGACGTCGTAGTCGGTCGCGGTCAGGGACGTCGACTTCTCCGCGGTGATGAACTTCGAGCAGGGGCTGGAGGAGCTGGGGTCCCGCTCGTCCTTGGTGTAGCGGTAGTAGGTGCCCCGGTGCTTCACCACCGTCGAGTCGATGACCGAGTAGCCGGGGTCGTGCCAGACCTTCGGCTCGCTGAAGGTGCGGAAGTCCTTCGTGGTGGCGTACAGCATCTTGTTGTACGTCGAGCCCGTGTGGCCGGGGTCGTCGTCGGCGTACAGCTTCGACGCCCAGAAGACGACGAACTCGCCCAGGGAGTCGTCCCAGTAGGCCTCCGGCGCCCAGGTGTTGCCGGCGTTGTCGGGAGCGACCCGCGCCAGGCGCTGGTCGGTCCAGTGGACCAGGTCGGTGGACTCCCAGACCATGATCGACTTGCTGCCGTGCCGCTGGACCTGGTCCCAACTGCCGCTGCTGCTCCGGTACATGCGCAGGTCGGTGGCGATCATGTAGAACCTGTCGCCCTCGGGGGAACGGATCACGAACGGGTCGCGCAGCCCCTTCTCCCCGATGGTGGAGCTGAGGACCGGCTTGCCCTGGTTCAGCTCACGCCAGTGCAGCGGGTCGTTGCCGCGGCTGAGGGCATAGCGGATCTGCTCGCCGTCCGCGGTGCCCTCGCCGGTGAAGTAGGCGAAGAGATAACCGGCGTACTGGGGCTTGTGCACGGGTGGCGCTCCGGGGTTCGCGGTACTGGGCGGGGCCGACAGCAGGCCGAGGAGGAGGGCCAGGAGGGGTATCAGGAGCGTGCGGACGGTGCGGGGGCGCATGACACATCCTGTGTGAGTGTGGGGGGTTGTGTTCGATCGGAGTGTCATCGGTGCGGCGAGACGCGTCAATCGGTGCGCGGGGGAAACGGCGGGATCGAAACTTTCGCCCCTCTTCGGGGCCCGGCAACCTTTGTCCGCGTCGGCGGCGACCTGGTGTCAGAAACGGGCCGGGGCGGCCCCTCCGGCCCGTTTCACCCTCATCGCCTAGGAAAGGAACGCCCCGTGCGTCAGAGCACCGGACGCCACCGCAGGACCCGCACGCTCTCCATCGCCGCCGCAGTGGCCGTCGCCTCGGGGGCGGGCGGCGTCTACCTCGGACTGTCGAACGACGGCGCCCGGGCCGCGTCCGCCACGGTGACCGTGACGAACGCCGCGGAGCTCCAGTCGGCGGTGAAGAACGCGGCGGCCGGTACCACCATCCAGCTGCGCGCCGGCACCTACTATCCGACGGCCACCCTCAAGTCGACGGCGAACGGCACGAGTTCGGCGCGCATCACGCTCACGGCGTACGGCAGCGAGAAGGTGCGGATCGACGGCTCCAAGCTGCCCGACGGCTCCTGGCTGGCCGGGATCCACGGCGACCACTGGACCGTGCAGAACCTCACCTTCCAGAACTCCCCGGCCCAGGGCTTGGTCGTGACCTCGTCCGTGGGGGGTGTCTTCAGGAACCTCGTCACCGCGAACAACGGCGACTCCGGGTTCACCCTGCGCGGCGACGGCACCACCGGCAACCTGGTGCAGAACCTGGACAGCCACGGCAACTACGACCCGGCCGGCCACGGGCAGAACGCCGACGGGATCGCCGTCAAGTTCGGCTCCGGCACCGGCAACCGGATCACCGGCGCCCGCCTGTACAACAACTCGGATGACGGGCTCGACCTGTGGCAGTTCTCCTCACCGGTCACCATCGAGCACTCCTGGGCCTTCGGCAACGGCAAGAACCGCTGGAACGACTCCGCCTTCGAGGGCAACGGCAACGGCTACAAGCTGGGCGGCGGGGGCGTCACCGTCGCGCACCTGGTGAACCACAACGCGGCCTGGGACAACACGCTCCACGGGTTCACCGAGAACTCCAACCGGGGCGCGATCGTCCTGAACCGCAACACGTCCTACTCCAACGCCGAGGCGGGCTTCTACTTCGCCACCGGCAAGGCCCGCCTCGCCCGGAACCTCGCGGTGGGCGACAAGGGCGGGCGGTCCAAACTGGGGCCGTCGACGGTCTCGGCCGCCAACAACTGGGACAGCGGCGTCGCCACGCCCGCCTTCAGGTCGAAGGACGCGACGACGGCGTACGGCCCCCGGAAGGCGGACGGCTCGCTTCCGGCCACGACCTTCCTCACGACCGGCTCCACCGCCATCGGCTCGGCGATGAACTGAACCCCCGGAACAAGAGCCGCCCCGCAGGTCGTCACCTGCGGGGCGTTCTTGTCGCCGGCCCGAGGGGGGCTCCAGCCGGCGGCTGCTGACCGAGGGGGGCTCGAGTCAGCAGGTCTGTGCGGTCCAGGTCTTCGTCCGTCGCTCACTACTAGGGACGTCGAAGGTGGCCGAAAGGTTGTTCCCCACCCGCGAACTCGTGTGACGAGAACGGCGGTTGGGGCGCGCGGGACCCGTCAGGAGCGAAGGCCCTCCCTCGTGCGCGAGGTCGGAGGCGGTGCACCCGATCGCCGCCCCTGTGACGCCGAGGGCCGAGGCACCGGCGATCTCCGCCCGGCGCCGGGTGACCCGGCGGCGGTGGTGGACGCCCTGTTCGGCTCGTGCGGTCATGCCCGTTCCTTGCGTGGGAGAAGTACCTTGCGTCTCCTGGTCGCCACGGGAGGGGAAAAGGTTGCCGCCCATCCAGAAGTTTTTTCACCAGTCCCGGCGGACGGTTCGGGCCAGTCCCCGGCGGAGGGTTCTACGAGTCCCCTCCGGAGGGTTCTACGAGTCCCCGCCGGAGGAGGCGTCGTCGTCGGAATGGGCCGCGAAGTCTCCCTGCACCGCGAGCCGTTCGCCGCCCGCCGTACCGGTCGCCGAGTAGCTGTCGTCGGCCGCGTCCCGGCCGCCGCGCTCATGGTCGTACTGCCCCGCGAACACCCACTCGCCCTTGGGGGCCTTGCGGCCCTCCTTGAGGGTCCAGGTGTAGACGACGAAGCCGTCCCTCTCCTCGGTGGTCAGCGTGAAGTCGTCCTCCGGCAGCGAACGCCAGGCGCCGGCCGGGCGCACCCCGCCGGTCTGCGCGATCCGCAACTGCACGGTGAGGGCGGTCAGTTCCTCGGAGGTCTTCAGGGTGATATTGCTCTGCGCCCAGAAGTCGTTGCTGTGCGGGTCGACCGAGCCGTCCGACCAGAGCGGTCCGTCCTCCTCGTCGACGGCGGTGACGGGGGGCTGGGCGGTGGGGGTCGCCGAGGGGCGCTGCGACGAGGGCGTGGCGCTGGGTTCCCTCGTCTCCGGGGTCTCGCCCGGTGACGGGTCGGCCGGCTCGATCGGCGCCCGGCTCGTCGCGTCCGGCGAGGGCTCGGGCGTCGCCGTGGTCGCCACGGTCTGCTGCGGGGCGTCGTCCTTCACGGCCGAGGCGACCGCGTAGCCGCCGATGCCGAGCACGCACGCGACCGCCGCCGTGGCGCCGGCCACCCGCACCCAGCCGAACACCGGCGGGCGGGTGGCCCGGTGGTCGGGGCGCCTCTCCTCGGCCATGCCGCGCTCGATCCGGGCCAGGATGCGCGCGCGGTCCGGTTCGTGCTGTCCGGCCGCCTCGTGCAGTCGGGCGCGCAGCTCGTCGTGCACGTCCTGCTGCCTCATCGGGTCCGTCCTCCGCTCTCGCCGCCGCGCGCCATGGCCGCCGCCATCCTCTGGGGAACGCCCTGGGAGCCGAGCAACCGCTGGAGTTCGGCCATCCCCTTGGACGTCTGGGACTTAACCGTACCCACGGAAACACCGAGGGCCAGAGCGGTGTCCTTCTCCGACAGGTCGAACGCGTGCCGCAGCACCACGCACGCGCGCTTGCGGAACGGCAGCCTGCGCAACGCGTCCTGGACGTCGACGACCCCCGCGATGTCCGGGTTCTCGACCTTCTCCTCGCGCTGCGACCAGAACAGGGCGATCCGCCGGCGCTCCCGGACCGCGCTGCGGATCCGGGTGCGGGCCATGTTGGCGACGACGCCACGGGCGTACGCGGCCGGATGGTCGGCCGCGCGCACCCGGTCCCAGCGGTTCCACAGTGCGAGCAGCGCGTCCGCCGCGAGATCGTCGGCGGCGTCCGACTCACCGGTCAGCAGATACGCCAGCCGGGACAGTTCGGCGTAGTGCCGCTCGAAGAAGGCATGGAACTCCACGGAGGCTGCGTCGTCGACGACCGTGCCCACGGGCGAAACCTCCCTGTGCCTGTCATGTGAATGACATGTGATCATCCGGAGGCGGCCGGATGAGATCCGGAAGCGTAGCAGTGATCAACCAAGTGGTTCGTACGGGGCTTCGAACACAGTCTGATCCCCCGACCCCGATTCCGTAACACGGGGAAAACCTGAAGCGCGTTCAACACAGGAACAATCCAGCCAGCATCCGCACACTGATCCATCAGGCACCGAGGAGCGTCACCATGCCCGCGACCGAGAAGACGGAAGACCGGCCAGGCACCGCGCCACCCGTCACGAACAGCGTCGACCGGTTCTTCCGGATCTCCGAACGAGGCTCCACCTTCGCCCGGGAGATACGCGGCGGCCTCGCCACGTTCTTCACGATGGCCTACATCCTTGTCCTGAACCCCATCATCCTGGGCAGCGCCAAGGACAAGTTCGGCGACACCCTCGACCCCGTCCAACTCACCACCGCCACCGCCCTGGTGGCCGCGGTGATGACGATCATCATGGGGGTCGGCGGCAACCTCCCGCTCGCGCTCGCCGCCGGACTCGGCCTGAACGCGGTGGTCGCCTTCCAGATCGCCCCGTTGATGAGCTGGGACGACGCGATGGGTCTGGTGGTCCTCGAAGGACTGCTGATCTGCGTGCTGGTGGTGACCGGGCTGCGCGAGGCCGTCATGCACGCCATCCCGCAGCCGCTCAAGCAGGCGATCAGCGTCGGCATCGGCCTGTTCATCGCCTTCATCGGCTTCGTCGACGCCGGCTTCGTCAGCCGCATCCCGGACGCCGCGAACACCACCGTACCGGTACAACTCGGCGGTACCGGCACCCTCTCCGGGTGGCCGATTCTCGTCTTCTGTCTCGGCGTGCTGCTGACCATCGGACTGCTCGCCCGCAAGGTCAAGGGCGCCATCCTGATCAGCATCGTGACCATGACGGTCCTCGCGATGATCATCAACTCGGCGGCCGACATCAAGAGCTGGGGTCTGACCACGCCCGCCTGGCCCGACAAGGTCGTCGACACCCCGGACTTCGGACTGCTCGGCCAGTTCAGCCTCTTCGGCGCGTTCAGCGCGTCCGACGTCGGTGTCATCACCGTCGTCCTGCTGATCTTCACGCTGATCCTGTCCGACTTCTTCGACACCATGGGCACGGTCGTCGGCATCAGCGCCGAGGCCGGGCTGCTCGACGAGGAGGGCAAGGTCCCGAACCTCGGCCGGGTGCTGCTCATCGACGGTGCCGCGGCGGTCGCGGGCGGCGCGGCGTCGGCGTCCTCCGCCACCTCGTACATCGAGTCGGCGGCGGGGGTCGGCGAGGGCTCGCGCACCGGCTTCTCGAACCTGGTCACCGGCGGGCTCTTCGGCCTCGCCCTTTTCCTGACCCCGTTGCTCACCATCGTCCCGCTCCAGGCGGCCGCGCCCGCGCTGGTCGCCGTCGGCTTCCTGATGATGACCCAGGTCAAGCACATCGACTGGGACAGGTACGAGATCGCCATCCCGGCGTTCCTCACCATCGCGGTGATGCCGTTCACGTACTCGATCACCAACGGGATCGGGGCCGGGTTCGTCGCGTACGTCGTCATCAAGACGGTGCTCGGGAAGGCGAAGGAGATCCACTGGCTGCTGTGGGGGACCTCGGCGCTGTTCCTGGTGTACTTCGCGATCGACCCGATCGAGCAGCTCCTCGGCGCGAAGTGAGGTGAGGGGTGGCTCCCGGACCGGAGCCACCCCCCGACGCTCACTTCTTCAGGGCCGCCTCCATCATCGCCTTCGCGACCGGCGCCGCCAGCCCGTTGCCGCTGACCTCGGAGCGGGCCGCGTCCGACTGCTCCACCAGGACCGCGACGGCGACCTCCTTGCCGTCGGCCTTGGCGTAGGAGGTGAACCAGGCGTACGGCGACTTGCTGTTGTTCTCGCCGCGCTGGGCGGTACCCGTCTTGCCGCCGACAGTCGCCCCGTCGATCCGCGCGTTGGTACCGGTGCCGTCCTGGACGACCGTCTGCATCGCCGACTGGAGCTGCTCGGCGGTCTTGGAGCTGACCACCTCGGTCGTGGACGTCTCGTCGTCGTAGTTCTCCAGGACATCGCCACCGCTGTCGGTGATCTGAGCCACCATGTGCGGGGAGACCAGCTTGCCGCCGTTGGCGATGGCCGCCGACACCATGGCCATCTGGAGCGGGGTCGCGGTGACGTCGAACTGGCCGATACCGGTCTGGGCCGTCGAGGAGTCGTCCATGCCCGAGGGGTAGACGCTGGTGTACGCCCGCACGGGCACGTCCTGCGACGCGTCGTTGAAGCCGAACTTCTCCGCCATCGCCCGCAGCTTGTCCTGGCCGAGGTCGAACGCCATCTTCGCGAACACGTTGTTGCAGGAGTACCGGAGCGCGGTGCGGATCGAGGCGTTCTCGCACGGCGCCGACCTGTTCTCGTTCTCCAGCACGGTGACCGTGCCCGGCAGTGTGTACGGGTCCGGGCTGTCGGTGTTCTCGTCCACCGACGAGTACAGCCCGTCCTCCAGCGCGGCCGCCGCCACGACCAGTTTGAACGTCGAACCGGGCGCCACCGGCTGCCGCAGCGCGCGGTTGACCAGCGGCTTGTCGGCGTCCTTGGTGAGCTTCCGCCACGCCGTACCGGCCGTGTTGGCGTCGGTCAGCGAGGACGGGTCGTACGACGGCGTCGAGGCGACCGCCAGGATCCTGCCGGTCCCCGGGTCGATCGCGACGGCCGCGCCCAGCTTGTCGCCGAGCGCCTCGTAGGCGGCCTTCTGGACGGCGGGGTCGATCGTCGTCACCACGTTGCCCGGCTCGGCGCGCTGGTTGGTGACCGTGTCCATCACGGACTTCAGCCGGCTGTCGGTGCCGTTGAGCAGGTCGGCGTAGATGCCCTCGAGCTGGGTCGGCGCGTACGCCTGCGAGGCGTAACCCGTCACCGCGGCGTACAGCTCGCCGTGCTTGTAGGTGCGCTTGTACCTGAGGTCGCTGCCCTTCGTCTGCGCGGAACCGGTGATCGACTCACCGGCCACGATGATGTTCCCCAGCGGCGACGAGTACGTCTCGATCGCGTTCCGCCGGTTGTCGCTGTCGTCCGCGAGCGCCTGGCCGTCGTAGAACTGCACCCAGGTCGCCCGCAGCAGCAGAGCGAACACCAGGAGCAGCGTGAAGACCGAAGCGCGCCTGATCGTCTTGTTCATCCCACCGAGGTAGACGAGCGGGACGAAGGCAATCGTTCCCCGCGCCCCGGCATTCTCATGGGACGTTCATGGAGCGGCGTCAGCCCTCCAGCGTCAGCACGACCTCGTCGATCTCCTCGCCGCGGGCGCCCGCGTACCCGCGCGCGTGGGCCGTCACCCGGAACCCGCACTTCTCCAGCACCCGCCGCGAACCGGCGTTGTCCGCCGCCGCCCGGGCGTACAGCGGGCGCTCCGGCACCAGGTCCAGCAGCCCGCGCAGGGCGGCCGTGGCGATGCCGCGCCCCCAGTACGCGCGGTCGATCCAGTACGTCACCTCGCGCTCGCCCGGGTCCCCGTACACCGCGGCGGTGCCGACCACGTCCCCGTCGGCCAGCACGGTCCGGGTCAGGGCGTCGGAGGCCCGGATCCGCTTCCAGTGGGCCTCGAAGGCGTCCCAGTCGGCCGGATCCCGGGCGACGAAGGCCGCCATGCGCGCGGCCTCCGGGTCGTTCGTCTGCCGGAAGAACACCGGCAGATCGCTGTCGTGGACCTCGCGGAGTACGACGTTCATGGGCTCAGAGCCTACGGGTCGCCAGGGTCAGCCGGTCCCGTGCGTCGAACAGCGCGTCCTTCACCATCTGCTCGTGCGCGGGCGTGAGCCGCGCCACCGGCACCGAGCAGCTGATCGCGTCCCGCGCGGGGGTGCGGTAGGGGATCGCCACACCGAAGCAGCGCAGGCCCAGCGTGTTCTCCTCGCGGTCCACGGCGAAGCCCTGCTCCCGCACCAGGTGCAGCTCCTCGATGAGCTTTTCCCGGTCGGTGATCGTGTTCTCGGTCAGCGCGGGCAGCGTCTCCGGGAGCATCTTGCGGACCTGCTCGTCGCTGTAGGTGCTCAGCAGCGCCTTGCCGAGGGAGGTGGAGTGGGCCGGGAGGCGGCGGCCGACCCGGGTGAAGGGGCGCAGGTAGTGCTGGGACTGCCGGGTGGCGAGGTAGACGACGTTGGTGCCGTCCAGGCGGGCGAGGTGGATGGTCTCGGTGGTGTCGTCCGAGAGCCGGTCCAGCGTCGGCCGGGCGGCCGCGACCACCTCGTCGCCGTCGATGTACGAGGTGCCCACCAACAGCGCCCGCACCCCGATGCCGTAGCGCGTGCCCGTGGCGTCCGTCTCCACCCAGCCCAGCTCCACCAGGGTGCGCAACAACATGTAGAGGCTGGACTTGGGATAGCCGACGGCCTCCTGGACCGCCGCGAGGGAGTGCATGCCGGGGCGTCCGGCGAAGTACTCGAGCAGTTCAACCGTCCGTACCGCGGACTTGACCTGCGCCCCGCCGCCCGTCTCGCCTGCCGACATCGCCCTTGACCCCTTCGTTGGACGGGAAATAGTCTCCAACAGCATATTCATCATCAGAGACAGCGTTCAGTATATCGAACAGCCCTGGTGAATGACCAAGAAAAACTGTGTGGAGGGACCCGCGGTGGCAGCAGCACCAGTCTGGAGTGTCGACCCCCGAACCGGGAAGCCGCGTGAGCAGGTTGCGGTGGAGGCTACCGCCCAGGAGGTGGACGCCACCGTCCGGGCGGCCCATGACGCCCGCGGCTCGCTCGCCGACCGCACGGTCCGCGCCGCGTTCCTGCGCACCGCCGCCGACAAGCTGACGGCGGCCAAGGACCAGCTCGTGGAGGCCGCCGACGCGGAGACCGCGCTCGGCCCGGTCCGGCTCACCGGAGAACTCGCCCGCACCTGCTACCAGCTGCGGGCCTTCGCCGACATCGTCGACGAGGGCGCCTTCCTCGACGTCGTCATCAACCACCCCGACGACACCGCGACCCCGCCGATCCCGGACCTGCGCCGCTACAAGGTGCCGCTCGGTGTCGTCGCCGTCTACTCGGCCTCGAACTTCCCCTTCGCCTTCTCCGTCGCCGGTGGCGACACCGCGAGCGCGCTGGGCGCCGGCTGCCCCGTCGTCGTCAAGGCGCACCCCGACCACCCGGGCCTGTCCGAGCTGGTCGCGGCCGTCCTGCGGCGGGCCGCCGCCGAGCACGGCATCCCTGACGGCGTCATCGGCCTCGTCCACGGCTTCGAGGCGGGCATCGAGCTGATCAAGCACCCGCTGGTCGCCGCGGCGGGCTTCACCGGCTCCATCCGCGGTGGCCGCGCCCTCTTCGACGCGGCGGCCGCCCGCCCGGTCCCGATCCCCTTCCACGGCGAGCTGGGCTCCCTGAACCCCGTCGTCGTCACCGAGGCCGCCGCCGCCGAACGCGCCGAGGCCATCGGTACGGGGCTCGCGGGCTCCATGACGCTGGGCGTCGGCCAGTTCTGCGTGAAGCCGGGCCTGGTGCTGGTGCCCTCCGGCGAGGCGGGCGACGGACTGGTGAAGTCCCTGACCGACGCCGTCAGCGACACCGACGCGGGCGTCCTCCTCGACCACCGCATGCGGGACAACTTCATCGCCGGGGTCGCCGAGCGCGCCAAGCTGGCCGACGTGGAGACCCCGGTCACGCCGGGCTCGGGCGGCGAACACACGGTGAGCGCGGGCTTCCTCACCGTGCCGGCGCAGAAGCTGGCCGCGGAGGGCGAGCACGACCTGCTCCTCGAGGAGTGCTTCGGCCCGGTGACGGTCGTGGCGCGCTACGACGACGACGCGCAGGCCCGCGCGGTGCTCTCCCGGCTGCCGGGCAACCTCACCGCGACGGTGCACCTGTCCACCGAGGAGACCGAGGGCAAGGGACGCGGTACGGAGATCCTCGCGGAGCTGACGCCGCTGGCGGGCCGTGTGCTCGTCAATGGGTGGCCCACGGGGGTCGCCGTGGCGGCGGCCCAGCATCACGGCGGTCCGTACCCGGCCACGACGTCGACGTCCACGTCGGTCGGTGGTACCGCCATCGAGCGGTGGATGCGGCCGGTGGTGTATCAGACGACGCCTGAGGCACTGCTGCCGGCGGAGCTGCGGGACGACAACCCGCTGGGGCTGCCCCGTCGGTTCAACGGACAGCTGGAGCGATAGCGCCGCAGGGGTGCGGGAGTTCCGCGGGCGCGGCGCCCCTCGTGGCGTGCCGTGCCCGCGCGGCGGAGCCGCAGATCGACGCGGCCCCGCGCCCCTGAGTTTTTCGACCCGCCCTGAGACAGTTGGCTGATGGACATCGAGCTTCCCGAACTGCCCTTCCGGCTCCGCACCTATGGCCCTGACGGCCACTGGTCCTACGAGGACGGTGTGCTCGCCGGGTGGGCCGGACCGCGGCAGGACCGGTTCGTGCCGCCCACCGCGGAAGGGCTCGACCCCGCTTCCGACGCGCCCCGTCTGCTCGGCGCTCCGGAAGGGGACTTCCAGCTCGTCGCCCGGGTCACCGTGGGGTTCAACGCCTCCTTCGACGCGGGGGTGTTGTACGTCCATGTCGGCGAGCGGGCCTGGGCCAAGCTGTGTCTGGAGTACTCCCCGGACGTGGCCACCATCTGCACGGTGGTCACCCGGGGGCACTCCGACGACGCCAACTCCTTCACGGTGGACGGCACGTCGGTCTGGCTCCGGGTGAGCCGGACCGGGCGGGCCTTCGCCTTCCACGCCTCGCGGGACGGCGAACACTGGATATTCGTCCGGCTGTTCACGCTCGGCGACGAGAAGGAGAGCGACGCCGCGCTGGTGGGCTTCATGACGCAGTCACCGATGGGGGAGGGCTGCGTCGTGACGTACGACCACATCGAGTTCCGCCCCGAGTGGCCGAAGGACCTCAGAGACGGCAGCTGACGACCGTCCCCCTTGCTCGCGTCCGGATCCGGGGCGCGGTCGACCGGGAACCGGGGCCGCCGAGGTCACGTCCTCCGTTGCGTGATCGCTGACAGAGACGTGGCGGCCCGGGTGATCAGGACCGCCGTACCCGCCGAGGCGGAGGCCCTCACCGCGCTGCACGCCCGCGCCCGGGCGACGTACCACCCCGGCGTCCCCGAGGACGGCACCGACTGGCTCGCCGCCTGGCGGACCGCCGTCGCCCGGCGTGACGGACACGTCCTGTGCGCCGTGGCGGACGGGCGGATCGTTGCCCTCGCCTCCTTCCGGACCCCCGAGGGGGCCCCGGCGGACACGGTGAAGCTGTACCAGTTCCACGTCGACCCCGAGCGCTGGCGCTCCGGCGTCGGCACGTCCCTGCACGCGGCCTGCGTCGAGCAGTGGCGGGCCGACGGCAAGCGGGCGGCCGTCCTGGAGGTGCGGACCGACAACCTGCGGGCGCAGGCGTTCTACGCCCGGCTCGGCTGGGCCGCGCAGCCGACGGGACCCGGGGCGCGGCACCTGCGGATGACCTTCGCGCCGACCGGGGAATGAACCCTGGTCCTTGAATGTTCACCCATTAACCGGAGGGAGTCTCCGTACCCGTTCGACCTGGAGAGAGCCGAGACATGCGCGTCGAGATCTGGAGCGACATCGCCTGCCCCTGGTGCTACGTGGGCAAGGCCCGCTTCGAGAAGGCGCTCGCGGCCTTCCCGCACCGTGAGCAGGTCGAGGTCGTGCACCGCTCCTTCGAGCTGGACCCGGGCCGCGCCAAGGGCGACGTCCAGCCGGTGATCAAGATGCTGACCAAGAAGTACGGCATGAGCGAGGCGCAGGCCCAGGCCGGCGAGGAGAACCTCGGCACGCAGGCCGCCGCGGAGGGGCTGGAGTACCGCACCCGGGACCGTGACCACGGCAACACCTTCGACATGCACCGCCTGCTCCACCTCGCCAAGGCGCGGGGCCGGCAGGACGAGCTCATCCAGATCCTCTACCGGGCCAACTTCGCCGAGGAGCGGTCCGTCTTCTCCGAGGGCGACGAGCGGCTCGTGGAACTCGCCGTCGCCGCCGGCCTGGACGCGGACGACGCCCGCGCGGTCCTCGCCGACCCCACCGCCTACGCCGACGACGTCCGCGCCGACGAGCGGGAGGCCGCCGAACTCGGCGCGAACGGCGTGCCGTTCTTCGTCCTCGACCGCAAGTACGGCGTCTCCGGCGCCCAGCCCGCCGAGGTCTTCACCCAGGCGCTGACCCAGGCCTGGGGCGAGCGCCCGCCCCTGCGGCTCATCCAGGACGGCGACGCCGAGGCCTGCGGCCCCGACGGGTGCGCGGTGCCCCAGCAGCACTGACCACGCAGGTCGGGACCGAACTATAAGAACTCCTTGGGGAAGTCACGTAAAACTCGGCAATGGACTAATGCTTGGAGCGCCTCCACAGTGGGATCCATGGAGACCATGGACACCTTCGAGAGCCTCGTCCGAGCCGAGTTCGCCCCGAGGAACACCTATCTGAACACCGCGAGCAGTGGTCTGTTGCCCGCCCGCGCCGTCGCCGCCTTGTCCGCGGCGGCCCGCCTGCGGGCCGAGGGGCTGCCGCTGGACCCGCTGTTCGAGGACGTGGAGGCGGCCCGCGCCGCCTTCGCCCGGCTGGCCGGGGTGCCGGCGAGCCGGGTCGCGGCCGGCCCCTCCGTCTCGGTCCACAGCGGGCTGATCGCCGCCGCGCTGCCCGCGGGCGCCGAAGTCCTCACCGCCGAGGGGGAGTTCACCTCCGTCGTGCAGCCCTTCCACGCCCGCGGCGACCTCAAGGTCCGCACCGTCGCCCTGGACCGGCTGGCGGACTCCGTCCGCCCGGGCACCGCGCTGATCGCGGTCAGCGCCGCCCAGTCCGCGGACGGCCGTGTCGCCGCCCTGTCCGCGGTGCGGGAGGTGGCGCGCACGCACGGCGCCCGCACCTACGTCGACTTCTCCCAGGCCGGCGGCTGGCTGCCGATCGACGCCGGGTCCTACGACTACACCGTCTGTACCGGCTTCAAGTGGCTGCTGGGCCCGCACGGCGCCGCCTTCCTGGTGGTCCCGGAGGAGGCGGCGGACTTCGGCGGGCTGACCCCGCTGCTGGCCGGCTGGGTCGCGGGCGAGGACCCCTGGGCCAGCTGCTACGGCCCGATCGCCGAACTCGCCCACTCCGCACGCCGGTTCGACCTCGGCTACGCGCTCTTCAGCTACGCCGGTCTGCGCGCCTCCCTCTCCCTCATCGAGGAACTCGGCGTCCAGGCCGTCCACGCCCACGACCTCGCCCTCGCCGACCGCTTCCGCGCGGGCCTCGCCACCCTCGGCCACGAACCCGTCCCGGCGCCGGGCTCCGCGATCGTCTCCGTGCCCGGACTCGGCGCGAGGCAGCCGGAGTTGAGCGCGGCCGGCATCGAGGTCTCGAACCGCGCGGGCCACTTGCGGGCCTCGTTCCACCTCTACAACACCCCCGCCGACGTCGACCGGCTCCTGGACGCCCTGGCGACCTGACCCACGGCTCGTGGACCGTCGTCGCCGCGCCCTCGGCCCGGCCCCGGGCACCGATGCCGAGCCGGGGCGAGGTGCCCCGCGCAACCACGAGCGACGCGGCCGCCGTACGGAACGTACTGGAGCGGGCCGCGTCGCTGATGTGGCTGTGAGGTGCGGGACACCTCACAGGGGCGGAGGTCACCTCACCGAAAGGTCACCCCACAGGAGCGGAGGTCACCTCACCGGGGTGAAGTCCCTCGCGCCGATGAACTCCGGTCGGCGGATGGGCGCCGCGAAGGGCTCCACCGCGGCGTTCTCCACGCTGTTGAACACGATGAAGACGTTGCTGCGCGGGAACGGGGTGATGTTGTCGCCGGAGCCGTGCATGGCGTTGCAGTCGAACCAGGTCGCCGAACCGGCCTTGCCGGTGAACAGCTTGATGCCGTACTCCGACGCCATCGCCGTCAGCGCCTCGTCCGAGGGCGTGCCCGCGTCCTGCATCTGGAGGGACTTCTTGTAGTTGTCCTTGGGCGTGGCACCCGCGCACCCGAGGAAGGTCTTGTGCGAACCCGGCATGATCATGAGCCCGCCATTGGTGTCGTAGTTCTCGGTCAGCGCGATCGAGACGGACACCGTGCGCATGTTCGGCAGGCCGTCCTCGGCGTGCCAGGTCTCGAAGTCGGAGTGCCAGTAGAAGCCGCTGGCCCCGAAACCGGGCTTGACGTTGATCCGCGACTGGTGGACGTAGACGTCCGAGCCGAGGATCTGCCGGGCCCGGCCGACGACCCGCTCGTCGCGCACCAGGTTCGCGAACACCTCGCTGATCCGGTGCACCTCGAAGACCGAGCGGATCTCCTTGGACTGCGGCTCGACGATGGACCGCTCGTCCGCGCGAATCGCCGGATCGGCCACGAGCCGCTCCAACTCGGCGCGGTAGAGCGCCACCTCGTCCTCGCCGATGAGCTCGTCGATGGCGAGGAAGCCGTCCCGCTCGTAGGAGTGGAGCTCGTCGACGGAGACCGGCCCGGGCGTGCCGGGCGCGCTCCAGACGACCGGGTCCTGACGCGGGACGGCGATCTCGGCGGCCCCGCGGCTCGGGTACAGGTCGGTGACCGGGGCCGCGCCGTCCGTGTGGGTCGTGTGGGTCGTGGTGGTGGTCATGATGGTCAGCCCTCCTCCGTCAGCAGCGGATAGACGCCGTTCTCGTCGTGGTCCTCCCGTCCGGTCACGGGCGGGTTGAAGACGCACAGGCAGCGGAAGTCCTCCTTCACCCGCAGCGTGTGCCGCTCGTGCCCGTCGAGGAGGTACATGGTCCCGGGCGTGATCGTGTGGCTCAGCCCGGTCTCGTGGTCGGTGAGTTCGGCCTCGCCCTCGACGCACACGACGGCCTCGACGTGGTTGGCGTACCACATCGACGTCTCCGTACCCGCGTACAGGATCGTCTCGTGCAGCGAGAAGCCGACGCGCTCCTTGGCGAGCACGATCCGTTTGCTCTCCCAGGTCCCGGATGCCGCCTTCACATGCCGGTCGGTTCCTTCGATGTCCTTGAACGAGCGGACGATCACGGTGGTGCGATGCCTCCTAGATAGACGGTGTCCGACGGGGTCAGACGGTTTCCCGGACGGCGCGGGCGAGGATGCTGAGGCCCTCGTCCAGCTCGTCGGGGGTGATGGTGAGAGCCGGCAGCAGCTTGACGACCTCGCTCTCGGGGCCGGACGTCTCGATGAGCAGCCCGAGTTCGAAGGCGCGCTTGGCGACCCGCCCGGCGCGCGCCTTCTCGTGGAACTCCAGCCCCCATACCAGTCCGCGGCCCCGGTACTCCTTGATGTCGGCGAGGTTCTCCTCGGTGATGGAGATGAGCCCCTGCTCGACCTGCTCCCCGCGCGTGCGGGTCTGCTTCTCCATCGCGGCCCCGTCCGCCCAGTACGTCTCCAGGGCGGCGGTGGCGGTGACGAACGCCGGGTTGTTGCCGCGGAAGGTGCCGTTGTGCTCGCCCGGCTCCCAGATGTCCAGCTCGGGCTTGAACAGGCACAGGGACATGGGCAGTCCGTAGCCGCTGATCGACTTGGACACCGTGACGATGTCCGGCGTGATGCCGGCCTCCTCGAAGGAGAAGAAGGCCCCGGTCCGGCCGCACCCCATCTGGATGTCGTCGACGATGAGCAGCATGTCCTGCCGCTCGCACAGCTCGGCCAGCGCCCGCAGCCACTCGATCCGCGCGACGTTGATGCCGCCCTCGCCCTGCACCGTCTCGACGATCACCGCGGCCGGCTTGTTCAGCCCGGACCCCTGGTCCTCGAGGAGCCGCTCGAACCACAGGAAGTCCTCGACGGTGCCGTCGAAGTAGTTGTCGAACGGCATCGGCGTGCCGTGCACCAGCGGTATGCCGGCCCCGGCCCGCTTGAAGGCGTTGCCGGTCACGGCGAGGGACCCGAGGGACATGCCGTGGAAGGCGTTGGTGAACGACACGATCGCCTCGCGCCCCTTCACCTTCCGGGCCAGCTTCAGGGCGGACTCCACGGCGTTGGTGCCGGTCGGGCCCGGGAACATGACCTTGTACGGCAGGTCGCGCGGCCGCAAGACCAGGTTCTGGAAGCTCTCCAGGAACGCGCGCTTGGCGGTGGTCGACATGTCGAGCCCGTGCGTGACGCCGTCCCGCTCCAGGTAGTCGATCAACGCGCGTTTCAGGACCGGGTTGTTGTGCCCGTAGTTGAGGGAGCCGGCACCCGCGAAGAAGTCCAGGTACTCATGGCCGTCCTCGTCGTACATACGGCTGCCGTGCGCACGGTCGAAGACGGTGGGCCAGCCGCGGCAGTAGCTGCGCACCTCGGACTCGAGGGTCTCGAAGACGCTGAGGTCGGGCTGGGTGATGGTCACGACGAATTGCTCCTCTGTGCAGGGGGGAGTGCGAGGGGGAGGGGAGTGCGAGGGGAGTGCGAGGGAGGAAGGTCAGAGGGAGAGAGGGCCGATGCGGTAGAGCACCTCGGGCTCGTGCGGCCCGTCGGGGAACAGGCCGCCGTCGAACAGCACCTCACGCTCCAGACCGGCGTCATGGCGCTCGGCGAACGCGCCGAAGAGCCGCTCGGAAGCGGTGTTGCCGGGAGTGATGGTGGTCTCCACAGCGGTGATCCGGTGCTCGGCCGAGACCCGCGCGACGAGGCTGTCGAGCAGTGCTCCGGCGAGTCCGCGGCCACGCTGGGCCTCGTCCACCGCCACCTGCCAGACGAGCAGGGTGCGCGGACGGTCCGGCCGCAGGTAACCGGTGACGAAGCCGACCGGCTCCCCGCGCTCGTCGCGAGCGACGGCCGAGGTGGCGGCGAAGTCACGGCACCACAGCAGATAGCTGTACGACGAGTTCAGGTCGAGGACCTTCGAATCCCTCGCAATCCGCCACAGCGCGGCGCCGTCGGCCACGGACGGACGGTCGATCTGTAGTTCTGCTGTCGTGTCTGCTTGTGCGGCAGTCATGCAGATTGAATTTACCGATGGAAATAGAAAAATGCATCGCCGTCGGGGGTTACATGGCGGCGATGCATGTGTTATTGCGCGAGCGCGGGCGACCGCGTGGGGGTGAGAACTATGGTCGGTTTTGCCCTGGGTAAAAGCCGCAAATCGCACCACCTGTGTAACGCGTCACAACCATGTATCCCTCACGGGATCCGCCCGAATTCCCCCGGTCGGCGTTCGCAGAATCTTTGCGTTTAGGGCTGGGAAAAGCGGGCAGAAGAATACGGGAAGCTACCTCCGGATTGCATTCCGGAATTCCCTCGGAATTAGGCGCCGGTCACCCCGTCGATTCGTTCCCGCAAGATATCGGCGTGGCCGTTGTGCCGCGCGTACTCCTCGATCATGTGAATGAGCACCCAGCGCACACTGACCTCCATCCCGGGTACCGGTCCCTCCATGACCCGTCCGACGGAGTCGAGCGACCGCCCGGCGACGATCTCCCGCCCTCGCGCGATCTCGCGACGCCAGACACCGAGGGCTTCGTCGAGCGCGCGCTCGGCGCGCAGGGCGTACCCGGTCACCTCCTCGTACACCGGCGGCACATCGAGCCCGCCGATCACCCGCTGGAACCAGTTCCGCTCGACCTCGGCGAGGTGCTGCACCAGTCCGAGCAGGGTCAGCGCGGAGGGCGCGGCGGCGGTCCGCCGCACCTGCTCGTCGTCCAGCCCCGCGCACTTGAGCTCCAGCGTGGCGCGGTGGAAGTCCAACCAGCTCTGGAGCATGGGCATTTCCTCACCGGTGGTGAGGGGGACGGGCCGGCCGTCGGGAAGCGTGAGGGGAGAGTCGGTGGTCATGGGGGGAGCATGGCACGGGCGTACGACATTGGGGCCGGGGCCGTGTCTCCCGCCCCGCGCCCCTCGGCGCCCCGCCCCGGGGTCGTGTCTCGCGGCCCGCGTCCCTCGGCACCCCGCCCCGGGGTCGTATCTCCCGCCCCACGTCCCCCGGCGGCCCGCCCCGGACCCGCGTCCCCCGGCCCCGCCCCGCGTCCCCCCGCGCCCCGCCCCGGAATCCCTACCGCCAGCCCTCCTCGGCCGCCCGCAGCGCCCCCTCGACGTCCACCGCGAGCCCCTGCTCGCCCAGTGCGGCTCCCAGTGCCGCGAGGCTCGCCCGGACCGCCCCCGGCGTCGCGTCGGCGCCGTAGTGGTTGACCCGGATCATCTCCTTGGCCAGGGTCCCGCCGCCCGCGGCCAGCGGCAGCGCGGGGTCCGAGGACAGCGCCCGGGCGACCAGTTCCGAGGCCACCGTGCCGGCCGGCGCCCGCAGGGTCGTGGCGACCGGGGCGGCGTCGCGGGCCTCGTGGACGTACGGTTCGAGACCGCCGCCCAGGGCCGTGGCGCCCGCCCGGGTCGCCGCGGCGGCCGAGGCGTGCTGGGCCATCACCGTGTCCAGGCCCACCGACTCGATCCGCTCGACGCAGGCCTCCAGTGCCAGCATCTCCAGCTGGGCCGGCGCGTGCAGCAGCGCCTTGCGGCCGCCGTCGACCCACCGCTCCTTCCAGTCCAGCAGCGACAGGTACGAGCGCCGGGGCGCGTGCGGGTTCGCCGCCATCCGGGCCCAGGCCCGCTCGCTGACGGACACCGCCGAGACCCCGGCCGGACCGCCCATCGCCTTCTGCGCCCCGATCACGCACAGGTCGACGCCCCACGCGTCCGGCAGCACCGGCTCGGCGCCGACCGAGGCGACGGCGTCCAGGTAGAACAGGGCGCCGTGCTCCCGTACCACCTCGCCGATCTCCGCGACCGGGTTGGTGTTGCCCGTGGCCGCCTCCGCGTGCACCAGCGACACGAAGTCGATCGAGGGGTGCTCGGCGAGGGCCTCCCGGATCTGCCGCGCGGTCACCGCCGTGTGGAACGGCACCGCCAGATCGATCACCGTCGCTCCGCAGTCCCGCAGCCAGTCCCCGAAGGTCTGCCCGTAGGGCCCGGTGATCACGTTCAGCGCCACCGTGCCCGGGCCCGCAGTGGCCCGGATCGCCCCCTCCAGCGGCAGCAAGGCCTCGCCCTGCATGATCACGACATCCTGCGAGGTGCTCAGCAGCCGCGCCACGCGGTCCTCGATCGACGCGAAGTGCGCCGCGCCGAGCGGGGCCAGGTTCAGGAAGGGGTGCGTCACGGAAGTGCTCTTTTCACTCACGAGGTTCGTCGGCCATGAGCGTAACCGCCGCCCGGGCACCCCCTGGCACTACCGACTTCTTAGGTCAGACGGCTGTATAGCCATCGGTTTGATTTGAGGGTCTCAAACTTCTCCTTATAATCGGAACCCGATATCCGGAACAGACAGTTCCCTCACTGGAGGCTTCCCCGTGCAGACGATCCTCGGGCGCAGGGCCCGCATCCTGGCCGCCACCACCGCGACGGCCGGGCTCGTGCTCGTGGCCGGCTGCTCCTCGGACGACGACGGCGGCAGCGGCACCAAGACCGCCGCCGGCGGTGTCGAGCTCGTCAAGGCGGGGCAGCTCACCACCTGCACCCACCTGCCCTACCCGCCCTTCCAGTCGGAGATCGACGGCAAGGTCCAGGGCTTCGACGTGTCGCTCATCGACCTCGTCGCCAAGGACCTCGGCGTGAAGCAGGAGATCCTCGACACCCCGTTCGAGAACTTCAAGACCGGCGCGTTCCTCAACTCCGGCGAGTGCGACCTCGCCGCCGCCGGCATGACCATCACCGACGAGCGCAAGAAGAACGTCGACTTCTCGGACCCCTACTTCGAGGCCACCCAGGCCCTGCTCGTCGACAAGGGCAGCGGCGTCACCTCGCTCGCCGACGTCAAGTCCAAGAAGGTCGCGCTCGGCGCCCAGGCCCAGACCACCGGCGAGGACTACGCCAAGAGCCAGGGCTTCGACCCGGTCTCCTTCGAGTCCTCCGACGCCGTCCTCAACGGCCTGCGCTCCGGCCAGGTCAAGGCCGTCGTCATCGACTACCCGGTCGTCCAGGGCTGGCTGAAGACCAAGGCCAACGCCGACGCCTTCCAGGTCGCCGAGCAGATCAACACCGGTGAGGAGTACGGCTTCACGGTGAAGAAGGGCAACGCCAAGCTGCTCGCCGCGATCAACAAGGCGCTCGCCGACGCCAAGGCCGACGGCACGTACAAGACGCTGTACGAGAAGTGGATCGGCCCCTACGACGAGTCCGCGGCCTCCGCCTCCCCGTCCGCCTCATGACGAACGCGGACACACAACTCCAGCCTCGCAAGAAGGGCCTGACCCGGAGTCAGAAGCGCACGCTGTCGCGCGGCGCCCAGTACGTCGTCTTCGTCGCGGCCGTGATCGCCTTCGCGGCCGCGGCCGACTGGGACCGGCTGAAGAACCAGTTCGCCCAGTGGGACATCGCCCGGGAGATGTTCCCGGACGTCATCACGCTGGCGCTGAAGAACACCGTGCTGTACACGCTGTCCGGCTTCGCGTTCGGGCTCGTCCTCGGCATGGTCATCGCGCTGATGAGGCTGTCGCCGGTGGGGCCGTACCGCTGGTTCGCCGGTGTCTACATCGAGATCTTCCGCGGTCTGCCGGCCCTGCTGATCTTCATCTTCATCGGGGTCGCGGTGCCGCTGGCCTTCCCGGGCACCGAGATCCCCGGCGGCACCTACGGCAAGGTCGCCCTCGCCCTCGGTCTGGTGGCGGCCGCGTACATGGCCGAGACGATCCGCGCGGGCATCCAGGCGGTGCCCAAGGGGCAGTTGGAGGCGGCCCGTTCGCTGGGCTTCTCCCCGGCGCGGGCGATGGTCTCGATCATCCTCCCGCAGGCGTTCCGGATCATCCTCCCGCCGCTCACCAACGAACTCGTCCTGCTCTTCAAGGACTCCTCGCTGGTGCTCTTCCTCGGCGTCACCCTGGAGGAGCGCGAACTGTCCAAGTACGGCCGCGACCTGGCCAGTACGACCGCCAACTCCACCCCGATCCTCGTCGCGGGGCTGTGCTACCTGCTGGTGACGATCCCGCTCGGCTTCGTCGTGCGCCGCATGGAGGCGAAGGCCCAGGAGGCCGTGAAATGACCCGTCCCGAGATCGAAGTGCGCGGTCTGCACAAGGCGTTCGGCGACAACGAGGTCCTCAAGGGCATCGACCTGGAGATCGGCCAGGGCGAGGTCGTGTGCGTCATCGGGCCCTCGGGGTCGGGCAAGTCCACGCTGCTGCGGTGCGTGAACCTGCTGGAGGAACCCACCAAGGGCCAGGTCTTCGTCGGCGGCACCGAACTCACCGACCCCGATGTCGACATCGACGCCGTACGCCGCCGTATCGGCATGGTCTTCCAGCAGTTCAACCTCTTCCCGCACCTGACGGTGACCGAGAACCTCACGCTGCCGCAGCGCAGGGTGCTCAGGCGGGACAAGGCCGAGGCGGCGAAGGTGGCCGCCCAGAACCTGGAACGGGTGGGCCTGACCGAGAAGGCGAACGCCTACCCGGCCTCGCTCTCCGGCGGCCAGCAGCAGCGCGTCGCGATCGCCCGCGCGCTGTCGATGGGCCCCGAGGTGATGCTCTTCGACGAGCCGACGTCGGCGCTCGACCCGGAGCTGGTCGGGGACGTCCTGGCGGTCATGCGCATGCTCGCCCAGGAGGGCATGACGATGATGGTCGTCACGCACGAGATGTCCTTCGCCCGCGAGGTCGCCGACCGGGTCGTCTTCATGGACGGCGGGGTGATCGTCGAGGACGGCACCCCGGACCGGGTCATCGGCAGCCCGCGCCACGAGCGGACCCGCCACTTCCTGTCCCGGCTGCTGGACCCGGCGATGGCGCAGGTGGAGGAGGAGACCTCGGACCAGGTGGGCGGCAAGGACTGACTTAGGGTGCAGCCATGAGCGATCAGCCGGTGCTGCACGTGAAGGGCAGGGTCCTCGTCGGACCCGAGGACGTCCGCGACGAACTGTGGGTCGTCGACGGCCGGATCTCCTACGACCGTCCCGTCGGCGCCCAGGACGTCCGCACGGTCGAGGGCTGGGTCCTGCCCGGCCTCGTCGACGCGCACTGCCACGTCGGCCTGGGGCCGCACGGCCCGGTCCCCGAGGACGTCGCGGAGAAGCAGGCCCTGGCCGACCGCGAGGCCGGCACCCTGCTGATCCGCGACGCCGGCTCGCCCTCCGACACCCGCTGGACCGACGCCCGCGACGACCTCCCGAAGATCATCCGGGCCGGTCGCCACATCGCCCGCACCCGCCGCTACCTCCGCGGCTACGCCCACGAGATCGAACCGGACGACCTGGTCGCGTATGTCGCCCAGGAGGCCCGCCGCGGCGACGGCTGGGTGAAGCTGGTCGGCGACTGGATCGACCGCGACCTGGGCGACCTGGCCCCCAGCTGGCCGCGTGAGGCGGCCGAGGCGGCGATCGCGGAGGCCCACCGGCTGGGCGCGCGGGTCACCGCCCACTGCTTCGCCGAGTCCTCCCTGCGCGATCTCGTCGAGGCCGGCATCGACTGCGTCGAACACGCCACCGGCCTCACCGACGAGCTGATCCCCCTCTTCGCCGACCGCGGCGTGGCGATCGTCCCGACCCTGGTCAACATCGCCACGTTCCCGAAGCTGGCCGAGGGCGGCGAGTCCAAGTTCCCCCGCTGGTCGGCCCACATCCGCCGCCTCCACGAACGCCGCTACGACACCGTCCGCTCCGCCTACGACGCCGGCATCCCGGTCTACGTCGGCACCGACGCGGGCGGCACCCTGCCCCACGGCCTGGTCGCGGCCGAGGTCGCGGAGCTGACCCAGGCGGGCATCCCGCCGGTCGAGGCCCTCGCGGCGACCACCTGGAAGGCCCGCGCCTTCCTCGGCCGGCCGGGCCTGGAGGAGGGCGCCCCGGCCGACCTCGTGGTGTACGAGGGGGATCCGCGGGCGGACGTACGGGTACTGGGGGCGCCCCGCCGGGTGGTACTCAACGGGCGGGTACGGGGCTGACCGAGTGACGCTGGAGAACGTGCGTGCCCAGTGATTCGAAGACATGCACGGAAATGTCACTTTGGAGTGAACCCGCGTCAGCTTGCTGACCGCCGCGCCGGGGTGCGTAATTCTTGCCGGGTCCCGAGCATGTCTCCTCTGAGGGGTCCCCACCTTGAACGGCAACAACTTCCGCATGCCCGCACGCCGTCTCGCGACCGTCGCGGCGGCCACGGCCCTGGCCGCAGGTCCCGCGGTCCTGGCCGGCGCGGGCTCCGCGCACGCGACCGGTGAGCAGGGGCGGGCGAGCGCCGCCGTCCTGCGCACCGGGCTCGACGTGTCGCTGCTCGACAAGACCGTGAACGTCCCGCTCGCGGTCTCCCTGAACGACGTACAGGCGCCGCAGAGCGCCGAGAAGACCACGCTGAGCGCGAAGCTGGAAGGCGTCGACGGCGGCCGGCCCTTCAGCGTGCTCGACGCGCAGGTGGCCTCCGCCAAGGCGAACGTCACCGCCACCAGGGCCGAGGCGTCCACCACCCTCGCTCACGCCAGGCTCCACGTCCCCGGCCTGCCCCTGCTGTCCCTCGTCGAGCTCGGCACGGTCACCTCCCGGGCCACCTGCGAGGCCGGCAAGAAGCCGACCGCCGGCTCCCAGCTGGTGGGCCCGGTGACCGTGCTCGGCAAGAAGGTCACGCTCACCGCCGGCGGTACGACCGAGGTCGCGGTCCCCGGCGTCGGAGAGGTCCGCCTCGATCTGTCCAGGACCGAGACGGGCACCCGGACGGCGGCCGCGACGGCTCTCGAACTCCGCGTCTCCATCAACCCGTTGAAGCTGAACGTCGCCGAGGTCGAGGGCACCCTCACCCTCGCCAGGGCCACCTGCGAGGCCCCGGTCCCGGCCCGCGAGCCGGCCGAACCCACCCCCGCCGGTGACGTCAAGCCCCAGGGCGGCCCCGCCGAAGCCGGGCTGGCGGAGACCGGCGGCAACTCCCTGACGCCGTACATCGCGGGCGGCGCGCTGGCGCTCGTCGTGGCGGGAGGGGGAGCGGTCGCCTACACGCGGCGCGGCAGGAGCTGACCCAGCGGGCGCGGCCCGGCAGTCAACCGCCCCTTTGTCCCAGGGGCGTCGGCTGCCGGGTCCGTACGCGTCGCGGGCGGGTCAGCAGTCCGCCAGCGTCATCGCCTGGTCCAGCGCCTGGAGGAACGCGTTGACCGTCGCCCGGTCCCGCACCGCGAGGCGCAGCCACTCCTCGTCGAGCCCGGGAAAGGTGTCCCCGCGCCGCACCGCGAAACCGAGGTCACGCAGATGCCGCCGCACGGCAGCGGCCCGCGGGTGTCGTACGAGGACGAAGGGGCCCTCGGCCGGTTCTGCCACCTGGAGCCCGTCCGGGCCGAACTCCCGCAGCCCGGCGACGAGATGGGCCCGGTCCGCGGCGACGCGGTGGGCCGCGTGGGCCGCCTCCGCCAGCGCCTGCGGCTCCACGCAGGCCTGGGCCGCCGCGAGGGCCGGCGTCGACACCGGCCACAGGGGCTGGGCCCGCTCCAGGTCCGCGATCGTCTCCGGGGCGGCCAGGACATAGCCGATGCGCAGGCCCGCCAGACCCCAGGTCTTGGTCAGGCTGCGCAGGACGACCAGACCGGGCACGTCCGTGCGCCCGGCCAGGGCCTCCCGCTCGCCCGGCACCGCGTCCATGAACGCCTCGTCCACCACCAGCGTCCGCCCGGGGCGCGCCAGTCGGGCGATGTCCTCGGCCGGGTGCAGGACCGACGTGGGGTTGGTCGGGTTGCCGATCACCACCAGATCCGCGTCCCGCGGGACCGCCGCCGGGTCAAGGCGGAAACCGTCCTCCTCCCGCAGGAGCAACCGGTCGACCGGGTGGCCCGCGTCCCGCAGCGCCGCTTCCGGCTCGGTGAACTGCGGGTGCACGACCAGCGCCTGACGCACCCTCAGGGCGCGGGCGAGCAGCACGAAGGCCTCCGCCGCACCCGCCGTGAGCAGGACGCGCTCCGCCGGGAGACCGTGCCGTGCCGCCACCGCCGCCCGCGCCGGGCGGCCGTCCGGATAGGCCGCCAACCCGGTCAGCGACGCGGCGATCCGTTCCTGCAGCCACACCGGGGGCGTGTCCGCGCGGACGTTCACGGCGAGGTCGGTGAGCGCGGCACCGTCGTCCCGGACCTCGGCGTCACCGTGGTGGCGCAGGTCGTGGGCGCCGGTACCGGCTCTGTCAGTGCGCATGGGAGGGGGAGCCGTGGTGGTGGTGCCCGTGGTGGTGATGGTGGCCGTCGTCGTCGGGGTGGAAGTGCGGCTGCTGGGGCAGGCCGACCTTGTCCTCGAAGCCGGGCAGCGCGATGCGGTACACGCACGAGTCGCAGTTCATCCGCAGATCACCCTCCAGCGCCTCCCGGTACCGCTCCATCACCAGGTCGAGCAGCTCCGGCTCCGGACCGATGACGTCCGCCGAGCGGACCTCCACCTCCGGGTGCGCGGCCGCCCAGTCCTCGGTCTGCTGCCGGACGCGGTCCGGGAGGATGCCGGTGAACAGGAAGTAGGGCAGCACCACGATCCGCCGGGCGCCCAGCCGCACACACCGGTCGAGCCCGCTCGGCACGTCCGGCGCGGCCAGCGACACGAACGCCGTCTCCACCCCCGCGTACCCGCGTCCCTCCCACAGCAGCCGCGCCGCCTTGTACACCTCGGCGTTGGCGTCCGGGTCGGTCGAACCGCGCCCGACCAGCAGCACGGTGACGTCGGACCGGTCACCGGGCGAGCGCGAGGCGCCCCCGAGCGCCTCGTCCAGGCGGCGCTCCAGCACCGACAGCAGCGCCGGGTGCGGGCCCAGCGGACGGCCGTAGGTGTACGAGATCCCGGGGTGCCGCTCCTTCTCGCGGGCCAGCGCCGCCGGGATGTCGCCCTTGGCGTGACCGGCGGAGACCAGCATCAGCGGAACGGCCGCGAACCGCCGGACGCCCCGCTCCACCAGTTCGGTGACGGCCTCGCCCAGCGGCGGCGGGGACAGCTCGATGAAGCCGCCCGCGACGGGCAGTTCGGGGTTGCGGCGCCCCAGCTCCCGGACGAAGTCGCGGAACGCCTCGGCTCCGGCGTCGTCCCGGGTGCCGTGGCCGGCGATGAGCAGGGCGGGCGGCGGGGTCGTCACGATGTCTCCTCGGTGGATACGGGGTGGTACAGCAGGGCGTTGAGCGCGGCCGAGGCGACGGCCGACCCGCCCTTCTCGGACACGTTGCTCACGGCGGGCAGCCCGCTCTCGCGCAACGCGGCCTTGGACTCGACGGCGCCGACGAACCCGACGGGCAGGCCGATGACGAGCGCCGGGGCGGCGTCCAGGGTCAGCAACTCCTCCAGCGCGGTCGGGGCGTTGCCGATCACCCAGAGGGCGCCGGGGCCGACCTGCTCGTAGGCGAGCCGGATGGCGTGCGCCGAACGGGTCAGCCCGGGACCGGCCTTGGCGTCGCGCAGACGGCAGACGGTCTCGCGCCGGGTGATGCCGGCCGCGACCATCTCCACGTCCACGACGACGGGCGCGCCGCCGTGCAGAGCGGCGTGCGCCGCCGCCAACTCGCTCTCGTCCATGACGAGATCGTCGGCGTACTCCAGGTCGGCGGCGGAGTGGACGACCCGCTCCACCACCGCCCGGGTCAGCGGCGGGAAGTGCGAGGTGTCCAGGCGGGCACGCATCCGCCGGTAGGACTCCACCTCGATCGGATGGACCTCTCGGATCACCGGACACCCTCCTCTGCGGCCTGCCAGCGGTAGCCACGCGGCGTCACCATGCGCCCCGCGATGTCACGCGTCGCCGTGTTGCCCACGGTCACCACCGTCATCATGTCGACCGTCGCCGGATCCAGGGAGCCCAGGGACGTGACCCGGCTGGACTCGTCCGGCCGGGAGGCGTTCCGTACGACGCCGACCGGTGTGGTCGGCTCCCGGTGTTCGGCGAGGATCGCGAGCGCCTTCGGCAGCTGCCAGTCCCGGCCGCGCGAGCGGGGGTTGTAGAAGGTGACCACGATGTCGGCCTCGGCCGCCGCGCGCACCCGCCGCTCGATGACCTCCCACGGGGTGTGCAGGTCGGAGAGGCTGATGGACACGTGGTCGTGGCCCAGGGGCGCACCGAGGATCGCCGCCGCGGCGAGGGCGGCGGTCACCCCCGGTACGCCGATCACGTCGATGTCGTCGGAGGCCTCGGCGAGCGCGGGGGAGGCCATGGCGTACACGCCCGCGTCCCCGCTGCCGATCAGCGCGACGGCCTGACCCTTGCGGGCCTCCGCCACGGCGGTCCGGGCCCGCTCCTCCTCGGCCCCGAGCCCCGACTCCAGGATCCGGGTGCCCGGCCGCAGCAGGTCACGGATCTGGTCCACGTACTGGTCGAGCCCGACCAGGACGGCGGCGCGCCGCAACTCGGCCTTCGCGCGGGGCGTGAGCAGGTCCCGGGCGCCGGGTCCCAGCCCGACGACCGCGAGCCGGCCACGCGCGGGACGCCGTACGACGGCACAGGTCGCCATGGCGGGCCGACCGTCCGCGCGCTCCGACTTCCGCTTGGGGACGAGGAGTTCGCCGCCCGTGACGAGCGCGGCGGCCTCGGCGACCGAGGGCGTGCCCACGGCGGCGAGGGGCGCGTCGGAGGGGTTCGGCACCTCGACGGCCGCCAACTCCTCGGCGGAGTACGTCACCAGGGGCACGCCGAGCCGCTGAGCCGCCCCGACGATGCCGGGCTCCTCGGACTTGGCGTCCACGGTGGCCAGTTCGGCGACCGACGCGGCCGACAGCCCGGCGTCCCGCAGCACCCCCTCGACCAGGCTCAGCACCTCGTCCACCGGCGCCCCCTTCGAGGCACCGACCCCGACGACGAGGGACGGCGGCCGCAGCACGACCTCGCGCTCGGCGGCCGCGACGAGACCGTCGGTGAGCCGGACGGTGTACTCGCCCTCCTCCGCGACCTTCAGCGCGGGCAGCGGCCACGCCGACTCCGCCTCGAGAGCCACCGGTTCACCGTCGAGGAGCGCCCGCGACACGGCTGCCACATCGCCCTCCACCGGGAACCCGAGCGTGTCCAGCCCTGGCAGTCCGACGGCGTCCGTGGCCGTCGTCACCACCGGCTCCGCGCCCAGCACCTCCCCGACCTCGCGGGCGAGTTCGTTGGCGCCGCCGCCGTGCCCGCCGACCAGCGAGACGGCGAACCGCCCGCCCTCGTCGACGCACACCACGCCCGGGTCGGAGGTCTTGTCGCCGAGCAGCGGCGCGACCAGCCGCACCACGGCACCGGTCGCGAGGAAGCACACGAGCTGCTCGCACTGCGCGAACGCGGCCCGTACGGCGTCCCCGACGGGACCCTCGTACACACGCGTCCGCTCCGGCCACGCAGCGGCCAGCCGGTCCCGCGCAGCCGCCCCCGCCGAGGTGGCGGAAATGAGGCCGATCACTGAGCAACTCCTTCTTCAGGGACGGGGATTCGGACCCCCCACAACAGAAAAACCGGATTGGTGGCCGCCAGCCGCGTCACGTCCCCCGGCAGCGGCGCGAGCCGCGAGGACTGCAACAGCACCCCGTCGCAGCCGAACCCGGCGCCGGTGAGCGCCTCGCGCACCGCCGGGACCCGGTCGAGCGCGGCCATCGCGACGACGACCGTCCGCCGGGCCCGCCGCGCGCACGCGGTGACGATCGCGGGCAGCTCACGCCCCCCGCCCCCGACGAACACGGCGTCCGGATCGTCGAGATCGGACAGCACGGTCGGCGCGGCCCCGTGCACGGTCCGTACGTCGACACCGTGCGCGGCGGCGTTGGCGCGGATCCGCTCGACGCCGTCCCGGGTCTTCTCGACCGCGGTGACGGCGGCACCGAGCCGCGCGCACTCCACGGCCACCGAACCGGAGCCCGCGCCGACGTCCCAGACCAGGTCACCGAGCCGGGGACCGAGCCGGGCCAGGGCCAGCGCCCGCACCTCGAACTTGGTGATCATCGAGTCGCGGTAGGTGAACTCGCCCTCGTCCAGGGCCCATCGGGCCGGTCCGGGGGGTGCCCCGGCGACCGTCCGCACGCCGCCCGGCGCCCGCTTCTCGTCCAGGCACAGCACCACGCTCACCGACGTGCCCCAGTCCCGGGCGGCGGCCTCGGCGGGCGTGACCCGCTCGACGCGCTCCTGCGCCGACCCGAGCGCCGAGGCCACGACGAGGACCCGCCGGTCGGCCCGCAGCGCGGCACCGATCTCCGCGGGCCCGGCGCCGGGCCCGGTCAGCACGGCCACCTTCGGCCGCGCCCGGCACACGTTGACGGCCGTCCGCAGCTCCCGCCCGTGCGCGCTGACGACCACGGCGTCCTCCCACGGCAGCCCGGCCCGCGCGAAGGCGGCGGCCACGGAGGAGACCCCGGCGCGGACATCGAGCCGGTGGCCGCCGAACCGCTCGGCCAGCACCCGGACGATCCCGAAGAACCCGGGATCACCGGAGGCGAGCACGACGACCCGGCTCTCCTTGTCCAGATGCCGCTCGATGACGTCCAGGGCGGGCGCGAGCGGCCCGAGGACGACCTGCTCGGCGTCCCCGGGGACGGCCGCGGACGCCAGATGGCGCCGTCCGCCCACCACCAGTCGGGCCCCGGCCAGCACGTCGGCGGGGACCGGCGCCCCCGTCCCCGTGCCGAAGACCGTGATCATGTACTCGCACCCCGCTCGCGCAAGGCCTTGCGGGCCTCCGGGTCGGCCCTGCGGTACCCGTGGAAGTGTCCGGGGTGGTACAGGTGCGACCGGGTGCCCTCGGCGCCGAGCGCCGGGCCGACCAGGAAGAGCGTGTGCTTCCAGAGCTTGTGCTCCTTGACGGTCTCCTCCAGCGTCGCGATCGTGCACCGCACGACCAGCTCCTCGGGCCAGGTGGCCTGGTAGGCGACGACGACCGGGGTGGAGGTCGGATAGCCGCCCTCCAGCAGCTCCCGCACGAGCTGCCCGCTGCGGGCGGCCGACAGGAAGATCGCCATGGTGGTGCCGTGCTTGGCGAACTCCCGTACCTCCTCACCGGGCGGCATCGGCGTCTTGCCGCCGCCGAGCCGGGTGAGGACGACCGACTGGGCGACCTCGGGAATGGTCAGCTCGCGCTGTGCGAGCGCGGCGACGGCGGAGAACGCGGAGACACCGGGGACGACCTCGGTGGCGATCCCCCTGCGCGCACACCGGTCGAGCTGCTCCTGGGTGCCGCCCCACAGGGCGGGGTCACCGGAGTGGATACGGGCGACCCGCAGCCCCTCGGCGGCGGCCCGCTCGTAGACGGCGACGACGTCCTCCAGGGACATGGTCGCCGAGTCGAGGATCTCGGCGTCCTCACGCGCGTGCTGGAGGACCTCCTCCTGCACCAGGCTGGCCGCCCAGATCACGACGTCCGCCTCGGCGATCGCGCGCGCGGCACGGAACGTCAGCAGGTCGGCGGCGCCGGGGCCGGCACCGACGAAGGTCACCTTGCCGGTGGGGGCGTCGGCCATGGTTCGGGGTCCTCTCGAACGAAGTTTCACGGGGATTCACCAAGGATCTGGATGTGCGCGCACCGGGGCTCATCGGATACGAAGGGCACATGGCGGTCTTCGTCGCGCTCGGCGCGTTCCTGATGACGTTGGCGGGCGGCTGGACGGCGCAACGCGTGACGGACCGCCGCCACCTGGTGCTCGGCCTGGCGGGCGGCCTGATGCTGGGCGTGGTCGGCCTGGACCTGCTGCCGGAGGCACTGGAGGCCGCGGGCAGGGAAATCTTCGGCGTCCCGGCGGCGCTGCTGCTCTTCGTGGCCGGCTTCCTGTTGGCCCATCTGGTGGAACGGCTGCTGGCCGCCCGCCAGGCGGCGCACGGGGCCGAGGAGCACGAGGGCCGGGTCCCCGAGGTCGGCCTGACGGCCGCGGCGGCGATGGTCGGCCACAGCGCGATGGACGGCGTGGCGATCGGCGCGGCGTTCCAGGTCGGCGGCGGCATGGGCACGGCCGTGGCCCTGGCGGTCGTCGCCCACGACTTCGCGGACGGCTTCAACACGTACACGATCACGACCCTGTACGGCAACGCCCGCCGCAGAGCCCTCGCCATGCTGTTCGCGGACGCGGCGGCCCCGGTGCTGGGAGCGGCGTCCACCCTGCTCTTCACGATCCCGGAGCAGCTGCTCGGCGCGTATCTGGGCTTCTTCGGCGGCGCGCTCCTGTATCTGGCGGCCGCCGAGATCCTCCCCGAGGCGCACCACGAACACCCCGCCCGCTCGACCCTGTTGTGCACGGTCGCGGGCGCGGCGTTCATCTGGCTCGTGGTCGGCATCGCCGACTGAGCCGGCTCTCGCGGAGATCACAGCTTGCCGCCCCGGCCGCCGTCGCGCGGGGCGGGCGCGATGAGCGTGGAGAGATAGGGCAGCGGCTCCCCGTCCAGCTCGCGGGCGGCCCGCACGGACTCCTCGGGCAGCCCGAGCGCGGACCCCCACACCGCGTCGTCGATCCGCCCGGTCTCCCGGAGCGCCTCGACGACCTCCCGCGCCTGCCGCCCGAACTTGTACGCCACCACGGTCCCCGGCCCGGCCAGGGCCTCCTTGAGCGCGGCGGCCCCCGCGGTCACCGGCACCAGCGTCAGCGGCTCGGTCCCCTCGGTGAGCACGGCACCGGAACGGGCGGCGAGATCCTGCATGGCGGTGATGCCGGGCACGGTCTCCACGACGGTCCCCGGCACGAGCGCGCCGATGGTGTGGGCGAGATAGGTGAAGGTGGAGTACACGTTCGGATCGCCGATGGTGGCGAAGGCGACGGCGGAATGCTCGCCGAGCAGCTGGGCCACCCGCTCCCCGGCGGCGTCCCAGGCGGCCTCCCGACGCCCCCGGTCGGTCCGCTCGTTGAGCGCGAACACCACCCGCAGGACCTTCTCGGCGGGCACGTAGTGCAGCACGGTCGCCTCGGCCCGCCCCCGCTCCCCGGTGTCCATCACGGGGACCACGACGACATCGGCGGCCCGCAGAGCGTTGACGCCCTTGACGGTCACCAGCTCGGGATCGCCGGGACCGACCCCGACTCCGATCAGCTTGCTGCTCATGACGTCCGGCACCTCTCGACGAACCTACGGGCGACACCGGGCTGCGACGCCCAGTGCGTGTGCAGATAACTCGCGTGCACACCTCGCTGTACAAAACCCTCGACCCGCCGGGGAGGGGTGCGCACACCCCAGGCGGGGGCCGCCCCCGAGCCCGGCTCGACGACGGTCCGGTGGAACTCGTGCCCCCGCATCCGCGTCCCGGCGACGGCGAGCACGCTGTCACCGACGGCCACGGCGTCCCGGTACCCGAGCGTGAGCCGCTCGCTCATCCGCGCGGACGCGTCGAGCACTCCGCACATGGGCCGCCCGTCCAGCTCACGACAGAGGTAGAGCAGCCCGGCGCACTCGGCGGCGACGGGAGCCCCGCTCTCCGCGAGGGCGGTGACGGCCTTCCGCAGCGGCTCGTTGGCGGACAGCTCGGCCGCGTACACCTCGGGGAAACCACCGCCGATCACCAACCCGCGGGTACCGTCGGGCAGTTGCTCGTCCCGCAGCGGATCGAAGGTGACGACCTCGGCTCCGGCGGCGGTGAGCAGCTCGGCGTGCTCGGCATAGGAGAAGGTGAAGGCGGGCCCACCGGCGACGGCGACCACCTCACGCCTGTCGGTGCGGTGCTCGGGGGCCTCCCAGGCCGCGCCCGACCACGCCCCCGCACTCCGGGCCAGCGACAGCAGCCCGTCCAGGTCGCACCCGCGCTCGACCTGGGCCGCCATCGCCGCCACCGCCTCCACGGCGGCGGCACGTCGCTCGGCGACCGGCACCAACCCCAGATGCCGCGACGGCGTGTCCACCTGGACCGCCCGCCGCAGCACACCCCACACCGGCACCCCGGCCGAGTCCAACGCCTCCCGCAGCAACTCCTCGTGCCGGTCCGACGCGACCTTGTTCAGGATCACGCCCCCGACCCGCACCTCGGGGTCCCAGGACGCGAAGCCGTGCACCAGCGCCGCCACCGACCGGGACTGCGACGAGGCGTCCACGACCAGCACCACCGGCGCCCCGAGCAGCTTCGCCACATGAGCGGTGGAGGCCAGTTCACCCTCCCCGGCGGCCCCGTCGAACATCCCCATCACCCCCTCGACGACGGCGATGTCACACCCGCGCGCCCCATGCGCGAACAACGGCCCGATCAACTCCGGCCCGCACAGATACGCGTCGAGGTTCCGCCCCACCCGCCCGCTCGCGAGCGCGTGGTACCCGGGGTCGATGTAGTCCGGCCCGACCTTGTGCGGGGACACGGCGAGCCCCCGCGCGGCGAACGCGGCCATCAACCCCGTGGCGACGGTGGTCTTGCCGCTGCCGGAGGACGGCGCGGCGATGACCAGCCGAGGGACGGAAGCACTCACCACTCGATGCCCCTCTGGCCCTTCTGCCCGGCGTCCATCGGATGCTTGACCTTGGACATGTCGGTCACGAGATCGGCGAAGTCCACCAGCTTCTCGGGTGCGTTGCGCCCGGTGATCACCACGTGCTGGGTGCCCGGCCGATTCCTGAGCACGTCGATGACCTCGTCCGTGTCCACCCACCCCCAGTGCAGGGGGTACGCGAACTCGTCGAGCACGTACAGCCGGTACGTCTCGGCGGCCAGGTCCCGCTTGACCTGCTCCCAGCCCTCCCGGGCCTTCTCCTCGTTGTCCATCTGCGCGTCCCGCTGCACCCAGGACCAGCCCTCGCCCATCTTGTGCCAGTCGACGGACCCGCCCTCCCCGGACGCCCCCAGCACCCGCAGCGCGTTCTCCTCGCCGACCTTCCACTTCGCCGACTTGACGAACTGGAACACCCCGATGGGCCACCCCTGGTTCCAGGCCCGCAGCGCCAGCCCGAAGGCGGCCGTCGACTTCCCCTTGCCGATGCCCGTGTGCACGACCACCAGCGGCCGGTTACGACGCTGACGGGTCGTCAGACCGTCGTCCGGCACCACACTCGGCTGTCCCTGCGGCATTACGCGGCCCTCCTCTGTACGTCCTTCACGAGCCCGGCGATGGAGTCCGCCCGCAGCTCGTCCAATGTCACGGCGGTGCCGCCCAGTTCACCGGCGAGCTGTCCGGCGAGCCCGAGCCGCACGGGCCCCGACTCGCAGTCGACGACGACGCAGGCGACGCCGTCGGCCGCGAACAGCCGCGCCGCCCGCCCCGCGAGCGCGACCGGCTCGGGCCCACCCGTGGCCCGCCCGTCCGTCACCACGACCACCAGCGCCCGCCGGGCCGGATCCCGCAACCGCTCGACCCGCAGCACCTCGTGCGCCCTCAACAGCCCCGCGGCGAGCGGCGTACGCCCACCGGTGGGCAGCGTCTCCAGCCGGGCCGCCGCGGCGTCCACGGACGACGTCGGAGGCAGGGCCACCTCGGCGGCCGCCCCCCGGAACGTCACCAGCCCCACCTTGTCCCGCCGCTGGTAGGCGTCCAGCAGCAACGACAGCACAGCCCCCTTGACCGCGCTCATCCGCTGCCGCGCCGCCATCGACCCGGAGGCGTCCACGACGAACAGCACGAGGTTCCCCTCGCGCCCCTCCCGCGTCGCCTGCCGCAGATCGTCCCGGCGCACCACGAGGCCGGGCCCGGACCGCCCGCGTGCCCGCTGATGCGGGGCGGCGGCCTGCACGGTGGCCGCCAGATGCAGCTTGGTCAACGCCCCTTGCGGGCGTCGCGCACCCGTGGTCCGCCCCTGCTCGGTCCGCGCCCGCGAACGTCGCCCGGCAGCCCCGTCCCCGAGCCCGGGCACGCTGAGCACCTTGGTACGGAACGGCTCGGCAGCCCGCACCGCGGACTGCTCACCCGCACCGGCACCGGCGGGCTGCGGCTCACCGCCCTCGCCCTCCTCGGGGCGCGCACCCTCGTCGCCGCCCTGCGGACCGGACTCCGGCGACGGCTGCCCGCCGCCGCCCCCACCGGGCCCGTCGGGATCGGGATCCTCGTCGCCCTCGCCGTCGCCGGAGAACTCCTCCAGCGTCTCGTCGAGCTTGTCCTCGTCGAGTCCCGGCGCGTCGAAGGGGTTGCGCCGACGCCGATGCGGCAGCGCGAGCAGCGCGGCCTGCCGTACGTCCTCCGCCAGCACCTCGGTCCGCCCCGCCCAGGCCGCCAGCGCGGTGGCCGTCCGGGCCATCACGATGTCGGCCCGCATCCCGTCCACCTCGAACGCGGCACAGGTCGCCGCGATCTGCCGCAGCGCCCCGTCACCGAGCCGCACCGACGGCAGCAACTCCCGCGCGGCGACGATCCGTTGCCGTACCGCCGCCTCCTCGTCCGCCCAGCGCGCCGCGAAGCCCGCCGGGTCGTCGTCGTACGCCAGCCGGCGCCGCACGACCTCCACCCGCTGGTCCGGCTCCCGCGAGGCCGCGACCTCGACGGTCAGCCCGAACCGGTCGAGCAACTGCGGCCGCAGCTCGCCCTCTTCGGGGTTCATGGTGCCGACGAGCAGGAACTTCGAGGCGTGCCGCACGGAGACGCCCTCCCGCTCCACGTAGGAGGCGCCCATGGCGGCCGCGTCGAGCAGCAGGTCGACCAGGTGGTCATGGAGCAGGTTGACCTCGTCGACGTAAAGGATCCCGCGGTGCGCGTCGGCGAGCAGCCCCGGCTCGAAGGCCTTCACGCCCTCCGCGAGCGCCCGCTCGATGTCGAGGGCGCCGACGAGCCGGTCCTCCGAGGCACCTACGGGGAGTTCGACCATGCGGGCGGGGCGCGCGACGCCGTTGCCGGTCTCGTGCGGCCCGTCCGGGCACGCGGGGTCCGGCGCGGCCGGATCACAGGAGAAACGGCACCCGGCGACGACCGGCACCTCCGGCAGCAGTGCCGACAGCGCCCGCACGGCCGTCGACTTGGCGGTGCCCTTCTCCCCGCGCACCAGCACACCGCCGACCGCCGGTGACACGGCGTTCAGCAGCAGCGCGAGCCGCAGGTCGTCCTGGCCGACCACGGCCGTGAACGGAAACGGGGTACTCACTTCTCGTCACCCTCCAGATCGCCTTCGAGCTCCAGGTAGGTGGCGCGCAGCCGCTCCAGCGTGTCCGCGTCCGGCTCCGCCCACAGCCCCCGGTCCGCCGCCTCCAGCAGGCGCTCGGTGATGCCGCGCAGCGCCCACGGGTTGGACTTCTTCATGAAGTCCCGGTTCTCCGGGTCGAAGACGTACTCGGCGCTGAGCTTCTCGTACATCCAGTCGTCGACCACGCCCGCCGTGGCGTCGTAGCCGAAGAGATAGTCGACGGTCGCCGCCATCTCGAACGCGCCCTTGTAGCCGTGCCGGCGCATGGCCGCCATCCAGCGGGGGTTGACCACCCGGGCCCGGAAGACCCGGTGGGTCTCCTCGCCGAGCGTCCGCGTCTTCACCTGGTCGGGCGTGGCCGAATCGCCCACGTACGCCTCGGGGTTGGCGCCCGTGAGGTGGCGGACCATGGCGACCATGCCGCCGTGGTACTGGAAGTAGTCGTCGGCGTCGACGAGATCGTGCTCGCGGGTGTCGACGTTCTTCGCGGCCACGTTGATCCGCTTGAACGCCGTCTCCATGTCCCCGCGCGCCGCCCGCCCGTCGAGCCCGCGCCCGTAGGCGTAGCCGCCCCACACCGCGTACACCTCGGCGAGGTCCGCGTCCGACCGCCAGTTCCGGGCGTCGATCAGCGGCAGCAGACCGGCGCCGTACGCGCCGGGCTTGGAGCCGAAGATCCGGGCCGTCGCGCGCCGCCGGTCACCGTGCTCGGCGGTGTCCTCGTCGGCGTGGGCCTTGACGAAGTTCCGGTCGGCGGGCTCGTCCAGCTCGGCCACCTGGCGCACGGCGTCGTCGATCAGCCCGACCACGTGCGGGAACGCGTCCCGGAAGAACCCGGAGATACGGACGGTGACGTCGACACGGGGACGGCCGAGCTCCTCCAGGCCGATGATCTCGAAGCCGGTCACCCGCCTCGACGCCTCGTCCCACACCGGGCGGCAGCCCAGCAGCGCGAGGATCTCCGCGATGTCGTCGCCCTGGGTGCGCATCGCGGAGGTGCCCCAGACCGTCAGCCCGACGGACTTCGGGTACTCGCCGGTGTCCTGGAGGTAGCGCTGGACCAGCGAGTCGGCGAGCGACTGGCCGACCTCCCAACTCAGCCGGGACGGAATGGCCTTGGGGTCGACGGAGTAGAAGTTGCGGCCGGTCGGGAGCACGTTGACCAGACCGCGGGTGGGGGAGCCGGACGGACCGGCGGGGACGTAACCGCCGTCGAGCGCCTTGAGGATGTGGTCGATCTCGTCGGTGGTCCGCGCCAGACGCGGTACGACCTCGGTGCAGGCGAACTCCAACACAGCCACCGCTTCCGGGAGTTCGGTGCCGAGCACACCTCGGACGAGAGCCGGGACGAGCGTGACGTCCCAGCCGCGTGCCTCCATGCCCTCCGCCACCCGCCGGCACAGCTGCTCCAGCAGGTCGATCGCGTCGGCGGCCGAACGGGACGGCCCCTCGACGAGCTCCGTCAGCTCCACCGGCACCTTCACCGGGGCGCCCGGCTCGGCCAGCAACTTCTTCTCCACCAGCCCGAAGTGGGCCGCGAAGGACGCCCTGAGCCCCGGCAGCGCGTTCGCCTGCCCGCCCCACACCTGCGAGGCCCGCAGCACGGCGAGCACCAGGTTGACCCGCGCCTCGTCGACCGGGCCGCCGCCCAGGACGTGCAGCCCGTCCCGGATCTGCACGTCCTTGATCTCGCACAGGTAGCCGTCGATGTGCATGACGAACTCGTCGAAGGCGTCGTCGTCCGGCTGGTCCTCGACATGCAGGTCGTGGTGGAGCTCGGCCGCCTTCACCAGCGTCCAGATCTGCGCCCGCACGGCCGGCGCCTTCACCGGGTCCAGGTCGGAGACGAGCGCGTACTCGTCGAGCAGCTGCTCCAGCTTGGCCAGGTCGCCGTAGGTGTCGGCGCGGGCCATCGGCGGCACGAGGTGGTCGACGACCGTGGCGTGCCCGCGCCGCTTGGCCTGGGTGCCCTCGCCGGGGTCATTGACGATGAACGGGTAGATCAGCGGGAGTTCACCGAGCACGGCGTCCGGCGCGCACCCGCCGCTGAGCCCGAGCCCCTTGCCGGGCAGCCACTCCATCGTGCCGTGCTTGCCCATGTGCACGACGGCGTCGGCGCCGAAAGAGTTCTCCAGCCACCGGTACGCGGCCATGTAGTGGTGCGACGGCGGCATGTCCGGGTCGTGGTAGATCGCGATCGGGTTCTCGCCGAAGCCGCGCGGCGGCTGGATCATCACGACGACGTTGCCGAACTGGAGGGAGGCGAGCACGATGTCGTCCCCGTCGACGTACAGCGAGCCGGGCGGCTCGCCCCACGCCTCCAGCATGGCGTCCCGCAGCCGCGGGTCGAGCTGGTCGAACCACGCCCGGTAGTCCGCGAGCGGCACCCGCGCGGGCGCGGCGGCCAGTTGCTCCTCGGTGAGCCACTCGACGTCGTGGCCACCGGCGTTGATGAGCCGGTGGATCAGCTCGTCCCCGTTGTCCGGGTGCCCCTCGACGACGTAACCGGCGTCCCGCAGCGCGTCCAGCACCCGCACCGCCGAGGCCGGGGTGTCCAGGCCCACCGCGTTGCCGACCCGGGAGTGCTTGGTCGGGTAGGCGGTGAAGACGAGCGCGAGCTTCTTGTCGTGGTTCGCCTTGTGCCGCAACCGGGCGTGCCGCACGGCGATCCCGGCGACGCGCGCGGCCCGCTCGGGGTCGGCCACGTACACCGGGACGTCGTCCGGGCCCTGCTCCTTGAAGGAGAACGGCACGGTGATCAGGCGCCCGTCGAACTCCGGGATCGCGACCTGCATCGCCGCGTCCATGGGGGAGAGGGCCGCGTCGGACCCGTCCCAGGCTTCCCGGGACGAGGTGAGGCAAAGGCCTTGCAGCACCGGCACGTTCAGGTCCGCCAGCGCCCCGATGTCCCAGGCCTCCTCGTCACCGCCGGCGGAGGCCTGCGAGGCGTGGGCGCCGCCGGCGGCGAGGACGGTGGCGACGAGGGTGTCGGCCTTGCCGAGGATCTCGTACAGGGCGGCGTCGGCTCCGCGCAGCGAACCGCAGTACACGGGAAGGGCGTTGGCGCCGCGTGCCTCGACGGCCTCGCAGAGGGTGTCCACGAAGGCGGTGTTGCCGCTGAGTTCATGGGCCCGGTAGAAGAGCACGCCGACGGTCGGGCGGCCCTCCTGAAGGGCGTACGAGCCGTGGACGCCGAACTCCGGCATCTTCTGCGGCTCGACGAACCCCTCACCGGTCAGCAGCACCGTGTCGGAGAGGAACCGGGCGAGTTCGGTGAGGTTGGCGGGGCCGCCCTCGACGAGGTACTTCAGCGCCTCCGCCACCACACCGGCCGGCACGGACGACTCGGCCATCAACTCCGCGTCCGGGACGGACTCCCCGCCCAGCAGCACGGTCGGGATCCCGGCGGCCTTCAGCGCGGCCAGCCCGTCCTCCCAGGCCCGCTTGCCGCCGAGCAGCCGTACGACGGCGATGTCCGCGCCCTCGACGAGCGCGGGCAGCTCCTGCGCCACGTCCACGCGGGTCGGGTTGCCGATCCGGTAGTCGGCACCGGAGGCGGCGCGGGCCGCCAGCAGGTCCGTGTCGGCGGTCGACAACAACAACACTGTGCTCATGCGGGCGCTCCCGGTGGAATGAAAGGCAGTCCTTGCGGCGCGCCGGACTCGATGAGCCGCCACAGCGCGTCCGTGTCCGCGTGCTGTTCGATCAGGTCGCCGAGCCGGTCGAGCTGCTCCTCGCGCAGCGCGGCGAACGAGGTGTCGGGCGCCGGTACGAAGCGGCGGCCCGCGGCGGCCGCCACCTCGCGCAGGAACGCCCGCCGGAACCCGTCCGACTCCAGCGACCCGTGCCAGTGCGTGCCCCAGGTCTGTCCGACCCGGCAGCCGTCCAGGAACGGTTCCCCGCCGTGGACGTCGGCGACCCCGTGATGGATCTCGTACCCGGCGACGTGCTCGCCGAGGGCCTCGCCCTCCGGCCGGGTGAGGGTCTTCTCGCGGGCGAACCGCACCCGCACGGGAAGCACTCCGAGGCCGTCGACCGCGCCGGCGCGCGACTCGACCTCGTCCTCGATGTGCTCGCCGAGGATCTGGAACCCGCCGCAGACGCCGAGGATCGGACGCCCCTGTGCGGCCCGTGCGGTGAGGGCGTCGGCCAGACCGCGCTCCCGCAGCCACTGGAGGGCCCGGACGGTCCCCCGGGTGCCGGGGACGACGACGAGGTCGGCGTCGGCCAGCTCCTCCGCCCGGTCCACGAACCGCACCACGACACCCGGTTCGGCGGCCAGGGCGTCGACGTCGGTGAAGTTGGACATGAGCGGGATCGCGCAGACGGCGACGCGCAGGACGTCCTCGCCCACGGGCGGGGCGGTGTTGGACTCCCGGACGGTCCCGCGCAGGGACACCCGCAGCCCGTCCTCCTCGTCGATGCCGAGCCCGTGCCGGAAGGGCAGCACGCCGTAGGTGCGCCGCCCGGTGAGGCCGTGCAGCATGTCGAGCCCGGGTTCGAGGAGGGACACGTCCCCCCGGAACTTGTTCACGAGGAACCCGGCGACGAGCTTCTGGTCCGCCTCGGACAGCAGGGCGACGGTCCCGAAGAAGGACGCGAAGACCCCACCGCGGTCGATGTCACCGACGACGAGCACGGGCAGCCCGGCATTGCGGGCGATGCCCATGTTCACGATGTCGGTGCGCCGCAGGTTGATCTCGGCCGGACTGCCCGCGCCCTCACAGATCACCGCGTCATACGTGCCCCGCAGTTCGGCGAGACAGTCCAGCACGGTGCCGAGCAGCCGCTGCTGGCGTCCGCCGTGGTACCCGCGTGCGCTCAGCTCGCCCACCGGCTTGCCGAGCAGGACGACCTGACTGCTCTGCTCGCCACCGGGCTTGAGCAGCACGGGGTTCATCAGCGCGGTCGGCTCGACGCGGCAGGCCTGGGCCTGCATGGCCTGCGCCCGCCCGATCTCGGCGCCCTCCCGCGTCACGAACGAGTTGAGGGACATGTTCTGCGCCTTGAACGGCGCGACCTTGACCCCCTGGCGCACCAGCCACCGGCAGATCCCGGCGGTCACGACGCTCTTGCCGGCGTCGGAGGTGGTCCCGGCGACGAGAAGCCCCCCGCCGCTCATGACCTGCGCCCCTGCACGACGGCCCGCGCGGCGACACCCACGCCGAGCGCCAGCAGCCCGACCCGGCGCGACAGCCGTACGGCCCGCTCGATGTCCGTGACCTCCACGGATCGCCCCTCCCCATTCAGCACGGGCCGGTGCTCCACCCGCCCCGCGTACGACAACGTCCCGCCCAGCCGCACCCCGAGCGCCCCCGCGAACGAGGCCTCCACAGGACCGGCGTTGGGACTCGGATGGCGGCGCGCGTCGGCACGCCAGGCCCGCACGGCACCGCGCGGATCGCCGCCGGCCACCGTCGCGAGGACGGCGGTCAGCCGCGCCCCGGGCCACCCCGCGACGTCGTCCAGCCGCGCCGAGGCCCACCCGTAGCGCCGGTAGCGGGGGGACTTGTGCCCGACCATCGCGTCCAGCGTGTTGACGGCCCGGAAGCCCAGCAGTCCCGGCACCCCGGCGACGGCCCCCCACACCAGCGCCCCGACGACGGCGTCGGAGGTGTTCTCGGCGACGGACTCCACGACGGCCCGGGCGATCCCGTCGGCGTCGAGGGCCTGCGGGTCCCGCCCGCACAGATGCGGCAGCCGCTCCCGGGCCGCCTCGACGTCCCCGGCGGCCAGGGCCCGCCCGATGACCCGGGCCTCACGAGCGAGCGAGGTACCCCCGACGACGGCCCAGGTGGCGACGCCGGTCAGCGCCAAGGAGGCGGTACGGGAGGGACGTACGACGTGCTGCGCCACGGCACCGAGCGCCACGACGCCCCCGGCGCACACCGCGGTGTGCAGCGCCCCCCACCCCCGGTGGTCCCGCCACAGCACCCGCTCCACGGCGCCCGCGGCCCGCCCGAACGCGGCGACCGGATGCCCCCGGCGTGGATCACCGAGCAGCAGGTCCCCGAGAAGTCCGGCGGCGGCGCCGTACGCGAAGACGCGATCGGCACGCATCGGCTCAACCGGCCGTGGGGTCGGGCAGCGACCTGGAGCGGTACCTCAGACGGCAGGCGAGCATGGTGATATGTCCTCACTCAGGGTGTCCACGCCCTGGTTCGACGAGACCGACGACGAGAGTTCCTGGCTCCCGGGGCTACCTACCCCGGTGACAGTGGCGGGACCGCGCCGGACTCGCACCGGCTTCCTCTCCATGCCGTCGTACATGGCCCCGGCAGTCCACCACGGGCCCGGAAGGGCCGTCAACTTGCCGTTGACCTGGGGCGGGGGAGTGTGCCGAGGCCCACATACGGGCCGTCGCGGCTGTCACGAAAACGTGGGGTGGGGGGCGGGGCACCCGCCCCCCCCCCCCCCCCGGCGGGGGGGGGCCCCCCCCCCCCCCGCCCAAAAACCACCCAAACCCCCCCCCCCCCCCCCGCGGGCGACCCCGCGGGTGGGGCCGGGGTGGGGGGGGGGGGGGGGGGGGGGGGGGGGGCGCCCCCCCCCCCCGGGGGGGGGGGGGGGGGGCCCCGGGGGGGGGGGGGGGGGCCGGCCCCCCCCCCCCCCACCCCACGAGGGCCGTGCGCGTCGCCTCAGGCGACGATCAGATAGATCCCGTACGCCACCGCCGCCGCGCAGGCGGCGAAGCAGGCGTATGCGCCGGTGACCGCGAGAGCGGCGGAGCCGCCCTGGGCCGAGGCCTGTTCCTGGCGGGTCAGGCCCTTGATGCCGAGGGTGAAGAGGGCCACGAGAGCCACGGTGACCACGAGGCTGACGCCGAAGACGGAGCCCAGCGCTTCCCAGTCGATCTTCATGCCGGTGATTCCTTCGTTGACGTGGGGTGCGTGGGGCTCAGACGGCGGCCGGCGGGGCCGGCTCCGCCGTCGCGGCGATCGGGGCGGGGATGGTGGCCGTGAGGTCCTCGGTCACCGTGCCGGCGGGGGGCGGGGTGACCGCGGCGATCGCCGTGGTGACGACGCCGGCCGGCTCCTCGCTCTCGTTGACGTTGGTGTGGTCGACGACCTCGCGGCGCGAGATCTTCCAGATCGCCGCGCTGGAGCCGACGAGGAAGACCGCCACCAGGGCCGTGCCCCAGCTGCCGAGGTCGCAGACGGACTCGGCGATGGCGCCCACGAGTGCCGCGGCCGGGAGCGTCAGGCCCCACGCCACGAACATCCGGGTCGCGGTCGACCAGCGCACCACGCCGCCCTTGCGGCCGAGACCGGCGCCCATCACCGAACCCGAGACCGAGTGGGTGGTGGAGAGGGAGAAGCCGAGGTGCGAGGAGGCGAGGATGACCGTGGCCGCGGAGGTCTGGGCGGCGAAGCCCTGCTGCGGCTGGAGGTCGGTCAGGCCCTTGCCCATGGTGCGGATGATGCGCCACCCGCCGAGGTAGGTGCCGAGCGCGATGGCGAGACCCGCGGAGAGGATGACCCACATCGGCGGGTCGGAGTCGGGGGCGACGGCACCGCCGGCGACCAGGGCGAGCGTGATGATGCCCATGGTCTTCTGCGCGTCGTTCGTGCCGTGGGCGAGGGAGACCAGGCCGGCCGAGGCGATCTGGCCCGCGCGGTAGCCCTTCTCGGAGGACTTGCTGCCCTCGGACTTCTTCCCGAGCGAGTACATCAGCCGGGTGGCGAGCAGCGCGGCGACGCCCGCGACCAGGGGGGCCGCGATCGCCGGGATCAGAACCTTGGTGACGAGCACGTCGCCGTGGACGGCACCCGTGCCGGCCGAGGCGATGGTGGCGCCGATCAGTCCGCCCATGAGGGCGTGGGAGGAGCTGGAGGGAAGCCCGACCAGCCAGGTCAGCAAGTTCCAGAGGATCGCGCCGACCAGGGCGGCGAAGATGACCTCGGGACGTATGCCGCTCTCGTCGACGAGACCCTTGGAGATCGTGTTGGCGACCTCCACGGAGAGGAAGGCGCCCACAAGGTTCAGCACGGCGGACATGGCCACCGCGACCTTGGGCTTGAGCGCACCGGTCGAGATGGTGGTGGCCATCGCGTTCGCGGTGTCGTGAAAACCGTTCGTGAAATCGAACGCGAGTGCGGTTACGACCACAATCGCGAGGATCAGCGAGAAGTTTTCCATTTACCCAGGCAATCGTTCGAGCGTCATTGGCTCGTTGAACGTAAGCAACCAGGATGAACGGAAGGTGAACTGAGGCGGGCCGCACGGTGACTGGAATCGAGGGTTTCCCCTCCGATCCTCCCGCGCGGCCCGAGCACCGCCCGAATCACGCCCCCAGCCGCCCGCCCGGCCGCCGCCCGCAGTGTCCCGGCCCGGTCCCGTCGTACGCCCCCACCTGACAGGATCGGCGCATGGCTGAGCAGCGACGCGAGCAGCGGGACGGGCACGGTGCCGGGCAGGGCGCACAGGAGGCGCCGGGGCCGTGGCGGCGGAGCGTGCGCGCCGAGGAGGCACACGCCTGGGAGGAGCTCGTGGCGACCGCCCGGCGCACCGTCTCCGACGGGCTCGTCGTCGGCACCTCCGGCAACGTCTCGGTCCGCGTCGAGGACACCGTGCTCGTCACCCCCTCGGGGGTGCCCTATGACCGGCTGACGCCCGACGACGTCACCGGCGTCGACCTCGACGGCCGCCAGGTCCTCGGCCGGCTCGTCCCCACGAGCGAACTCCCCATGCACCTCGCGATCTACCGCACCGGCGACGCCGGCGCCGTCGTCCACACCCACGCCGTCCACGCGACGGCCGTCTCGACGCTCGTCCCGGAGCTCCCGGCGATCCACTACATGTCCGGCGCGCTCGGCGGCGCCGTCCGGGTCGCCCCGTACGCGACGTACGGCACCGAGGAGTTGGCCGCGCACATGCTCCACGCCCTCGCCGACCGCACCGGCTGCCTGCTGCGCAACCACGGCACCATCACCTACGGCGCCACCCTCGACCAGGCCTTCGACCGCACCGCCCAGCTGGAGTGGATGTGCCGTCTGTGGCTGACGGCGTCCTCGGTGCCGGGCCTCAGCCCGACGCTCCTGTCGAAGGACCAGGTGGCGGAGGCCGGCCGGAAGCTGCGGGGGTACGGGCAGCGCGGGTGACGAGGGTCCCCGGCCCCCCCCACGCGTCGCGCTGCGATCCGCGGCACCCCGGCTCACCGCGCGACACGGCGATTCACCCCGAACCGCCCTCCCACTGGCCCGGCACCGGGTCCACCAGGACACTGGACGGGTGCGCACTGTCAAAGCAACGGCCGCCGCCGTCACCGTGGCCCTGGCCGCCGGCGCCGCGAGCGTCGCCGTCGGCCGACTCGCCAGCGACGCCGCCCTCAAGGCGCCCCCGGGCGGGCCCTTGCCCACCGAGCCCCGGCTCACCGTGCACGCCACGGCCGCGGGCCAGGTCGCCCTCACCCGGGACCTGGCCGCGCTGCGCCCCGGCACCTACGGCCTCGCCGGGGAGGCCGCCCACGCCGTCGTCGGCCCCGTCCTCGACACCGCCGCCCACACCGCCGACACCGTCGTGCGCCGCCTTGAGCGGGTCACGCGCGGCACCCTGCGCCCCGGCGACACCGTGTGGTTCACCCCCAACGTCCACGTCGGCGACCCCGTCTCCGCCCTCGGCATCGCGTACCAGGAGGTCGGCGTCCCGGGCGAACTCGGCACCCTGCCCGCCTGGTTCGTCCCCGGCATCCGGGCCACCTGGGTCATCTCCGTGCACGGTCTCGGCACCACCCGCGAACTCTCCCTGAACGTCCTGGAGTTCCTCGCCGCCAGCCGCTTCCCCGTGCTCGCCCTCGGCTACCGCGGCGACCCCGACGCCCCCCGCCCGCCGGACGGCCTGAACCACCTCGGCGAGACCGAGTGGCGCGACCTGGACGCGGCGATCCGCTTCGCCGTTCGCAACGGCGCCCGGAAGGTCGTCCTGCACGGCTGGTCCACCGGCGCCACCATGGCCCTGCGCGCCGCCGCCCACTCCGGGGTCCGCGACCGCATCTCCGGCCTGGTCCTCGACTCCCCGGTGCTCAGCTGGGAGACCACCCTGCGCGCCCTCGCCACCGCCCGCCGCACCCCGGGCGCCCTGCTCCCGCTCGCCGTGCGCGCCGCACAGGGCCGCACCGGGCTGCACGCCGACGCCGCCGCCGAGGCGGCCGACCCGGACCTGCTCAGGGTGCCGACGCTGATCGTGCACGGCCCCGACGACACCATCGCCCCCTGGACCCACTCGCGCCGCCTCGCCGCCGCCCGCCCGCAGCGGATCGCCCTCCACACCGTCCCGCACGCCCCGCACGGCGCCATGTGGAACGCCGACCCCGCCGGTTACGAAGAGGTCCTCCGGCGCTTCCTCACCCCGCTGATGTAACGCCGCCCCGGCCGGTCCTGGAGCCCGGCCCACGGATTCCGTTTAAGGCCGTACCACTGGCCGGTTCGGGTCCCCCGAGCGCCCGCCGGACGCCGTGCCTTGGCCCTCTCCATCGCCCGCCGTTACATTCCGTTTGGGTTTTCGGACCGTCAACCGGAAGACTGCACCCGTGACGTCCCGTATCCCGCGCGACTCCAGGCTTCGACTCGTCCGACCGCGACCCCTGGCCGCCGCCCCCCGAGCGATGACCCAGCGGCCCTCCCGCCGCCCCGCACCCCGCCCCCCGGAGGGCACCCCGGCCCAGGCCGAGCTGGCCAGAATGGCGCGCTCGCAGCTGGCCGGCGCGGCCCGCGTCGCGCACTGGGCCGACGCCGCGCTGGGCCCGGGCCGGGACGCCGGACAGGCCGACGGCACGGCCACCCTCTCCGACAGCAGCGCCGAACGGGCCGCCGCGGACCTGGGGCTGACCGCGGCTCAGATCCGCGCCGACTGGGACACCGCACGGCTCGCCGGCCTCGTCGAGGTGCACGGCGGCAGCGCCCGCCCCGGCTGGCGGCTGCGTGCCTGGCACCGCGACGACAGCGCCGTGCTGCGCGGCTGGGTCGCCCTCTTCGACGCCTGGTCGCTCGCTCACCCGGAACCCGCCGAGCACGAGGCCGCCACCGTCGCCGAGGTCGTCTCGGCCATGCCGCAGGTGCTCTCCTTCCTCCAGCTCTCCGCCGGCCCCGTGCCCGTGGCACAGCTGCTGGACCTGCTGGAGCAGCGGGTCACCGAACTGCGCACCGAGCGCTGCGAGATCCCCTACGGCCCGCAGCCCGACCCCGACCGGGAGCGGGCCGAGGACGCCCCCCTCGAACCCCTCCTCGACTGGGCCCTGCGCGCCCTCGCGTCCGTCGGCGCCCTCACCTACGGCGACGGACAGGCCACGCTGACCCCGCTCGGCAACTGGGCGGTCTGGGTCAAGCTGGAGCAGATCTGCGTGGCCGCGCAGAGCCCCGCCGGGAACATCGAGGCCGTCGCCGAGGAGATGCTGCGCGGCTGCGCCCAGCTCCGTCCCAAGGCGGCCCGCGACGAGTACCGCGCCTGGCTCGCCGCCCGCCCGGTCGGCAGCGCCGTCACCGAGCTGCTCGCCGCCGCCCGCGGCGAGGACGCCCTGCTGCGCGGCCTCGCCTTCGAGGCGCTGCGCGTCGTCGGCGCCCCTGCCGAGCCCGATGTGCGCGCGGTGACCGAGGAGCCCGTGCTGCGGCCCTACGCCCTGCTCTGGCTGGCCGAGCACGACGGCGTGGACCCCGAGGACGCCCACGAGGTGCTCACCCGCGAGGAGGCCACCTGGCTGTGGGTCGACACGGCGGCCGCCGTCGCCGACCACGGCGAGGCGCCGCTGCTGGTGCGCCACCTGGAGGCCGCGGTGCAGCCGACGGTCCCCATGCTGCTCGACGAGGTGCGCGCCGTCGGCCACCCCCGCACGGTGCAGGTGCTGGTCGCGCTCGCCGCGGCCCACCCCGACCCCGCGCTCGCCAAGGCGGTGCGCAGGGCGGCCTTCCAGGTGCACACGGGGAGCAGCTGAGGGCCGCTCAGCCCTTGATGTCGGGCGCGTACGTGCCGAAGCTCCAGACGTTGCCCTCGACGTCCCGGGCGATGTAGTCCCGCGAGCCGTAGTCCTGGTCCGTCGGGGGCATCAGGATCTCCGCGCCCTTCTCCACCGCGCGCCGGTGGTGTGCGTCGACGTCGTCCACGACGACGTACACCCCGGTGGTGCCGGCGTCCTTCATCGCCGCGTCGAAGAGGCCGCCGCGCCCCTTGGAGCCGAGCATGATCGCGCCGTTGCCCTGGACCAGCTCGGCGTGCTGCACCAGGCCGTCCTCCCCCTCGTACACCGCCAGCTCGGTGAAGCCGAAGGCCTCCGTGAGCTGCCTGATGGCCGCCTTGGCGTCCGTGTACAACAGGGTCGGGTAGATGCTGGGGCGTGTGCCGCTCGTGCCTGCCATGCCGATCACTCCCTCGTGATCAAATGCCGCGTGTCCGATGTGTCGTCCAGTCTGGCGGCGCCCACTGACAACGGCCCCGACCAGCGAGAACACGGCAGGGGCGTCAGCGGAAGGTGTCGCACCGGGCCATGTCGCCGGTCTCGAATCCCTGGTGGAACCACTGCTGCCGCTGCGCCGCCGACCCGTGCGTCCACGACTCCGGCGTCACCCGCCCCTGGAACCGCTCCTGGATCCGGTCGTCGCCCACGGCCGCGGCGGCGTCCAGACCGTCGGCGATGTCGGCCTCGGTGAGGCTGGTGATCAGCGGCCGCCCGGTCGACTCGTCCTTGGTCGTGGTCGCGTGGTGCGCCCACACGCCCGCGTAGCAGTCCGCCTGGAGCTCCACCTTCACCGCGTTGCTGTTCTCGCCCGTGCGCCCGTCCTGGGACCGGCCCAGGGTGCCCATGAGGTCCTGCACGTGGTGTCCGTACTCGTGCGCGACCACATAGGCCTGGGCGAAGGCGCCACCGCTCGCACCGAACGTCGAGCGCAGTTCGTCGAAGAAGCCCAGGTCCAGATAGACCTTGCGGTCCCCGGGGCAGTAGAACGGCCCGACCGCCGAGGTCGCCGCCCCGCACGCGGTGCCGACCCGTTCGCTGAAGAAGACCGTGGGGGAGCGGGAGTACGTCCCGCTGCGCCGCTGGAACTCCTGGTCCCAGTAGTCCTGCACGCTGTTGACGACGGCCACCATGCGGCAGTCGTCCCTGGTGTTCGCGTCCTGCCCGGTGCGGCAGGACTGCTGGACCTCGGCCAGGCTCGACGCCGTGGCGGCCGGCTGACCGCCGCCCTCGTCGGTGAGCCCGAGCTGGTCCGGTCCCACGCCCAGGAACAGCCCCAGCAGCAGCGCGATCAGCCCGGCGATGCCCCCGCCGACGGTCGCCCTGCCCCCGGGGATGCGGCTGCCGCGCACGTCCTGGACCTCGGAGGTGTCCAGTCTGGCGTCGTCGTCGAACTGCATGCCGACATCGTGGTCCACGGCCGCGGCCCACGCACCCCGAACGGCCCGGAACACCCGCATCGAAAAAGTGCTTGCATGCCCCCGTTAGACTTGGCACATGGCCATTCTCCTCGCGCATTAGACGGCGGGAACGTCCTCAGCCGCCCACCTGCCAACCGAATCTGCCCTGGAGTCTGTCCGTGATCTCCGCCACCGGTATCGAGCTGCGCGCCGGCGCCCGAGTCCTCATCGAGTCCGCCACCTTCCGTGTCGCCAAGGGCGACCGCATCGGCCTGGTCGGCCGCAACGGCGCCGGGAAGACCACCCTGACCAAGGTCCTGGCCGGCGAGGGCATCCCCGCCGCGGGCCAGGTCACCCGCTCCGGCGAGGTCGGCTACCTCCCGCAGGACCCCCGCACCGGCGACCTCGACGTCCTCGCCCGCGACCGCATCCTCTCCGCGCGCGGTCTCGATGTCCTGATGCGCAAGATGCGCGAGAACGAGCAGCGGATCGCCAACGGCCAGGGCGGGACCCGGGAGAAGGCGCTGCGGCAGTACGAGCGCCAGGAGACGGAGTTCCTCACCAAGGGCGGGTACTCCGCCGAGGCCGAGGCCGCCACCATCGCCGCCGCGCTGAACCTGCCCGACCGGGTGCTGGGCCAGCCGCTGCACACGCTGTCCGGTGGTCAGCGCCGCCGTATCGAACTGGCCCGGATCCTGTTCTCGGACGCGGACACCCTGCTGCTCGACGAGCCCACCAACCACCTCGACGCCGACTCGATCGTCTGGCTGCGCGACTACCTCAAGACCTACCGCGGCGGCTTCATCGTGATCTCCCACGACGTCGACCTGGTCGAGACGGTCGTGAACAAGGTCTTCTACCTGGACGCCAACCGCGCCCAGATCGACGTCTACAACATGGGCTGGAAGCTGTACCAGCAGCAGCGCGAGGCGGACGAGAAACGCCGCAAGCGTGAGCGGCAGAACGCCGAGAAGAAGGCCGCGGCCCTGCACTCGCAGGCTGACAAGATGCGCGCCAAGGCCACCAAGACGGTCGCCGCGCAGAACATGGCCAAGCGTGCCGACCGGCTGCTCGCCGGCCTGGAGGCGGTCCGGGTCTCCGACAAGGTGGCCAAGCTCCGCTTCCCGGACCCCGCGCCCTGCGGCAAGACCCCGCTGACCGCCGAGGGCCTGTCGAAGTCCTACGGCTCGCTGGAGATCTTCACCGACGTCGACCTGGCCATCGACAAGGGCTCCCGGGTCGTCATCCTCGGCCTCAACGGCGCCGGCAAGACGACCCTGCTGCGGCTCCTCGCCGGTGCCGAGCAGCCGGACACCGGTGCCGTCGTGCCCGGTCACGGGCTCAAGATCGGCTACTACGCCCAGGAGCACGAGACCCTGGACCCGGACCGCACGGTCCTGGAGAACATGCGCTCCGCCGCCCCCGACATGGACCTGGTCGAGGTCCGCAAGGTGCTGGGCTCGTTCCTGTTCTCCGGCGACGACGTCGACAAGCCCGCGGGCGTGCTCTCCGGCGGTGAGAAGACCCGGCTCGCCCTCGCCACCCTGGTCGTCTCCTCGGCGAACGTGCTGCTTCTGGACGAGCCCACCAACAACCTCGACCCGGCCAGCCGTGAGGAGATCCTCGGCGCGCTGCGCACCTACAAGGGCGCGGTCGTGCTGGTCACCCATGACGAGGGCGCCGTCGAGGCGCTCCAGCCGGAGCGGATCATCCTGCTGCCCGACGGGGTCGAGGATCTGTGGGGTTCCGACTACGCGGACCTCGTCGCCCTCGCTTGATCGAACGGTTGATCAACTGCGTAGGGATCATTCGGCCTACCGGTGATCCATCATCTGTGTGAGATCTCCTCGTACCGAGGTGTGTCCTACATCTTTTTCGCGGCCGAGCCCTCCATCCGCGAGGGCTCGGCCGCTGCGCGTCTCTGACCAGCAACTTCACAAGAGAACTCGTTCGGCGGTACGAACGACCCGTCGCGGAATTACGGACTCCGTATGTGGGGACGCGCTCCTGTCGTCACAAGCTTGTCTTACGGACCTTGCCGAATGGGTGGCCATGAAGCCCCGGAGGGGTGATCATGAGGAGACCAGAGCGCACTTCCCATGAGGAGGCACGGGTGGCCGAGACTCTGAAGAAGGGCAGCCGGGTAACCGGCGCCGCGCGCGACAAGCTCGCGGCAGACCTGAAGAAGAAGTACGACTCCGGTGCGAGCATTCGGGCGCTGGCCGAAGAGACCGGCCGCTCGTATGGCTTCGTCCACCGGATGCTCAGCGAGTCCGGCGTCACGCTCCGTGGGCGTGGCGGCGCGACCCGCGGCAAGAAGGCCGCGTCGTCCTGAACCCGGGCGGCCCCTCGGCTTCGATGGTGGCCACCCGGTCGGTCTGCTGACCGGTCGGGTGGTTACTGTGCAGTCACTTAGCCGTGCCGTGTGGCACGGCGGATGACCGCACTCATCGGAGGCGCCCCATGGGCCAGGAACTCGTTCCCCTGCTCGACAAGGACGGCGTACGGCTCACCGTCGACGACGCGCTCGCCACGGTGACGCTGACCAACCCCGCCAAGCGCAACGCGCAGAGCCCCGCTCTGTGGCGCACGCTCGCCGAGGCCGGTCGGCTCGTGCCCGGCTCCGTCCGTGTCGTCGTGCTGCGCGGTGAGGGCAAGTCCTTCTCCGCCGGGCTCGACCGGCAGATGTTCACGCCGGAGGGGATCGAGGGCGAGCCGTCGTTCATCGACCTCGCCCGCAGCGGCGACGCCGAACTCGACGCCGCCATCGCGGAGTTCCAGGAGGGCTTCACCTGGTGGCGGCGCAGCGACGTCGTGTCCATCGCCGCCGTCCAGGGGCATGCCATCGGGGCGGGCTTCCAACTCGCGCTCGCCTGTGACCTGCGCGTGGTGGCCGACGACGTGCAGTTCGCCATGCGCGAGACCAGCCTCGGACTGGTCCCCGACCTCACCGGCACGCACCCCCTCGTCTCGCTGGTCGGCTACGCCCGGGCGCTGGAGATCTGCGCCACCGGGCGCTTCGTGACGGCCGAGGAAGCGGTGAACACCGGCCTCGCCAACCTCGCCGTGCCCCTGGACCAGCTCGACGGCGCGGTGCGCGACCTCGCCGCGGCGCTCCTCGCCGCCCCCAGGGACGCCGTCATCGAGACCAAGGCCCTGCTGCGCGGCGCCCAGGACCGCACCTACGACGAGCAGCGTGCCGCCGAGCGCGCGGCCCAGGCACGGCGGCTGCGGGACCTGGCCGGCGTCGGCGAGTGACCTCTCACCCGACGAGGGTGACCAGCACCGCCACCGTCGGGTGACCGGGGAGCGCCTTCCCCACCTCTTCACGGACCGCCCGGGCGACCTCCACCGCCCGGCGCTCCGCGGCCACCGCCACCTCCACCCGGACGTGGCCTCGCGGCAGGGCCGTCCCGTCCTGCCGCTCCTCGACCTGCACCCCCCGCCCGAGCGCCGCCGTCAGCCCGGTCACCCCGGGCACCGACAGCGCCGCGACGGCCGCGGGACCGTCGGCGGCCTGCTCCGGCGGCGGCTCGGGCCGCCGTACCTCAGCGGCCTGTGGCGCCTCGTCCAGCAGTGTCGTCACCCGCAGGTCCACCTCGGTCACCGTCAGACCGAGCCGCTCGGTCGCGGCGGTCACCAGCGTGGCGCGCAGCAGGGCCGCCGCCGCGGGCAGCGGCTCGTCCGCCGTGGCCGCGATGTCGGCCGTCACCCGCAGCGTGCCCGGCGGCAGCGCGCTGGGCGGCGGCGGTACGACCGGTTCGCGCACGTCCTCGGGATCGGCGAGGGCGATCCGTAGCCCGTCCAGCCGTACCCCGTGCACTTCCCGTGCCGCGTGCCGCAGTACCGCCTCGGCAGCCCGCTCCGAGATCCACGCGCCGTCCTGCGCGCCCCCCAACGGCAGCAGCCTGCCGAGACCCAGCTGATGCCGTACCGCCTGCGTCCACCGGTCCGCTGTCATGGCCCCAGCCTGCCGCATCGGCGGCGCGCGAGGGCGCAACCCCGCTTACGGTGGTCGAAGGACGACCACAAGGGAGGACGTACGGCGATGACCGATATGACGCAGACCCCTGAGGCGGAGACGGGCGTGCAGACACGCAAGCCCACCAAGCGCGGCGGCGGCGACCCGGCGACCCGGGGACGGACCACCATCGCGGACGGCGTCGTGGAGAAGATCGCCGGGCTGGCCGCCCGGGACGTCGTCGGCGTCCACGCCATGGGCAGCGGGCTCTCCCGCACCTTCGGAGCCGTACGGGACCGGGTGCCGGGCGGCTCGAAGTCCGTCACGCGGGGCGTGAAGGCCGAGGTCGGCGAGGTGCAGACCGCGCTCGACCTGGAGATCGTCGTCGACTACGGCGTGTCGATCTCCGATGTCGCCCACGCCGTCCGGGAGAACGTGATCGCGGCGGTGGAGCGGATGACCGGACTGGAGGTCGTCGAGGTGAACATCGCCGTGAGCGATGTGAAGCTGCCCGACGAAGAGGAAGAGGAGCCGGAGCCCCGGATCCAGTGAGGACGTGAGGACCGTGAGGGCTGAGGGGAGCGCACCATGAGCATGGCCGTGGTCGGCTTGATCGCCGGTATGGCGCTGGGCTTCGCCGGGTACTTCGGCGGATTCGGCGCCTTCCTGCTGGTGGCGGCCCTGGGCGCCATCGGCTTCGTCGTCGGCAGGTTCCTGGAGGGGGACCTGGAGGTCGGCGACTTCTTCCGCACCCGTGACGACCGCCGCGACCGGCGGTGACCTGGGTGACCACCGAGACCCTTGCACTCCGCGGACCACGGACCGCCGTACCGCCCGGCGAACGGGGCGCGACCCGCATCGCCGACCGGGTCGTGGCGAAGATCGCCTCCCAGGCGGCGCGCGAGGTGGTCGGGGACCTGCCCGGTGAGGCCGCGCCCGCGCACGCCACGGTGGTCGTCCATCACGACGTGGCCCGAGTCCGGGTCCATCTCGAACTCGACTACCCCACCGACATCGGAGCCCGCTGCGCGCGGGTGCGTCGTCATGTGGCGGAGCGGGTACGCGCGTTGGTGGGAATGCAGGTGCCGGAAGTCGCCGTCCAGGTGGAGCGGCTGCATCCGGCGCACGGCGCGGCACAGGGGAGGACGCGATGAGCGAGCCCCAGGGCTCCGAGGGCACGACACGGCGGATGCCGGTCCTGGAGAAGGAGAGCGAACCGGACCCCGCACCACCGCCACCCCCGGTCCCGCAGGAGGCCGAGGGCGGACACGAGAGCCGCTTCTGGTCGGCGCGGCGCGTCCCCGCGGCCGTCACCGCGCTGCTGCTCCTGGCGGCCGCGGGACTCTTCCTCTACGACGTCACGGCGGTCCGCGCCGAACAGCCCGCCATGCGCTGGCGCCGCGAACTGGCCGACCAGCTCGCCGCCCGTCCCCTCGACGACACCTGGGTCCTCGTCGGCGCCGGCGTCACCGCGGCCCTCGGTCTCTGGCTGCTCGTCCTCGCCGCCACCCCCGGCCTGCGCGACGTCCTGCCGATGCGGCGCGTCCAGACCGACGTACGCGCCGGCCTCCACCGCGACGCCGCCGCACTGGTCCTGCGCGACCGGGCCGTGGAGGTCCCCGGCGTCCAGGCCGTCCGCGTCCGGCTGTCCCGCACCAAGGCCGACGTCGGCGCGGTCGCGCACTTCCGCGAACTGGACGACGTGCACGCCGAACTGGACGCCGCCCTCGGCGAGGCGATCAGGGGGCTGGGTCTGTCCCGGCCGCCCGCGCTGTCGGTGCGGGTACGGCGTCCCGGGAAGAAGGGGTGAGGGCGATGCTCCGGATCGTCAACCGTGTGCTGCTCGGCGTCGTCGGGCTCGTCCTGCTCGTGGCCGGCGGCTCGGTGCTGGCCGTGGGCCTGGGCCTGAACCCGCCCTCCTGGTGGGTCCATGACGGCCGTCACGACGTACTCCTCGACGACTCCGCGCGCACCCGTTGGGAGGACCGCGGCTGGTGGTGGCCGACGGTCCTGGCCGTGCTCGCGCTCCTCGTCCTGGCCGCCCTGTGGTGGCTGATCGCCAACCTCCGCCGGCACCGGCTGACCGAGGTCCTGGTCGACACCGGCGACGGCGAGGGCGCGCTGCTGCGGGGCCGGGCCCTGGAGGGCGTCCTGGCGGGCGAGGCCGCGGAACTGGAGGGCGTGGCCCACGCCCAGGCCCGTCTGACCGGCCGGCGCGACGCCCCGAGGACCCGCGTACGGCTGCTGCTGGAACCCCACGCGGACCCCGGGACGGCGCTGACCAGTCTGTCGGCGTACGCGCTGACGCACGCGAGGAACTCGGCGGGGCTGGCGTCGCTGCCGGCGGAGGTCCGGATGAAGGCGGTCAAGCACCGTGCGGAACGGGTGAGCTGACGCCCCCTCAGGGGCGTCGGTACCCACCGCGCGCGGTGCTCAGAACCCGCGCCGCATGCCCCCGTCGACGGGCACCATGATCCCGGTCAGATAGGAGGCGGCGGGCGACAGCAGGAACGCCGCCGTACGCCCGAACTCCTCCGGCGTCCCGTACCTCCGCAGCGGGATCCGCGACTCGTTGGCCGTGCGCGTGGCCGCCGGGTCCGCGGAGAGACCGTCCAGCTCGCGCACCCGGTCCGTGTCGATGCGGGCCGGCAGCAGGCCCACCACCCGGATCCCGCGCGGCCCCAGCTCGTCGGCGATCGACTTCGCGAACCCGGCGAGCCCGGGCCGCAGCCCGTTGGAGATGCTCAGCCCCGGGATCGGCTCGTGCACCGAGCCGGACAGCACGAAGCCGATGACCCCGCCCGCCTCCAGCTCGGCCGCCGCCGCGCGGGCCAGGCGCACCGCGCCCAGGAACACCGACTCGAAGGCCGCCGCCCACTGCTCGTCCGTGTTGTCCGCGAGGAACCCCGGGGCCGGGCCGCCGACGCTGACGAGGATGCCGTCGAAGCGGCCGAAGTTCTCCCGGGCGGCCGCGATCAGCCGCTCCGGCGCCTGGGGATCGGCGTTGTCGACGGCGACCCCGACCGCGTTCGGCCCCAGCTCGGCCGCCGCGTCGGCGACCCGCTTCTCGTCCCGTCCGGTGAGCACGACCTTCGCCCCATCGGCGACCAGCTCGCGCGCGGAGGCGTTGCCGAGACCGCGCGTGGCCCCGGTGACGACGTACACGCGGTCCTTCAGTCCAAGATCCATGGCCCTATCCTGCCTCCTCGTCCCCGAACAGGGCGAGGGCGGTGTTCACCAGACCGATGTGGCTGAACGCCTGCGGGAAGTTGCCCAGGTGCAGGCCGTTCACCGGGTCGTACTCCTCCGACAGCAGCCCCACGTCGTTCGTCAGCGCCACGAGCCGCTCGAACAGCTGCCTGGCCTCCTTCTTCCGGCCGATCATGTGCAGCGCGTCGGCCAGCCAGAACGAGCAGACCAGGAAGGTGCCCTCGCCGCCGGGCAGCCCGTCCACCGTCGTACCGGCGGTGCTGTAGCGGTGCACGAGGCCGTGGTGGCCCAGCTCGGCGTGGATCGCCTCGACCGTGCCGACCACCCGGGGGTCGTCGGGAGGCAGGAAACCGACGCGCGGGATGAGCAGCAGCGCGGCGTCCAGCTCGCGGGAGCCGTAGGACTGGGTGAAGGTGTTCCGCTCGGTGTCGAAGCCCTTCTCGCACACCTCCTGGTGGACCTCGTCGCGCATCGCGCGCCAGCCCTCCAGGTCGCCGGGCAGCTCGGGGTGGGCCTCCAGGGTGCGCACCGCGCGGTCGGCCGCCACCCACACCATCACCTTGGAGTGGACGAACTGCCGCCGCCCCCCGCGCACCTCCCACAACCCCTCGTCGGGCTGCTGCCACGCCGAGCGCAGGAAGTCCATCAGCGAGCACTGCAGGGACCATATGTGCGGCTCGACGGACAGCCCCGCAGTGCGGGCCAGCGAGAGGGAGTCCATGACCTCGCCGTACACGTCGAGCTGGAGCTGCTTGACGGCCTCGTTGCCGATCCGGACCGGCTTGGAGCCGGCGAATCCGGACAGCCACGGCAGCTCGTACTCGGGCAGCCGGCGCTCACCCGCCAGGCCGTACATGATCTGCAGGTCCGCGGGGTCGCCGGCGACGGCGCGCACCAGCCAGTCGCGCCACGCCTCGGCCTCCTCGTGGTAGCCGGCCGAGAGGAGCGCGCCGAGCGTGAGGGTGGAGTCGCGCAGCCAGCAGTAGCGGTAGTCCCAGTTGCGGACGCCGCCCAGTTCCTCGGGCAGCGAGGTGGTGGGGGCGGCCACGATGCCGCCGGTGGGGACGTAGGTGAGGGCCTTGAGGGTGATCAGGGAGCGCAGCACGGCGTCCTTGTGCGGGCCGTCGTAGCGGCACCGGGCGGACCACGCCTGCCAGTCCTCGACGCTCGCCCGCAGCGCGTCATAGGGGTCGATCTGCGGTGGGGGCGCTTCGTGCGAGGGGTGCCAGGTGAGCACGAACGCGACCTTCTCGCCCTCCTTGACGGTGAACTCGGAGTGCGTCCCGAAGTTCTCGCCCCAGGTGTGCACCTCGGGTTCGCTGCGCAGCCACGCCGAGTCCGGGCCCGCGACGGCGATCCGGTGGCCGTCGGTCCGGCGCATCCACGGCATGACCGAGCCGTAGTCGAAGCGGAGCCGGAGCGTGCTGCGGACGGTCACCTCGCCGCGCAGACCCTCGACGATCCGGACCAGATCGGGGGCGCGGTCGCGCTGCGGCATCAGGTCGGTGACGCGCACCGCCCCCTCGTCGGTCTCCCAATCGGTGTCCAGCACCAGGGTGCCGGGGCGGTAGGCGCGCCGACTGCACGGGCCGTCTACACCTGCGGGCGCGATCCGCCAGTGGCCGTTCTCCTCGTCGCCCAGGAGTCTGGCGAAGCAGGACGCGGAGTCGAAGCGGGGCAGGCACAACCAGTCGACACTCCCGTCCTTGCCGACCAGGGCCGCTGTCTGTTCATCGCCGATCAGGGCGTAATCCTCGATACGGGGCACGCAAGAGCGGGTTCCCGGCTGACCAGGGGCGCAATCAGGGGGAGGCCGGCGGAGTGAGATCTTGGCGGCGGGAGGACGACGCCTGCTGCTCGGTGGGCTCCGTGGCCATGGGCGGCGGGTGGGTGTTGTGGCTACGCCCGGCGGTGGGTGCTGTGGCTACGGGCGGCGGGTGGGTGCTGCGGCTACGCCCGGCGCTGGGCGTTGTGGCTACGGGCGGCCTCAGACCGCCGCCGGTTCCGCCTCCGTCGTGGAGTCCCGCTCCGCCGCCTCCCGGCGGTCCCGCAGCTCGCGTCGGACGAGGACCACCCAGCCGATCGGCACCCCCGCGGCGAACAGCCACCACTGGTACGCGTACGCGTAGTTCAGCGGGGCGTTCTCCTTGCCCGGCCTGCCCAGCAGCTCCGGGGTGTCGCCCTTGGGCTCGGGCGCGGTCAGGACGATGTAACCGCCGAGGACCTGCTTGCCGAGGCGCCGGCCCTCCTGCTCGCTGTTGATCAGCATGATCTGGCGGTCGGGCAGCCCCTTGAGGTTCTTGATGCCGCTCGCCTCGGTCGTCTCGTCGGGCATCAGCCGCCCGGTGACGGTGACCTCGCCCGCCGGGGGCGCCGGCACCTTCGGGAAGGCGCTCTGGGTCGCCCCGGACGGCACCCAGCCGCGGTTGACCAGCAGCACCTTGCCGTCGTTCAGGACGAACGGGGTCAGCACGTGGTAGCCGACCTCGTCGTCGGAGTTGGTGCGGCGGCGCACGACGAGTTCGTCCTCGGCGTCGAAGCGCCCCTTGGCGGTCACCGACCGGTACCGCTCCTTGCTGGTGACCGTGTGCCCGGCGGACGTCATCTTCTCCACCGGCACCGGGTCCGCGGAGAGCGCGTCGGAGACCAGCTGGTTGCGGGCGCTGCGCTCGTCGTAGCGGTGCATCTGCCAGATGCCCAGCCGGATCATCGTGGGGATGAGGACGAGGGCGACCAGCGTGAGGATCACCCACTGCCGGGACAACAGGAAGCGGTACACCCCACGACCGTACAACTCGGACCGCGGGGTGTTCGCACAGGGGTGTGGTCGGACGGACCGGCCACCATGGTCAGACGCGGTCGACGATGCCCACCTTTCCCTCCGCACGCGCGCAGTGGGCGCCGCAGTACCAGTGGCCCTCGACCTCGACGCCCTGGCCGATGATCTGTACCCGACAGTGCTCGCAGATGGGTGCCATACGGTGGATCGCGCAGGAAAAGCAGTCAAATACGTGCACTGCGCCCTGGGCGTGGATCTCGAACGTCATGCCGTAGTTGTTGCCGCATACTTCGCAAGTCGCCATGCGCCACAGGGTGGGCCGTCACCCCGGCACGAACCAGTCGGCGGCGGGCGAGTCGCGGCGCAATCACCCGTCCGTACGGTCGCCTGCGGTACGGCTCGTGCGTCGGCGTACGGCTGCTGCGCGGGGTCGGTGCCGGTCGCCGTGCGGCCGCTTTGGACGGGGGCCGGTGGCGGCCGCCGTACGGTCACGCCGCGGGGTCGGTGCCGATCCCCGTCCGCGGTGTCTGTGCCGGCCGCCGTACGGGGTCCACCGCGGTCCCCTTCCGTCACCCCTCCGAGGCCGGTGCCACGTTGCCGAGGAGTTGTCCGAAGGCCGCCTCGTCGACGACCGGGGTGCCGTACTGCCGGGCCTTGACCACCTTGGACGTCCCCGAGTCCGGGTCGTTGGTGACGAGCAGGCTGGTCAGCCGGGAGATGCTGGTGGCGACATGCAGCCCGGCCTCGATCGCGCGGTCCTCCAGGAGGTCGCGCTCGGTCGAGGTGTCCCCCGAGAAGGCCACGCGCATGCCCTGCTTGAGCGGCTTGCCCTCTTCGTAGCGCCCTGGGTTGGGATGGGGGCATGCGGGCCTTTTGCGGGTCGGACGCCAACTGGTCGGCCGATAGCTGCCGTAGGACGACTGCTGCTGCCGGGGCACGGCCCGGTCGGTCCACTCGGTCAGCGGCCGGCACTCGTGCAGCGGCAACCGGACGCTCCGGGAGGCCGCGGTCAGCAGGCTCGGCCGGAACGCCTCCGCCAGCACGCGCGCGTCGTCGAGCGCGTGGTGCGCGCGCCGCTGCACGACGCCGAAGTGGGCGGCCAGCGACTCCAGCTTGTGGTTGGGCAGCGGCAGGGCCAGTTCCTTGGACAGCGCGATGGTGCACAGCCGCTGACGGACCGGTGCCTCGCGCTTCGCGCGCGCGTACTCCCGCGCGATCATCTGCCAGTCGAAGACCGCGTTGTGCGCGACGAGCACCCGGCCGTCCAGCCGGGCGGAGAACTCCTCGACGACGTCCTGGAAGAGGGGCGCGCCCCGCAGCACGTCACTCGTCAGACCGTGGATCCACACCGGGCCCGGGTCCCGCTCCGGGTTGACCAGCGTGTACCAGTGGTCCTCGACCTCGCCGCGCTCGTCCAGCCGGTAGACGGCCGCGGAGATTATCCGGTCGTCCCGGGCAAGGCCGGTGGTCTCCACGTCAACGACCGCGTACCCCTTCGGATACGCGGCCGGCCACGCTGTGGGGGCGGACGCTGCGGTCGTGCGGTCTTCGAGCATGGTCCCTGAGGATACGGGCCCCCACTGACAGCGCCGCGCACACCCGGCCACCTCTAGGGCCGCTCCAGCAGAGACTCCGTCAGCGCCCGCACGGAGGTGACGAACAGCCGTTCCTCGTTCACCGGGCGCGCGAACGCCCGGGCGAGCGCCGGGTCGCCGTACCCGGTCGACTCCTCGGCGGGCCGCTGTGCCGGCGCCCGTTCCCGGTTGCGCTCCACCAGGACGAAACCGACAACCTGGAACTGCACCGCCCGCACCGCCTCCGCCGCGCGGGCGCCCCGCAGCCCGGCCGCGTGCACCTCGCGCACCAGCGCCTGCCGCGCGGGCAGGAACATCCGCTCGGTGAGGCCGCGTTCGTGGACCATCCCGATCAGATGCGGGTGGTCGCGCAGCCGCCGGCGCAGGATGCGGGCCACGGAGACGATCCGCTCCGCGGGGGTGCGCCCGGTCGGCCGGAACGCGCCCAGATCGGCCACGGTCCGCTGCACGAGCGCGTCCAGCAGGGACTCCCGGTTGCCGACGTGCCAGTAGATCGAGGTCACCGCGGTGCCCAGCTCGGCGGCGAGCTTGCGCATCGTCAGCGCCTCGGGGCCGTGCTGCCTCACCAGGTTCGCGGCGGTGTCCAGGACCTCGTCGCGGGTGAGCGGCGGTCTCGCCATGCTGCCCCCAAGTCCGGCTGGTGCACGCGTATTTACCCGGCAAGGGGAGTGCTGTAACTGTGTTACAGGTGACGGCCCATCAGAAAGGGCGGTACGACATGGCACGCGTACGGTACGGCGCACGGACCGAGGCGGAGATCGCCGCCGCGCGCACCGCGAGCTCCAGGCTCCCCGACATCTGGTCCACCGGTGTGGCGGCGGTGTGGGAGACCGACCCGGACGCCCTCGCGGCGGTTCTGCCCCCACCCCTGAAACCGACGGGCCGGCCGCTGGCCCGGGTCACCATCAGCAAGGTCGACCTGCCCGGACAGCCGCTGGGAGCGGGCTCGTTCGCGGTCTCGGCCTCCCATGACGGCGTCGAGGGCTGGTACCCCCTCGTCATGCCGATGACCCACGAGCGCGCCCTCGTCGGCGGCCGCGAGGTCTTCGGGGAGCCCAAGAAGCTCGGCGAGGTGGTCGTCGAGCGCGACGGCCTGGTCGTCCGCGCCCGCCTCGCCCGGCACGGCATCGCCTTCGTGGAGGTGCGGGGCGCGGTCGCCGGGGAGCTGCCCCTTCCGGAACCCACCCGGAAGACCGACTTCTACTTCAAGTTCCTGCCCGCGGTGGACGGTTCGGGCTTCGACGCCGACCCGGTGCTGGTGCACTGCCTGCGCAACGAGAAGGTCCGCCGACTGGAGCGGGTCACCGGCGACGTCGTCCTGCGCGAGTCGATGTACGACCCGGTCGCCGACCTCCCCGTGCGCCGGCTCCTCGAGATCACCCTCGGCGAGAAGACCAGCGACCAGCGGGGCACAGTCGTCGAACGGGTCGACGCGCGAGCGCTGTTGCCGTACATCCACCAGCGCTACGACGATCCCGCCCAGATCCTCGACGCGCCGTTGCGGGGGAGTGCCTGATGGACCTCGCGGAAGGACAGGTCGCCGTCGTCACCGGCGCCGCGAGCGGCATCGGCCTCGCGATGGCCCGTCGGTTCGCCGCCGAGGGCCTGAAGGTCGTCCTCGCCGACGTCGAGAAGGACGCGCTGGAGGCGGCGTTGGAAGGGCTCCGCGCGGAGGGCGCGGACGCGCACGCACGCGTGGTGGACGTCGGCGAACGCGAACAGGTCTTGGAACTGGCGGACTTCGCCTACGGGACGTACGGCGCCGTCCATGTGCTGTGCAACAACGCCGGGGTCGGCTCGGGCGCCGAGGGCCGGATGTGGGAGCACGAGCCGAACGACTGGAAATGGGCCTTCTCCGTCAATGTGTGGGGCGTCTTCCACGGCATCCAGGCATTCGTGCCCCACATGATCAAGTCGGGTCAACCCGGTCATGTGGTCAACACGTCCTCCGGTGACGGCGGCATCGCCCCGCTGCCCACCGCCTCCGTGTACGCCGTCACCAAGGCGGCCGTCGTGACGATGACCGAGTCCCTGTACGCCCATCTCAGGGCGGAGCACGCACGCGTGGGCGCCTCCGTCCTCTTCCCCGGCCCGCACATGCTCCGCACCGGCCTGTGGGAGTCCCACCGCAACCGCCCCGAGCGGTACGCCAAGGAGAGGCCGCGCAGGACGCCGTATCGCAGCCTCGACCAGTGGGAGGCGGCGATGAGGGAAGCGGGCCGGGAGGTGGAGTTCACCCCCGTCGAGCAGGTCGCGGAGACCGTGGTGGACGGCATCCGCGCGGACCGCTTCTGGATGCTGCCGGCAAGCGAGCACAGCGACGCCCAGATCAGGGCGCGGGCGCGGTCGATGCTGGAGCGGGCCAACCCGTCGTACCTGGAGAACTTCATTCTCGACGAGGGGTCTCGATGACCGACAAGGACGAGCCGTACCTGATCATCTCCTCCGACTGCCACGCCGGCCTCCCCACCGAGGAGTACCGGCCCTACCTGGACCCCCGTTTCCACCGGGACTTCGACGACTTCCTCGCCGGGCGCGACCGGCGCCGCGAGGAGATGACCCGGCTCGGCATCCGCAACGAGGCGTTCGCGAACAAGTGGTTCCAGGACAACGAGGAGGGCCTGCGCGGGGGCTGGGACACCGCCCAGCGGCTGAAGGAGCTCGACGGCGACGGGGTGGCCGCCGAGGTGGTCTTCCCGGACGCCGACGCGGTCGACAGCCAGACGGCGGCGCCCTTCGGGGTGGGGCTCGGACTCTCCGGCGACCAGGACCCGGAGCTCGGCATGGCGGGCGCACGGGCGCACAACCGCTGGCTGGCCGACTTCGTCTCCGAGCACCCCGAACGGCACTGCGGAGTGGCCCTGTTGCCGGTCACCGCGGACACCGACCAGGTCGTCGCGGAGATCCACCGGGCCAGGGAGTCCGGGCTCGGCGCCCTGATGATCCCGTCCATGTGGGTCGACAAGGAGCCCTACCACGACCGCCGTTACGACCCGGTGTGGGCGGCGGCCGCCGAGTGCGGCATGCCGGTCCTCACCCACTCCGGGGCGGCCCCGCGCCACGAGTACGGCGACCACCTCGGCATCTACGTCTCCGAGGTCACCTGGTGGCCGGCCCGTCCGCTGTGGTTCCTCCTCTGGTCCGGCGTCTTCGAGCGCCACCCGGGGCTGCGGTTCGGGGTCGCCGAGTCGGGCTGCTGGTGGCTGCCGAACCTGCTGTGGTTCATGGACCGCCTCTACCTCGGCGCCCACGGCGGCAAGAAGCTCTCGCCGTTCCAGGAGCTCAGGCGCCCGCCGCACGAGTACCTCGACCGGCAGGTGTTCATCTGCGCCACCAACACCAAGCGCCGCGAACTGGCCCAGCGCTACGAGATCGGGGTCGACAACATCCTCTGGGGCAGCGACTTCCCGCACCCCGAGGGCACCTGGCCCGACACGCGCGCGTGGCTGCGGCGCACCTTCCACGACATCCCCGTCGCGGAGACCCGCCGCATGCTGGGTCTGGCCGCGGCGGAGGTCTTCGGCTTCGACACCGACAAGCTGGCCCCGCTCGCCCGCCGCATCGGACCCACCCCCGACGAACTCGGCCAGTCCGCCGACCAGACGGCCGTGGAGGCCTCCTGGTCGCGCTCGCGCGAGGTGGGCCGGCACTGGCTGACCGACCACGACTTCCCTGTCCTGGGGGCATCCTCATGACCGACCGCTACACGGTCATCTCGGCCGACTGCCACGCGGGCGCCGACCTGCTGGACTACAAGCCCTATCTGGAGAGCCGCCACCACGACGAGTTCGATGTGTGGGCGGCGACCTACGTCAACCCCTACGAGGACCTGCTCGCCGACACCGCCGACAAGAACTGGAACTCCGAACGGCGGCTCGCGGAGCTGGAGGAGGACGGGATCGTCGCGGAGGTGGTGTTCCCCAACACCATCCCGCCCTTCTTCCCGTCCGGCTCGCTCATGGCACCCGCTCCGGAACCGGCGGAGTTCGAGCGCCGCTGGGCCGGCCTGCGCGCCCACAACCGCTGGCTGGCGGACTTCTGCGCGGCCGCCCCCGGGCGGCGGGCCGGCGTCTTCCAGATCCTCCTCAACGACGTCGAGGAGGCGGTGAAGGAGATCCGCCGGTGCGTGGCGGCGGGCCTCAAGGGCGGGCTGCTGCTCCCCGGCACACCGCCGGGCTCGGGCCTGCCCGAGCTCTACTCGTCCACGTACGACCCCATCTGGGCCGTCTGCGCGGAACTCGGCGTCCCGGTCAACCACCACGCGGGCTCGGCCTCCCCACCGCTCGGCGACGAACCGGCGGCCCGCGCGGTCTTCATGGTCGAGACGACCTGGTTCTCCCACCGGGCGCTGTGGCACCTGGTGTTCGGCGGTGCCTTCCGCCGCCACCCGGACCTGAGGCTGGTCCTGACCGAGCAAGGCTCGGGCTGGATCCCCGGGGTGCTGGAGATGCTGGACTACTACCACGGGCGCCTGGTCGCGGCGGCGACCAGGGCGTCCACGGCGGAGTCCAAGTTCGGCGCGGGGCTGGCGGCCCGGATGGGCGACGCGCCCTCCGAGGTCTGGCGCGACAACTGCTTCGTCGGCGCCAGCTTCATGCGGCCGCACGAGGTGCCGCTGCGCGACCGGATCGGCGTCGACAAGATCATGTGGGGCAGCGACTACCCGCACGACGAGGGGACGTACCCGTACTCGCGGGAGGGCCTGCGGTACGCCTACGCGCGCGTGCCGCGTGCGGAGGTCGCCGCGATGGTCGGCGGCAACGCCGCGCGCGTGTACGGCTTCGACCTCGACCTCCTCGACCCCATCGCGGCGAAGGTGGGCCCGACCGTGGAGGAGATCGCCGAGCCGCTGACCGAGCCACCGGCGGACGCGACGAGCCCGGTGTTTGCGAAGGGGGCGTCGGTGCGGGTCTGGTGAGCGCGGTATGGGTCCGAGTCCGGGTACGGACTCGGCGAGGGTCTGCGTAGGTGCGGTGGGCGCGGGTTCGGGTGCGGTGAGCCTCGGTCCGGATGCGGGGGTGTCGGCCCGGATACGGGGGTGTCGACCCGGAGAGAGGGGTGCCCGGGGTGCGATCCTCCCGTCGTGACCGAACCCACGCATGACGAGGCCCACGGCGGCGCGCTCGGCGCGCGGCTGAACTGGCTGCGGGCGGCCGTCCTCGGCGCCAACGACGGCATCGTGTCCACGGCCGGCCTCGTGGTCGGCGTCGCCGGCGCCACGGACGACCGCTCGGCCCTGCTCACCGCGGGCCTGGCGGGGCTGCTCGCGGGGTCCATGTCGATGGCGGCCGGCGAATACGTCTCCGTCTCCACCCAACGGGACTCCGAGAAGGCCGCCCTCGCCGTCGAGAAGCGGGAGCTGCGCGAGCGGCCCGAGGCCGAGCTTGAGGAACTGACCGGACTGCTGCAAGAACGGGGCCTGTCGCGGGACGTCGCCCGAGAGGCCGCCGAGCAGTTGACCGCGCGGGACGCCCTGCGCGCCCACGCACGCGTGGAGCTCGGTATCGACCCCGACCAGCTGACCAACCCCTGGCACGCCGCGTGGGCGAGCTTCCTGTCCTTCACGGTCGGCGCCCTGCTCCCGCTGCTCGCCATCGTCCTGCCGCCCGCCGACCGGCGTCTCGCGGTCACCGTCGTATCCTCCCTCGCCGCTCTCGTCCTGACCGGCTGGAGCAGTGCCCGCCTCGGCGCCGCCGACCCCGTCCGCGCGGCGCTGCGCAATGTACTGGGTGGCGCACTGGCCATGGGGGTGACGTATGCGGCGGGGGTCCTGCTGGGCGCGGCCGGAGTCTGAAACCGTCCGTGGTGGCTTTGGGGGAGATCACCAACAAGTAAGCGCGTACTCGCTGTAATACTTGTCAGTAACAACGTCTAGTCGCGGCCGACCAGCGGTTCTACGGTCCCCTTATGCCGAACCTGCCCGATGTCGTGCTCTGGTCCATACCCGCCTTCGTCCTGCTCACCGTGGTCGAGATGATCAGCGTCCGCCTCCACCCCGACGAGGACGCCGCCGGATACGAGACGAAGGACGCCGCGACCAGCGTCGGCATGGGACTGGGCAGCCTCGCCTTCGACTTCCTCTGGAAGGTCCCGATCGTCGCGATCTACACGGCGATCCACGAACTCACCCCGCTGCGCGTCCCCGTGCTGTGGTGGACCGTCCCGCTGATGCTGCTCGCCCAGGACTTCTTCTACTACTGGTCGCACCGCGGCCACCACGTCATCCGCATCCTGTGGGCCTGTCACGTCGTCCACCACTCCAGCGAGAAGTTCAACCTCACCACCGCGCTGCGCCAGCCATGGACCACCCTGACCGTGTGGCCGTTCTACGTGCCGCTGATCGCCGCCGGCGTGCACCCCGCGGCGCTGGCCTTCTGCTCCTCGGCGAACCTCGTCTACCAGTTCTGGATCCACACCGAGCGCATCGACAAGCTGCCCCGGTGGTTCGAGTTCGTGTTCAACACGCCCTCGCACCACCGGGTCCACCACGCCTCCCAGGGCGGCTATCTGGACCGCAACTTCGGCGGCATCCTCATCGTCTGGGACCGGCTGTTCGGGTCGTTCGTCGCCGAGACCGAACGGCCTGTCTATGGGTTGACGAAGAACATCAACACGTTCAACCCCATCAAGGTCGCCACCCATGAGTACGTGTCGATCGTCAAGGACATCAAGGCGGCGTCCAGTTGGCGCGAGCGCGCCGGCCGGGTGTTCCGCGGCCCGGGCTGGAAGCCGGTGCCGACGGCGGAGCCGGCCGAGAAGACCGTGGCCGCGTGAGACGCCCCCTCGCCGCCGCCTTCGCCCTCGCGGCCGTCGTCGACCTGACCTCCCTGGCCGTCGGCTGGGACGCCGGGCACACCGTCGCCAAGCCCCTCCTGATGCCCCTTCTCGCCGCCTGGGCGGCCGTCCGCGGCGCGCCCCCGCTCCTGATCGCCGCCCTGCTGTGCGGCTGGGGCGGCGACACCCTGCTGCTCCTCGACGTCGAGCCCGCCTTCCTCGCCGGGATGGGCTGCTTCGCCGCCGGGCACCTCTGCTACCTCGCCCTCTTCCGGTCGTACGAGCGAGCACACGCGCGTAGTGCCCTCTTCGCGCCCGCCTACGGCATGGTCCTGGTCGGTACCGTCGCCTCCCTGTGGCCGGACCTGCCCGCCGACCTGCGGGTCCCCGTGGCCGGCTACAGCCTCCTGCTCACCGTCATGGCCTGGGCGGCCGTCACCCGGCTCGGTCTCCTCGCCGGTCTCGGCGGCGCGCTGTTCGTGCTCTCCGACAGCCTGATCGCGACCGGCGTCGCGGAGTGGCCCCAGCCACCCCGACCGGATCTGTGGATCATGCTCACCTATGTCGCCGCGCAGTCACTGCTGGTCATCGGCGTCCTCGGCGAGCGACAGCCGGAGCGGTCGGCGTACGGTGAAGTGCGCTCGGCCACCCCCTGAGCGCACGTACGAGCCAGCGAAGAGAAGGATCCTCCTCATGCGCGCCACCACCATCCACGCCCCCTTCGACATGCGCGTGGAGGACGTGCCCGACCCCGTGGTGCAGCTGCCCACCGACGCTGTGGTCAGGGTGCTGCGGTCCTGCATCTGCGGCAGCGACCTGTGGGCGTACCGGGGCACGGCGAGCCGGGAGCGGGGCCAGCGCATCGGGCACGAGTTCCTCGGTGTCGTCGAGGAGACCGGCTCCGAGGTCGGCACCGTCCGCCGCGGTGACCTCGTGGTGGCGCCCTTCATGTGGTCCGACGGCGTCTGCGACTACTGCCGCGAGGGCCTCACCACCTCCTGCGAGCACGGCGGTTTCTGGGGCTCGGTCGGCTACGACGGCGGGCAGGGCGAGGCCGTGCGCGTGCCCTTCGCCGACGGCACCCTGGTCCAGCTGCCCAAGGACGCGGCCTCCGACGACCGTCTGCTGGCCGCGCTGCTGAGCCTGTCCGACGTCATGGGCACCGGCCACCACGCCGCCCTCGGAGCCGGGGCCCGCGCGGGCGCCACGGTCGCCGTCGTGGGTGACGGGGCCGTCGGCCTGTGCGCGGTCCTCGCCGCCAAGCGGCTGGGCGCCGAGCGGATCATCGCCCTCGGCCGGCACCAGGCCCGTACCGACATCGCGCGCCGCTTCGGCGCCACCGACGTCGTCGCCGAGCGCGGGGAAGCGGCCGTCGAGGCGGTCCGTGAACTCACCCGCGGTCAGGGCGCGCACGCCGTCGTCGAGGCCGTCGGCACCGAGCAGTCCATGCGCACCGCGGTCGGCATCGCCCGGGACGGCGGCACCGTCGGCTGGGTCGGCGTCCCGCACGGCAGCGGCACCGGGCTCGACCTCAGTGTCATGTTCGACCGGAACATCGCGCTGCGCGGCGGCGTCGCACCGGTCCGCGCCTACCTCCCCGAGCTGCTGCCCGACGTCCTGGACGGCACCATCGACCCCTCACCCGTCTTCGACCTGACCATCGGCCTGGAGGACGTCCCGGCCGGCTACAAGGCGATGGACGAACGGACGGCCCTCAAGGTACTGGTGGCGGGCTGAGCGGGGAGCGGGGCGAGTCCCCGGGCGAGCCCAGGGACCGCCCCGGCGTCGCCGGGGCCGCGCTGATGCACCGGGCGTGCCCGGGAGCCGGCTGGGCCCCTCGCCCCGGCCGCGCTGATTCCCTGGGCGTGCCCGGGCGTCGGTTCGGCCTTTGACCTTGCGGAACCCCCGGGTTCACCAGCGGGTCGGTAGGGGTGCCCGGGGCGAGCCCAGGACTCGTCCCGGCCTCTCGCCCCGGTCGCACTGACGTACCGGGCGGGCCCGGGGGCCGGCTCGGCCCCTGACCTTGCCGCACCTCCGGCTCACCAGGTGCTGGTGGCGGGCTAAGCGCCGGAGCGGGGCGATTACCCGGGCTAGCCCGGGGGCCTCAGTTACCGAGGCCGCGCTGATGTCCCGGGCGAGCCCAAGGAGTCGGCTCGGCCTGAGCTTGCGGAACCCCCGGGTTCACGAGCGGATGGGTACGGGTGCCCCGGGCGTGCCCAGGAGTCGCCCCGCCCCCTCGTCCCAGCCGCACCGACGCCCCACGCGAGCCCCCGGCCCCGGCTCGGCCCCCCCCACCCTGCCGACGCCCCCCGCCTCACCAGCGGATCGGTACCGGTAGTGCCGTCAGCAGACCCGATACCGCCACCGCCAGGCCCAGGGCGATGACCTCCGCCCGCGCGGGAGCGTACGCGGTGAGCGGGTCGGGCGCTCGGCTCAGTCGTCGTCGCGCCCACAGGGCGAGCGCGGCGACCGCGGCCACCAGCAGCACCTTGGCGAGCAGCGCGCGCCCGTACGCGGTCGTCGTCAGCTGGTCGAGGACCGTCCCCGGCGGCATGCGGCGCAGCGAACTCCACACCCCGGTCGCGGTGATCGCGGCGAGCAGTCCGAGGGCCACGCGCGCGTAGCGGCCCAGCAGGGCGGCACCCGCGGCCGGGCCGCCTCCGTCCCGAGCGCCAGAGCTGTCCCCGACCCCTGACGCAGCGCCACCCGGGTCCGCCGCGCGCCGCCACTGCCGCAGGGTCCGCAGCGCGTACAGCAGCCCGCCCACCCACAGCGCCGCACAGGTCAGGTGAACCAGCGTCAGCCCCGACCCGATCAACGGGCTGTGCTCGGTCGGGGGATGCGCGCGCAGGGCCTCCGCCACGACGACCGCGGCGAGCGGCCAGACCTGTGTGGCCGGCCGGGCCGACACCGCGCACAGGCCGGCCACGAGGAAGGCGTTGACCTCGACGAGGGCGAGCTTGCCGTCCCGCGAGGCGTACAGGCCGCCGACGTCGACCTGCGCGAGGCTGTCCGGCACGAGGTTGCCGGTGGCCACGACCGAGGCCAGCCCCAACGCGGCCACGAGACCGGCACCGGCCGCGTAGGGGGCCCACGCGCGCGGCACGGCCGGGGGAGCGCCGGGCACCGACCGGGCCAGCCGGCGCACGAACAGCTCGCCCACCGGGACACTCAGCGCCGTGAACAGCACCGCCCGCAGCAGGGCGATGCCGCCGACCCCGGGCGCCGCGGCCTCCCCGGTGCCGTGCAACGCGGCGGACGGGCCGAGCAGCGGGATCAGCGCGCCGAGGGTCACCAGGACGACGGCGGCGACGGCACGGCCGGTACCGGGACGCGGCGCCGGCCCGGTCGCGCCGGACGCCCCGGTCGCGGGTCTTGTCAAGGTCACCTCATGATCTTCGCCAGCTGCCACAGAACCGGGCAACTCCAGGAAAACACCTGGCGGTACGGCATTCCGGCCAGAGGTACGTATTCCGGTCGACGACCGCTCAGCCCCACCGCGCGATCCGCCGGTCCAGAGGGTACGGGTCCCGGCCAAAGACGCCGCTCACCCCCACCGCGCGGGGTCCGTCCCCCAGCCCCCCGGTGGCCGCGCCCAGTCCACCGGACCGCCCGTGAAGGACACCGGCGACAGGGCGTACCGCAGCCGCCCGACCCCGCTGTCCGTCTCGGCGAGCCAGGGGCGGGGGTCGACGTACGCCTCGCCCGCGTCCCCGGGGGCGTCCGCCGGGACCTCGTTCATCAGCCACTGTGCCGTCCGTGCCAGCGCCAGCCGTACGACCCGGCTGCCGCCCTCCCGCGACTGCTCGGTCAAGGCCCGCAGCACGGCCGCCGCCAGCAGATAGCCCGTGCCGTGGTCGAGGGCCTGCGCGGGCAGCGCGCCCGGCCGCTCCGGCGACCCCTCCACGACCGCGATCCCCGTGGCCACCTGCACGAGGCTGTCGAACCCCCGCCGCTCCCGCCAGGGCCCGTACGCGCCCCAGGCCGACAGCTGGGCCACGACCACCCCGGGCCGTCGCTCCGCCAGCGCCCGAGGTGACAGCCCGAACCGGTCCAACGCGCCCGGCCGGTACCCGGTGACGACCACGTCCGCCGCCGCGAGCAGCTCCTCGAAGGTCCGCCGGTCGGCCACCAGGTCCAGCGTCGCCGACCGCTTCCCGAAGCCCGTGTCGGCGTGCTGGTCGGGCAGTTCGGGCAGCCGGGGCGGGTCCAGGCGCAGCACGTCCGCGCCCAGCAGGGCGAGCGTGCGGGTGGCGACCGGGCCGGCGACGACCCGGGTCAGGTCCAGGACGCGCAGCCCGGCGGCGGGCAGCAGGGGAGCGGTGCCGAGGGGGGTGAGCACGCGCGCGGGGGCGGAGTCGAGCCGTTCGTGCTCGACGAGCGGCCGCTTCGCCAGCTCCGCCGCCTGCTCATGGGCCGCCCACTCCTCGGGCGTGCGCAGGGCGACGGCGAGGCCGCCGGCCGCGTACACCGCCTCCTCGACCTCCAGGGAGGACCGCTCGGCGAAGGCCGCTTCGAGGGACTCCGGCGGACCCATCACCGTCAGCAACCGCTGCCGGTGGTGCGCGTAGTTCGTGTGCGTGCGCACCCACCCGTCGGCGGTCCGCCAGAACCTCGACAGAGGTGCGAAGTTGACCGGGGCCCGGCCATTGATCAACAGATGCCGCTCACTCACGAACGCCGTGGCGATCGCGCCATCGTCCACCCGCACGGCGGGTACCTCGGCGAGCCGGGCCCGCCGCGCCCCCAGCTCGGCGGCGGCCTGCGCGCAGGCGCGGACGCAGGCGCGCGCCGACTGCCGTACCGGAAGCCGTGCCTGAAGAGAGCCCTCGTACGTCACCTCAGTCATGACTTCACTATGCATTATTGATCAATCAACGTTGATTCAATCAATGTGGGGCGCGGTCCGCCAGCGCAGACGCACCTCCTTGCGCACGTCCGTGGGCCGCAGCTCCCAGCCCTGCGCGTGGGCGACCTGGGCGACATACCAGCCGCCGACGCCCCGATAGTCGCGCAGCGGTATCGCGCACTCGTCCGAGGGCCGTGCCTGCTGGGCCTTGCGGGGCGCGGATGCCCTCTTCGTCCAGCGGCCGACCTTCTTCTCCACCCGCGCCCTGTAGTACGCGGTGTCGCCCTCGTGCCGCAGCTCCGGCCAGCTGACGCACCAGGAGGGCCACCTCGACAGCGGGTCCAGCAGCCGGTCCCCGGCCTTGAACAGGCCCTGCTCGTAGGAGGTGCTGAACACCGTGATGATCTCGGTGGCCAGGCTGATGGCCAGGAAGGCGACGAACGCCACGAGCCACATCACGAACTGCACGGGCGTGTACAGGACCGTGAGGACGAATCGGAACACCAACTGCCCCTTGGGCCGGGTCGGTTCGGCGGTCCAGGTGGCGGTTTCTTCATACACATGCATGCCGGAGATCCTGCCGCATCACGCGACAGGCCGGGACGGCACCCGGCCGCCCCCGCACGGCACGCGCGCGTGACGCCCGGGCGGCGCGGCCCGTCGAGGCCGCGCCGCCCGGTCCGTGTTGCTTCCTACTTCACCGCGCGCAGCGCGTTGACGATGCCGTAGCCGTAGAACCCGTTGTACTTCTTGCCGCCGACGCAGGTCGCGTCCTGCGTGCCGTCGCCGTCCTGGTCGTACGACGCCGGGCAGCCCGGGTTGTCCGCCTGCGCCTTCAGCAGCCACTGCAACTGGGCCGGGGAGGCCTTCGGGTGCGTCGACTTCAGCAGCGCGGCGACACCCGCGGCGTGCGGGGAGGCCATCGAGGTGCCCTGGAGGAAGCCGTACGCGTTGTTCGGCATGGTCGACAGGATGCGGCCGTTCTTCGACGGGGTGTCCGGGATCTGGTAGAGCCGGTCGCCGCCCGGGGCCGCGATGTCGACGACACCGTAACCGTACGAGGAGTAGTACGACTTGAGGTTGTTCACGCCCGTCGCACTGACCGTGACCACACCCGGCAGCTGGGTCGGCACGTCGAAGCACTCGTGCGGGTCGATGGTGCGCGGCACCGGCGTGGAGTCGTCGGGGCTGCTGTCGTCGACCAGGGCGTCCGAGTCGAGGTCGTCGTTGGAGTTGCCCGCGGACGCCAGGTTGAGCGTGCCCTTCTTCTGGGCGTACTTCGAGGCCCGGTTGACCGCGTCGACGATGGCCCGCTGGTCGGGGTCGTCGAGGCAGTTGTACAGCCACGGGTCCACGTAGTAGCTGTTGTTCGTGATCTCCACGCCGTGGTCGGCGGCGAACACGAAGGCGCAGACGACGCTCTCCGGGTAGAACAGGCCGTTGCTCGGGTCGGTGACGTTGATGGCCGAGACCTTCACACCCGGCGCGACACCGGCCACACCGATGCCGTTGCGGGCGGCGGCGATCTCACCGGCCACGTGCGTGCCGTGGTAGTCGTCCGCGGTGTACGGCCGCCAGGCGCCCTCGGTGGTGTTCGGGACACCGCCGTCGCAGTTGGCGGACTGGGAGGCGGAGAAGTTCGGCGCGATGTCCGGGTGGGTGTCGTCGACGCCGGTGTCGATCACGGCGACGGTGACCTTCTTGCTGCCCGGGTTGATCTGAGCGGCCTTGTCGGCGCCGATCGCCCTCAGGTCCCACTGGTCGGCCTCGAGGGGCTCGCTCCCGGGCTCGGCCGCGGAGGCGCTCTCGATCTTCTCGGCCTGCGCCTTCGTCAGGAACTGGGCCGCACCCTCGTCCGTGGTGCTCGCGGGCGCCAGCGGGGAGGTGCGCGTCGCACCCGCCGACTGCACGCCGCGCACCGCGCGTATCTGGGCGCCGAAGTCCGGGTTGGCCGAGTGGACGACGATCACACCTATCTTGTCGTACGTGATGACGACCGTGCCGCCCTTGGCGATCACGGCCTTCTTCACCGACTCGATCGTGCGACGGTCCACCTTGGTGTTGACGACGTACGACAGGGTGGGCGAGTCCGCGGCCTGTGCGGTCGGCTCCGCGTAGGGGGCGGCCGACGCCGCCGCCGGCAGGAAGCCGAGCGAGGCGGTCAGCGAGAGAACGACAGGTACAGCGAGAGCGAGCCGACGTCTGGAGCGCAGACGGGACATGGGGTCTCCACATCATCCGGAAACGAAACCGCCCGAGACACAGGTGGTGCTCGGGCAGGTACATGACGGGTGTTGCAGGGCGAAGTTATCCCGCGCGGCCGCTGGCCAGCAATGACCTACCGGGGGTGACTTCACAAAGACGCCTCGCCAGTTGAACCGGTCCTCGCGTGCCGCCGTGACCTTGGGCAGGGAGCACGAGCACGATCGAGCCCCCTGGCAACCCCGAGGAACAGAGCCGCCACATGTCCGCCGTACCCAGTCCGCCCCCGGACCCCGATCCGTCCCCGTCCACCGTGGCACCAGCGCCCGCAACGCGAGGAGACTCCGTGGCTACCGACGCACCGCCCCCCTCGAAAGAGCACCACCGACTCCCCAGCCCCGAGGAGTTCACGGCGGTGCATGAGAGCGCTGAGTTCGCTGAACTGCGCCGCTCCTACCGCTCCTTCGCCTTCCCCCTGACCGTGGGCTTCATCGCCTGGTACCTGCTGTACGTCCTGCTCTCGAACTTCGCGGGCGACTTCATGGGCACCAAGCTGTTCGGCAACATCAACGTCGCCTTCGTCCTCGGCATCGCCCAGTTCCTCACCACGTTCCTCATCGCCTGGTGGTACTCGCGGCACGCCGCCGCGAAGCTCGACCCCAAGGCCGAGGCCATCAAGTCCCGGATGGAGGGCGGCGCATGAGCCCCGCGATCACACTGGCAGCCGGCGAGGCCGGCGAGCACCGGCCGCTGATCATCAGCCTCTTCGCGGTGTTCGTCGTCGCGACCCTCGTCATCACCGTCTGGGCGGGCCGCCAGACCAAGGACGCCGCCGACTTCTACGCCGGCGGACGCCAGTTCAGCGCCTTCCAGAACGGCCTCGCGGTCTCCGGCGACTACATGTCGGCCGCGTCGTTCCTCGGTATCGCCGGCGCCATCGCCCTCTTCGGCTACGACGGCTTCCTGTACTCCATCGGCTTCCTGGTCGCCTGGCTGGTGGCGCTGCTCCTGGTCGCCGAGCCGCTGCGGAACTCCGGCCGCTACACCATGGGCGACGTGCTGGCGTACCGCATGCGGCAACGCCCGGTCCGCACCGCGGCCGGCACCTCCACCATCGTCGTCTCGATCTTCTACCTGCTGGCCCAGATGGCCGGCGCCGGCGTCCTCGTCTCGCTGCTGCTCGGCATCACCTCCGACGGGGGCAAGATCGCCATCGTCGCCCTGGTCGGCCTGCTGATGATCGTGTACGTCTCCATCGGCGGCATGAAGGGCACCACCTGGGTCCAGATGGTCAAGGCCGTCCTGCTCATCAGCGGCACGATCCTGATCACCTTCCTGGTGCTGCTGAAGTTCAACTTCAACATCTCCGATCTGCTCGGCACGGCCGCCGAGAAGAGCGGCAAGGGCTCCGCGTTCCTGGAGCCCGGCCTCCAGTACGGCGCCACCGGCACCTCCAAGCTGGACTTCATCTCGCTCGGCATCGCCCTGGTGCTCGGCACCGCCGGTCTGCCGCACATCCTGATCCGCTTCTACACGGTGCCCAACGCCAAGGCCGCCCGTAAGTCCGTGAACTGGGCCATCGGCATCATCGGCGGCTTCTACCTGATGACGATCGCGCTCGGCTTCGGCGCCGCCGCACTGATCGACCAGAAGGAGATCACCGACTCCAACCCGTCCGGCAACACCGCGGCCCCGCTGCTCGCCCTGCACCTGGGCGGCGTCGACTCGGCATGGGGCGCGATCCTGCTGGCCACGATCTCCGCGGTGGCCTTCGCGACGATCCTCGCCGTGGTCGCCGGTCTGACCCTGGCGTCCTCGTCGTCCTTCGCGCACGACATCTACGCCAACGTCATCCGCAAGGGCCAGGCCTCCGGCAAGGAGGAGGTGCGCGCGGCCCGCTGGGCGACCGTCTTCATCGGCATCGTCTCCATCGGCCTCGGCGCCCTCGCCCGCGACCTCAACGTGGCCGGCCTGGTCGCGCTGGCCTTCGCGGTCGCCGCCTCCGCCAACCTGCCGACCATCCTCTACAGCCTGTTCTGGAAGAGGTTCACCACCCAGGGCGCCCTGTGGTCGATCTACGGCGGTCTGATCGTCGCCGTCGGCCTGGTGCTGTTCTCGCCCGTCGTCTCCGGCGACCCGAAGGCGATGTTCCCGGACGTCGACTTCGCGTACTTCCCGCTGAAGAACCCGGGCATCATCTCCATCCCGTTCGGCTTCGCGATGGGCTGGCTCGGCACCGTCCTGTCCAAGGAGGAGCCCGACGTCGCCAAGTACGCCGAGCTGGAGGTCCGGTCCCTGACCGGCACCGGCGCCCACTAGGACGATCCACCGAGCGGCCGCGTCGTAGGTCCCTACGACGCGGCCGTGTCCTACCTCGTGGGATCGGGACCTGTCGATGTCAGTGCGGTCACGTAGGCTCGCAAGTGACGGAAACCGAATGCCGCGACGAGGGAGGGGGCCCACGTGCTCATCGACACCTACGGCCGAGTGGCCACCGACCTGCGAGTGTCCCTGACCGACCGGTGCAACCTGCGCTGTACGTACTGCATGCCCGAGGAGGGCCTGCAGTGGCTCGCCAAGCCCGATCTGCTCACGGACGACGAGATCGTCCGCCTGATCGACATCGCGGTCACCTCCCTCGGCATCGAGGAGGTCCGCTTCACCGGGGGCGAGCCCCTGCTGCGCCCGGGCCTGGTGGGCATCGTGGAGCGGGTCGCCGCCCTGGAGCCGCGCCCCCAGATGTCCCTGACGACCAACGGCATCGGCCTCAAGCGCACCGCGACCGCCCTGAAGGCGGCCGGCCTGGACCGGGTCAACGTCTCCCTGGACACCCTGCGCCCCGACGTCTTCAAGACCCTCACCCGCCGGGACCGCCACAAGGACGTCATCGAGGGCCTGTACGCGGCCCGTGAGGCGGGCCTGACCCCGGTGAAGGTCAACTCGGTCCTGATGCCGGGCCTGAACGAGGACGAGGCCCCCGACCTACTGGCCTGGGCGGTGGAGCACGACTACGAACTGCGGTTCATCGAGCAGATGCCCCTGGACGCCCAGCACGGCTGGAAGCGCGACGGCATGATCACCGCGGGCGACATCCTCACCTCCCTGCGCACCCGCTTCGAGCTGACGGAAGAGGGCTCCGACAAGCGCGGCTCGGCCCCGGCGGAACGCTGGATCGTGGACGGCGGCCCGCATGTCGTGGGCGTCATCGCCTCGGTCACCCGCCCGTTCTGCGCGGCCTGCGACCGCACCCGCCTCACGGCCGACGGCCAGGTGCGCACCTGCCTGTTCGCGACGGAGGAGACGGACCTGCGCGCGGCCCTGCGCTCGGGAGCCCCGGACGAGGAGATCGCCCGCCTCTGGAAGACGGCGATGTGGGGCAAGAAGGCGGGCGCGGGCCTGGACGACCCGTCGTTCGTGCAGCCGGACCGCCCGATGTCGGCGATCGGCGGCTGATGCCGTGGCACTGGGACCGGCCTAGGCGCCGTCCGGGGCCTGCCAGTCCTTGAGCTCCACCACGTCCTTCAGGAACCCCCGCACCCCGAGGAACTGGGAGAGATGCTCCCGGTGTTCGTCGCACGCCAGCCAGGTCTTCCGGCGCTCCGGCGTGTGGATCTTCGGGTTGTTCCAGGCGAGGACCCACACCGCGTCGGCACGGCAGCCCTTGGCTGAGCAGATCGGGGTGGTCTCGTCACTCACTGGTTCGTCTCACAAAAGCGCGCTGAACAAGGCGACGCCGAGCAGCCACGGGGGGAGCTGCCCGGCGTCGGTCTGTCGCTCCGACGGGGGATGCGGAGCGCGTAGGAAGTATGTCACGGGTAACCCGTTGCCCGGCACTGGAACAACATGATTGATCTGAGCTTTTCTTGAGCTTGGCGCGGAGATGACGACCGGATCCGGACCCTCCGCCGAGGTCACGTCCGCTCGCGCGGTTCACCCCGGACACCCGCCGCCGCATCGGCCGGACCGTCTTCCGGGAACGATTCCGCGGACGGCTGCCGAACCCCCGGCGGAGCGAGCATCGGCCGCATCGGCGCGGTCACGAACGTCGACGGCAGCGACGGCGCGTTCTCCCGCCCGGCGTTGGCGATCACCACCGAGATGTAGGGGAGGATCGCGCCGAGCACCAACGCCACGATCGCGACGTGCCGTTCGACGTTCCAGAGCGAGGCGGCGAGGACGACCGACAGCGTCCGCACCGACATCGAGATCACGTACCGCCGCTGCCGGGCGCGTACGTCGTCGTGCAGCCCCGCGCGGGCACCGGTGATCCGGAAAACCTGGGCGTTGCCTGCCGCATGCTGCTTCCGCATCACATTCCACCATCCGCCCGCATCGGACTCTCCCCGGCCCGTACCCATGCCGCCCCGGCACAGGAACCGGGCCCGGACACGTCCTACGGTACGCCGCGCCTGCGCCGCCCACGAGACCGGGGCGCCCGACTCCCGGGCGAACGGTCTGCGCCGCGGCGCGTACGGCTTCCTCGACATGCGTCGTAGCGCACATGGGCCGACACTGGGCGTAATGCTCACACGTCGAGCCGACTAGGAGGCAGCCATGGGCTGGTTGTGGGCGATCATCGTGGGATTCGTGCTGGGCCTGATCGCGAAGGCGATCCTCCCCGGAAAGCAGCACAGTCCCCTGTGGTTGACGACCATCTTCGGCATGATCGGCGCCATCGTCGGCAACGCGATCGCACGCGCGGCGGGCGTCGACGAGACCTCCGGCATCGACTGGAGCCGGCACGCCTTCCAGCTCATCGCCGCGATCGTGATCGTGGGCGTCGGAGACATGCTGTACATGGCGACGCTGGGCAAGAAGAAGCAACGCACCTGACCGCGACGTGCCCAGGGGCGCGGAGTCCCGCGGACCACGGCGAGAGCCGCGCTCCGCGGGACTCCGCGCCCCGGCGGCGTGCTACGCGCCGGTGACCTCGACGGCGGCGAGGTTCTTCTTCCCGCGCCGCAGCACCAGCCACCTGCCGTGCAGCAGGTCCTCCTTGGCGGGCACCGCGTCCTCGGCCGCGACCTTCACGTTGTTCACGTAGGCCCCGCCCTCCTTCACGGTGCGCCGCGCGGCCGACTTGCTGGCCACCAGGCCGACCTCGGCGAGCAGGTCCACCACGGGAGCGAGCTCGGCTACCTGGACATGCGGCACCTCGGACAGGGCCGCCGTCAGCGTCCTGTCGTCCAGCTCCGCCAGCTCGCCCTGCCCGAAGAGGGCGCGGGACGCGGCGATCACCGCGGCCGTCTGGTCGGCGCCGTGCACCAGCGTCGTCAGCTCCTCGGCCAGCGCACGCTGGGCGGCACGGGCCTGCGGACGCTCCTCGGTCGCCTTCTCCAGCTCCTCGATCTCCTCACGGGACTTGAAGCTGAAGATCCGCAGGAACTTGGAGACGTCCCGGTCGTCCGCGTTCAGCCAGAACTGGTAGAAGGCGTACGGCGTGGTCATCTCCGGGTCCAGCCAGACCGTGCCGGACTCCGTCTTGCCGAACTTGGTGCCGTCGGCCTTGGTGATCAGCGGTGTGGCCAGCGCGTGCACCACGGCGTCGGGCTCGACCCGGTGGATCAGGTCGGTGCCCGAGGTGAGGTTGCCCCACTGGTCGCTGCCGCCGGTCTGCAACGTGCAGCCATGCCTGCGGAACAGCTCCAGGAAGTCCATGCCCTGGAGGATCTGGTAGCTGAACTCGGTGTAGCCGATGCCCGCGTCGGAGTTGAGCCGCCGGGCGACGGCCTCCTTGGCGATCATCTTGTTGACCCGGAAGTGCTTGCCCACGTCCCGCAGGAACTCGATCGCCGACAACCCCTGGGTCCAGTCCAGGTTGTTGACCATGACCGCGGCGTTCGGCCCCTCGAAGTCCAGCAGCGGGGCGATCTGCGCGCGGAGCCGCTCCACCCACTGGGCCACGACCTCCGGCGCGTTCAGCGTGCGCTCCGCGGTCGGCTTCGGGTCGCCGATCAGACCCGTGGCCCCGCCCACCAGTCCCAGCGGACGGTTGCCCGCCTGCTGGATCCTGCGCATCGTGAGGATCTGCACGAGGTTGCCGAGGTGCAGGCTGGGCGCGGTCGGGTCGAACCCGCAATAGAACGTGACGGGGCCGTCCGCGAACGCCTTGCGCAATGCGTCCTCGTCAGTGGAGAGGGCGATCAGCCCACGCCACTTCAGCTCGTCGACGATGTCCGTCACGGTTCTCGCGTCTCCTTGGATGATCTTCAGGTGGTCGAGTGACACCCGGCTACGAGGTTATACGCCCCGACTGACAGAGCTCATATTGAAGTCCGGCACCCTCAGCGCCGGCATCGCAGCCCTAGTGAACCAGTCGCTCCACTCCCTCGGCAGCGTCTTTTCGGTGCGCCCGGCCTCGGTCGCCCGGCCCAGCAGGTCCACCGGCGACTCGTTGAACCGGAAGTTGTTGACCTCCCCGGTCACCTCGCCGTTCTCGACCAGATACACGCCGTCGCGGGTCAGGCCGGTCAGCAGGAGCGTGGCCGGGTCGACCTCGCGGATGTACCACAGGCAGGTCAGCAGCAGCCCGCGCTCGGTGTGCGCGACCATCTCCTCCAGGGAGCGGTCCTCGCCACCGTCCAGGATGAGGTTGTCGATGCCCGGCGCCACCGGCAGCCCGGTCAGACCGGCGCTGTGCCGGCTGGTCAGCAGGCTGCTCAGCTCACCCGCCCGCATCCACTCGGTGGCCGTCAGCGGCAGTCCGTTGTCGAACACCGACGAGTCGCCGCCGGAGGAGTGCGTGAGCACGAAGGGCGCGGACTCCAGGCCCGGCTCGTTCGGATCGCTGCGCAGCGTCAGCGGCAGCTCGGTCAGCCGGTCGCCGAGCCGTGTGCCGCCGCCGGGCTTGGAGAACACGGTCCGGCCCTCGGCCGCGTCCCGGCCCGACGCCGACCACATCTGGTAGATCAGCAGGTCCGCCACGGCGGTCGGCGGCAGCAGCGTCTCGTAGCGCCCGGCGGGCAGGTCGTGCTTGCGCTCGGCCCAGCCCAGACGGACGGCGAGCTCGGCGTCCAGCGCCGCCGGGTCGACGTCCTTGAAGTCCCGGGTGGAACGGCCGGCCCACGCCGAGCGCGTACGGTCCGGGGACTTGGCGTTCAGCTCCAGCGTCCCGTTGGGCTGGTCGTGCCGCAGGCGCAGGCCCGTCGACGTACCGAGGTAGCTGGAGACCAGCTCGTGGTTGGCGAAGCCGTACAACTCGCGGCCGCCCGCCCGCGCGCGTGCGAAGGACTCGCCGAGCGCCGGCGCGAAGTCGGTGAACACCGCGGAGGAGGTCTCGACGGGCGCGTCCGTGAAGTCGGGGGAGGCCGGGACGTCCCGGACGAGCGGCTGGGCGTCCTCGGCGGGCGCGGCCCCGCGCGCGGCGGCCTCGGCGGCCCGGACCAGGGGCTCCAGCTCGTCCATGGTCACCGCGGCCCGCGAGACGACACCGGAGGCGGTGCCCTCCTTGCCGTCCACCGTCGCGATCACGGTGAGGGTGCGCGTGCGCGTGACACCGTTGGTGGTGAGCGCGTTGCCGGCCCAGCGTAGGTTCGCGGTCGACTGTTCGTCGGCGATGACGACGCAGCCGTCGGCGCGCGACAGCTCCAGAGCGCGCTCGACGATCTCGTGCGGCTTGTTCGTACGAGGACTCATCGACCGGCCTCCTGTGTCGTGTTGAGACTGTGCTTTCCCGGGGAGTGACCCCCGGACCCCCAGCCGATTGCGACGTCGACGCTCATCGACCGGCCTCCTGCGTGGTGTTGAGGATGTTGACTCCCTGGAACAGGGCGGACGGGCAGCCGTGCGACACCGCCGCGACCTGCCCGGGCTGTGCCTTGCCGCAGTTGAAGGCGCCCCCGAGGACGTACGTCTGCGGACCGCCCACCGCGGCCATCGAGCCCCAGAAGTCGGTGGTGGTCGCCTGGTAGGCGACGTCCCGCAGCTGGCCGGTGACACGGCCGTTCTCGATCTTGAAGAAGCGCTGTCCGGTGAACTGGAAGTTGTAGCGCTGCATGTCGATCGACCAGGACCGGTCGCCGACGACGTAGATGCCCCGGTCGACGCTCCCGATGAGGTCCTCGGTCGACATCCCCGCCGGGTCCGGCCGCAGCGACACGTTCGCCATGCGCTGCACGGGCACGTGACCGGGGGAGTCGGCGAAGGCACAGCCGTTGGACCGCTCGAAGCCGGTCAGCCGCGCGATCCGACGGTCCAGCTGGTACCCGACGAGCGTGCCGTCCTTGACCAGGTCCCAGGACTGGCCCGCGACGCCCTCGTCGTCGTAGCCGACGGTCGCCAGGCCGTGCTCGGCGGTGCGGTCACCGGTGACGTTCATCAGCTCCGAGCCGTACCGGAGCGTGCCGAGCTGGTCGAAGGTGGCGAAGGAGGTACCGGCGTAGGCGGCCTCGTAGCCGAGCGCGCGGTCCAGCTCGGTGGCGTGGCCGATGGACTCGTGGATGGTCAGCCACAGGTTGGACGGGTCGACGACCAGGTCGTAGACGCCCGCCTCGACGCTCGGTGCCCGCATCTTCTCGGCGAGCAGCTCCGGGATCCGGGCGAGTTCCTCCTCCCAGTCCCAGCCGGTGCCCGTGAGGTACTCCCAGCCGCGGCCGACCGGCGGTGCGATGGTGCGCATGGAGTCGAACTCGCCGCTGGACTCGTCGACCGACACGGCGGTCAGCTGCGGGTGCAGCCGGACCCGCTGCTGGGTGGTCACGGTCCCGGCGGTGTCGGCGTAGAACTTGTTCTCATGGACGGTGAGCAGCGAGGCGTCGACGTGGTTGACGCCGTGCGCCCCCAGCAGCCGCGCACTCCAGTCGGCGAGCAGCCCGGCCTTCTCCTCGTCGGGAACGGTGAACGGATCGATCTCGTACGACGAGATCCACGTCTTCTCGGCGTGCACCGGCTCGTCGGCCAGTTCCACCCGCTCGTCCGAACCGGCCGCCCTGATCACCTGGGCGGACAGTTTCGCCATCGCCACGGCCTGGGAGGCGACCCGCGCCGCCGCGTCCATGGTCAGGTCCACACCCGACGCGAAACCCCACGTGCCGCCGTGCACGACCCTGACCGCGTACCCGAGGTCGGTCGTGTCCGACGACCCGGCGGGCTTGGCGTCCCTGAGCCGCCAGGACGCGCTGCGCACCCGCTCGAAGCGGAAGTCCGCGTGCTCGGCGCCCAGCGCACGCGCGCGTGCCAGCGCGGCGTCGGCCAGGGCGCGTAGGGGAAGCGCTGTGAAGGCTTCGTCGATGGAATGAGGCACCGGGACATCTCCCTGCTGTCGTGACCTGTGGACCTCGATCATGTCGTGTGCGCAGGTCCGGGGACCATACGTTTCCGGGCGCGGTCGGCGTCTTCTGTAGGGACCCGACAGACAGCCCCGTGAGCCACTGTCGGTGCCCGAATGTCCGCCCACCGGGACGGCCCGATAGGTTCGAGGGAAGCCGCTTGCCATCCAGGTGCCGGGCGGCGGGTACAGACCGCTAATCGAAAGGGTGATCCGTTGAGCCGCTCGGTTCTCGTCACCGGAGGCAACCGGGGCATCGGCCTCGCCATCGCCCGAGCTTTCGCCGACGCCGGCGACAAGGTCGCGATCACATACCGCTCGGGTGAGCCACCGGCCGCCCTGACGGAACTGGGCTGCCTCGCCGTCAAGTGCGACATCACCGACACCGAGCAGGTGGAGCAGGCCTACAAGGAGATCGAGGACGCGCACGGTCCCGTCGAGGTCCTGGTCGCCAACGCCGGCATCACCAAGGACCAGCTCCTGATGCGGATGTCGGAGGAGGACTTCACGTCCGTCCTCGACACCAACCTCACCGGCACCTTCCGGGTCGTCAAGCGCGCCAACCGCGGCATGCTGCGCGCCAAGAAGGGCCGCGTCGTCCTCATCTCCTCCGTCGTCGGTCTGCTCGGCGGTGCCGGCCAGGCCAACTACGCCGCCTCCAAGGCCGGCCTGGTGGGCTTCGCGCGCTCCCTCGCCCGTGAGCTGGGCTCCCGCAACATCACCTTCAACGTCGTCGCGCCCGGCTTCGTCGACACCGACATGACGAAGGTGCTCACCGACGAGCAGCGCGAGGGCATCGTGAAGCACGTGCCGCTCGGCCGCTACGCGCAGCCGGAGGAGATCGCCGCGGCGGTGCGGTTCCTCGCCTCTGACGACGCCTCGTACATCACTGGAGCCGTCATCCCGGTTGACGGCGGACTGGGAATGGGTCACTGAACGCCATGGCTGGAATCCTCGAGGGCAAGAAGATCCTCATCACCGGTGTGCTGATGGAGTCCTCCATCGCCTTCCACACCGCCAAGCTGGCCCAGGAGCAGGGCGCGGAGATCATCCTCACCGCGTGGCCGCGTCCGACGCTCACCGAGCGCATCGCCAAGAAGCTCCCCCGGCCGGAGAAGGTCAAGGTCCTGGAGCTCGACGTCTCCAACGACGAGCACCTGGCCCGCCTGGAGGGCCAGGTCCGTGAGCACCTGGGCGACAGGCTCGACGGTGTCGTGCACTCCATCGGCTTCGCGCCGCAGGACGCGCTCGGCGGCAACTTCCTGAACACGCCGTTCGAGTCCGTGGCCACCGCCATGCACGTCTCCGCCTTCTCCCTGAAGTCGCTGACCATGGCGCTGCTGCCGCTCATGACCGAGGGCGGCTCCGTCGTCGGCCTCACCTTCGACGCGCAGTTCGCCTGGCCGCAGTACGACTGGATGGGCCCGGCCAAGGCCGCCCTGGAGGCCACCAACCGCTACATGGCGCGTGACCTGGGCAAGCACGACATCCGCTGCAACCTGATCTCGGCGGGCCCGATCGGCTCCATGGCCGCGAAGTCGATCCCCGGCTTCTCCGAGCTGGCGGCCGTGTGGGACAGCCGCTCCCCGCTGGAGTGGAAGCTGGAGGACCCGGAGCCGGCCGGCAAGGGCGTCGTGGCCCTGCTGAGCGACTGGTTCCCGAAGACCACGGGCGAGATCGTGCACGTGGACGGTGGGCTGCACGCCATCGGCGCGTGACACCACCGCGGAGGCTCGACCGGGGCCCGCATCCCTTCGGGGGTGCGGGCCCCGGCCGTTCGTGCGGGCCTCGGCTCCGTTCACGCGAGGCTCGCGTTTCGGGTGGGGCGCGGCCCGTTCGCGCGGGGTCGCCCGTTCGGCCTATCCGATCGGGCGGGGGAGCGGGACAACTGGGCACTCTGGAGTACGCGTTCACCACGCTTTCCTCCCCAGCACGGCCGAGGAGGTCCCCTTGTGCGCCTGTCCCGCAGCCTGGCCCCAGCCGCCGTCGCCGCGGCCCTTCTGCTGACCCTGCCGCACGACGCGTCGCCCCACGCGCGCGTGGAGGCGCGTGAGGACCGGGCCCCGGATCTGTTCGGCGCCACGTGCCGCAGCAAGGTCACCGGTTCCCGGGTGACCGCGTACTGCCACAACCCGTATCCCGACGTCGACCATGTCCGGCTGCACATCGAGTGCGAGCGCTGGTGGGACGTCGACAGCGACGGCGCCCCGGTCGAGGCCGGGCCCGCGCAGACGGTACGGCTGGTGGGGCGCTGCTGGAAGGAGGTCCGCTCGGTGTGGGTCAGCCACCAGAGGGGTTGAACAGACCCGGGCGGCACTGAAAGGGATAGCTCCCGGCCAGGGTCGCGGCCGTGTCCGGGTCACCCGCGCGGATGGCGTCCACCAGCCCCGAGTGGTCCAGGTGCGTCCGGGGGGTCAGCTCCTCGCCGACGTCGTCGCGCAGCCAGTCCCGCAGCACCTCGCCGAGGTCCGCGTACATCGCCGACATCACGTCGTTGTGGGAAGCCGCCACCACCGCCAGGTGGAAGCTCGCGTCCGCCGTGACGAAGGCCTCCTTGTCGCCCGACTCCCACGCCTGTTCACGGCGGGCCAGAAGCGCGTCGATCTGCTTGAGGTCCCGCTCCGTACGCCGCTCGGCGGCCAGCCTCGCCGCGGCCGACTCCAGGGTGGAGCGCAGCTCGGCGATGTGCCGGGGGTCGGCGCCGGCGAAGCGGCGGTGCATCACGCCCGCCAGCTCGCTGGTCGCCACGACGTAGGTGCCGGAGCCCTGGCGGATGTCCAGCAGCCCGTTGTGCGCGAGGGCGCGGACGGCCTCGCGGACCGTGTTCCGGGCCACCCCGAGCTGCTCGACCAGCTCCGGCTCGGTCGGGATCCGGGAGCCCACCGGCCACTCGCCCGAGGTGATCTGCTGCCGCAGCGCGGCGATGACCTGCTCGGACAGCGCCGATCGGCGGGGGTGGCTCAGAGGCATGGCACACCTTCGCACGGGACGGGCGGCACAGGGCTGCCGGGGGATGGACAACCAATCATCCCATGATTCTATGATGGGTGTCATGGCACGCCAGGAAACCCGGACGAGCACGTCCCCACCCATCCGCAGCTCGGCGACGAACGAACCCCCGACGACGGCCACGCGCGCGTGGCCGACCCGGCTGCTCGTGCTCGGCATCGTGCTGGCCGCCGTCAACCTCCGCCCCGCCATCACCAGCCTCGGTGCCCTCCTGGAGGAGGTCCGCGACGGCCTCGGCATGAGCGGCAGCGTGGCCGGACTGCTGACCTCGGTGCCCCCGCTCTGCTTCGCCGTCTTCGGCGTCACGGCCCCCCGCCTCGCCCGCCGCTTCGGGCCCGGCGCGGTGGTCTGCGCCGGCATGGCCGCCATCACCGCGGGCCTGCTCATACGGCCGTACACGGGCACCACGGCGGGTCTGCTGGCCGCCACCGCCCTCGCCCTCATGGGCATCGCGGTCAGCAACGTCCTGATGCCGGTCATCGTCAAGCGCTGGTTCCCGGACCGCGTCGGCTCCATGACCGGCCTGTACTCGATGGCCCTCGCCCTCGGCACCGCCTCCGCGGCCGCCGTGACCGTACCTGTGACCGACGCGCTCGGCGGCCGGTGGCAGACCGGCCTCGCGGTGTGGGCGGGGCTGGCCGCCGCGGCCGTACTGCCGTGGCTCCCGTTCGTACGGCGCGGCGGGGCGGAACCCGCCGAGCAGGCGCCCGCGCGTGAGGAGCGCCCCGCGCTGCGGATCACCCGGAGCCGTACCGCCTGGGCGCTCGCGGTGTTCTTCGGGCTCCAGGCCACCGCCGCCTACATCACCATGGGCTGGATGGCGCAGATCTTCCGGGACGCGGGCGTGTCCGCGAGCACCGCCGGACTGCTCCTCGCCGTCACCATGGTCATGGGCGTACCGCTCGCCTTCGTCATCCCGCGCGTGGCGACCCGGCTCCCGCACCAGGGCCCGATCGTGGTGGTGCTCGGCCTCTGCGGCCTCGTCGGGTACGCCGGCCTCTACCTCGCGCCCGCCGCGGGCGCCTGGGCCTGGGCCGTGCTGCTCGGCATCGCCAACTGCGCCTTCCCGCTGGCCCTGACGATGGTCGGGATGCGGGCCAGGACCGGCGCGGGGGTCGCCCAGCTCTCCGCGTTCGCGCAGAGCACCGGCTACCTGATCTCCATCCCCGGCCCGCTCCTGGTGGGCGTGCTCTACCAGCACAGCGGCGGCTGGGGACTGCCGATCGCCCTCATGGCGGGCCTGATGGTCCCGCAGACGATCGTCGGCGTCCTCGCGGGCCGCGACCGGACGGTCGAGGACGAGGCGGGCCACTAGCGCCTGCGCGCGCGGGCGGGACGGGCCACGACCGTAGGCGCGCGGGCGGCGCGGGCTGTGACCGTACGGTCGAGGACGAGGCCGGTCGCTGACGCCACCCCGGCGGGCCCGGCGCGGGCCCCGGGTGCCAGACTGGCCGTATGCCAGTGCTCGACCCGAACCCGCAGAACGGCCAGAAGAAGATGCTGCTCGTCTTCGGCGCGTTCCTCGCCATCTTCGTGATCATCGCCGTCATCGCGTCGCTCGCGTCGCCCTGATCACCCGTCCTCGCGCCGGGTCCGGCCGGCGGGGGTGGGGGTAGCCCCACCATCCCCTAGGGGGTGAGTCTCAGGGGCAACTGGGTGGATCACCGGATGGGTTGGGGGCCCGGGTTTCCGTACCTTCGAGACGTGACCGCGGCACGGCGGATCACCGGCCCACTCGAAGAGACGCGGAGGCACCCATGTCGGCCCCTACGCACACCACGCCCCGCCCGGTGAGCCGGGGGCGCGTCGACATCCGGCTGCCCTGGTGGGCCCTCGCGTTGCCGACGCTCGCCTTCGTCACCCTGCTCGCGCTGATCCTGAACCCGTCCGACGCGCACGCCGCCGCGGGCGACCCGGTGATCGCCCGTCTGTTCGAACGCATGCAGGAGCTGTTCACCCGCTGAACACCCCGCCGGGACCGGCCCGCGACCGTGTTCCTACGGCGGCGAAGCCCCATGTCAACTCCCTGCGCCCCATGGCCTGTTTCATGCGAAGCTGGGTCGTATGAGCGTCGCTGAATCCCGCAGGATCGTCCTCTTCCGGCATGCGAAAGCCGACTGGCCCCAGGTGACCGACCACGAGCGGCCGCTCGCCGAGCGGGGCCGCAAGGACGCCGCAGAGGCCGGGCTCAGGCTGGCCGACACCGCGATCCCCTTCGACCTTGCCCTGTGCTCCACCTCGACCCGGACCCGCGAGACCTGGAAGCTCGCCGTGCAGGGGTTCGAGCACCGGCCGAAAACCGTCTACGAGGAGCGGGTCTACGAGGCCTCGCCCGGCGAGCTGATCGCCGTGCTCAACGAGACCCCCGACGACGTGCGAAACGCGGTCCTGATCGGCCACAACCCGGGCATCCAGGGCCTCGCCGACATCCTGGGCGGTGCGTCCGAGGGCGATGCCCGCGACCGGATGAGCCGCCGCGGCTTCCCGGCCGCCGCCTTCGCCGTGCTGTCGTTCACCGGCCCCTGGAAGAGCCTGGAGCCGGGTGTGGCCACCCTGGTCGACTACTGGGCCCCCTCCGAATGATCCGATCGATGTGAGGAGCCTGTGCGAGGGGCCCGGCACCACCCCGGTGCCGGGCCCCTCGCCTGTCACAGGCGTCCGCCGGACGGGACGGCTCAGGCGGTCTCGTCGTGGGTGTCCGCCGCCTCGACCTCTTCGCGGGTCACGCCCAGCAGATACAGCACGGTGTCCAGGAACGGCACGTTCACCGCCGTGTGCGCGGCCTCCCGCACCACCGGCTTGGCGTTGAAGGCGACCCCGAGGCCGGCCGCGTTGAGCATGTCCAGGTCGTTGGCGCCGTCGCCGATGGCCACGGTCTGCGCCAGCGGCACCCCCGCCTCGGCGGCGAAGCGGCGCAGCAGCCGCGCCTTGCCCGGTCGGTCCACGATCTCGCCGGTGACCCGGCCGGTCAGCTTCCCGTCGACGATCTCCAGGGTGTTGGCCTGGGCGAAGTCCAGCCCCAGCCGCTCCTTGAGGTCGTCGGTGACCTGGGTGAACCCGCCGGAGACCACCCCGACCTGGTACCCGAGACGCTTGAGCGTCCGGATCAGGGTGCGCGCGCCGGGGGTCAGCCGCACCTCGGTGCGCACCTTGTCGACCACCGAGGCGTCGAGACCCGCCAGCAGCGCCACGCGCGCGTGCAGCGACTGCTCGAAGTCCAGCTCCCCGCGCATCGCGGCCGCGGTCACCTCGGCGACCTTGTCCTCGCACCCGGCGTGCGCGGCGAACAGCTCGATGACCTCGTCCTGGATGAGCGTGGAGTCCACGTCCATCACGACCAGCCGCTGCGCCCGCCGGTGCAGCCCCGCCGCGACGACGGCGACGTCCACGCCGAGGGCGGCGGCGTCCGTCACCAGCGCGGTCCGCAGCGGCCCGGTCTCCACGCCGGACACCGCGAACTCGACGGCGGTCACCGGGTACTTGGCGAGCCGGAAGATACGGTCGATGTTGCCGCCGGCCTTGGTGATCCGGGCGGCGATCGCGGCGGTCGACTCCGCGGTCAGCGGATGGCCGAGCACGGTGACCAGCGAACGGCCGAGCCCACGGGGCCGGTTGTCGCCGAGACCCGAGATGATCTCGGCCTGCATCTTCATCGACTCCGCCCAGCTGTGGACGGTCGCCCGCAGATCACCCTCCAGCCCGCGCGGCGGCTCGGTCACCAGCGCGCACAGCACCATGCGGCCACGGGTGACGACCTGCTCGATGTCGACCACGTCGACGGAGTAGGCGGCGAGAGTGTCGAAGAGTCCGGCTGTGATGCCCGGCCTGTCCTTGCCGAAGATCTTGACGAGAAGGGTGGGGACGTCGGAGGTCTGCGAAGCGCTCATGGTGCACCCACCGTATCCGGCCCCCCGCGCCTGCCGCCCCTGAGGTCCGCCTGGCGGACAGCGAACAATGAGCGTCGCTCAGGTGGCGGTGGGTTGGCGCGGGGTGGTCCGGGTGCCCTGGGTGCATGCCGGGTGGCGGGAGGGGTGGTGGCCGGTCTGGTGGGGGTGGGTTGGCGCGGTGGTTCGGGTGCTCTGGGTGCATGCCGGGTGGCGGGACGGATGGTCGCTGGTCAGTGGCGGTGGGCTGGCGCGGTGGTCCGGGTGCCCTGGGCGTGTGCCGGGTGGCGGGACGGGCTGTCGCCGGACAGGGACGGGCGCGGGTGCGCGTGGCTCCCCGCCCGCCCTCCGCCGCCCTCGCCGCTCACCCCCGTCGCTTCGGCGGCCCCGGCGGTGGCGGTGGGGGAGGCGGGGGCGGGAACGGACCGTCGTCCGGCGCGGAGGGCTCGTCGCCGCCGCGCCGCCCGCGGCCGGGCCGGCGCGGTGAACGGGGCGGTGGCTCGAAGGGCCGCACCATCGTGGGCGCGCCGTACAGGTCGTCGCCGCTCGGCGGCGAGTCGTCGGACTGCTCGCCGGACACCGAGCCGTCGTCATCGGGCGCCCGCGTGCCTCCGTGCGGCGGGGCCCCGGTACGCGCCAACCACGCGTCCCTGCCGGGGGGCGCCGCGCCGCCACGCTGGCCGTCATCGGCGGGCCGTGCCCTCTGCGCCGGGGGCTCCCCGGACAGCGGGCGTCCCTGCCCCGCCGGGGCGCCGGGCGCCGGTCGCGCACCCCCGGGGAACGGTCGGCCCGGCCCCCGAGCCTCGGACGGTCGCGCGTCCTCCGGTTCCCGCGCCTCCGATGGTCGCGCGTCCTCCGGTTGCCGCAGCCCTTCCGGCACCCGCAGATACGGATTGGTGTCCGGGTTCGGTGGCCGGTACGGCGCCCCCGGCGTGTACGGCCCGGACTCGCCGCCCGCGTCCCCCGGACCGGCACCGCCACGACCGGGCCCCGCCCCGGAGGAGCGCCCGCGCGACGAACCGGCGCCTTTTTCGCGCCCTGCCCCCGGATACTCCGAGCCCTGCGAACCGGGGTGACCGCCCGCCCCACCGACAGACCTCCCGTCGACCTCGCCCCCCGCACCCCCCGGTGCCCCCGGATACGGCGCCGCCCGAGACGCCCCGCCACCGGACCCCGCTCCGGACCCACCGGACCCCGCTCCGGACCCACCGGACCCAGCTCCGGACCCACCGGACCCCGCTCCGGACCCGCCCGGTACCGCTCCGGGCCCACCGGACCCCGCTCCGGGCCCACCGGGCACCGCCCCGGCCCCGCCCGGCACCGCTCCGGGCCCACCGGACCCCGCCCCGGCCCCACCAGGCACCGCCCCGGCCCCACCCGATACCGCCCCCGACCCACCAGGCACCGCCCCGGCCCCACCCCGATACCGCCCCGGCGCCCCCGGATACCCCCCCATGCCCCCCGCAGCCAGCGGCCCGCCCCCCGCAGTCAGCGACCCACCCCCCTCACCCGGCGTCCAGCCCCCGCCCCCGCTCCCGTCCCCGCCTCCCGGCGTCGACCCCAACGCCCGCACCGCCAGTGGTGCCGCCAACCTCCCCGCCGCCCCCGTCGCCCGCGCGAGCAGCGCTCCGGTGGCGCCCGCGGCCGCGCCCCACAGGGCGCCGAGGAGCAGGGCCGTGCCGAGTTGTCCGTGCAGTTCGATGCCGGCGCCGAACGCGTCGACGCCGAACACCGACAGCGAGGCGTTCACGGACACGTCCGTCAGCCACGCGAGGAACGGCAACGCCAGTGCCGTCACGACCCCCAGCCGCAGCGCGCACCGCCCGGCGAGACCGAGGGCCCCTGGACCCCGTACCGGCGTCCGCACCGCGGCCAGTACCCCCGCGAGCAGCATCATCATCGCCGCGGCGATGCCCAGCAGCCACACGCGTCCGTCGAGTTCCGCGAGGCGGGACAGGGAGACGGACTGGTCGCGCTCGGAGCTCAGGAGGTCGTCCAGGGGGTCGGGGAGGAAGGTGGTCAGGGGGCCCGTCGCCCGGCCGTCCCAGGGGACGAACAGGCCGAGGGGGATGGCGAGCCAGGTGCCGTTGGGGGCGCCCAGGAGTGCCGCGCCGGCGATCCGCTTCGGATGCGCGTCGCCGACGGACGCGTACGCCGCCGCCGCGAGCCCCGCCGCCACCGCGACCAGCAGGACCGTGACGAGGGCGGACACCGCGGGGCGTACGACGCGGTGCACCGCTTCCCAGCCACGCGGCAGGGGCGTGCGGCGCGAGGCCAGCAGCGCGATCAGCAGGATGCCGGCCGACCAGCCGAGACCGCCGAGCAGCGTCGGCACCGTGTCGACCGTGAACCCGACCGCCGCCTGCGCGTCGACCAGGTCGCCGACCTGGTCCGGGAGCAGCCCGCCGATGTCGCCGACGTCACCGAGCCCGGGGATCTCCAGCCCCCCGCCACCGCCCCCGCCGGGCAGCTCGTCGAGGCCGAGCGCGCCGCCGTCGATCGTGATGACGTCGTGACCCGCCCAGGCCAGCCCGCCCAGCATGGTCACGAACAACACGACCACCGCACCCGCGCGGACCAGCAGTTCGGCCGGCGCGACGACAACTCCGGCCGCCCGCAGGGACCGTAGGAAGAACCAGGACAAAAGGAGCGCTCCGACCAGACTTACGCCGAGTGGCGTGATCTCGATGGCCGTCGCCGCCTGCGCCCCGGTCAGGCCGAACGCGGACACATCACCAGACGGTGTCACCGCCCCACCCGCCCCCAGGGCCACCAGCGCCGCGGTCATCGGGCCGAGCGAGGCGGTCGCGTCCGCCTCCAGCAGGTGCAGTCCGAGCGCCGCGACGCCCGCCATTCCGATCAACGCCCAGCTCACGGCGGCGATCGCGGAGAGGAGGATGTCCCCCCACGGCAGCTTCGCGCCGTGCTTCGTCGTCTCGAACCCCATGGACGCGCTCATGGCAGACCCCCCGATCCGCGGTGCGGCGGTCGCCGCGCATGTCCCTCTCGCGTGGATTACCACTCTCCGGGTCGGTTTCAACCCCGTCAACGGAACCGGTCGAAGCGGGTACGCGTGGTCTTCACAAGGCCCGACTTTCGGTCAGGGGGCCGAGCCTGAAATAGTTCCCGACGATGTTCGACATCCCTAGACTCCCTGTGTTGGGGGTAACTCGGGGGACTACTCATGGGGCATGGAGTGCCGGAACTCGTACTGGAATTGAATGGACGCACCTGGACGCTAGACCCGTCCAGGCCCTACACCCTCGGACGCGATCCGCAGGGAGACATCGTGCTCGACGACGCCAGGGTGTCCTGGCGTCACGCCACGATCAGCTGGAACGGCCGCAGTTGGGCCATCGAGGACCACGGCTCGACGAACGGCACGTTCGTACAGGGCCAGCGGATCCACCAGCTGGAGCTCGGCCCCGGCTCGGCGGTGCACCTCGGCAACGCGACCGACGGACCGCGCGTGAGCCTCTCCGGCGCCGCGGCCCCGTCCGCGCAGCCGCAGGCGCAGCAGCCGTACGCCGCGCAGGCGGCCCAGGCCGCTCCGGCCGCGAACCCCGGCTGGGCCCAGCAGGCGCCGCCGCAGCAGCCGGCCCCGCAGGCCGGTTGGCAGCAGCCGCAGCAACCCTCGGTCGGGAAGGTTCCGCAGCAGCCGGGTCCCGGCGTCGGCGCGGGGGCGCCGCCGGTCTACGGCGACCGCAGCCCGACCACGTTCCACCAGTTCTCGATCGGGCGCGTGATGCGCATCGGTCGTGCCCTGGAGAACGAACTGGTCGTCTCCGACCTGCAGGTCTCCCGTCACCACGCCGAGTTCCACTCGACGCCCGACGGCCGTATGGAGATCCGCGACCTCGGCTCGCACAACGGCACGTACGTCAACGGCCAGCCGATCGCCAAGGGCGGTTCGGTGCTGCTCGGCCCGACGGACATCGTCGGTGTCGGCCACTCGACGTTCCGGATCGTCGGCGACCGGCTCGAGGAGTTCGTCGACACCGGTGAGGTCTCGTTCTCGGCCCGCCATCTGACCGTCACGGTCGACGGCGGCAAGCAGATCCTCAAGGACGTCTCCTTCGGCGTGCCGGAGAAGTCGCTGATCGCGGTCATCGGACCGTCCGGTTCCGGAAAGTCCACGCTGCTCAAGGCGCTGACGGGCTACCGGCCCGCCAACCAGGGCGACGTCCTCTACGACAACCGGAACCTCTACAAGCAGTTCGCCGAGCTGCGCCAGCGCATCGGTCTGGTCCCGCAGGACGACATCCTGCACAAGGAGCTGACCGTCAAGAAGGCCCTCAAGTACGCGGCCAAGCTCCGCTTCCCCGCCGACACCACCGGCGCCGAGCGCGAGGCCCGCATCGACGAGGTGCTGCGCGAGCTGAAGCTGGACATCCACAAGGAGAAGAAGGTCACCTCCCTCTCCGGGGGCCAGCGCAAGCGTGTCTCGGTGGCCCTGGAGCTCCTGACCAAGCCGTCCCTGATCTTCCTGGACGAGCCCACCTCGGGTCTCGACCCGGGCATGGACCGCGACGTGATGCAGCTGCTGCGCGGCCTCGCCGACGACGGCCGTACGGTCCTCGTGGTCACCCACTCGGTGGCCGAGCTGGCGATCTGCGACAAGCTCCTGGTGATGGCGCCCGGCGGTTCGGTCGCCTACTTCGGCCCGCCCGAGGAGGCGCTGAACTTCTTCGGCTACGACACCTGGGCCGACGTCTTCTCCGCCTTCGAGAACTACCGCGACTACGACTGGGCGGGCCGCTGGAAGGGCTCGCAGCACTACCAGATGTACGCCGCGGACATCGACGCCATCGCGCCGCAGTCCGTACAGATGCCGCCGATGCAGGCGATGAAGCCGCCGAAGCCGCAGGGCTGGATGTCCCAGTTCGGCACGCTGGTGCGCCGCTATGTCTCGGTGATCGCCTCCGACAAGGGCTTCCTGGCCCTGTCGATCATCCTGCCGCTCGTCCTGGGCTCGGTGAGCCTGCTCATCGACGCCGGCAAGGACCTCCTGGTCAACACGGAGATCAACCCGAACACCGGCAAGCCCGTCGCCAACGGCACGGCGCTGACGGTCCTGCTGATCCTCGCGGTGGGCGCCTGCTTCGCCGGTGCCGCCAACTCCGTCCGCGAGCTGATCAAGGAACGGGTCATCTACGAGCGGGAGCGCGCGACCGGACTGTCCCGGTCCGCGTACCTGATGTCCAAGGTGTTCGTGCTCGGCCTGATCACCATGGCCCAGGGTCTGATGGTCGGCGTCATCGGCTTCTCCAGCCGCACCATCCCGGACAAGGGCCTGATCCTCGGCAGCCAGATCCTGCTGGAACTGTGCATCCCGATTATGGCGCTGGGCTTCACCGCGATGATGTTCGGCCTGATCATCTCGGCCCTGGTGAAGACCGCCGAGAAGACCATGCCGCTGCTGGTCATGTTCGCGATCGTCCAGGTCGTCTTCACCGGCTGCCTCTTCCCGCTGGCCAACTCGGTCGGCGTCAACGAGCTGTCGTACCTGATGCCGTCGCGCTGGGCGGTCGCCGCCGCGGGCGCCACGCTGGACTTCAACAAGATCAGCCCGCCGGCCAAGGGCGACAGCGACGACCCGCTGTGGGCGCACAGCGTCGGTGCCTGGAGCATGGACATGATCGCCCTGATCGTCCTCGGCGTGGTCTGCGGCTTCCTCGTGGCCCGCTTCCTGCGCCGCCACGAGCCCGAGGTCATGCGCAAGTAGTCAGGTCCGTACGACGCCGAAGGGCGGCACCCCGTCAGTCGGGTGCCGCCCTTCGGCGTACGGCGGTAGAGGTCCGCGCGACCTCAGTACGCGCCGTTGACGTTGTCGATCGAGCCGTACTTGTCGGCCGCGTAGTTGGCGGAGGCGACGATGTTGGCGACCGGGTCGTACTGGCTGAAGGCGGTGCCGGGGACGTGGTACGCGTCGAAGGTCGGCTTGATGATCTGGAGCAGACCGATCGACGGGACACCGTTGATGGCGTTGATGTCCCAGTTGTTGATCGCGTTCGGGTTGCCCGAGGACTCCCGCATGATGTTGCGGTAGAGCCCGTTGTAGGTGCCCGGGATGTTCTTCGCGTCCATGATGTCGAGGGCGTGCTTGATCCAGCCGTCGAGGTTGTTCGCGTAGGTCTTCGGGGCGGCCTTGACCGCGGCGCGCTTGGCGGACCGGCTCGCGGCCTCCTTCGCCTTGCGCTCCGCCGCGGCCTTCTTCGCGGCGGCGGCCTTCTTCTTCGCGGCGGCGTCGGCGGCGGCCTTCGCGGCGGCCTTCTTCGCGGCGGCGGCCTCGGCGGCCTGGCTCTGGAGGCTCGTGCCGGCGAGCTGCTCGGTCACGTCGGACTGGAGACCCTTGAGCTGCTCGGAGCTGTACGCCACCGCGGCGGAGGAAGCGGCCTCGCTCGTGGTCGTCTCCGCGTTGCCGGGAACAGCGGAGAACGCGAGGGCGGCGGCGCCGAGCGTGGCGACACCGGCGATGGCGACCTTGTGGCGCTTGGTGAGCGCGCGACTGTGGCTCTTCTGGGACATGCGGATGGACCTCTTCGAATAGCGCGGAGGCCGCTCTTCGTCCGGCGGGGGACCCGGGTGCTTCCGGCACCGGGCACTCGGCACGAACGCCGCGGACGAACCCGCGGCGCTGAGCGACGGCTGCCATTCTTAGCGGTCGCAAAAATGTGTGGCAAAGGTGTGACGTACGATCCTGCATAGTGGATCAGGGAGGGGCAAAACGGGACAGACAGGAACGCCCGCCCCGCTCACCCCGGACCGCTTTATCTCCTATGCACCTTCGTACGTGACCTGCGCCCTATGCGCGGGCTCACATCGGCCACGTAACAGTCTCACCGTCAGTTGCTGAAGCAACGCTCTGCGTGAGGGTCCTCCTCCGGGAGGATGAGATGCACGTCCCCGAACTCGTGCCACAGATAGCGTCCCCGCAGCGCCTCCTCGTACGCACGGTCCACGGCCGCCCGCCCGGCCACCGCCCGCAGCATCAGCAGATGCGAGGCCTCGGGCTCGTGCAGCCCGGTCAGCAGCCCGTCCACCACCCGCACCCCGCGCCGCGGCGTCACCACCAGATCCGTCCACCCCGCACGCGCGCGTACGACGCCGTCGGCACCCGCCGCCGACTCCACGGCCCGCACCGCGGTCGTCCCCACGGCCACGACCCTGCCGCCCCCCGCCCTGGCGGCGTTGATCAACCGCGCCGACGCCTCCGGCACCGCGAACCGCTCCGGATACGGCGGCTCGTGCACCTCCGCCGACGCCACCCCGGTGTGCAGGGTGATCGGCGCGAACTGCACCCCCCGGCTCACCAGCTCCGCCACCAGCCGCGCGGTGAAGGGCCGAGCGGCACTCGGCATCTCCGCGCTGCCGGTCCCGTCCGGGGAGGGCAGCGCGAACACCGTCTGGTAGACGGACAGGGGCTGGTCGCGGTCGGTGTAGGCGTAGCGGATCGGGCGGCCGTGCTCGCGCAGCGTGCCCACGACCCGGCAGAGACCGCCGGCGTCCCGGTCGGCCCCGACCACCCGCGCCCACCAGAGCCGCTCGCTCCCGGCGCTCAGCGGCTCCTCCAGGAGCAGCCGGACACCCCCGGGCAACCGCACCTCAGTACCCGCGGGACCGCCCGCACGCGCGCGTGTGGTGCCCCGCGGGTCCGGGTCCCGCAGCTCGACCGCCCAGCGACCGTCGTCCCCGCGCGTGGAGAAGTGCACCACCACGCGCGCGTGCTTGATCCGTCCGTCCACGGCCGCCGCCAGCGTGGGCGAGGTGTTGACGACGAGCAGATCCCCGGCCCGCAGCAGCCGAGGCAGCTCCGCGAACGCGTGATGGGCCACCGCCGTACCGCGCGACACCAGCAGCCGCACGGCGTCCCGGTCCAGCCCCGGCCCCCGCTGCTCGGCCGGAACACGGGCCGACAGCTCCGCCGGGACGCGCAGCGCCGTCGTCATCGCCCCTCCGCCGGCGCGGGCACTGCGTACCGGCCGCTCGCCGGCCGCTCGTCGAGCAGCCGCAGGAAGCCCGGGACCACCTCGGCCGGATCGGGACGGGGACCATCGTCGCCCGGTACGGCCGCCGCGTACAGCTCCGTCGCCATGTCCCCGGGGTCGACCGCCCACACCCGCAGCCCTGGCTCCTCCTCCCCGAGCACCGCCGCGAGCTGGTCCAGGGCGGCCTTCGACGCCCCGTAACCGCCCCACGTCTCGTAGGCCTCGGCCGCCGCGTCCGAGCTGACCGTGATCACCGCACCCGCCTCGGCGGCCCGTAGCAGTGGCAGCGCCTCCTGCACCAGCCCGAGCGTGGCCACCACGTTCACCTCCAGAGCCCGCCGCAGCCCCTCCAACGGCAGCTCCTCCAGGCGTACGAGGGGTTCGGCGCCCAGGGCACTGGCGTTGCCCACCACCAGATCGAGGCCGCCGAACCCGCGCGCGGCCGCCACCAGCCCGACCCGGTGCTCCGGGTCCGTGACATCGCCCGGCAGCGCCGCCACCCGCGTGCCGTACTTCTGGAGCGCCTCGGCCGCCTCCCGCAGCCCCCGCGCACCCCTGGCGTCGAGCACCAGGTCCCAGCCCCGCGCGGCGAGCGCCTCGGCGAGCGCCCGCCCCAGCCCCTTGGAGGCCCCCGTGATGATCGCTACCGGCATGACAACGTCCCCTCGTCCTCGGCGCCCTTCGATCGGCGTGCCCTCAACGTAGGAACCGGCCGGCGCGGCGGGCGTCGGACGCAGGTCGCGAGGGAGCGGGGCCCTTCGTCCTAGTCCCACCGGCCCAGGAGGCCGCCGCCACAGGTCCGATACGGACTGTCACACCCCGCCGGTACCGTGAGGGCATGAGTCAAGGACCCAGGTCGGGCCTCGCGGCGGTCAGTTCCGCGCTGCTGGCCATGAGCAGGCACGGGGAGGTGCGCGACGTCCTCAAGACGATCGTCGCCTCGGCCCGCGAACTGCTCGACGCGCAGTACGCGGCGCTGGGTGTCCCCGACGACCACGGCGGCTTCGCCCAGTTCGTCGTCGACGGCGTCAGCGACCGCCAGTGGAAGGCCATCGGACCCCTCCCGCGCCAGCACGGCATCCTCGCCGCGATGCTCCAGGAGGCGAAGGCCGAGCGCCTCGCCGACGTCCGCAAGGACCCCCGCTTCGAGGGCTGGCCCGCGGCGCACCCCGAGATGTCCGACTTCCTGGGCCTGCCCATCCGCGACGGCGACGAGGTCATCGGCGCCCTCTTCCTCGCGAACAAGAACTGTCCGAAGCCGGACGGCGGCTGCGGCTTCACCGCGGAGGACGAGGACCTCCTCGCCCTCCTCGCCCAGCACGCCGCCATCGCCCTGACCAACGCCCGCCTGTACGAACGCAGCCGTGAGCTGACCATCGCGGAGGAGCGCTCCCGGCTCGCGCACGAACTGCACGACGCGGTCGCCCAGAAGCTGTTCTCGCTGCGCCTGACGGCCCAGGCCGCCGCCGCCCTCGTCGACCGCGACCCCTCCCGCGCCAAGGGCGAGCTCCAGCAGGTCGCCGCGCTCGCCGCCGAGGCCGCCGACGAACTGCGCGCCGCCGTCGTGGAACTGCGCCCCGCCGCCCTCGACGAGGACGGCCTCGTCGCCACCCTCCGCACCCAGATCCAGGTGCTCGACCGCGCCCACACCGCGCGCGTCACCTTCAGCAGCAGCGGCGTGCGCGCCCTGCCCGCCGCCCAGGAGGAGGCCGTCCTGCGCGTCGCCCAGGAGGCCCTGCACAACGCCCTGCGGCACTCCGGCGCCGCACACGTCGACGTGACGCTGTCCCGGCGGGGGAGCGGAGCCGTCCTGCGGGTCACCGACGACGGCTGCGGCTTCGACCCGCAGCAGACCCGGCGCGCGGGACGCCACCTCGGACTGGTCTCCATGCGGGACCGGTCGAGCGGGGTCGGCGGCGGCCTGACCGTGGATTCGGCGCCCGGCAAGGGCACCACGATCGAGATGGAGGTCCCTGGTGGCTGACGCAATCAAGGTGCTGCTCGTCGACGACCACCAGGTGGTCCGTCGCGGCCTGCGCACCTTCCTCGAGGTACAGGACGACATCGAGGTCGTCGGCGAGGCCTCCGACGGCGCCGAGGGAGTGGCGCGCGCCGAGGAGCTCGGGCCCGACGTCGTCCTCATGGACGTCAAGATGCCGGGCATGGACGGCGTGGACGCCCTGCGCAAGCTGCGCGAACTGAACAACCCCGCGCGCGTGCTGATCGTCACCAGCTTCACCGAGCAGCGCACGGTGGTCCCGGCGCTGCGCGCGGGCGCCGCGGGGTACGTCTACAAGGACATCGACCCGGACGCGCTGGCCGGCGCCATCCGCTCCGTCCACGCGGGGCACATCCTGCTCCAGCCCGAGGTCGCGGGCGCCCTGCTGTCCCAGGAGGAGGCCAACAACGGCCACGGGAGGGCGGGTTCGCTCACCGACCGCGAGCACGAGGTCCTCGGCCTGATAGCGGACGGCCGCTCGAACCGCGAGATCGCGCGCGCCCTCGTCCTCTCGGAGAAGACCGTCAAGACCCACGTCTCGAACATCCTGATGAAACTCGACCTGGCGGACCGCACGCAGGCCGCGTTGTGGGCGGTACGTCATGGAGTGACCGGTTGATCCACCAAGGGGGCGGCAATTCGGAGGGTTCCGCTCCGGACTGAGATTCATACCGTCGTGGGAATGTCCCCCGGATGGCGCATCCTTCGTGGAGCTCCGCCGTTCTCCAGTGCGTGCTGCGGCGCCTGCCGCGGCAATCGCTAGGAGGGGCTCAGAAGTGAAGAACCTGAAGAAGGCAGCGGCCGTGACGATGGTGGCCGGCGGGCTGATCGCCGCCGGTGCCGGTATGGCCTCCGCCACCGACGGCTCGCACGCCGACGGCTCGGCCGTGGGCTCGCCCGGCGTCATCTCGGGCAACCTCGTCCAGGCTCCGGTGCACGTCCCGGTGAACGCGGTCGGCAACAGCGTCAACGTCATCGGTGTGCTGAACCCGGCGTTCGGCAACCTCGGCATCAACCGCTGACCTCCGCCACGGAGCAGCAGTGACTTCCGGCCTCCCAGGTCCGCCTGGGAGGCCGGTCAGCTTGTCCGGCCAATGACCCGAACGGGCACCTGCGGTCGGCCTTCCGTACCGTCCGTCGCCTCTCCCGCGTTGACCAGGCACGGCCCGTGGCCGGGTCGGACTCGCAACGCGCAGGAGGAACGCTTCTCATGAACATCGCCAAGAAGGCCGCCGTGGCCCTCACCGCCGCCGGTATCGCCACGGGTGCCGCCGCCGGTGCCGCTGTCGCCGACGCGGAGGCCGACGGCGCGGCCGTGAAGTCGCCGGGCGTCGTCTCGGGCAACCTGGTCGAGGTCCCCGTTCACATCCCCGTGAACGTCGTCGGCAACACGGTCAACGGCATCGCCGGCCTGAACCCCGCCTTCGGCAACCAGGGTGCGAACGACTGACGTCGTCTCCGCGGACGGGGCCCCTCGAGTCAACGGCGACTCGAGGGGCCCTTCGGTTTGCGTGACGGGGGGCTCTCTCGACTGCGGGTGCGGGTGGGTGGGGGCTGGTCGCGCAGTTCCCCGCGCCCCTGGGGGTGGGGCTGGTCGCGGTGTTCTTTGGCTGCGGCCGGGTGGGGGCTGGTCGCGCAGTTCCCCGCGCCCCTGAGGGTGATCACCGCAGCCCCCTGTGCGAAGCGACGCCGGTGACCGCGATCCCGCCGCTCACCGCACCCCGCGCTCCCGCTCCTCCACATACGCGTTGTACGCCGCCACCTGCGCTCGTCGGGCCGTTCGCTCCACCGGGCGCAGGGCCTGCGCGCGGGCCGCCATCTCACCCGCGCTCACCGCACCCCCGGGCCCGTGCTCGTAGGCGACGGAGACCAGCAACCCCACCCGTTGCGCAAGCTCCAGCACCCGCACCGCGCGGGGCGGATACCCCGGGGCCAGCACCTCGCGCCCCCGCTCCGCCCGAGCCCGGTACGCGTCGACCGCCGCCTCGGCCACCGGACCCGACCCCGCCACGTCGAGCCGCGTCAGCATCTCCGTCGCGTCCCGCAACGCCTCCGCCAGCTCCCGCTCGGCCTCGCCCAGGGACGGCACGTCGGCCGGCGGCGCCTCCCGCACCGACAGCACATGCCACACCACCTCGACATGCACGTCACCGGACGGCCCGGCCTCGTACACCTCCGGCACCAACCCGAGCGCCGCCCCGTGACAGATCACCGCCTCCTCGGCCTCCAACGCCCGCGCGTTGAACTCCGGCGGCCCGCTCAGCCCCAGCGGATGCCCCGGCGCCGGCAGCGCCACCCGGAACCCGACGACCCCGAGTCCCCGCAGCCGCCCGAGCGCGAGGGTCAGTCCGACCGGTGACGATTCGCCCGGCAGCCCCTCCACCCGGTGCACGGCGTCCTCGCCGACGATCGCGAGCACGGCGTCGTCCGGCGAGACAAGTCCGGCAAGAAGGCCATTTCCCCATGCGGCAAGGCGTCCAGAGCGTGGTTCCGAGAGCATGCCCCCACCCTAAGGACCGGACCGATGGAATGGAGCAGGCGACCGGTGGCGTAGATTTCCTTGAGGGCCGCGCCGACACGCGCACGCGAGAAGCCCGGACGCCGAGACCGGTCACACTGCAAGGGGAGACAACACGCTCATGAGCGACGTTCTGGAGCTTGAGGACGTATCCGTGGTCCGTGAGGGCCGGGCTCTGGTGGACCAGGTCTCCTGGTCGGTCAAGGAGGGCGAGCGCTGGGTCATCCTCGGTCCCAACGGCGCCGGCAAGACCACCCTCCTCAACGTCGCCTCCAGCTACGTCTACCCCAGCAAGGGCACCGCCACGATCCTCGGCGAGACCCTCGGCAAGCCCGGCACCGACGTCTTCGAACTGCGCCCGCGCATCGGCATGGCCGGCATCGCCATGGCCGACAAGCTCCCCAAGCGCCAGACCGTCCTGGAGACCGTACTGACGGCCGCGTACGGCATGACGGCCACCTGGCAGGAGGACTACGACGAGATCGACGAGCAGCGCGCCCGCGCCTTCCTCGACCGTCTCGGCATGAGCGACTACCTGGAGCGCAAGTTCGGCACCCTCTCCGAGGGCGAGCGCAAGCGCACCCTGATCGCCCGCGCCCTGATGACCGACCCCGAGCTGCTCCTCCTCGACGAGCCCGCCGCAGGCCTCGACCTCGGCGGCCGCGAGGACCTCGTACGCCGGCTCGGCCGCCTCGCCCGCGACCCGATCGCCCCCTCCATGCTGATGGTCACCCACCACGTGGAGGAGATCGCCCCCGGCTTCACCCACGTCCTGATGATCCGCCAGGGCAAGGTCCTCGCTGCCGGCCCGCTGGAGCTCGAACTCACCTCCCGCAACCTCTCCCTCTGCTTCGGCCTCCCGCTCGTCGTCGAGCAGGTCGGCGAGCGCTGGACGGCACAGGGCCTGCCGCTGTCCTGAGTCTCTTCTCGCCCTCCCGCCAAGGGAGTTCACGGGTGAGAACCCCATGCAGACCCCTCTGCGCCCTGTCCGCGGCGGGACCTGCGGAACTACCATGACCATGTGAACGACATCGACGCATGGGTGTGGTGGCTCATCGGCGCGGCAGGGCTCGGCATCCCGCTCGTGATCACGGCCATGCCGGAGTTCGGAATGCTCGCCGTGGGCGCCGTGGCGGCCGCGATCATGGCGGGCCTCGGCTTCGACGTGGTCGTCCAGGTCCTCGTCTTCGCCGTCGTCTCGGTCGCCCTCATCGCCGTCGTCCGACCCGTCGCGACCAGGCATGGCGCGCAGCGACCCCAACTGGCCACCGGAATCGAGGCGTTGAAGGGCAGGCAGGCCGTGGTGACGGAGCGCGTCGACGGCTCCGGCGGCCGGATCAAGCTCGCCGGAGAGGTCTGGTCGGCCCGCGCTCTCGACACCGGCCGCGCCTACGAAGTAGGTGACGAAGTGGACGTCGTGGACATCGAGGGGGCCACGGCGATCATCATGTGACCTCGCACGATGCAAGTGGCGCGAAACCCCACGAGGCCCACGACGGTCTGTCAGACTCGACCAGCAAGATCTTCGACAACCATAAGATCTTCCGAAAGCGCCCAGGCGGAGAGAGGTACGGGGAAGCGACGATGGAACCGGTCATCATCGTTTTGATCATCCTGGTGGTGTTGGTCTTCATCGCCCTGATCAAGACCATCCAAGTCATCCCGCAGGCCAGCGCGGCCATCGTCGAGCGCTTCGGCCGCTACACGAGGACCCTCAACGCGGGCCTGAACATCGTCGTCCCGTTCATCGACACCATCCGCAACCGGATCGACCTGCGTGAACAGGTCGTCCCGTTCCCGCCGCAGCCGGTGATCACCCAGGACAACCTGGTGGTCAACATCGACACGGTCATCTACTACCAGGTGACCGACGCGAGGGCCGCGACCTACGAGGTCGCCAGCTACATCCAGGCCATCGAGCAGCTCACGGTCACCACCCTCCGCAACATCATCGGTGGCATGGACCTGGAACGCACCCTGACCTCCCGCGAGGAGATCAACGCGGCCCTGCGCGGCGTCCTCGACGAGGCGACGGGCAAGTGGGGCATCCGCGTCAACCGAGTGGAACTCAAGGCGATCGAGCCCCCGACCTCCATCCAGGACTCGATGGAGAAGCAGATGCGCGCCGACCGAGACAAGCGCGCGGCGATCCTCACCGCGGAGGGCACGCGCCAGGCGGCCATCCTCACCGCCGAGGGTGAGAAGCAGTCCCAGATCCTGCGCGCCGAGGGTGAGGCCAAGGCAGCGGCCCTGCGAGCGGAGGGCGAGGCCCAGGCCGTCCGCACGGTCTTCGAGGCCATCCACGCCGGCGACCCCGACCAGAAGCTCCTCTCCTACCAGTACCTCCAGATGCTCCCCAAGATCGCCGAGGGCGACGCCAACAAGCTCTGGATCGTCCCCAGCGAGATCGGCGACGCCCTCAAGGGCCTCTCCGGCGCCATGGGCAACTTCGGCAACCTGGGCGGCGGTTCAGGAGGCGGCGGCCAGGGCAACGGTGGATCGGAACGCCGGGAGAAGCCGTCGATCGACTGACGCGGAAGTCGTCGTACGACAATGGGGGCCGCCTTCTTGAGAAGGCGGCCCCCATACGCACCCCAGGGGCGCGGGGAGCGGCGCGACAAGCCACGACGAACCCGCAGTCGCAAGCGAACCGATCCCGGCAGACGCTCAGGCGCTACGCGGCATCCCGAGCCAACCAGTCAGGCAGCGCCTGAAACTCCTCGGTCCCCAGCGACAGCAACATCGCGTCCGCAGGGCTGGGCTCGAACGGCTCCCGCAGCAACGGCATACCCGCCTGCTCCGGAGTCCGGTCGGCCTTGCGGTGATTGTCCTCCGCGCAGGAGGCCACCGTGTTCAGCCAGGAGTCCTGACCACCCTGCGCCCGCGGCACCACATGGTCCACGGTCGTCGCCCTGCGCCCGCAGTACGCGCACCGGTGCCGGTCCCTGACCAGCACACCCCGCCGAGACCACGGCGCTTGTCTTCGGAACGGCACCCGCACGTATCTGCACAGCCTGATCACCCGGGGCGCCGGTATGTCGACCGCGGCTCCGCGCATCCGCAGTTCGGGGTGGGTCTGCTCGACCACGGCCTTGTCCTGGAGCACCAGAACGACGGCACGGTTCAACGTCACCGTCGACAGCGGCTCGAAGCTCGCGTTCAGTACCAGCGTGTCCCGCATGACCAGCCCACCTCCTGTGCGCACCGGCCCACCCCTTGGCGGGCTGGGATCAACTCTGGCCGGGCACGCCGAGATGGACAACGAAATAAAAAGTGCCCGCCCCTGATCACTTCCAAGACCAGGGGCGGGCAAACGTTCCGTGAACGGTGGGCTCGTTCAGCTCTCCGCGGGGATTTCGTACTCACCGATCAGCTGGGCACGCGCGATCGTCTTGAACCGCAGGTTGAATCCCACGACGGCGGGAGAGGCGTCGGAATCCACCCCGAGCTTCTCCTGGTCCACCGCGTAGACCGTGAACACGTACCGGTGCGGCCCGTCCCCGGGCGGCGGCGCGGCACCGCCGAAGTCCTTCGACCCGTAGTCGTTGCGGACCTGTACGGCGGCCTCCGGCAGCCCCTCGAACTTGCCGCTGCCCGCGCCCGCCGGCAGCTCGGTCACCGAGGCCGGGATGTCGAACACGGTCCAGTGCCAGAACCCGCTGCCCGTGGGGGCGTCGGGGTCGTAGCAGGTCACGGCGAAGCTCTTGGTCTCGGGTGGGAAGCCCTCCCACCGCAGCTGCGGCGAGGTGTTGCCGGCCGCGTAGACCTGAGCGTCCTTGAGCGGCGCACCTTCCTCGACGTCCTCGCTCGTCACCGTGAACGACGGCACGGGCGGATGGAAGTCATGGGGGAGCGGCCGCCTCTTGAGCTCGGTCACCTCGGTACCTCCTGATCGGTTCATGGGGGATTCCTGATCAGTGGAATCAGTACGTCCCGAGCCTAGAACCAGTTGCGCTTGCTGCCGACCTCGGACAGCCACTGGTTGAGGTACGCCGGCCAGTCTGTGCCCTGGTAGTCGTGCAGGCCCACCTTGAACGAGCGGAAGGTGTCGCTGCCCTCACTGAACAGCCCCGGCTTCTTGTCCATCTCCAGCACCACGTCCATGGCGGTGTGATCGGCGACGAAGCTCAGCTCGACCTGGTTGATCCCGCGGTACTGCTGCGGCGGGAAGAACTCGATCTCCTGGTAGAACGGCAGCTTCTGCCGCGTACCGCGAATGAGGCCACGCTCCATGTCCGCGCTCTTGAACCGGAAGCCCAACTGGATGAACGCGTCCAGGATCGCCTTCTGCGCCGGCAGCGGGTGCACGTTGATCGGGTCCAGGTCACCGGAGTCCACCGCACGCGCGATCTCCAGCTCCGTGGACACCCCGATGTGCATCCCGCGCAGCGGCTGACCGTCGATCGTGGTGATCGGCGTCTCCCACGGGATCTCGAGCCCGAACGGCACCGCGTGCACGGCACCCGCCTTGAGCTCGAAGGCGCCGCCGAGCCGCTGCTTGGTGAACTCGATGTCCTGCTTGTACTCCTGGTCGCCGCTCTCCACCTCGACCTTGGCCTGGAGCCCGACCGACAGCGCCTCGATCTGCTGATCGACGGACCCGCCCTGGATCCGCACCTCACCCTGGACGACACCACCCGGAACGACGTTGACCTCGGTCAGCACCGTCTCGACCGAAGCCCCGCCGGCCCCCAGGCTCGCGAGCAGCTTCTTGAACGCCATGTCTCTCCCTCTACGTCGTCCCGTGACTTGCTTCTAGTGCGAGTCGCGTGTGGATCCTCGATCCGTACAAACGCGATCCGGCCCCGGCCGGTTCCGCGCCCTCACCCTTGCAAGGCGAGCGCGCGCTGACCACCCCATGGCAGCCGCCCCGTCTGCACTACCCTCGGACGGCATGATCGCGAGCCCCGACCGTACGCCCCTCCCGCGCGAGTTCTTCGACCGCCCCGTACTGGACGTCGCCCCCGACCTCCTCGGCCGCATCCTCGTCCGCACCACCCCTGACGGCCCGATCGTCCTTCGCCTCACAGAGGTGGAGGCCTACGACGGCCGGCACGACCCCGGCTCGCACGCCTATCGCGGCCGCACGGCCCGCAACAGCGTGATGTTCGGCCCGCCCGGTCATGTGTACGTCTACTTCACCTACGGCATGTGGCACTGCATGAACCTGGTGTGCGGTCCGGACGGCACGGCGAGCGCGGTCCTGCTGCGCGCGGGCGAGATCGTCGAGGGCGCCGAGCTGGCCCGCAAACGTCGACTCTCGGCCCGGAACGACAAGGAACTGGCCAAAGGGCCGGCCCGCCTGGCCACAGCCCTGGACGTAGCCCGCTCTCTGGACGGCACGGACGCATGCGCTTCGGAGGACAGCCCACTGAGGGTCCTCGCAGGCACCCCCGTCGCCTCCGACCAGGTACTCAACGGCCCCCGCACCGGAGTGTCCGGCGAGGGAGGCGTCCACCCGTGGCGCTTCTGGATCGCCAACGACCCGACCGTGAGCCCGTATCGGGCGCATACGCCAAGGCGTCGGTCAAGTTGACGCGCCCTTGCGCGGTGCGTAATGTAGCCCGAGCCGCTTGAACCGGGTACTGCGATCGTCAGCAGCCGGAAGCGGCCAAACCACTACCTACGACCTCCTCTCAGCGAGGGTCAATTCGGCGTGTCTGCATGCCTGAATTCGAACTCGCGGAACTCGATTATGAGTTGGCGGGAGGATGGGCTAACGTAGTGAATGTCGAAAGGCCGACAGGCGAAAGCCACGAAGCCCAAGGCAAATCCCGCCGACAGGGAATCGGACCGGAAACGGTCTGATAGAGTCGGAAACGCAAGACCGAAGGGAAAAGCCCGGAGGAAAGCCCGAGAGGGTGAGTACAAAGGAAGCGTCCGTTCC